>NZ_JBIAIE010000017.1:0-182545 GCF_042871185.1 Streptomyces sp. NPDC006012
AAAAGGCTCCCACTTCCTCGCCTTCCTCGGCCTCGCAGCCGCCCTCACCTGCTACAAGAAGCTCGCGAAACTCACCACATGAGACATCCTCTAAGCTCGAATTCAAAGGGTTCCCCTCGGTTCTTTGGCCGGGGGTTTCCTATTTGTGCCGGCGTTTGAGCGTGCAGTATTCGCTGACGCCCGCACTGACGACGAATCCATGATTCGTACAGATCGGGGACTCATCGTCCTCTGGTCAATTGAGGAGTCAGCAAGTCGGTGGGGGCCGCAGCGGGCGGCGCTGAGTCGGCGTACGGTCCGGTGCCGCTTCGTGCGTTACACGTCAGGTCGTCTGCAGTGTCACCCATCTGGTGGTCGAGCCGGTAGGCGTATTCATCGGACGGGAAGTACCAGACGGTCACTTGCTCGCGAACCCTTTTCCGGTCCTCCCTCGGGCGGCCCGGTAACCGTCCGACGGGCCGAGGCGCCGTATCGACGCAGTGGACGAGGTCGGCTGGTCTCCGAGTTTCCGCCGCCGTCCAGTAGGTCACCGCACAGGCGAGGCCGAACAGGCCCTCGCAGAAGCGCTGGCACGGCTCGTGCGTGGATAGTCAACTGCTCGGCGCGGAAAGACAAGGACGTGCCGCGGGCCTGCGGGCACATTTCGTGGTGCGGTCACCATCGTGCGGGGTGGGCTTTCGGACGGCTCGGTGGCAGTGCCGCAACCAGCATCCCGGTGGCTTGAGCCGATACGCACGTAACGGAGGGGAAGCGTGAGATATCCAGGGAAGTTCTTCAGCATCATGGCGCTGTGTCTGGTCACGGTGCTCACCGGTGCCACAGGTGCATTCGCCGATCCAGGCCCCACACCACCACCACGTACCAACAGCACCAACGAGACGCTCTACATGGTCAAGGGATACGACCCGCCGGAACTCAACGACGACGGCCCCGGGGTCAGCTGCGCGTCCCGCTGGAACACCGCCGAACGGGCCATGAAGCGCTGGGGGTGGAGAAAGTTCGTCCAAGTGGGGTTCTACAACGGCGATACGCGCTGTGACCTCACCTTGGTCAGGAAGCACGGCGGCACCCGTGACGGCACCCGTGACGGCACCCGCGACCTCCCTCTCATGGAGTTGGGGCGTCGCCTGGCGTGGAAAATCCACAACAGGGATTCCCGGTACGGACGGAGCGTCGACCTCGTAGGCCACTCCATGGGCGGCCTCATCATCCGGGCGGCTCTGACGGGCACCGAGCGCCACATGCGAGGGTGGCCGCCCTACATCTATGTCGAAGACGCGGTCACCCTCGGCACCCCCCACCACGGTGCCTGGATCTCAGATCTCATCTGTTCAGCCGTTCCGGTCAACCGTCAGTGCGAAGACATGCGCTCCGAGTCCGCCTTCATGCGCTGGCTGCATGCCACTGCACTACCGAAATCCGCACAGGGCACTGACTGGACGCTCATCGGTTCGGAAGCCGACAGCGATGTGGGCATCGGTAGCACAACCCCGGTCGTCGACAAGGCACAGCATCTGGTGCGCTATGCCAGTTCGACCAACATCGGGCACAGCCAGTTGCGGACAATCGCCTACGGTTGGTGGCCCCTGCGGTACTCCCATGACAGCGGCAGAACATGGACGGGTACGCGCAGTGGAGCGGCACCACTCCGCGCCACGTTCAACTCGCTGTACTGGCAGTCCCGATGGTGACACACCAGCGATAGCAGCACGGTTCAGCGGTGTCCGGGCAATCCTCACTCCGGACACCGCCACAGCCGTCCAGGAGCATTACCACGAGTTCAGGATGGGCACTGTCCACAGGGACGGCGGTGGGACCGCAGCAAACTCTACGCAATCACAGCAGGTACGGGCCATGTGGATTCGATGATGTGCTCATGAGTGACATGGCGCGCCATGGCGCTGCGCGGTCAACAGACGGTCGGCGTACGCCCGGGGAGAGCTGAACGTCAGCCGGCGCCGGCAGCCGTCGACGGCCAGGCAGGTGCACCAGGGGCGAGCTGGGTTGTGGCCCTCGCGCTCAACAGCCCGGGCCGCCATGGCGGTGGGTACTCAGGAGGTCCGGAGTGGGGCAAGTCGCCATTCCCCGGAATGGCCGGGTGGAAGCGCCAGGTCACGGCGGACGGCCGCGTAGTACCTTTCACGTGCGGCACGTTGGCGCTTGAGCATGGTTGACCAGGCTTGCGGGCCATGCGTCTGGTCTCGCAGGAATCCTTCCATCTCCATCACCACGACGACCCACTCACGGGCTTTCTCTACCACGTCCGGGGTGCCAAGCATCAGCAGTGCCTCCCCGGCCGGGTCCCGGGCCTCAGTGGCATCGGCCAGGTGCGGCGCCGCTTCCTCGGGCGACAGGGGGTACGGGTGAGGGTCGTTGCCGAGGTGTGCCGCGATCCGGTATGCCAGGGTGACACTCTTCTTCAGCGACCTGGCGTAGTCGGCGTAGGCCGTCAGCCGCTTCTCGTCCCAACGGGCCGCCTGCTCGCGGCGGAAGCGGGCTTGGTCGCCTCGCGTGCTCGCCAGGTACGATCCGAGGGCACCGATGACCACGCCGATCAGGGCGGGTAGCTGTTGCATGAACACCGACATGGCCACACGGTATATCGCCGTGGGAGCCCTCATGTCGCTCGGATGCTGAACACTGGATCGGCTCGTGGAATCCGCCCAGGCTCGGCGGAGCTGGGGTGTGCCGTCGACGCACTCGCCGCGTCGCCCTCGTCCGCTCCGGAGCCCGCCTCGAACGCGGCCTGCCGGCCGAGGGCCGGGACCACGTGGCGTACGGCAGCACTCGGCGTGCCGGACGGACTCGGAACGCCCGCCACGCTGCCGAAGTCGACGGGTAGGGTCCGTGCCGACAGTCACGGTTCGGCGAAGGGCAGGAGCTGGGGTGGGCGCGTCATCGTGGCGGTACATCGAGCCCTATGGCGGAGATGTCGCGGCGGCTTTGGCCACCGTGCGGCAGCGCGAGTTCGAAAAGCTGTTCGACTACGGAACCTATGGGGACGGGATGCAGCCCGCAGGCAAGCCGTTCACCTCCGTCGGAGATCTCGATGGCCTCTGGGAAGACGAGACCTTCGGCAGCGAAGGAACACACACCGTCATCGACGTGTGGGACGTGATCGACGCCGAGGCGTACGACGATTCCCACACCGTGCGCCCACTGACAGACGAGGAATCCATCGAGTTCTTCGGAACCGTGGAGCCGGCCCGAGGAGATTTCGAACGAGCCCAGGAGCGCTACGCCGCACGGCACCCCGGCTCCGAGGGACTGTGGGACATACCGCGTTGGTCGGCATGGTGCAGGCCGTTGAAGGACGCCGATGGAGCGAACACCCTGATCGCCTTCTGGGGCAGGTCTGGCGACTGACGGCCAAGACTTGCTCGTCACAGAACGAACCGCAGACGGATAAGCCGGACAACGGTCGTTCGACGCCGCTGCCACGGTGGACGGCTGCCGCCCTCCGGTCCGGCCAAAGGGTGAACTCTGCCGCCCACGTCCGCCTGGCCCCGGACCGGCCGCGGCCCGCAGTGCCTAGGCTGGCACCGTTACGGAAGGACGGTGCCATGGATGCTGACTCCCGGACCAGGGCCGCGATCGAGGAGCACTGGCGGGCCTCGGAACGCGGGAACACCGAAGCCGAACATGCCATCTACGCCACGGACGCGATTTTGGACTACCCACAGTCAGGTGAGCGGTTCCGGGGCCGCGCGGCGATCTCGGCACAGCGCGGCGAGCACCCTGCCGAGCGGCACTTCGCCGTCCGGCGGATCACCGGCCGTGCGCATCTGTGGGTGAGCGAATGCATCATCACCTACGACGGTGCGCCTTCGTACTCGGTGAGCATCATGGAATTCGCTGACCAGCACGTGGTGCACGAGACGCAGTACTTCGCCGACCCCTTCCGCGCGCCGGCCCGGCGTGCCGCGCTCGCCGAGCCGATGCCGGGCCGGACCGTTGCGGGAGGGTGATTCTTGGCCTCGCTCGAGTCAGCCCAGATGACCCGAACGAGGTCGGGCAGGGCCCGCGCGGCATGTCGCTGTCCTCGGCGCGGCGCCGTTCGACTGCCTGGTCGGCTGCCGGACACCGCACCGCGTGTGGACTCAGGTGCGGTCGGCGGCCCAGGCCGGCAGGTACTCGATGCGGACCACGGCACAGGTGATCGAGACACCGCCCCCGTGCGCCACGATGAGGATGTGGTCGTCCGCGCTCACCTGGTTCGTCTCGACGAGATGGTTGAGGCCGACGATCTGATCGTTGACCGTCATGTGCCCCAACTGTCGTCCGAAATCCAGCAGTCCCTGCTCAGCGCGGAGGCCCATGGGGGCGAGGATGCCTTTGAGGTAGCTCTCCCGACCGGTGAAAATGTGGGCCACGCGAGTGATGTCGCCCATGTCGAGGTCGGCCTCGGCCACTGTGCGCAACGCGAGTTCCGTGCGCAGTTCCCCTTGGCGGCCCACGGCTTCCGAGATCGCCTCGTCCAGGGGCTGCGGGGCCGTCGCGGGCCGGTCCTCGGTGTCCGCGGGCCCGCCGTCGGTCACCGGAGGGAACTCTTCGTCGCGGTATCGCTCCTCGACCTCCGCGGTGGACCCGCTGTTGATCGACAGGATCCTGGCGAAACCCGGCTGCTTGGTGAGCAGGACCGCGCTTGCCCCGTCGGCGACGACACCGTTGTCCAGGGAGGCCCAGCGGTTGAAGTGAGGAGAGCCCACGTTGTCAGCGCCGGTGACGAGGACAGCCGTGCGTTCGGGGACGGCCTGGAGGTAGCAGGCGGCGAGTTCGATCGAGCCGATCAGCCCGTTGCATCCCTGTCCGACGAGGTAGGAGGGGATGTCCAGGTCCGTGAGGTGGCGCAGGATGTAGTGCTGCGACGACCAGGCTCCGGGCCCCTGTCTGTGCAGGCAGGCATGGAGGTGGAGGGCGAGATCGTGGGGGTGGGTGCCGGCGCGCTCGGTAGCCTGGCGCGCTGCGTACACCGCCATGTCCGGTGCCGACAGGTCGCCGGCGACGGCCGCACCGGTCCACCCCTGGAACTCGTAGTCCTCGGTGTCGTACAGGCCCAGTTCCACCGCTCTCCTGGCGTCGAAGACGTCGGGTATGTGGACGCCGAGTCCGGCGATGTACAGATCGGGGGTCTTCACTTCGAGGACGCTCCTTCGGCCGTGGCGTCGGTCGCCAGGGCGGTCTTCGTGTCGGCGATGGCCTCGGCGAGGGATCGGACGGAACTGTCCCGAAGGATCTTGACCATCGGCAGCTTGACCTTGAACTGGCCGTCGATGCTGTTCCTCAGCTGAACCGCCATCATCGAGTCCATGCCCATCTTGTTCAGCGGGCGGCTCGCGTTGAGACGCTCCGGCTTCAGCCCGAGGACGTCCGCCACCACCTTCTTCAGTGCCTCGACGACCCCCGTGTCCGCCCTCACGGCCTCGCGTTCGGGGACGGGGGGCCCGACCGGCCGGTCAGGCTGTTCCGGCCGGGGCGCACGAGGCTCCGTGCGGGCCGTGCCTGCCGGAGCAGGTAGCCGGGCAGGGGTGTCACCTGTGGTCAGGTCGCGCAGCAGCGGGACGCGCGCGGCTTCCGGGTGGCTGCGTGCCCATGACGGCCAGTCGGCGCGCACGACGACGGGGTGCGAGGTGCCTTCGGCAAGGATGTCACCCAGGACGGCGAGTCCTTCGTCGGGCGAGAAACTCGACATGCCGTGCGGAACGGGGCTCCGGCCGTCTTCCTCCTCCTTGCGGGCGATCATGCCGGCACTGTTCCAGTAGCCCCAGTTGACCGAAGTGGCCGGGGCGCCCTCGGCGAGACGGTGATGGGCAAGGGCGTCGAGAAACGCATTGCCGGCCGCATAGCCGCCGAGAAGGGGCGAGGACAGGACCGAGGATCCGGAGGAGAACAGGACGAACATGTCCAGGGGCATGCCGAGCGTGAGGCGGTGGAGGTTCCAGGCCCCGGAGACCTTGCTCCGGAGAAGGGACGCGAGTTGCGGTGCCGTCATGTCGCGCACCGGGACCGTTTCGTAGGTCCCAGCCGCATGGAAGACCCCACGCAGCGGTGCCTTGCCGTTGCGGCGCCGTTGCTCGACCAGAGCGCGTAGGGCCTGCTGATCGGCCACGTCGACGGCCGCGTACTGCACGTCGACGCCCCGTCGGGCCAGCTCGCGCAGCACGGCGAGCTGCGCGGCCCGCGGGTGGCCGGGAGCAGCGGTTGCCGGGTCGGGCAGCGGGGTGCGACCGGTCAGCAGGAGGGTGCGGGCGCCCTGGTCGACGAGCCAGGAGGCGAGCCGGGTGCCGATGCCCCCGGTGCCGCCGGTGATGAGATAGGTGCCGTCGGCGTGCACGGGCACGGTGGCCGTGGGCGTCCGGGGTGCCGGTGCGGCGGGAAGCACGTCGTCGGTGAAGGCGAGGACGGTCCCGCCGATGCGCGTCGGCCGGTCTGTCGGCCGCGGGAGTCGCCCGGCCTCCGCGGCGCTGAGCTCGTGCTGGGGCAGTACTGCCAGCGCCCCCGTGTCCACGAGGCCGGCCGTCGCCCGCAGCACGGCACCGGCTCGGCTCGGCCGATGCCGGATCATGTGGACGATGTCGATCGTGTGGAGGGTGAGATTGGGAACGAAGGGGTTCCGGTCCAGCGACGTGTCGCCGGTCGTGTCGGGCCCGGTGAGCTCCAGGTAGTGGCCGTACGGCGCCATCAGCGAGAGGCCGGCGCGGATGGCGTCGCCCGTGAGGGTGTTCACGATGGCGTGGAATCCGGCCTCGCCAGGAGTCTTGCGGAACACCGAGGAGAACGCCGGCGGACGGACGTCCGCGACGTGCCGGATTCCCTGTTCGGCCAGCCACTGCCGCTCGTCCACGCCGGCCGCGGTGGCGTGGACGTCGGCGCCCAGCCATCGGGCCACGTGGACGGCGGCCAGGCCGGTTTCGCGGGTCGCCTCGTGGACGAGTACGCGGTCGCCCTTCTCGATGCGGGCGAGGTCGTGAAGGACGTGGTAGGCGGTGAGGTAGGCCGCGGGCAGTATCGCGGCCTCGGCGAACGTGGTGCCGACGGGTTTCGGTGCCGTCAGGACCGCCTTGGTGACGACGTGCGTGGCCGTCGCGCTCTCGGCGAGGGCGATGACCTGGTCGCCGATGGCGACGTCGTGCACGCCGTGCCCGACGGCGATCACGGTTCCCGAGCACCCGATGCCCAGCGGCCGGTCGTCCTGGGCGGGACGGGAAGCGGCAGCGCCGTGAGCGTTCGGACGGTCGAGTCCGGCGTGCGAGACGCGGATGGTCACCTCGTCCGCGGCGGGCTCGGCAAGAGTCACCGGTTCCAGTCTCGGGCCGTCCGCGGTGCCCTGCCCCAAAGAGCACAGGCGCACGGCGGACTTGGGCCCTTCACCTGCGGAGGTCTTCCGGCGGGGCGCCAGGCGGGCGACGCGGCGTACGCCGTCGCGCAGCGCGAGCTGGTCCTCGCCATCGGGTACGAGCAGGTGCGCGACCAGGGCGTCGATGCTCTTGGGGTTGCGGTCCAGGTCCACGAGTCGGGTATGCAGCGCGGGCTGCTCGGCGGCAAGGGTGCGTCCCAGTCCCCACAGCAGCGCCTGGAAGGACGCGACGGGGCGGTCGTCGGCTGCGACGCGCTGCGCGTTCCGGCTGACGAGCCACAGTGCCGGGCTGCCGGGAAGCTCCCGCGCGTCCAGGGCGTGCGCGAGGTGGACGACACTGCCGCAGGACAGGAGTTGGGCTCGTTCGATCTCCTTTCCGGTGGCGTGGAGTCCTGCCTCGGCATCCAGGGACCACAGGTGGACGATGCCGCGGAGCCTGCCCCGGCCCGCCACGTCGTCCAGCACGGCGGCGTAGTGCGCGGGGTCGGCGGGATCGATACGGAACCGGTCGACGGCTGACTGGTAGCTCGCGGCAGCGGTGACGACGACGGTGTCCTGGCCCTCGGCGGCGAGCGCTCCGACCACGGCTCTGCCGCGCGGCCCGCTGTCGGTGAAGACCAGCCATGTCCCGTGCCCGGACGGTGTGCCCGGGGCGTCCGCGTGCGGCGATGCCTTCCACTGGACGTCGTACAGCCAGCCGTCCCGGTGGTCTGCGGGCTCCGGTGCGGGGGCGGGGGTCACGGGGACCTCCTCTGGGGCAGGGGTCACGGGGGCTTTCTCCAGGGAGGGGGGCACGGGGGCCTTCTCGGGGGCGGGGGCCTGGCCGGCCAGGTATTGCAGTCGCGCGCCGCGCATCTCGGCCAGGAGCCGTCCGGAGGCGTCGCGTATGTGGATGTCGGCGGCGAAGGAGTCCGTCCGCTCGGCCGGCACCAGGCGGGCGTGGCTGAACACCTCGGTGCCGGGCCGGTGGTACGAGCGGTACTCGTCGATGCCGCCGAAGACGAAGACACCTTCCTCGCCTGCCACGGTGCGGGGGCGGGCCGCTGCCATCACGTGGCAGCTCGCGTCCAGGAGAGCGGGATGGAAGTGGTGGTCTGCGAGAGTGAGATGCGCGTCCTTGGGGCATGCGACGCGGGCCAGCGCCTCGCCGTCGCGGCGCCACAGTTCCGCCATGCTTCGGAAGTCACCGTTCCACTGGTTGCCGCGTGCGGCGTGGTAGGGGTAGAAGTCGCCGGCGCTCTGGTGTTCGGGGAGGGTGTTCCGGACGGCGTTCAGGTCGGCCGGGGCTCCGTGTTCGGGTTCGGGGAGGATGTGTCCCCTCGCTTCGGCATGGAGGACCCACAGGGCGTCGTCGTCGGACCTGCTGTGCACCTGGAACGCCGCCTGCCTCCCGGCAAGCACGGCGCTCACTCGCAGGAGGGGAGCCGGCCCGTTCTCGTCGGGGTAGAGGGCCTGTCGGTAGCGGACGTCGGCCAGGGCCACCGGCCCGTCGCCCAGGACCTGACGGGTGGCTTCCGTCAGCAACTCCAGGTAGACGGTGCCGGGCACGACGACGGTGTCCTGGACGCGGTGATCGGCCAGATAGGCATGGCGGCGGAGGTCGAGGGGGGCCTCCCACACGTGTGTGTCGCCGGTGGTGGTCCTCCTTGTTCCCAGCAGCGGGTGTACGGGCGCGGTGACGTGCTCGGACACCGGTGCCGCCGGCTCCGCGGGGGGCGTATCCGTGGAGGCGGGATCGGGCAGCCAGTGCCGGGTGTGCTGCCAGGGGTAGCCGGGCAGCGGGAGGTAGCGGCCGCCGTCGACGAGGGCGGCGAAGTCCAGCGGCACCCCGGCGGTGTGCAGAGTCCCTGCCGTGGTCAGCAGGGCGGAGCGTTCGTCTTCGTCGCGGCGGAGCGAACCCACCGCGGCGGTGTCGTCCCGGCCGGCCGCGCGGGCGGTCTCCTTGATGCTGTTGACCAGCACGGGGTGCGGGCTCATCTCGATGAAGACCGTGTCGCCGGTGTCGAGCTGGTGCCGCACCGCGCCGACGAAGTCGACGGCTTCACGGATGTTCCGGGCCCAGTAGCGGGCGTTCATACCGGAGCCGTCGATGACCTCGCCGAGCAGCGTGGAGTGGATCGGAACAGTTGCCCGGCGGGGGGTCAGGTCCTTCAGTGCCGCCAGGAGGTCGTCGCGCAGCTCGTCCATGTACGGGGAGTGGGAGGCGAGGTCGGCCTTGACGGGCCGGTTGGGTATGCCCCGCTCGTCGAGTGCCGCGCGGACCTCTGCCAGAGCGTTCACCTCGCCGGAGAGCAGGGTGGACGTCGGGCTGTTGGCGGCCGCGACGGCGACGGTGTCCTCATGGCCGACGAGGGCCTTGGCCGCATCGGCGGCGGGCAGCGCGACGAGGGCCATGGCGCCGCGTCCGGCCAGGCGCTTCGCGGTCCGGCTGCGGCGGCAGATGACGGCCGCGGCGTCCCTGAGGCTGAGCGCTCCGGCGATGTACGCCGCCGCCGTTTCGCCCATGCTGTGGCCGATGACGACGTCGGGTTCGACGTTCCAGGAGCGCCATACCTCCGCCAGCGCGATTTCCACCGCCCACAGCGTGGGCTGGATCACGTCGAGTTCGGCGAAGCGTTCCTCGGGGCCGTTGCGCAGCACTTCGATGACCGACCAGCCGGTCTCGGCCCGGACGGCCGCGTCGCACGCTTTCATCACCCGGGCGAAGACTGGTTCGCCGTCGAGCAGTTCGCGGCCCATGCCGACCCATTGGGAGCCCTGGCCGGGGAAGACGAAGGCGACCCGGGGACGCCGTGCGGGGTCGGTGTACTCCGAGAAGGACAGCGTGGGTTCGGGGTCGTCCTGGGCGAACGCGGTCAGGGCGAGCGCGGCTTGTTCGCGGGAGACGACCGGCAGTGCCAGCCGGGCCTCCAGGTGGGAACGGTGCAGCGCCGCGCTGTGGCAGATGTCGCGCAGACGGTGCGAGCCGTTCCTCAGGAACCGTGCGAAGGACGTCGCGAGCTCGGTGAGTGCCTCGGGGGTCGCGGCGGAGAGGGTGAGCAGTTCCGCGCGGTCCGGTGTCCTGCCCTGTACGGGCAGCCGCTCGGGTACGTGTTCTTCGAGCACGACATGGGCGTTGGTGCCGGACAGCCCGAAACTGCTGACTCCCGCCACGGCCGGCCGGCCTCGGTCGGACAGCGGCGTGTTCCGGGTCGCGACCGTGAGCGGAAGGGTCTCCCAGGGCACGGCCGGGTTGGGGTCCTTCAGGTGCAGGCTTGCGGGAACCATGCGGTGTTCCAGGCAGAGCACCGCCTTGATGAAGCCGGCCATGCCGGCGGCCGCCTCGGCGTGCCCGATGTTCGTCTTCACCGAGCCCACGAGGGCGGGGCGACCGGCGGGCCGGTCGCTGCCGAGGACGTCGGCGAGTGCCTCAAGTTCGACGGGGTCGCCGACGACGGTCCCCGAGCCGTGCGTCTCCACGTAGTCCACGTCCGCCGGGTCCACTCCCGCGTCCGCGTAGGCGCGGGCGATCACGTCGCGCTGGCCGCCGACGCCTGGTGTGACCAGGTATCCGCTGGAGCGTCCGTCGTTGCCCACGGCGGAGCCGCGCAGCACGGCCCGGATCCGGTTCCCGTCGGCCAGCGCCTGTGAGAGGGGTTTGAGGATCACGCTGCCGATGCCCTCGGCGCGGACGAAGCCGTCCCCGGAGGCGTCAGCGAACTTGCAGCGGCCGTCCTCGGCGAGCAGGCCCGCGTTGGAGTACGCGAGCCCTTCTTCGGGCCGGAGGACGAGATTGACCGCGCCGGCGATGGCCATCCGGCATTCGCCCAGGCGGAGTGCCTGTACGGCGGTGTGCACCGCCACCAGTGAGGAGGAGCAGGCCGTGTCGACGGTGCAGCACGGGCCGCGCAGGTCGAAGGCGTAGGACAGCCGGCCCGAGGTCGTCGCGCGCAGCGCGGCTCCCGTCATGGCGTACAGGTCGAATCGGTCGGGTGCGGTGTACTGCGTGTGCCAGTAGTCGGCGCCTGTCTGCCCAATGTAGACACCGGTGTCGGAGCCGGCGAGGGCGGCCAGCGGGACGCCCGCGTCCTCCAGTGCCTCGTACGCGACTTCCAGGAGCAGGCGCTGCTGGGGGTCCATCTTCTCGGCCTCACGTGGAGTGATGCCGAAGAAGCCGGCGTCGAAGTCCGCCACCTGCTGGACGAATCCGCCCCACCGGCTGACGGTACGGCCGGGGGTGCGGGGGGTGGGGTCGTAGAGCGGGCCGACGTCGTAGCGGTCGGAGGGTGTCTCGGTGATCGCGTCGGTTCCGCTGCGCAGGAGCGTCCACAGTTCGTCGACGGTGTCGGCACCGGCGAAACGGCCGGCCATGCCGATGACGGCGATGGGTTCGGCCGGCTTCGTCGCGGGTGTGCGGCTGGGCTGGTCGTGCACGGGCACGGTGGGTTCCTCTGGGTGGGTGGGTGGCTTCGGGTCAGCCACGGGGAGTGCTGTTCGCCGGATCGTTCGCGCGCAGGGGCGCCCGGTCACGGGGGCGTTGCGTCCGCGCGGCGCCCTCCGGCCGGAGGGCGCGGAGGGCCGGGCCTCGGGGGCGGGGAACTCCCCGCCGCCCACCGGTCACTCCGCGGCGGCCCGCAGGGGTGGCGTGCACATGCATGGCCGGACCTCATCGCGTACGGCCCGCTGCGGTGAGCCGACGGTTCGCCTGCTCCTGGACGGCGTCCAGGTCGCGTTCGGTCTCGGCGTCGGGGGTCGCGTCGGGCAGGTCGTCCTCCAGCCGCCGCAGCGGCCGGTGCAGGAGGCCGAGGGCGCCCCAGGCGACGATGCAGAGGCCGCACACGATCATCAGGAGTGCCATGCCGCGTCCGGGGCCGCTGCCGATCACGG
Organism: Streptomyces sp. NPDC006012; assembly: GCF_042871185.1. Taxonomy (NCBI): domain Bacteria; kingdom Bacillati; phylum Actinomycetota; class Actinomycetes; order Kitasatosporales; family Streptomycetaceae; genus Streptomyces; species Streptomyces sp. NPDC006012. Next base: position 12,224 of record NZ_JBIAIE010000017.1, read on the forward strand.
CGGCGAGTGCGGGATGCCCGTGCAGGACGGGAGCGAACACGCCGTCGGCGAGGGGGCCCGCGGCCAGGAATCCCACGGGCTGGGTGGCGAGCGCGAGCATGACGTTGGTCGCCAGGACCCGGCCTTGCAGTTCCTGCCCCACCTTGACCTGGATGAGGGACAGCCAGTGGGCGTTCATCACGGCCATTGCGCCCATCCGCAGGGCCAGTCCGGCCGCGACCACGGGCAGGGAGGCGTGCAGGCCCATCAGGACCGTGCCGGCGCCCACGCCGAGGGTGGCGGCGATCATGCCGGTGGCACGGCGCCGGGTCCCGCCCCACGGCACCATCAGCAGTCCCCCGGCCACTCCGCCGAGTCCGCCGACGGTCGTCACCAGGCCGAGCTGGGTGGTTCCGGCGAAGGACAGCACGAGCGGCTGCACCGCGACGAACACCACGGAGGCGAACAGGTTCAGCACCGCGGCGAAGCCGGTCAGCAGGAGCAGCGGTCTGCGCTGTGCGATGAAGCGCCAGCCGCCGGTGAGCGCTTGGACGAAGGGCTCGCGCTGCCGGCGGAACAGGCGGTCGGGGAAGCGGACGGCCAGCAGGGAGGCGATGCCCGCAGCGAAGGCGCACACGCCCAGGCCGACGACGCCGGACACGCCCACGAAGGCCACGAGCGCACCTCCGAGGAGCGGGCCGACGACGGTGGCGAAGCCGAGTCCGAGCCCCACGAGCGCGTTGGCCTGCGGCAGCCAGGGCTTGGGCACCAGCTGGGCGGTGGCGGCCAGGTAGGCGGGCCGGTGGAAAGCGGTCGCGAGCGATGTGATCGTCACGATGAGGCAGACCGCCGCCAGTGACATCCGGCCGGCGGCCAGGAGCGTCGCCAGTGCCGCCATGGCGAGCGCGCTGGTGCTGTCCGCCGCGAGCATGACGCGGCGGCGGTCCACCCGGTCGGCGACGGTTCCGCCGAGGGGGGTGACCAGTACCGCGGGGAGCGTGCTGAGCATGGTGACGAGGGCCAGGTCCAGTACGCGGCCGCTGCGCTGGTAGGCCCACACACCGAGGGCGAACATGCTGAGGCTGCTGCCCAGCATGGACAGGAACTGCCCGGAGGCGACGGTGTAGAACGCCCGGAGGCCCGCGGCCCGTACCGGGATGGTGGCGACCGGCTCGGGCAGTCGTCCCGCGGTCCAGTCCGTGATCCGTTGGCTGAGCAGTGTGGCGAGGGCGGTCGCCTGATGTCGCAGGAAGTAGTGACCCGCCTTGGGGATGGTGGCGAGTTCGACCCGGTCGGCGAAGATTCCCCATTCGCGGTACCGCTCCTGGTACAGCTCGGTGGAGTGGTCGGCCTCGCCCACCACGCACAGGATCGGTGCCGAGAGGCCGGCGCGCGGCGCGGCCAGTTCCCGGGCGTACCAGGCCCGGGCCCGGGTCGAGTCGTGGCGCATGGCGCGCAGCGCGGTCTCGGTGACGGTGTCGTCCATATCGTCGAGGATTCCGCCGGTCGTACGCAGGATGTCGCGGTAGTGGCGGTTGGAGGCCCACCGTTCCAGCGGCAGGACTCGGTTGGCCCAGGCGGCCGTCCGTCCCGGCAGTCGCGCGGAGGGAAAGTTACCCGCGACGACCACACCGAGCACGCCGCGTCCACCGGCCTCCAGCCGGCGGGCCAGGGCAACGGCTGCGGCCGATCCCACGGAGTGCCCGTAGACGAGGACCGGCCCGTCCACCGTCGCCTCGATCTCCAGGGCGAGGCGTTCGGTCAGTTCGTCGAGGGCCAGGAACCGCTCCGCGGGGCGCGCCGGGTCGTGCCCGGGCAACTCGACTGCGAGAACGGCGAGTTCGTCGGGAAGTGCCGCGGCTAGCGGCTGGTAGACGGCCGCGGACCCGCCGCCGTAGGGGACGCAGACCAGGGTCGCCGTGGCCTTCTCCGACCCGCTCAGGCGGTGGAGCAGACGGCCCTGGGCGGTGCCGGACGCGTCGAGGTGTGCGGCCAGTGCACGGATGGTGGGACGGGTGAACAGGTCGATCACCCGCAGGCCGGGGTCGCAGGCACGTACGGCACGGACCGCGGTGAACGAGTCCCCTCCGAGCGCGAAGAAGTCGTCGTCGATCCCGATGCCGGGCAGTCCGAGGAGTTGCGCCCACACCCGGGCCAGGCGGTGTTCGGTGGGAGTGCGCGGCGGAGCGGACTCCTCGCCGGCCCCTGCTGCGGGGCGTGGCAGGGCGGCTCGGTCGACCTTGCCGTTCGGTGTCAGGGGGAACCGGTCCAGCACGGTGAGGGTGGCGGGCACCATGTACTCGGGCAGCCGCTCCCGCAGCCCGGCCCGGACGTCCGCGGCGTCGAGCCTGCTTGCGGGCTCCGGCACGAGCCAGGCCGCGAGCCCCTGTCGCCGCCCCTCGCCGACGGGCAGAACGACCGCCTCGGCGACGTCCGGCAGTCGCCGCAGCGCTTCGGCGACATCGCCCGGCTCCACCCGGTAGCCGCGCACCTTGACCTGGTCGTCGACCCGTCCGCGGAACTCCACCCAGCCGTCCGGGCGCATCCGCAGTACGTCGCCCGAGCGGTAGAGGCGCTGCCCGTCCACGGTGACGAACCGCTGTGCGGTCAGTTCGGGCGCACCGATGTACCCGCGTGCGACTCCGGGTCCGCCCACGAGGAACTCTCCCGGTACGCCCGCGGGCAGCGGTCGGCCCTCGCGGTCGGCGAGGAAGCCGGTGGTATTTGCCACCGGGCGGCCGAGCGGGACGATGCCGTGGCGCAGTTCCTCGGGTACGTCGTCGACGTCGCACACCATGCGGACCATGGTGGATTCGGTGTGCCCGTAATGGTTCTGTACCCGCAGGCCGGGAAGGGCTGCGCGGGCACGTTCGACGATGGACCAGGGCAGGGCCTCGCCGGCGAACATCAGCAGCTTGCGTGGCAGGACGGCGCCCACGTCGCCGTGGGCGGCGAGGAGTTCGAAGTGGCTCGGGACGAACTTGATGACGTCCATGGGGTGCTCGGCCAGGTAGCCGGCCAGCGCGACGGGGTCCATGGCCGTCTCGCGCGCCACGAAGTGCACGGTGCCGCCGGTGGTGAGGGCCGCGTGGAAGCAGGTGTGCGCGAAGTCCGCGGCGATCGTCGACATCACGGCGAACACGCCGCCGTGGACGTCGTCGCCCAGGCGTTCGAGGACGCCGTCCAGATAGTCGGTCACGGAGGCGTGCTCGACGGCGACGCCCTTGGGTGTGCCGGTGGATCCGGAGGTGAAGATGACGTGCAGCAGGTGGTCGGGCCGCACCGGCACGTCGGGCCGGTGTTCCGGCTGGGCCCGCAGCGTGGCGGGGTCGTCCAGGAGGACGAGGCGTCTGCCGCCTCCTTCGACGACTGCGGCGAACTCTCGGACGGTGACGACCGTCCGCACACCGGCGGTTTCCAGGATTGCGGCGATCCGGCCGGCGGGATGCATGGCGTCCAGCGGCAGATAGCCCGCGCCTGCCTTGAGGACGCCGTGCAGGGCGGCAGGCAGGGCGACGGAGTGCTCCAGCAGCACACCGACGGGCTCGTCGCGGGAGACTCCGGCGGCGACCAGCGCATGGGCGATGCGGTTGGCCATGCGGTCGAGTTCTCCGTAGGTGAGCCGGCCGTCGGGCGCCACGACGGCGAGCGCGTCGGGGGTGCGGTCCGCCCACCGCTCGACGAACGGGTGCAGGGTGCGGGGAACGGCCTCGTGCGCGGGGCCGCGCAGTACCGACTCGGCGGCCGGCGCCAACGTCGCGGTGTGCACGGGGCTGTCCGGGTCGGCCAGCATCTGCGCCAGCAGGTTCTGGTACCAGGAGGCGATGGCCCGCACCGTCTCCTCGTCGAAGAGGTCGCTGCGGTAGTTGAGACTGCCGGTGTAGCCGGTCGGTCCTTCCGCGACGGTGAGGTGGAGATCGGACTTGGCCGACGCCACCGGTCTGCTCACCATCTCCGCCTGGAGTCCCGGGAAGGGCGGCGGGGCGTCGTCCAGGACGAGGTAGTTGAACAGCGTCTGGACGATGGGGGCGATGGTGGCGCTGCGGTCGGGCCGTACCCGGGACACGACCTGTTCGAAGGGCACGTCGGCGTGGGCGAAGGCGTCCAGCGCCACTTCGCGGGCCCGCTGTACCGCCTGTGTCCACGTCGGATCGCCAAAGAGGTCGGTCCGCATGACGACGGTGTTGACGAAGCAGCCCACCATGCCGTCCGTGCCGGGATGGTGGCGGCCCGACTCCACCACGCCCACCGGCACGTCGGTGGTGGCGCACATGCGCGACAGCAGGGCCTGCCAGGTGGCGAGGAACACCATGAACGGGGTGCAGCCGGTCCGCGCCGCCACGGCCCGGACCCGCTCGGTGTGCTCGGCGGCGATCTCCAGGGTGACCTCGCTGCCTTCGGGGCCCGCGACCGCGGGCCGGGGCCGGTCGACGGGCAGATCCAGCTGGGGCGCAAGTCCTGAAAGCTTCTCCTCCCACCAGTCCACGTCGTCGGGCCGCTCGGGGCGGGAGACCAGCCATGCGGCGTAGTCGGTGTGCTGCGCCGGTGGTGGCGGAGCCTCGCCGAGTCCGAGTCTGGCCGTGTACAGGACCGGCAGTTCCGCGTGGATGATTCCCATGGACGTGCCGTCGATGGCGATGTGATGGAACGTCAGGGACAGTACGGAAGTGTCACCGCTGTGGAACAGCGCGGCCCGCATGGGCGGGCGCCGCGCCAGGTCGAAGGGGCGGTCGGACTCCGCCGCCAGTGCTTCCTCCAGGTGCTCTGCCGCGACTTCCCGCACGAGTACCGGAACGTCCGCGGCGCTGCCGACGACGGTGACGGGTTCTCCTCCGTGCTCTCCGACGCGGCTGCGGAGTACTTCGTGGCGCTCCGCCAGGTCCCGGACGGCACCGAGCAGAGCCGGCTCGTCCAGGGAACCGCGCAGGCGCAGGACGACCCGGGAGTGGAAGGCGGACCCGCTGGTGCCGAGCTGCTCCAGGAACCACAGTCTGGTCTGTGCGGAGGTGAGCGGGATCGGTGCGGACGGATCGGGGCGGCGTGGCAGGGTGCCGGCGGTCTTGACGAGTGCGGCAGCGAGGCGCCGTTCCAGCAGCTCACGGGAGCGATCCCGTGCGTCGGTCGTGGTCAGGCGCGCGTCTTCTCCGAGAGCCCCGGCTCCCATGGCGTTCATCCTTTGGCAAACGTTTCTGCTACGGACATGTGGCGAGAGGTCCTTCCCGTCCGGGAAGCCGGACGGCCGCCCGGACGGGTTCATGGTCCGGGCGGGCCGGATGGCGGCCGGGTGGTGATCCGCAACCGGCCGATCGCCTCCTCGGCCCGCCGCACCGCTTCCTGGGGTGTCGCCGCACAACTGATGGCGAAGGCCGAGCGGTCCAGTGAACTCCGCAGTGGCCCGACGCTGGAGCCGGGCCGCACCAGGACCTCACAGCGGATCACATCCGGTACGGCATACGTCTGCTCCAGGCCGTCGATGCTTTCCACCACGCCAGGTGCCGCGTGGGTGAACCGGACCGCGGCGGCCCGCCGCGCGCGTCGTGGCAGCGGCCGTGTGAGGGGTTCGCCTTTGAGCAGGGTCCAGTAACTGCGTACGAGTTCGATGTCGTAGGCCCACTCGATCAGGTCGACGATGCTGTCACCGGGCGGCCGGCCGGCGCATTCGATCAGGTACGGCGTGCCGTCCTCGACGATCCACTCGCAGTGGACCATTCCCGTGTCGCAGCCCGTCGCGGCCACCACCCGCTCCGTCTGCTCGCGCAGGAGGGCGTCGAGTTCCGGCGGGATGTCGGCGGGGACGAGCTGCCCGCGCTCGACCGGCCGGGGTCCGGGGAACATCACTTCCTCGGTCACGTTGCCGAACAGCACCCGACCGGAGGAGACCAGCAGTTCCACGCTGAAGGGCCGGCCGCTGACGTGTCTCTCCGCCAGCATCCGCACCGGTGCCTCCCGGTCCGGTACCCAGACCCCGTCCCTCTGGGCCGCGCATTCCGCGAGGCTCGCCGCCCACGTGTCGGCCACCTCGTCGGCGGACCGGAGGATACGCGCACCGATGGACCCCTGCAGATCGGCCGGCTTGAGCACCACGGTCCCCGGGTGGGCCGCCATGAACGCCCGGACCTCCGCCGCACTGCCTACGGCCTGCGACTCGGGGTTCGGCAGGCCGGCCGCCCCGGCGACCTCGCGCAGCAGTGACTTGTCGCGCAGTACGCGTGCTGCCCGGTGGCCGATCCCGGGCAGCCCGAAGCGCTCGGCAAGGCGTGCGGCGAAGTATGTCGCGTACTCCCCCGTGGGGCCGATCGCCACGGGTCGAAGGTCGGGGTGTGCGTCGTGGAACTCGTCAGCCGCGCCGTCGAGTTGATACGGCCACTCGATCAGTTCGCGGATCACGGGCACGGCCCGCGCCTGGTCACGGAGTCCGCGTTTGCGCACCACATCGGGCTCCTCTATGACGATGACCGAACCGTCGGGCTGAAAGTCACCGACCGCGAGCAGGGACGCATAGGTGAATCCCACCAGGACCAGGACCAGGGGCGGTGAGGGTGTCCTGCCGGACGTACCGGAGGAGGTCATATCGATTCCCCGTCCGGCCCGGCCGCGAGGCGATCGAGCATCACGCGCTCCACGTGGGCGGCGAAGTCCGCGAGCACCGGCCGGTCGAACAGCGCCCGGACCGGCAGCCGCTGGCCGAGTGCCTCGCGCAGCCGGCCCATCGCCCGGGTCGCGGAGAACGAGTCCCCGCCCAGCCGGAAGAAGTCGTCCTCCCGTCCGACCCCGTCCGTGCCGAGCACGTCGCGCCAGACCTTCGACACCAGTTCCTCCATCAGTGACTGTGGAGCCGTGGCCGCCCGCTCCGTCTCGGCGGGCGCCGGCAGGGCGGCACGGTCGGTCTTGCCGTTCGGCGTGGTGGGGAAGGCGTCCATGACGACCCAGCGGCGCGGAACCATGTAGTCGGGCAGGCGCTCGACGAGATGGCTCTCGAACGAGGTGTGTCCGGGCGTCCGGGGCACGACATAGCCCACCAGGTGCCGTTCACCGTCCGGGCCGGCGGCCACGACGGTCGCGTCGGCGACGTCCGGATGCGCGCGCAGTACGGATTCGATCTCGCCGAGTTCGATGCGATGGCCCCGCACCTTCACCTGAAGGTCGGTCCGGCCCAGGAATTCGAGGTGCCCGCCGTGCCACCGGACGAAGTCGCCGGTGCGGTAGCACCGCTCGCCGTCGGGACCGTTGACGAACCGTTCGGCGGTCAGCTCGCGCCGGTCCAGGTAACCGCGCGCCACTCCCGCCCCCGCGATCCACAGCTCGCCGGCGCTTCCCGGCAGCGCCGGTCTCCCCCGGTGGTCGATCACATGGATCCGCGTGCCGGCGATCGGGCCTCCGATGGGCAGAGCGCGGTCGCCGGCCGTCCGCTCCACCCGGCCGATGGTCGAGTAGACGGTGGTCTCGGTGGGCCCGTAGGCGTTCCACAACGCCCCGATCCGCTGCGAGAGGCCGTGTGCCAGGGCCGGGTCGATGACCTCACCGATGCTGATCACCCGCATGCCGGGCCGGTCGGACCAGGCGGCGGCGTGCAGCAGGCGCAGCGCGGTCGGTGTCGCCGTCGCGACCGTCACGCCGGTGCGCTCGATCCAGTCGGCCAGTGCGTGGCCGTCCGTGATCGTGCCCTGGTCCGCGAGCGCGAGCCGCGCTCCGCGGGCAAGGGTCACCCATAGCTCGTAGCCGAACACGTCGAAGGTGAAGGGCACCACGCCGAGCGTGACGTCGTCCTCCGTCATCCCGGGGCTTGCCGAGAGGGCCGCGACGAACGCGGCCAGGTTCGCGTGAGTGACCTGTACCGCCTTGGGCCGTCCGGTCGAACCGGAAGTGAACAGGACATACGCCGCCTGCTGTGGATCCGGTTCCGGCAGGTCGACCGTACGAGCCCGGGACGCGGCCTCGTCCACGTCGATCACGGTCACCCCGGGCAGGGCGCGGGCGACCGTGAGGGCGGTGCCGCCGGCGAGGACCACACGGACTCCCGCGTCCTGGGCCAGGCCGGCCAGCCGGACGGACGGCTGCCCGGGGTCCAGCGGCAGGTAGGCCGCGCCCGCCCACACCACGGCGAGCAGTGCTCCGGGCAGTTGCCGGTCGCGGGGGACGCAGACGCCGACCGGCTCACCGGGGCGCAGGCCCAGCCCGGCGAGCACCGCCGCGACCCGGCCTGAGCGTTCGGCCAGTTCGGCGTAGCTCACCGTACCGTCGGCGGCGAGCACCGCGAGGGTGTCCGGCCTGCGGCGTGCCTGCTCCAGGACGGCGGCCACGACCGTGGCCGGCCGGTCCTGCGGCAGTTCCTCACCCGTGGCGGCCGAGCGGAGTTCCGCGCGTTCCCCCGCGGACAGCGGGTCGATGGCGAGGATCGGCCGGTCCGGCGCGCGCAGCGCCTCATGGAGCAGCGCGACGAACCAGGCCGCCCAGCGACGCACGGTGGCCTCGTCGAACAGGCCGGTCCGGTAGGTCAGCGTGCCGGTGAACCCGATGCCGTCGTCGACCAGGGCGAGCGACAGGTCCACTTGTGCCGCCGTCCGCGGTGTGTCGATCCGCGCCGCGGCGAGGTCGGCGAACCGGTCCACGGCCGCGGGCAGGCCGATGACGTTGAGCAGCGTCTGGAACAGCGGTGTGGAGTCAGGGTCGCGTTCCGGGCGCAGGTGCCGCACGACCTGCTCGAACGGCGTCTCGGCGTGGTCGAGTGCGGCCAGCACCCGGGTCCGGGTGCGCAGCAGCGCTTCTTCGACCGTGGGATCACCGGACAGGTCGCCGCGCAGCACCAGTGTGTTGGCGAAGCAGCCCACCATGTGCTCGGTGCCGGGATGCGTGCGCCCGGACACCGGTACCCCGACCGGTACGTCCTCGGTGCCGGCGAGCCGGGCCAGCAGCGCCTGCCAGGCGGTGAGCAGCACCATGAACGGCGTGCAGTCCAGTTCCGCCGCGACGTCCCGCAGCCGTGCGGCCAGACCGGCGGGGAACACCACCGGCTCGGACGCGCCGGACCAGCCGGTCACCGGGCCGCGCGGTCGGTCCAGCGGGAGTGCGAGCGAGGAAAGTCCGCTCAACTGCGCTGTCCACCAGTCCAGGTGCGCGTCGGCGGCTTCGCCGTCGCGCCGGCCGTGATCCCATTCGGTCACGTCGGCGTACTGGGCGGTGAGCGGCTCGGGCGCCGGGCCGGTACCGCGGTGCGCCTGGTACAGGGCCGCGAGGTCGTGCAGGATCGTCCTCCAGGACCAGGCGTCGACGGCGATGTGGTGCACCGTCAGTACAAGGACGTGCTCGGCCGCCGAGGTCCGCAGCAGCAGTGCCCGCATCGGGGGCTCGCGGTCCAGGGCGAACGGGCGTGAGGTCTCGGCGCGCACCGCGGCGGCTACGCCGTCCGCCTCGGCCGCCACGACGGGCATGGCGAGGGTCTCGGGGGCGACGGGTGCGGCCAGCGGTCCCGTCTCCGTCTCGGTCACGACGGCGCGCAGCACTTCGTGGCGGGCGGCGAGGCCGCACACCGCGACGCGCAGGGCCTCGATGTCGAGCGGGCCGTTCAGCCGAAGTGCCACACCTGTGTGGTAGGCATCGTTGTCCGGGCGGAGCCGCCAGAGGAAGTACAGGCGCTCCTGTGCCGGGGACAGGCGCACCGGCGCACCGGGGTCCCCGCGCCTGGGCACGGGGCCGGACGCGGCTGCTCCTGCCCTGCGGCGTTCGAGTTCGACGGCCAGGTCGCGCAGGACCGGCTGTTCGAAGACGACCCGCACGGGCAGCCTGCAGCCGGTGGCCTCGGCCAGCATGCCCACCATCCGGGTGGCTGCGAAGGAATGGCCGCCGAGCGCGAAGAAGTCGTCCGTGGCGCCGACCCGGGGCAGGTGGAGGAGTGTCGTCCACACCCGGGCCACCGCCTGCTCGGCGGGCGTGCTCGGCGCGGCCGGGGTGGACTCCGGCTCTCTGCGCCCCGGTGCCACCCGCAGGGCCGCCCGGTCGGGTTTGCCGTTCGCGGTGAGCGGGATGCGGGTCACCACGGCGATCCCGTCGGGCACCATGTAGTCGGCCAGCGACTCGCGCAGCCGCGCGCGGATGGCCTGCGCCCGCGGCGTGTGGCCGGGGGCGGGCACCACCCAGCAGGCCAGTCGCCGCTGGTCCCCGTCGCCTTCGGGCAGGACGACGGCGTCGGCCACCTCGGGCAGCGCCCGCAGGGCGCTGGTCACCTCACCGGGTTCGACCCGGTAGCCACGCACCTTGACCTGGTCGTCGGTGCGGCCGAGGAACTCCACCGCGCCGCCCTCGCGCAGCCGGACGAGATCGCCGGTGCGGTACCAGCGTCCGCCGTCCGGGGCGTCCACGAACCGCTCGGCGGTCAGGTCCGGGCGTCCCACATATCCTCGGGTCACGCCGGGGCCGCCGAGCAGCAGTTCACCGGGGACACCGGCTGGCTGGGGGCGGCCCGCACGGTCCACGACCAGGCCGGTCACGTCGGGCAGCGGCCGGCCCAGCGGCACCAGCCCGGTCCGCGTCCGCTCGGGAACCTCGTCCACGTCGCAGACCAGCGACATCATCGTCGCCTCGGTGGGGCCGTAGTGGGTGTGCACGGCGAGGTCGGGCCGTAGTCGGCGGACCTCCTGCACGAGGGACCACGGGCAGCCCTCGCCGCCGAGGATCAGCAGCTTGCCGGGCAGGACACCGGCCAGGTCGCCGTGGCGGGCGAGCATGCCGAGGTGACTCGGTACGAGCTTGACCACGTCCACCCGGTACCGGGCGAGGTAGTCGGCGAAGGCCCGCGGGTCGGTCGCCGTCTCCCGGTCCGGCAGGTGGAGGGTGCCGCCGGTGAGCCAGGCTCCGTAGAGGCAGGCGAGGCCCAGGTCTGCCGCGAGGGTGGACACGATCGCGAAGGACCCGCCGGCGACCTGGGGCATCCGGCCGGTCAGTCCGGTGACGCAGTGGGCCAGGTTGCCGTGCCGGACCGCGACGCCCTTGGGCGCCCCGGTCGAGCCGGAGGTGAAGATGACGTGCGCCAGGTGGTCCGGGCCGACCGGCACGGCCGGCCGCGACTCGGGGCCGTCGTCGTGGTCGGCGACCGGTTCGACGACGTCGGCGAATCCGCGGACGCGCTGTGCGGATTCCCCCGCGGTCACCACCAGGCGGGCGCCGGAGGAGCGAAGCATGTCGCGGATGCGGGAGGAGGGATAGGCCGTGTCCATCGGCAGGTAGGCGCCGCCCGCCTTGAGGATGCCGAACACCGCGGTGGCGAAGTCGACTCCTGGATCCAGCAGGATCCCGACCGGCTGGTCCGGGCCCACGCCCAGCGCGATCAGGCGGTGGGCCAGCCGGTTGGCACGGTGTTCCAGCTCGCGGTAGGTCAGGGAGCCGTCGGCGCCGGTCACGGCCGTCGTCTGGGGGCGCTCGTCCGCCCAGCGTTCGATCAGCGTGTGCACCAGGACCGCGGACGGTTGCGTGACCCGGCCCGCGAACGCAGGGCCCGCAGCCGCTTCCAGGGGTATCTCGCCGACCGGACGTCCCGGATCGGCCACCATCTCTTTCAGCAGCGCGAGGTACCACCGCACGAGGTTCTCCGCGGTCTGCGGGTCGAACAGGTCGTGCCGGTACTCCAGACGGCCGTTGAACCCCGAGTCCGGGCCGCCGTCGGCCAGTTCCATGCTCAGGTCGAACTTCGCCGTGCGGGGCGGCACCTGCTGCCACTCGGCGTGGACGCCGGGCAGGGCCGGCTCCGCCACCTCGTCGTACAGGTTGAGCATCACCTGGAAGACCGGAGTCGCGGCCAGGGTCCGCTCCGGGCTGAGCCGTTTGACGACGTGCTCGAACGGGACGCGGGAGTGGCCGAAGGCATCCAGTACGCCGGCCCGGACACGGGCGATCAGGGCCCGTCCGGACGGCTCACCGGCGAGATCGGTGCGCACCACGATCGTGTCCAGGAAACAGCCGACGACCGCCTCGCTCGCTTCAGTGTGCCGGCCCGCGTGCGGAACGCCCACCGCGACGTCGTCGGTGCCGGCGAGCCGTCCGAGGAGGGCCTGCCAGGCGGCCATGAGCACCATGAACGGAGAGGCCCCCGACTCTGCGGCGACCGCGCGTGTCCGGGCCGCGGTCGCGTGCGGCACCACGACCGGCGTGGCCGCGCCCGGCCAGGCCGATTCCAGGGTCCGTGGCCGGTCGGTGGGCAGGTCGAGCACGGGGGGCAGGCCCGCCAGGTATGCGGCCCACCAGTCGAGCCCGGCCGGATCCTCCACCTCCTCGTCCGCCACATCCGCGTACTGCGGGGCCGGGAGCAGCGGCTCGCCGGCACCGCACCGGGCGGCGTAGAGAGAGCCCAGGTCGGCGAGGAGGATCCGAAGTGACCAACCGTCGAAGGCGATGTGATGCAAGGTCAGGGCGAGCGTCCACGAACCCGCCGAGCGGAACACAACGGCCCGCATGGGCGGCTCGGCGGTCAACCGGAACGGACGGCCGGTCTCCTCGGTGAGCGCCGTGTCGATCTGCTCCGCTCCCACGTCCTTGACGGACAGCGGAACCTCGGCGGCCGGGCGGATGCGCAGCACGGGCCCGGCTCCGTCCGGGTCGATGACGCCGCACAGCACCTGATGCCGCTCCGCCAGGTCCCGTAGGGCGCCGAGCAGGGCCTCCTCGTCCAGCTGACCGCCGAGCCGCAGTACCACGGGCACGTTGTACGCAGGGCTGTGCGGTTCCAGTTGCGCGAGGAACCACAGTCTGCGCTGCGCGGGCGACAGCGGGACGGGGCCTTCCGCTGCGGTGGTCACGGGCCGCGGAGTTCCCGGGGCCAGGACCTCGCGGCCGGCTGAGAAACGCGCTTTGAGCTGTTCGCGCAGGCCGTCGCCTGTGTTGGTCATCTTCCCCTTCTTCGAGGTCGTTCGGTCCGCTTGCCGAGAGAGTGCGCGGCCTGGTCGGCACCGCGTGCGCCTGCGGTTGCCGTGCCGGAGGGCGGGCGCCGTCCGGGACCGGGCCGGGAACAGTCGTGGTGAGGGTCCAGTGCCGTCCCGGGGCCCCGCGACGATCGCCGGGATCCAGGATTTCGGGAACCGCGTCCGAAGGAGAGGCCAGGAGAACGGATACCGGCCGCGCGCTTTTCCACGTAATCCCTTCCTGATGCCGGGAAGGGCATGCCCGCCAATCCCGCGTGATGCGAGCGGAATTCGGCTGCCCAGGACTGTCCCGGGAATCATCATGGGTCGGCCCGTGACCGGCCACCAGGAGATTGACGTTTCCATGACGGTTGCCGCCCCCGTCTTGATGCGATCCACACGGCCCGCCCCCATACCATCGGGTTCGGCGGATCAGCTCCTTGTCGCCCGCGGGGCCGCCGGCCGATCAGGCCCGAATATCGGCACCCTCCTTCGGCAGTCGCGGGACACCGAGAAACGGCGATGTCGGCGAGTCCGTCGATGCGCTGCCATCTCCCCTTCCAGAAAGCCGAGAGACCGTCATGATGAGCCTTGAGCCAGTGGAAGAGCTGGTCTCCTCCACCGACTCGCGATACGTCTGGACCTACCCGGTCGACCGGCCCGTTCCAGAACCGCGGACGAAGAAGATACGCACGGTCTGGTACGTGGGGCTCCCTCTCACATCCGCCCATCGCGGCAGCCATTCCGGCGGTGGGGCGCTGATCACGGAAGCGGGCGACCAGTCCCGCTACGCGAACGAGGGAACGGTCTATCCGCATTCTTCGCTGGTCGAAATGATCACCTACCAGGACGTCTGCTTTCCCCACCTGGGATGGCAGTACCTGGACATGAGCCATCTCGACTGGGAGAACGTGCGCGCGAGGATCCAGGCGGATCCGCCCGACGTGGCCGCGTTCACCGTCTATTCCTCGACGGCGATGTGGGCGTACATCGTCGCCGCCGAGATCAAACGGGTGAATCCGGACGCCGTGATCGTGTTCGGAAACGATCATCCGGGGATCCTGCATCGTGAAGTGCTCTCGGGCACCTACGGGTCGAAGATCGTGGACTTCGTGTGCACGGGGAACAACGGGCCCTACACCATGATGGGACTGCTGTCGTGGCTGGAGGGGCGACTGGATCTCTCGCGGATACCGTCACTGGCGTACCGGGACGGCAGTGGGGAGATCCGCAACCAGTCGGCGCCCACATACCCGCTGTCCGGGCGAATGCTCCCGGACTACCGGCTCATCGAGGACCAGCTGGCAGCCCATTACGACGACGCGTTCAGGGTCTGGTACGCCTCGCACTACGAGTTGAAGCGCATGGTGACGCTGCCGCTGGACGGCGGCTGCAACTGGGGGCGGCGCCCGACGCGCCGGTGCCTGCACTGCTCCATCCAGGGACTGACTCCGAAGACGACCGACGTCAGCGCGGCGGTTTCCACGCTGGAGGTGCTGGTCGGGCAGTTGAAGTCGAATGTCTACGCGGCCGGCGACTCCACCCTGGGAATGTCGAAGGCCCAATGGGGCGGCCAGACCTCGTTCCTCGACGAACTCGCCGAAGCCTGCGCTGCGTCGGAGATCCTGCGGGGGCAGCGGTTCATGCTCGCCTACGGGCTGATCTACGAGTTCCTGCAGTCGGCGGAACTCTGCAAGGGATTCGTCAAGACCTGGAACGTGGGCATCGAGGCATTCGACCCGAAACTGCTGAAGGACAACTCGAAGGGCATCAACAAGGGGCCGGACAGGGTTCTGGACGCCCTTCAGCTGGCGCAGGACCTCGATTACAAGATGTACCTCTCGGGGATCCTCGGCCTTCCCGGAACCACGTTGCGGCAACTCAAGGAGGAAGTCGACAACTGGCTCTCCATAGCGGAGACCTACGCAGGATCCATCACGACGATTTCGGTCGCAGCACCTGCCATCATTCCCGGTTCCCGCATGTACCGTGACGCCTTCAAGCAGCATTCACGCGTCCGGGAATGGCACGGTGAAATGCTCCCCATCAGGAAGCTCTCCGAACTGTATGTGCGGGAGAACACCGAAGTGGAGCTGGCGGACGTCGAAGCCGCGCTCACCGATCTGGGGCGCGGGGTCATCGCCTTGGACAACGCCGGTGCCAACATCAAGTTCGGCGGCTACATGCTGGGCGGGGTCGACCAGGAGGAGACGTACGAACGTCGGCTGCTGCAGGAGATCTTCACCCAACTCGACTGAGAGATCGCCCTTTCGCTCTCCACCGTTGACGGCCCGCCGGTTCTTCCGGCGGGCCGTCAACGCGCTCGATGGGGCCGTCACTGCACTCGACGGGCCGTCAAAACGCTCGTCACAGGCGGTCAGACGTCCGACGCCCGGGACCGGGCCGCCACGTCGTCGAGCACCAGCGCCTCGACGGCGGCCGCGAAGTCGGCGAGGACGGGGTGGTCGAACAGCAGGGCCACCGCCACCGGAATGCGCAGAGCCTCGCGCAGCCGCCCGGCGACGCGGGTGGCGGCGAGAGAGTGACCTCCCAGGGCGAAGAAGTGGTCGTCCGCCCAGATACGGGAAACACCCAGCACGGTCGCCCACACCTCGGCGACGAACTCCTCTGCCTCACCGGCGGGCGGCACATGCGACCGGCCGGAGTCCGCCGACGGCTCCGGGAGCGTCGCACGGTCCACCTTGCCGCTGGTCAGGGTGGGCAGCGCCGGCATCCTCACCCAGCGGTCAGGGACCATGTGCGCGGGCAGGCGCAGGCGGAGCCGTGCCTGGACGGCCGCGGCGTCGACGCTGCCGGGCACCAGATACCCGACCAGATGGGCATCGCCGCCCGAGCCGAACACCGCCACCGCGGCTTCGGTCACCTGCGGGTCCGCGCGCAGCGCGGCCTCGATCTCGCCCGGTTCGATGCGGTATCCGCGCACCTTGACCTGATCGTCGCGTCGGCCGTGGTACTCCAGCGTGCCGTCACTGCGCCAGCGGGCCCTGTCGCCGGTCCGGTAGCAGCGCTCACCGGGCAGGAAGGGATCGTTCATGAACGCCGTCGACGGCATGTTCCGGTATCCGCGTGCCACCCCGCTGCCCGCCACCCACAGCTCACCGGTCACTCCTGGCGGCACCAGCCGGCCCAGCGGATCCACCACGTAACAGCGCGCACCGGCCACGGGGCGGCCGATCGGGACCGGGTCGTCCGCCGTGGTCACACGGTGCATGGTGGCGGTGACGGTCGTCTCGGTCGGCCCGTAGGAGTTCCATACCTGCCCGACCCTGCTCAGCAGGTCACGGGCGAGCTGCGGGTCCAGCACCTCTCCGCCGGTGACGACCGGCATCCGTGGGTGGCCGGGCCAGCCGGCGGCGAGCAGCATGCGCATCGATGTCGGAGTCAGGTTCAGCATGGTGACACCGCTGGTGGTGATCCGCTCGGCGAGGGCGTATCCGTCCGTCGCACAGGCCCGCTCGACGACGACGCAGCGGCCTCCGACCGCCAGCGGCGCCCAGACCTCTTCGGCCGACACGTCGAAGGACAGGGGAGCCGCCGCTGCCATCGAGTCGGTGGGAGCTATTCCCAGCGCGAGGCGGAAACCCTCGACGAAGGCGACCAGGTTGGCGTGGGTCACTTCGACGCCCTTCGGCCGCCCACTCGATCCTGAGGTGTACAGGACGTAGGCGAGGTCTTCGGGGCGGGCCCCGGGCAGGGTGCGCCCGGTGCGGCACGCCAACAGCTTCTCCACGTCCAGCGGGGCGGGCAGTCCGGGCGCGGCAGGTCCCCGCGCCAGAACGGCGCTGGCGCCGCCGTCCGCGGCGAGCTGTGCCAGTCGCTCGGGCGGATAGTCGGGGTCCAACGGCAGATACGCCGCTCCGGCCCGCCACACCGCCAGCAGGACTGCGGGAAACAGCCGGTCACGGGGCACGCTCACACCGACGACGTCGCCGGGGCCGATCCCCGCGTCAAGCAGTCCTGAGGCGGCCCGGGCGGACAGGTCGTCCAGTTCGGCATAGGTGAGGGATCCGTCGGGCCCGGTGACCGCGACCGACTCCGGCCAGGTACCGGCCGAGGTGAGAACGGCGTCCACCACCGTCGCCGGCAGGGACTTCGGCAACGCGGGGCCCTCAGCGAGGGACAGCACAGCGGCACGCTCCTGCCGGCTGACCAGCTCGATGCCGGCCAGCGGCAGATCGGGATCCGCGAGCCCGGTGCGCAGGGTGGTCAGCAGGCGTGCGGCGAACGCCTCCATTTCGGACCGCGCGAAACGCCTGGTGGCGTACTCGATCTGGAGCTCCGGACCGGTGGCCGTCCGCGAGACGAAGACCGAGAGTTCGTTGGCCGCGGCGCCACTGCCCCGGTCCGAACGCAGGTCCAGTTGGAAGGCACCGAGGGACAGCGTGGCCGGTTGGTCGAACGGCAGCATGGTGATGACGACCGGAGTGCGCGACGCACCGGCCGCCGCCCGGTGGGCCGGCAGCTGGTCGATCAGCTCGCGGGCCGGAAGTTCCTGGTGGGCGAGGGCGGCGACGGTGGTCGTGGCGCAGTGCCGGACGAGGTCCCGAAAGCTCAGTTCGCCGTCCATGCGCAACCGCAGCGGCAGCGTGTCCACCAGCGGGCCGAGGAGCTGCTCGGTTCCGGCCCGGAACCTGCGGGCGGCGGCAGCACCGATCACGAGATCGTCGTGCCCGCTGAGGCCGCCGGTCACCAGTCCCAGCGCGGCCAGGCAGGCGGCGAACGGGGTCGTCCCGGTCTCGGCCGCGAAACGGCCCAACCGGGTCACCAAGGACTCCTCCAGCGTGGTGGTCACCCGCTCCGTGTCCCACCCCGGTGCCTCGTGGCTGCCGGGAAGGTCGTCGGGGATGACAGCGCCTTCCAGGGCGGTCCGCCAGAACGCGTCCAACCGGTCGTGGTGCGACGGCTCAGCGTCGAGTGCCCGTTCGTGCAGCGCCGTGTCACTCACCTGCAGCGGAGGGTCGCCCACCGGTTCACCGGCGAGTTCTCCCGCGAGTTCGCGCAGGAAGACGGCGACGGAGGCACCGTCGAAAGCCAGGTGGTCGGCGGCCACGAACAGTTCGCCCGTGTCCTCGGCGGTGCGGGCGAACGCCGCTCGCAGCAGCGGGGCTTCGGCGGCATAGTCGAAGGTGTGCCGTGCCACTTCCCGCTGCAGCATGTCAAGCCGACGCCGCTGCTCGTCGGCCGGCAGAGCACGTAGATCCGCCTCCGGGACCGGGACGGGCACCGGCGGCCCGACCACCAGATACGGCTCCGTGTCGAACCGGACGGTGCCGCGCATCACTTCGTGACGTCGCACGATGGCGTCGAGCGCCTCGCGCACGGCAGGTCCGCTCACCGGCCCCCGTACGCCGATGTGCATCGTCAGAGTGGTGACAGGTACGTCAGGGGCGAGCTGGCGCAGCAGCCAGAATTCCCGCTGCATGGCGGTGAGCGGGTAGCGGGGCAGGCCCGGCGTGCGGCGCAGCGGCGGTTCGGCGGCGATGGTCTCCAGGGCCCGCGCGAGCGACGCCACGGTGGGGTGGTTCAGGAACGTCGCGAGCGGCACCGGGGTTCTGCGACGTCGCCCGAGCTCGCTGACCACCCGGGCCGCCGCCAGCGAGTCTCCGCCCAGGTCGGCGAAACGGTCATCGACGCCGACCGGGCCGATGCCCAGGATCTCGGCGACGACGTCCGCGACGAGCTGCTCGCTCTCGTTGCGCGGCGCTGTGTACGAGGCGTCGGGCCGGCGGCCTGCCGTGATGGCGGGCAGTGCCCCGCGGTCGACCTTGCCGGTGGGGTGGACGGGGATTCGGGAGAGCACGGCGATCCGCCATGGAACGGCGTGACGCGGCAGCCGGGCGGTCAGCCAGGCGCGCAGCTCCGCCTCGGTCGACGAGTCCGACTCGGCGTATCCGACGAGCCGGTCCCCGACGGCCAGGACGACGGCGTGCCGGACAGCAGGATGAGCGGCCAGCGCGGCTTCGACCTCGCCCGGTTCCAGCCGGACGCCGCCCACCTTCACCTGCTCGTCGGCGCGTGCGACGAAGTAGTAGGTGTCCCCCGTCCGGCGCACCAGGTCGCCCGTACGGTAGCCGAAGGAGCCGAACCGCTCGGCAGTCAGTGCCGGGCGGTTGAGGTATCCGCGGGAGACACCCGGACCGGCGATCCACAGCTCGCCGGTCTCCCCTTCCGGCAGGATGTCGCCTTCCGGGGACCGGACGGTCAGCTCCGCCCCGGCCATCGGCTGTCCGATCGGAGGGTTTTCGGTGCCGTGCCGGTCCACCTCGGCCATGGTGCAGCACACGGTGCACTCGGTGGGGCCGTAGAAGTTGAGTACCCGCCGGACCTGCGGATGCGCGTAGACCCGGTCGCACAGGGCACGGGTGACCAACTCGCCCCCGGTGATGACCGTTCGCACGTTGGGCGGCAGCGCGTCGCGCAGCAGCGCCGACAGCGCGGAAGCCGCGGCGACGAGCACCCTCGCCTCGGACCTGGCCGGCAGCGTCGGTACGGCGAACACGTTCTCCGCGAGGAGCACGGTGCCGCCGGCCACCAACGGAGCGCAGATCTCGACGGTCGACGGGTCGAAACACACCGACGACGTAGCCAGCATCCCGCGCAGTTCGTCCGTGCTGAGGTGGTCAGCGAACCAGCGGATCAGATTGTGCAGGCTGCGATGCTCGACGACCACGCCCTTCGGCATGCCGGTGGAGCCGGACGTGTAGATGACGTACGCAGGGCCGTGCGGATCGGACTCCAGTCCGAGGCTGCCCGCGGGTTGCGTGTCCTCGACGGACACGGACCTGGCACCGGCCGGCACCACGTGTTCCGTGCCCGCCGAGGTGAGGACCGCCGAAAGCGAGGCGTCCTCGGCGATGAACCGGATGCGCTCCTCCGGGTAGGCGGGGTCCAGAGGCACATAGGCGGCACCTGCCTTCATCACCCCCAGGAGGGCCGGTATCAGCCACCTGTCGCGCTGAACGCACAGACCGACCCGATCGCCGCCGCGCACTCCCGCGGCATGCAGTCGCTTGGCGATGCCGTTCGCCAGCCCGTCGATTTCTGCGTAGCTGAACCTGGTCTCGCCTACCACCACCGCAGTACTATCCGGAATTCGCTTCGCCTGTTGCTCGAATTCCTTGTGGACACACGACGCCGTCGCGAAATCATCAGTTGTCATTGAGCTCTCTGCCTACCGTACGCAATGCACAGGGGAACCGATCTCCGCCGCTGCCTCAAACGTCCGCAAGCCGGCGTCCAACACACGCTCCCAGTACGTCCCTCGCCTCAAGAAGGCTGCATGAGGCTCGTCAGGGCAAGTCCTCTGTCCACAGGACAGCCACCGCCGGAGATGCACGCGGCGGCGCGAAAAGGCCACGACCACACTTTGCCCGCTTGAAGGCACTCGGTTCTCACAAATTCGAACAGTAACACCGGACCGCACCTGGGAACGGGCGCTGGAAATCAAGGCGGCGTCAGGGCTCCGTATGAATCCCGTGGGTGCCATCCGGCGTCGAGGGGGGGGGTACGGCCGCGTAGCAGCCGCAGGAATAGGTGAGGGATGAGGGGTGAGGACTGGCCACCTGGCTGCGCGATCCCCGTTCGTCTCTGCCGGCCGCAGCTCCCCCAGTTCCTTCACCGCCCTGCGCGCGTACAACCGACCGTCCGGTCCTCCGCCGTAACTCGACCGTACGCGGACCTGACGCTGAACGCCGCGGTACCGCTGGACCTTGGGACCTGCGGCAACGTGTCTGAGCTGAAGCACCATAGTTATCGGCATCTGCTTGAGCCGCCCAGCAGTCCCGGTGTCGAATTGCATTCGAGTGTGCTTCCCGGCGAGTTGCGGGCTCCGCTCGCGGGATGGAGATGTCATTCGGAATGGGGGACGGGAACGTAGTCGATTGCGGACTCGACGATCGACTCAGGTCGGCGGTTCGGGCCGGGGACGCCGAGGTCGTGCGGGAACTGCTGAACAGGGGGGTGAATCCGGACGCGTTGGAGAGTAACGGGCTGCCGGTGCTGTGCGTGGCGGTGGCGGCGTACGACAAACCGGTCGCCGAGGCGTTGGTGAAGGCCGGCGCGGACCCCGACCGGGTACTGCCGGACGGGACCACGCCGCTGTGGCGTGCCATGGACGGAGGCTCCCCAGCGGTCTTCTCGGCGGTGCTGGGCAAAGATCCCCGGCTGCGGCTTCCGGAGGCCGCCCGTGACCGGTTGCTCGCCTTGGCCCGGAGCTGGTACGAGGCGGGCGCGGCCGAAGAACTACGGCGCAGGACGGGTGCGCCGGGTCCGGCCGCGACGGTCCGGGTTCAGGACGGCGAATACGACGGGGTCGATCAGGTCTCGGTCGGCGACCTCGTCGTGCGGGCTGGGCACGGCGCCATCCTGACCTCACTGGAGTGGGCCTTCCGTGTTCTGCCCCCCGTCGACGAACTGATCGCCCGCGCTGTTGAGCAGCCTGATGAGGAGCACGTGGACTGGTCCACGGCCTGCTGGATCCTCACCCAGCGCCGCAGCTTCGAGACCTGGTCTGCCGTGGTGGCCCGTCGTCACGACCCGAACCTGGCCCTATCGCCGATTCGCGCTGGATTACCTGTGGACCCGGGGGTTGCTCGATACCGGCCCCTATTACAAGAAGAAGGAGAGCGAACTCCTGGCTGCCTGGGCAGCCGAGGAAACGGATGGCGAGATACTCGCGAAGGTGCTCGACGCGTTCACCGCGCACGCCCATCCGGACCGGGAGGCCATCGGCCTTCGCTACACCGGCCATCCCGACCCGCGCGTACGCCGCGAGGTACCCCACGCCCTCTCCGTGGACTGCTGTCCCCGCACGCCCGCGGCCAGGGCCGCCTTGCTGACCCTCATGAGTGACCTGGACGCCGAGGTGCGGCTCAGGGCCTGCACGGCGAGCATGCAGGACGGCGAACTCCTCCCGGAGACAACCAGGGCGCTGCTGATGTTGGCCGAGGCACCGGATGCCGAGGTGCGAGGTACGGCCACGGCGACGCTGGCCAACTCCCCTGACCTTAGGCCCGTCGTCGCAGACGCCCTGACAGCGCTGCTCTACGACGACGACCAACTCGTACGCTTGGAGGCCGCCTACGGTCTCGCCCGGCGTGACGACCCGCGTACCAGGGAGGCGTACGAGCGGGTCGGGCCACTCGGTGACGGCTTCGAGGACGACCATCGAGCCGACGAGCTCTGGCGGTGGGCGTGGCGGCAGAAGAACACTGCCGGCGAGTGACGACGGGGCAGCGTGAGCACCCCGCTCTGGCTGACACAGCGTTGCCGACCCGGACTCGCCCCGTAAGGGCGCGGAACGCCCCTCCTCGAAGAACGCATCGGGCGAACGCATTCGCCGAATGGGGCTCACGAACACAGCGGACGAACGGTCCGCACGAACACTTTGGCAGAAGGCGTCGAACACCGCCCGAGCGCTTCGAAGCAGCACGGTCCGGCACCCCGGTTCCTCGACCTCCGGGCTCCGGGCCCGGCCCGTCAACGCCAGGCGGTGGCCTCGGTCGCCTGGATGCAGTACCGCTCGAATGTGCTGCCGCCACCAGGCTTGGGGATCACACAGGCCGAGACGTGGAATTCGCCGTCCGGAACGGCGGCCATGCTCGTGAACTGGTCGTCGCCGTACTCAATCTCGGCACTTCGCATGGTGCCTCCGGACACCTGCACCGTGACCATGTCCCCAGGGCGGCCGTGGTCGATCTTCGCCCACACGGCGTTGCAGTCCTCGCTGTAGCGGATCTGGAGGAGGGCCGGGTTGCTCACAGCAGGTTTGAAAGTACGGGCGCCCTCACCGCAGCCCTGATTCTGCGGGTTCTTGCCCTCACACGCCTTTCCCGGACAGGTCGGCTCCTCGAAGAACGACTTCATCACATGATCCCCGAGCGGAGTCGCCACGGCGGCCACCACCGCGCTGACGACCGCAACCGCATACGCCAGCGCGGCCGGGCCACTGAACCACCTTCTCGCTCCCCGTTGCGGTGAAGGGTCGGCTGCCGGGGCGGAGTTGTCGTCGGTGCTGTTGGAGGTCATTGAGGGTTCGCCTTGGTTGTCATCGGTGCTGCTCGTGGTCATGAAGGTTCACCTTGATTGACTGGTCCTGGAGTCATGGAACGCTTCCTGTTGCGGTAGAGGAAGGCGCAGCACGGGAGCAGAGAGGCATGACGGCCTTCCTCACGTGTGCCCCTCAGTCAGGCCAACGACGGCGCCAGTCGTGGGCAACGGGTGCTCGTTCCCCGATCCTCGACGACACTGAACCGCCCCGGGTTCGGTAGAGATCTCGGATTGTGGTTGCGGCCCGGGGGTTCGTGAGTTCCGTGTAGTAGCTGGCCTCGCACTCGACAGGCGGGATTTGGCCCATCTCATCGTGGAGTCGGCGATGGTTGTACCAGTCCACCCATTCGACGGTGGCCGGCTCGACCTGGGAAAGCGCCTTCCAGGGCTTGTTGGGGTGCCTCTATGTCTTTCGTCAAGGCGTCTGGGTTCGGTTTTGGGGTGGTTTGGCTTGTTGGGTCATGCAGCGAGTTCGACGTCCTCGGGCATGCGGGGTTCGTAGAAAGCGCCGTCTCGGAGCATGGCGAACAGGACGCTGATGCGTTGACGGGCCAGGCGGAGGAGGGCCTGGGTGTGGGTTTTGCCGCGGGCTCGTTGCTTGTCGTAGTAGGTGCGGGAGGCGGGGTCGGCGTTCATGCAGGCGAAGGCGGAGAGGAACATGGCGCGTTTGAGCTGGCGGTTTCCGCCTCGTGGTGCGTGTTCGCCGTGGATGGAGGTGCCGGAGGACTTGGTGGTGGGGGCGAGTCCGGCGTAGGAGGCGAGGTGGGCGGCGGTGGGGAAGCTGGTGCCGTCGCCGACGGTGACCAGCAGGACGGCGGCGGTCCTGACGCCGACGCCGGGCATCGACGTCAGGACCGGGGAAAGAGGGTGGTCCTCCAGCAGGGCGTTGATCTGGGCTTCCAGAGCCCGCCGCTGGGTGTGGACGGCGGCGAGCGAGGCGGCCAGGGAGGGGATCACGATGTCGAGGGTGCCGGTGCCGGGCACGACGACGGTCTGCTCGTCCAGCGCCTCGAAGAGGTCGTTGATGAGCCGCTGGGCCATGCGCGGGGCCTTGGGCCGGATCAGTTCGACGAGTCTGCGGCGGCCGGCTTTGCGCAGGGCGGCCGGGGAACCGTGACGCTCCAGGAGCCAGGTGACGGCCTGGTGGTCGAGGCGGGGGCCCAGGACCCGCTCCAGCGACGGGTGGAACTGGGTGAGCAGGCCGCGTATCCGGTTGGAGGTGCGGGGTGGCCTCGGCGGCAAGGTCCTGGTCGAAGCCGACGAGCACGGTCAGCTCGGCGGTGATCTCGTCGGTGAGTTCCAGCGAGCGCAGGGTGTGCGGCATGGTGCGGGCCGCGTCCGCGATCACCGCGGCGTCCTTCGCGTCGGTCTTCGCCTCGCCCGGGTAGAGATCGGCGATCCGCCGCATCGCCAGGCCGGGCAGGTAGGCGACCTCGCAGCCCGGGTCACGGGCCACGGTCAGCGGGAGGGCGCCGATCGAGGCAGGCTGGTCCACGATGACCAGGACGTTGCCGAACTTCGCGCCCAGCTTGTCGAAGACGGCCCTCAGTTTCGGCTCGCTGTTGGGAAGCTGCTTGTCGAAGACCTTCTTCCCGGCCGGGGTCAGCCCGTGGCCGTGATGGCTGGTCTTGCCGACATCCAGGCCGAGGAACACGCCCACGTCTTCGGTGTCGAACATCGTGCCCTTTCCGGGGTGTTGACGGGGCCGGCCTCGGCAGTGGTGTCGTACGCGCGCATCCACGTTATGCAGACCTGCCATCCGCGAACTGTCCGGCGTTGCGCCGGACCGGGTGGCGGCCGGACCTCTCATCAGCGTCTCCGACGGCACCTCCCGGGCCCGGTGACACCCCCCCCCAGGTCATCGACTTCGACAGGGGGCAAAAGCCATGCCGGGCCCGGAGGCCAGCGACCCCGTTGCAGGGCCACGGAAAACATAACGGGGGTAACGCCCTAGACCGGGGCCGTCGGCCCTTACCCTGGCCGACCGCCCAACACCAACTCGCGACCCTGCTGGGGCGGGACACCGCCGTCCAGCGCACCATGACTTGCACCGAACACGGCCGGTGCGAGTCACGTTCGATCAAGACCTCTGGCATCGCGGACGATCTCGGCGGGAGGGTGAACCGGCTACCCGCTCACGCACTCACGACCGCTGACGAATCGAGGTTAAGCGCGTGGTCACGCTGCCGCCGCGGCGGCGCAAACTCGCCCACATACGACTTGAGGCGGACACGGCGGAGACGGGTCGTCCGCCATCGGAGCGCATGGAGTCATCATGGGAAGTTTCACCAGAAGGATTTTCATCGGCAGACTCGCCCTGGTCGGCGCGGCCGTGGCAGCGGGACCGGCGGTGGCGGTCCCGGTGGCGGCGGCAACGCCCGCGCAGGAGGTCGAGACGTGGGAGTTCATCGGCAAGGACGTGTTCACCGGCGAGGCCGAGCGCTCGCGCGGCCAGGGCGTCACCACTGACGGCACCCACTGGTACTTCTCCAGCACCAACGGGTTGGAGATCACGGACATGCAGTACAACACCCTCTTCAAAAGCTCGCCGGCCATTCCGTCCGTATTGGCCGATCCCTCGCCGCTCGCCTATAAGGGCCTGAACCACATCGGTGACATCGACTACGCCGACGGCAAGCTCTACATCTCGCTCGACACCAGCACGCGCGACTCGGTTACCGGCAGCCGTTACGACACACCCGTGTTCGCCATCTACAACGCAGCCGATCTGAGCTTCACCGGCCAGGCCGCTGCGCTGCACCCACCGCATGGCGTGCAGGACATCGCGAGCTGGGTGGCCGTCGACGCACCCAAGGGTCTCGCCTACGGCATGGCCTATGACAACGCGACGGAAATCGCCGTCTACAACCTGCGCGACTGGACGTTCAAGAGTTACATCCCGCTGTCGCAGACGATCGACCAGGCTCAAGGCGGCAAGATCCACGGCGGCTGGATGTACTTCGCCTCGGACGACGCCGGGAAGAACATTTCCCGTGCCAGCCTGACGACCGGCGAGGTCCAGGTCCTCTTCAGTCTCAAGGTTCCCTACGACCAAGAGGTCGAAGGCCTGTCGTTCCTGGAGACGCGGGACGGTCTGACCCTCAACATCCTCAACCGGGAGCAGCCGGATCCGAATGGTCCCGGCAACGTCACCTTCCATCACTATCGGCTGAGGGTGACGGGCACGCCGATCATCAAGGGCTCGCCGAAGGTCGGCGGGTTCGTGACGGCCGACCCGGGCAAGTGGGTCCCGGAGGCGAAGTTCAGCTACCAGTGGCTCGTGAACGGCGAGCCGGTGCCAGGCGCGAACCGGTCTCGGTTCCACCTCGCGGGAAAGTACCTCCGCGACACGGTGACCGTCCGGGTGACCGGCACGTGGGCCGACGGGGCGTCGAGCACCGTCGAGTCCGGGCCGGTTACGGTCGTATCCGGCTCCGGAGGGCAGAGGTGAAGGGTCACGACGTAGGCTGACGCTCGTCATGACCACGGTGCGCGTTCTGCACAGGGCGTTCGCCGCGGTGGGAGAGTCCGTGGCCGCGTGCTTTCGGCACCAGCGGTTGGAAAAGGCGCGGCTCGCGCTGGCCTCGCCTTCCAACGGCGTGCACATCACGAAGCGCGCCGCCTACCGGCAGTTCGCGGACAGCAGCCATTTCACGCGGACCTGCAAAGAGCGCTACCGCGAGGCCCCGACGCACTACGCCCGCTCCACCGACCCGGTCGGCAGGCACCTGCGTCCGTAGCCGCGGGCCCTGGCCGAGCCTGCCGGCGGGCGTAGCCGAGGCCCTGCCGACTGCCGCGGGCCGGGCGGGTGGGCTCCGGGGTGCGGAAGTGCGGGGGTGCGGGCAACGAGGGTGGGGATTCGTGACCACACCCCGCAGCCGCGCGCCGAATTCCGGCAGAAGGGCCCAGGCCCAAGCAGGAGCGTCGACGGCTGCGAGCAGCAGGTCACCCTCGTCGAGGTAGGAGTCGAGCAGTGGCTCCTCGATCAGCATGGCCGGACGCCGCCGGCGGTGCTGCCACATGCGGCGACAATCCGCTGTCTGGTGCGGATCAGGCCGCCGCACTGCGGGCCGGACGGGGCGGCCGAAGGATGGACGGGACTGAGCATGGCCCTCCGCCGACTCGGTCGGCCGAGCGGCCCCGACGGCACGAACGCGAACGCGAACGCCCGCCGGTACAGCCACCCGAACCACTGCGACAACCCCATCACGGGCCCCTACGGTGGGTATGGTCATAAAGCGGACGCTCTGTCATTCACAAGACTTCAGGGAGACTTGTGGACAACTTCCCGCCGTCAACCACCAAGATTCCGCGCCGTCGACCGGTGGGCGTCACGTACGTGAGGGCCTTGCGCGACCGGGACTTCACCACGGTGTTCGCCTTGACGCACGGCGTGGGCCCTGCCTGCCTGACCGCCGACACCGCCATCGCCTACCTCCTCGACGACGCCCAGCCAGAGATCGAACCGGCCGCACCCGCTGAGCAACTGCACTGGCGGACCGGCCTCTTCCACCGTGCCCTGGAGTCCCGGCCCGTCATCCTCGCCGCCTGACGCCAAGGAGACCACATCGTGTCCGAGCAACCGATCCTCGTCCTCGACCCCACTGGCTCCAACCCCCACGCCGAACATCAGGCCCTGTACGCCAGGGGCCCGGCCACCCAGGTGGACATCCTCGGCGTATCCGCCTGGTCCGTGTCCGACCCCGCGTTCCTCAAGCAGCTCCTCACCAGCAACGCCGTGTCCAAAGACGGCCGTCGGCACTGGCCTGCGTTCGACGACACCGTGACCGTATGGCCGCTCGCCCTGTGGATCGCCGTACGCAACATGTTCACCGCTTACGGCGGCGACCACCGCCGGTTGCGCCGCATGATTGCGCCGGCCTTCAGCGCACGGCGCGTCCAGGCCATGCAGCCCGTCATCGAGCAGATCGTCAGCCGCCTCCTCGACGACCTCGCCCAACTGCCTGCCGGAATGGCCGTCGACCTGCGCGACCGCCTTGCCTACCCACTCCCGATCGCGGTGATCGGCCAGCTCATGGGGGTCCCCGAGCAACAGCGTGCCGGCTTCCGTGCTGGGGTCGACCCCGTCTTCGACAGCACCCTCACCACCCAGCAGGCCACCGCGAACACCGCGGCCCTTTACCAGGCCCTGGACGCGCTCATCACGGCCAAGCGCACCGCCCCGGGCGACGACATGACCTCCCTGCTCATCGACTCCCGCGACGACGAGGGCGACGGCACGGGCCTGACGAACGAGGAACTCCGCGACACCCTCGTGCTGATGATCAGCGCCGGGTACGAGACCACCGTCAACGTGATCGACCAGGCCGTCACCGCCCTGCTCACCGACCCCGACCAGCTCGCTCACCTCCGTGCCGGCCGAGCCGACTGGGACGACGTCGTGGAAGAGACCCTGCGCGCCCACCCCGCGGTCAAGCACCTCCCCCTGCGCTACGCCCTCACCGACATCCCCCTGCCCGACGGCCGGATCATCGGCGCAGGCGAAGCCATCCTCGCTTCCTACGCCGCCGCCAACCGGCACCCCGACTGGCACGACGACGCAGACCGGTTCGACATCACCCGCCCCTCCAAGGAACACCTCGCGTTCGGACACGGCGTGCACTTCTGTCTCGGGGCGCCTCTCGCCCGCCTCGAAGTCGCCACGGCCCTCCGGATGATCTTCGAGCGCTTCCCCCACATGGAACTCGCCGTCCCCGACAGCGACCTCAAACTGCTCCCCACCCTCATCAGCAACGGCCACCAGACCCTGCCCGTCCGCCTCCGGCCGGCCACCGACTGACCCGCTGGATCTCCCACGCAAGCCACCACTCCCTCTGGAACGTTCCTCCAGGCACGTTCCACGCAAGACCCTTCTCACTTTTCGGCCACGGCGCTCCTTTCCGCAGCCTGACATTGGTTCTGGCGAAGCGTCCGTAGCGGCCGTCACACACTCTCTGTAGCTGGGCTGTCCGCTGCTGCACGTCACCGGCCACGACGAAGCCACGGTGCTCGTCGTCGACGAAGCCGGCGACGTGAGAAGAGGACGTCACCACGCGCACCGGCGCTGACCCGCGCACCATGGCCGCGAGCACCCGGAAGCCATCGACGCACCCGGACCAACACCGCCCGGGGAGCAGTCACCCCCGGTCAGTTCACTCCGTACGGATCAACGACCCTCGTAGTACGGGTCTAGGGACCTCACGGGCGCCTCGTGCATCATTGAACCGACTGCTTCTTCACCTCCGATCGAAATCCTTCTGCCGCAACACCTCTTCCGACCGCGGAGGTTCGCGATGACGTCGATGCGCGTCCACCTGGTGCTCGTGCACGGTCTGTTCTCCTCCGCGAAGGTGTGGGACACGTTCGCCACGCTCATCCGAACCGATCCCGAACTGGCCGACCGGGTCGACGTCCACCCCTTCGAGTACGACTCCCCGCTCGTCCGGCTCCGGCCGGACCGCCGGGTCGCCGAGACCGACGACATCGCCGACCAGCTCGGGACCTTCCTGGAGACCCGGCTCCGGGACGCCGAGCGGATCGTGCTCGTCACCCACAGCCAGGGCGGCCTGGTCGTCCAGCGCTTCCTGGCACGCAAGCTGTGGCACGGCGAGGGCGCCGACCTGACCCGTATCAAACACTTCACCATGTTCGCCTGCCCCAACACCGGTTCGGGCTTCTTCCTCACCGTCCGCAAATGGCTCAAGATCTGGCACAACCCACAGGAGCAGCAGCTCAGGCCGTTCGACCGAGCGGTGACGGAGGCTCAGCGCACCGTCCTGAGCGCGGTCGTGCACGCCCGAGGCCACAGCGACCAGGAGTGCCCCATACCCGTGCGGGCCTACGGCGGGACCGCGGACGACATCGTGCCGCCCGTCGTGGCCCGCGGTGTCTTCCCCAAGGGCGGTGTGATCACCGCCGACCACTTCTCCATCGTGCAGCCCGCCGACCGTGCCTCCGCCTCCTACCTCGCCGTCCGCGCGGCCGTGCTGGAGGCCGGACGGGACGCCGCCGAGCCGGAGGACCACGCCACCGCGCCGGCGGACGCACGTCTCCTTGTCGTCCCCCGGCCGGGCACCGGCGCCGACGACATCCCGGGCGGGACCGGCACCCCTGCCGTCGAGGACCCGGACCTCGCCCCGTTCCCTCCGCCGCCGTACGCGCAACTGGAGGACGGCCAGCTCAAGGGCGAGGACCGGCGCAGGCTGGTCGCTCACCTCCTGTCCGGGCAGGCCCGCAGGAAAGTCCACGTCGTGGCGGGGCTGGGCGGGTCGGGCAAGAGCCGCATCGCCCTGGAGGCGGCCGACCGCGCCCGGCACGCCGGACACCGCGTCTGGTGGGTGTCCGCGCCCGAACTCAACCTGCGGATGCGCATGATCGCCCGTGATCTCGGTGCCCCGTCGATCACCGTGGAACGGGCCTGGCTGATGGGCACGGCCATGGACCTGGTCTGGACCCTGCTGGACGCCTGCCCCGACCCCTGGCTGCTGGTCTTCGACAACGCCGACGACCCCGAGCGGCTGGAGCCCCGCGGCGGTCCCGTCGTCGGCGGCACCGGCTGGCTGCGCACCCCGCGCAATGCGCAGGGCACCGTGATCGTCACCAGCCGGGTGCGCAGCAGGTCCGCCTGGGGTGACGCCGCGTACATCCATCAGGTGCTGCCGCTGGACGAGGACGACGGTGCTTCCATGCTGCTGGAGCGCACGGGCGGCCTCGGTGGCACCAACGAGGAAGCGCGGGGGCTGTCCCGGCAGCTCGGCGGGCTGCCGCTCGCCCTTCGCCAGGCCGCCGACGTGATCAAGGCGGTCCACCAGAGCAAGGTCTCCCTGGACAGTGACATCAGGGACTTCGAGGCGTTCCGCCGTACCGTCGCCCCGCGCGAGGACGCCGTAGCCGACCAGGACGGTCCGCACCTGAGCGAACTCCTCGGCAAGGAGATCGTGGAGAAGGTCTGCGGGGTCGGCCTGGACCTGCTCACCCAGCACGACCTGCCGCAGGCCCCCGCCCTGCTGAAGGTCCTCGCCTGCCTCAGCGTCGCCCCCGTCCCCTACCGCTGCCTGCTCACCGACACCGTGCTCGCCCAGTCCCCGCTCTTCCCCGGTGCCACCCCCGCGAGCATCAGCGCGGCCCTGGCCGGTCTGGAGGAGCTGGGCCTGGTCGACGCCTACGAACGCGAGGGTGTCACCGACCGCAGGCTGGCCGGCCTGCTGACGCTGCACCCCGTCGTGCACGGCGTCCTGCGCGAGGACGAGGAGGTGCAGCGGCGCCCGGCCGACCACTACGGCCTGGCCGTACGCATGCTCCGGTCCGTCACCCTGCACTGCAATCCCGACCACCCCGCCAACTGGCCCCTGTGGGAGGCACTCGGCCCGCACGCCCTTGAGGTGTCCCGGGCCTGCCTGCTCGGCGACCTCAAGCTCTCCGACCGCACCGTGCGCACCGAGGCCCTGGAACTGGCCCGGCTGACCGCCCGCTACCTCATCGCCACCGGACTGCTCGGCCCCGCCTACGACCTCGTCGTGCCGCTCGTCGAACGCTGCACCTCCTACGGCTTCGACGGCGACGACCGCGAGATCCTCGGCCTGCGCCACGAGCAGGGGCGCATTCACCTCGACCGGGAGCAGTTGCCCCAGGCCGAGGAGGTACTGGCCCTGGTGGTGCGGGCGCGGACCCGGATCCTCGGCGAGGACCACGCCGACACCCTGGCCAGCAGGCACAAGCTCGCCCGCGCCATCAACGAGCAGTCAGGCCGGGAGCACGAGGCCGAGGTCATGCTGCGCTCCATCGTCGAGGCGGAGAACGAGGTGCGCGGCCCCGAGCACTACGACACCCTCGTGGTGCGCCATACCCTGGCCCGCGCGATGCTGGCGCTCGGATCCCACCAGGAGGCCGAGACGGAGGCGCGGAAGATCCTCAGCATCAGCCGCCGCAACCACTGGCCGCCCGCCACCCCCGAGACCCTCCGCGTGCAGGAGACCCTGACCCACTCCCTGCTGGGCCAGGACCGCGCGGTCGAGGCCGAGCAGGTCATCCGCGAAGCGCTGCGGGACGCCTCCCAGCCGGTGGACTCCAACCTCGTGATGCGACTGCGTTTCACCTTCGTCCTCGTACTCCTGGGAATACGCGGTCGTACGCCCGAAGCGGTGAACGAATTGCGCACCCTGGTGCGCGATCTGGACCGGGTGGTGAACACCGAACACCCCTTGTTGGTGCAGGCCAGCGGGCTCCTGGAAAGGACCGTACGGGAGATGCCGACCTGAAACCCTTTTCCTTCAAAGAAGTTGGGACGAATTACCCCGTGGGCGGTGGGCTTGCGCGTAGCCTGACGGTGCCTCACCCTGTGTGACGCGTCCCCTACCGAAGCGCGCGGAGGTCCGCCGATGTCTTCTCTTCCCCCTGACACCCACGACGAGCAGGCCCTCACCTGGGGTCCGCCGGGCAGCGAGTTGGAGGAGATGCAGGCGGAGTTCGGGCGGCGTATCGCGATGGAGGCGCTGGAGGCCGGGCGCCAGGCACTCGAATTCGACGCGAAGACCGCGTTCCGCAGCACCAGCGGAGCGCATCCGGGATAGGCGCCGCGGTCCCGCCACCGTCGTCCACACATGCCAGGGGGCTCACGAATGGCATCAGGGAACTCCGTCCAGGATTTAGCGGCGACGCCGTCGCACGACCCCTTCTTCCGTGTCGCCAGCGCGTCCGCTTTTACCCACGAGTTGCTCGCCGGCCTCGCCGCAGGACGGCACGCGGCGATCCGGGTGCCTGGCTTCCTGCCTCGCGAGCGGTGCGATGAAGTCCTCTCCGCCCTGGAGGAGCGGGCCTTCGACTCCTATGGCAGCGCCCGTGTGCAGCCGCAGGTCATGCGATTCGGCGTGGGCGTCAGCGACCACATGGCGAACGGCGGGGTCGCCGACGCCTACTGGAAGGCCCTGGAGGAGCATCACGCCGCCTGGCGGGGGCTCGGCCTGTCCTTCGACCCGTTCCTCGTCTGCCGGGAGGGACTCGGTGCCGACTGGCCCGGTGGCGTGGCGGTCGGCCGCAGGGGCGGACGCGAGCTGGGCGACGGCGTCGCCCGGGAACCCAACCAGGGCTTCCTGGTCCACTTCGACGACGCGCTGCGCGAGTACGCCGACGACCTGCTGGACACCCCCCTGATCGGCCAGTTCGCCTTCAACCTCTACCTCACCGTGCCACCGTCGGGTGGCGAGACGGTCCTGTGGCGGCACCGGTGGCGCCCCGAGGACGAGGCCCACCGACGACCCGACTCCTACGGGTACGACGAGACGGTGGTCCGTGGGTCCGAGTCCCTGGAGATCACCCCGCGGGTCGGTGAGGCCCTGCTGATCGACCCGCGCTGGTTCCACGCGGTCCGGCCCAGCCGGGGCGGCCGCAGGATCGCACTAGGGTTCGCGGTGGGACTCACCTCCTCGGGCCGCCTGCTGACCTGGGCCTGACCACCGCGTCCGCCGGCGAGGGACTCGACGTGTCGTCGGCTGCTCACGACTTTTGACGTCTCAGTGACCGAGTGGATACGTTGTGTCGATGGACATCCTGCGGTACGTGGCGTTCAGCGCCGATCCGGCCGGCGGCAACCCGGCGGGCGTGGTATTGGACGCCTCGGGCATGGACGAGTCGACGATGGGCACCGTCGCGGCGGAGGTCGGGTACTCCGAGACGGCCTTCGCCACACCCCGCCCGGACGGCGCGCTCGACGTGCGCTACTTCAGCCCGAAAGCCGAAGTGCCCTTCTGCGGCCATGCCACCATCGCCACCGCCGTCGCCTACGCCGACCGGCACGGCGTAGGCGACCTGCTGCTGCACACCATGGCCGGACCGGTCCCGGTGACCACCTCGGCCCGCCCCGACGGCTCGCTGGTGGCCACCCTGGTGAGCGTCGAGCCCCGGACCGCGGAGATCGCCGACTCCGATCTGGCCGAACTGCTGGACGCGCTGCGCTGGTCCGCGACCGACCTCGCCCCGGCCCTGCCGCCGCGCGCCGCCTACGCGGGCGCCTGGCACCCGGTCGTCGCGGCGGCCGACCGCGCACGCCTCGCCGACCTCGACTACGACATGCCCGCGCTCGGCGCCCTCATGGCCCGCCGGGACTGGGCCACCGTCGCACTGGTGCACCGCGAGACGGACACCGTGTTCCACGCCCGCAACCCCTTCCCGCCCGGTGGCGTCGTAGAGGACCCGGCCACCGGCGCCGCCGCGGCGGCCCTCGGCGGATACCTTCGCGACCTGGGTCTCGTCGACCCGCCCACGGTGCTGACCATCCACCAGGGCGTCGACATGGGCCGGCCGAGTCTGCTCACGGTGGGCATCCCGGCGAACCCGGGTAGCGGCATCGAGGTGACCGGCACGGCCATCCCCATCGCCTGACCGGGAACGGACCGCTACCGTCCGCTCTCCTCGGCGATCTCCAGCACGACCTCGATCTCCACGGGTGCGTCCAGCGGCAGGACGTCCATGCCGACCGCGCTGCGCACCGGGCGGCCCGCCGCGCCGAACACCTCGACGAGCAGTTCGCAGGCCCCGTCCACCACCGTGGCCTGCCCGACGAAACCGGGCGCCGAGGCCACGTACCCGACCACCTTCACCGCCCGGACCACCGCCCCCAGCGGGGCGACCGAGTCCGCGGCGGCCAGTGCCGCCAGCACGCACTGCCTGCTCAGCTCCCTCGCCCGCTCCGGCGACACCTCCGCGCCGACTCTGCCGGTCGCCGTCAACTCCCCACCGGTCAGCGGAATCTGGCCGGCGACGAAGACGTACCTGCCGCTGCGCACGGCGGGCACGTAGGCGCCTTTGGGGGCACTCACCTCGGGCAGTCGCAGCCCCAACTCGGCGAGCCGTGCGCGGACGTCGGTCGGCATTGTCCCCTCCTGGCAAGCTGGACGAAGGAGGCCATAGTCCCACCGCCCGCGTCGCGCCGGGACGGACTCGCCGCTTGCGCCGACGGCGGCGGCGCGGCTCTGCTAAGCAGACCTCCGGTCCGGGTCAGTTGAATTCCTTTGGTTCGCGCGAGCCTGAGGAGAACGCGAGTGTCTGACCTGCTGCTGGCTCAGGCTGTCAGTCCAGGTCGGACATGTCGAGCACGAAGCGGTAGCGGACGTCGTTGCGTTCCAGGCGTTCAAGGGCCATGATCACCTGAGACGACGGCAGCAGTTCTTTGTCAGCGGTGATGCCGTGTTCGGCGCAGAAGCGCAAGACGGCGGCAGTGGACGGGCGACCGCCGCGGCCGGCGGAGCTGAGCTTGCGCGGCGCCCGATGGGGCATCTCGTCGCGGAGCACGAGCGCCACGACGATCACAAGATCCGCGCCATCACCGAGGCCCAGAGCGCTGGGCGCATCAGGCAGGACGACCCCTTCGACGTGATGGCCATGGTCATCACCATGTCCATGGACTGGTCGCCGGTGAGCCATGTCCACGCCGCTGCCGCAGCGGAGCCCCCGGAGGTACACGATCAGCGGCGCGCTCTGTTGCGGGACTGCGTTCGCCGCGCCGTCGCCCCGGGATGAGCAGCACTTGTCGCGCCGTGAGCCGTGAGCCGTGGCACCTTCCAGGCGAGATCAGCTCTTGTCATCGGTTCTTCGAGCGGCGAGTTGACGACCACGTCGAGAGTCGAGTTGAGGCTAGAGGTCGAGGACGACTTCGGTGGTCGGGGTGCTGCAGCAGACGAGGACGGTGCGGGGCTCGGGCAGTTCGAGGGGCGGGGTGGTGTAGGTGATGTCGCCTGTGACGAGGGGGGTGGTGCACGTGTGACAGACGCCGGTGCGGCAGGACCAGCGGGTGGGGATGTCGCAGGCTTCGGCGAGTTCGAGGAGTGAGGAGTGGTCGGGGGACCACGGGGTGGCGATACCGCTGCGGGCGAAGGTGACGAGAGGGCCGGTGCCGGTGGGGCCGGGTGGCTGGTGCGGCCGGACCGAGCCGGTGGGCGTGACGCCCGGGTTGATGGCGGGCAGGGCGCTGAACTGCTCGGTGTGGATCTGCTCGGGTCGCAGGCCGCGTTCGAGCAGGAAACCGCCGAGGTCGTCCATGAAGGCGGGCGGTCCGCACAGGTAGGCGTCGGCGTCGGCGGGAATGCCCAGAGCGGTCAGCGATCGGGCGGTCGGGCGGCCCCGGGTGATGTGGTGGTCCTCGGGAGGCGGTGTTTCGGACGTGTAGTAGATGTGCTCGTGGCCGTCGGGGAGGTGTGCGAGGAGGTTGTGGGCCTCGTCCGCGAAGACGTGGCCGGCGCGGCCGTGGGCGGTGTGTATCCACCAGACGGGGCGGGGGTCCCGCACCGCGGCGAGTCGGTGGAGCATGCCGAGCACCGGGGTGGCGCCGATCCCCGCGGAGATGAGGACGACGGGGCGGGTGCCTTCTTGGAGTACGAACGTTCCGCGGGGGCTGGCGATGTCCACGAGGTCTCCGGGGTGAAGCCGGTCGTGGATGTAGCCGCTGGCCTTCCCGTGCGGCTCGTGCTTCACGCTGATCCGGTAGGTGCCGGCCGCCGGCGCGGAGGACAGCGAGTAGGAGCGCACCGTGGGGGCGGTGTCGTCCACGGGGAGGCGAATCGACAGGTACTGGCCCGGGCGGGCCTCGGGCAGCGGCGTGCCGTCGGTGGTGTCCAGGTAGACCGACCGGACGCTGGGGGTCTCGGCGACGATGCGGGCGACGCGCAGGGTCCTGAAGCCCGGCCATCCCGGCTCCTCTCCGGGCTGTCGGCTGCCGGCCCGCTCGCCGGGCCATCCCGGTTCCTTACTGGGGTTCTGGGCGACTGCGAGTTCACGGAAGGATTGCTGCCAGCCGGGGCTGAGGGCGGGGATGTTCAGTGCTGTGCGCAGCTTCGCGGGATCGCGGCCGGGAAGGTAGAGCAGGGCGTCGATGTCGGCGACGCTGAGCCCCTCCGGCCCCCTCCGGGTGAGGGTGATCTCGTCACCGGCCTGGACACGGCCCTCGGTGATCACCCGTAGGTAGAAGCCTGGGCGGTGGTGGGCGACGAGGAGGGCGGCCATGGTGGGTTCGCCCAGGCGCATGCCGACGCGGTAGCAGGTGACGCGGGGCTGGGTGACCTCGAACTCGGCTCCGCCGATGCGGTACCGGTCGCCGATGCACACCTCGTCGTCGGGCAGTCCCTCGACGGTGAAGTTCTCCCCGAAGATCCCGAACGTCAGGTCGTCGCGGCCGAGGTGCTCTTTCCAGTACTGGTAGGACTCCAGCTGGTAGACGAGGACGGCGCGGATTTCGCCGCCGTGGCCGGCCAGGTCGCCCTGTCCGTCGCCGTCGACGTTCAGCCGCCGTACCATTCGCGGGCCGTCGACGGGGGATTTCCACGCCCCGGTGTGAACGGTCTTCCCCTGCCAGGGGACGTCCTCGGGCATTCCCACGTTGAGGGACAGCAGTGTCGCCATCATGGATCTCCCTGTGTGGTCGGCCGAACGCGGCCCCTCGGAGCGCCGTGATGCGCATGTGCGGGGGTGATCCTGTGCGGTTTCCGGTACCGGTGGAGTCCGTCACCATCAACGGTGGTGCATGTGCGGGGAATGTTCGAACGGAGGACCTGCGGGCCAGGTCGTCCGACCCGTTTCCGGACGCATCCGGGTACCGGCGGGTGCGCTCGGCAAGTGGCGGGAGACCGGGCACCGCTCTGCCCTGCCCGGGACCTGGCTGCTGAGGTGGCGGGCCCGGCGCCCGCCGACTGTGACCGTCTTGCCGCGTCGGCCTTCACCGTCGGAGAGTTCGGTGACTGCCTGTATCCCCTTACTCTCATTTGCCCCTTCGGTGAGCAGGGAATTTGTGTTACTCATGAGATGTGCGGTGCGGGATCTCGGGGCCTGACCGCACGGACTCGGGAGTGTCTTCCGGCATGTGCCGGAGCCAGCGAGCTGGGTGAGCTGCATGGACCCACACCCTCCTCTTCCTCTGCGTCGCCGTTCGAGATGGTCAGCGGCGCGCTGGCGCATTACATCCCGAGAGCCGGGACGACGGCCGCCCCCGGTCCTGCCGCCTCGCCGGGCGGGCACCACACCGGTCGGCCCACAGGTGCCGACCGGGAGACCGGAGGCCGGGAACAGATCCTCGGGGCGGTCAACCTCGACCGGGACCTGAGGATCACCAGCTGCAATCTGGACGCTGCTCCTTTCACGGGGGTGAGTGTCGGACCAGGGGCCGCCTTCGCCGATCTCCTGCCACCCGGGGACCAGCCGACGGTGATGCAGCGGGTTGCAGCGGGTCATCGAGACCCGAGAGGCGCATGTCGCCCGGGTCCAGCACCTGCGGCGGGACGACGGGGCCGAGGTGGTGGTCTCGATGAGCATCCTCCCGGCCGCACCACCGCGGGAAGGTCTGACGGTCTCCCTGATCGCCTTGGCCAAGCGGCTGCACCTGTACGCTGCCGCGACCGCGATCGGGACGTCATTGGACATCGGGGAGACCGCGCAGTCCCTGGCCCAGTCCCTGCTGGCCTGGGGGGCCTGGCCGCCGTCGACCCGCTGCCGGAAGCCGATAGATGGCACCGGCCGGCGTGTCACTCCTCGCCGCGCAACCGGGCCGCCAAGGAGACGAGCGCTTCGCTCTCCTCGGTGTGCCCCAGTGCGGTCAGGCGGGCCACCGCCGCATCCAGGCGGGTGAGAGCGGGGGCCGGGCGTTCCAGGTAGAGGCCCTCCACCGCACCGGCGAGGCGGGTGCACTCGGCCCACTCGCCGACTCGGTCGTCCTCCGCTTGCGGCTCGCCGAGCAGAGCGAGGGCCCGCTCCAGAGCGGCCAGTGCGTCCTCGTACTCGTCGGCGTAGGCGTTGACCCGCCCGTGTTCGTAGGCCAGTGCCGTCTCCAGGGAACGGCCGCGGGCCTCGTATTCGGCGGCGCGGGCCTCCTCGGCGATCCGGCCGGCGTCGGCGAGGAAGGCGCGGGCGCCGGCCAGGCCGTCGGGGCCCTGCTGCTGGGCCTGGAGGCGGGCGAGTTCGCGAAGGCAGTTGCTGAGCTGCTCGTAGCGCGGGGCCCGGTCGTGCACGGCGAGTGCCTGGTCCGCGGCCTCGCGGGCCCGGCCGAACTGGCCGGACTCTCCGAGGAGTACGGCCGTCTCCGCAGCGATCATGCCGTGGCCGGCCGGGTCGTCGTCCCAGCCGGCCGACTCGGCGGCGAGCGCGACGAACTCCGCCGTGGCGGCCTTGAGGTCCTCCCCCGCGTGCAGCGCCCGGGCGCGCGTCAGGCGCAACTGGGCGACGAGCCGGTCGTCCAGCTCTCCGGCGGCGACGTCCGGTTCGGCCAGCAGGGAGTCCAGCAGAGCGATGCAATCCTCGACACGGCCCAGGTCGAGACTGAGCTGGGCCGCGTTGCTGTAGGCGCAGAACGCGTCCGTCCGGCTGCCGTGGCGCAGGTCGAGCTCCGCCGAGCGGGTCAGGTGCCGCAGTGCCTCGTCGGGTCGGCCCAGGTGCATGCACACCTCGGCCAGATCACCGTGCAGGCGCGCGGTGCCGACCGTGCCGGCCGGCCACTCGGCGGCCAGTCGCAGGCCCTCCGCCAGGTCCGCGTGCGCGGCCTGCACGTCCCGGCCGAGCTGGAGTCGGCCACGCAGGCCGAGCGTGCGGGGCAGATGCCAGGCAGGGCCGTGCGCCTTCAAACGGTCCACGAGGGCGTCCAGTTCAACGACCGCGGTGGGCAGGTCGCCGGAGAGGGCGTACGTGCTGGCCCGCAGCAGCAGGGCGCCGGAGATCTGCCCGACGACCTCGTGCCGGGTGGCGAACGCGTGCAGCAGGTCCACCTCGGCGAGGACCGGTGCGGTGTGCTCCTCGCTCCTTGAGGTCTGCAGGCGCAGGCCGAGCGCGGTCGCCCGCAACCGCAGCAGGCGGGCCTCCTGGTACGGCGCGAGGCCCGGCGTTTCCTCATGCAGGCGGACCAGGGACGCGTGCGCGGCGGTGAGTGCGGCGACCTTAGCTTCCGTCGCGTCCGGGCCTTCCGCGGGGATCTCGGCGGAGGCGAGCAGGGCGCAGGCACGGGCGACCGCCGCATAACCCGGCATCCCGGCATCGTCGTACAGGCCCCCAGCCTCGTCGTGCAGAGCGGCGGATTCGGCCGGCTCGTCCTTCTCTCCGGCCCGGCTCGCCTCGTCGGCCAGCAGGTCCGCGCGCAGTTGCACGAGCGGGCCCACGGCCGGGTCGTCGGGATGGGTGTAGCCGCGGGCGGTGACGAGCCTGCGCAGCCGCGCCCAGCAGGCTTGTGTGTCCGGGTGTCCCTGTTCGTCCAACGACCTTGCCCGGATGATGAGTTCGGGAAGCGACTCGGGGACGGCGGCGGCCGGACGGGCGGCGGGTGCGGCGGCCGGGGACGCCTGGGCCGCGTCGTCGAGGCTGCGGGTGCGCAGGGTCAGTTCCAGCGCGTCCAGGAGCGGGGAGCGGTCCAGGCGGGCCCTGCGGCGTTCGGTGTGGGCCGCGGTTCCGTTGCAGGCATCGAAGCGGGCGGCGAGGTCGTCGGCGCGGCGTGCCACCTCGGCGCGCAGACCTTAGCGGCGGGCGTTGTCCACGCACAGCGCGGCC
This sequence comes from Streptomyces sp. NPDC006012, assembly GCF_042871185.1. Classification (NCBI taxonomy): domain Bacteria; kingdom Bacillati; phylum Actinomycetota; class Actinomycetes; order Kitasatosporales; family Streptomycetaceae; genus Streptomyces; species Streptomyces sp. NPDC006012. The sequence goes on from NZ_JBIAIE010000017.1 coordinate 52,666, forward strand.
CGCGCGGCCACCGTCCAGGTGCGCCCTGCGTAACCGGCGGCGGGCAGTTCGCCATGGCCGAGGAACTCGACGCGCTGGAGGAGCACCTCCACCCTGGTGAGGAAGTCGCACAGGTCCAGTGGCGAGTCCACCTCGTCGAACAGGCTGCGGTTCTCGGCGAGCAGTTCCAGGCCGCGTGCTTCGTTGCCGGTCAGCGCGCAGAACTCCAGGTGCCGGCCGACCTCCCGGGACATCGAGGGGTTGCGGCGGCAGCCCCGGTACCCGGCCAGGCGCAGTTCGCGGGCGCGGTCGGTGCGGCCGGTACGCAGCAGGGGCAGCAGTGCGTACGAGAGGGAGCGGGCCGGTTCTTCCTGGCAGGACTCCTTGCCGCCCAGGACGGGTTCCCAGACGCGCAGCGCTCGCTCGTCGTCGCCCGAGACGAGGTGGTACAGGGCACGCTCGCAGGTCTCGCACGCCTCGCAGTCGCTGAACCGGGTGCGGCCACGGCTCGCCCACAGCTCGTAGGCGAGGGTGGTGTCCTCGACGACGTGGGCGGCGAGCTGATACGCCTGTCCGTAGTACGGCTGGAGGCCGAGACCTTCCTTCTCGTACCGGTCGCGCATCTCCGTCAGCCACTGGCGCAGGCCGGTCAGCGGCATATCGGGCACCGCGCGCAGGGCGTTGGACACCCACTTGAACCGCCAGGGGTGCGGTCGGCATCGTCAGCTGTCCTTGCGGAGGGCGTGGGCGAGGAGGTCGAGGAAGGAGCGGTTGATCAGGCTCGATTCGGCGGGCCTGAGCGGGCGCCGGGACAGCAGCACAGCCTGCCCGTAGAGGGCTTCGGCGCTGGTGCGGGCCAGTTCGGGCTCGTCGATGGCGACGGCCGTACGTACCAGCGGGTTGAGCTGGTTGAGGATCAGCTGGGCCCGCGGGGCCTCCTGGCGCAGGGCGCCGAGGATGTCGCCCCACAGTCCGCCCTCCTGCTCACGGGCGAGCCGCGCGCGCAGCCGCTCGGCGAGGGCGTCACGGACGGCGGCGAGCGTGTCGTCCTCGTACAGGGACTCCCGGGACGCCGTCGGGCGCAGGCTCTCGGCGTCGACGACACAGCGGACGAAGAACGCCCACTCGGGCAGGATCTCCTCGGCCTGCTCGGACAGCAGCATGCCCTTGACGTGCACGCGGTGGCCTCGGCGGCGTCCGGCCGGCACCGCCTCGGGCAGCACACACGCGATGCCCTTCAGGCCCACGGCCGGCAGGTCCAGCTCGACGGTGTCCAGCGGTGTGAACCCGAAGACCTCCTCGCCGTACGCGGCCAGCGCCCGGGAGCGGGCTCCCGGCGTGGTATATATGCGGGCCCAGGGTGCGGGCTCCGGGTTGACGGACGCGCCCGGGCCGCCCTCACCGTCGTCGAAGGTCACCGGGTGGCGCAGCAGGGAGCCGAAGTGGCGGGCCAGGTCGTGCACCTGCGCCGGCCGGGTCCACTCGCCCGCGTCGGCGCGCGGCGTCAGCGTGACGGTGGTGCCGGGCCGGGGGCGGCCGGAGGCGGGCAGCGTGCGGACGGTGTAGCTGCCGTCGCCGCGTGCCCGCCACTCGACGGCGGGTGCGTCGGGGGTGCGGGCGGAGCGGCTCAGGACGTGGATCTCGTCCGCGACCAGGAAGCAGGAGAGCAGACCGATGCCGAACTGGCCGATATAGTCACCGCGTTGCTCAGCGATCCGCTCGGCGCGCTTGCTACTGCGGCCGATCGTGGCGAGGAAGATGTGCACGTCGGCCAGGGTGAGACCGATGCCGTCGTCCTCGACGCGCACCACCGCGCCGTCGGCGTACAGCCGGACACCGAACGTGTCGGCAGGGACGGCCGGTTCCAGGCGGTGCCGGGCGGTCAGTGCGTCCACCGCGTTCTGCATCAGCTCCCGCAGGTAGACACGGGGGCTGGAGTAGAGGTGGTGGGAGAGGAGATCGACGAGGCCGCGCAGCTCCACGGCCACTCGGTGTAGGCGCCGTCCAGCGCCAGGAAGACGCGACGCACCGCGTGCCGCTCGTCGGCCAGCGACAAGGCCATGGCGAACATGTTGAAATCCCACTGCCGGCCCGGATGCCGCGTGTAGTCGGGGTGGAGGATGCTGTGCTCGGCCACGTTCCGCAACTCGGCCTGGATCTCGGGAGTTTCGAGGCACTCGGCACGGTCCGATGCGAACCAGTCCTCGATGTGCGCCATGGCAAGGACACAGCCGAGGCGGTGACCCTGCGGGGCGCGGGCGAGCGCGTCGCGGGCGAACGCCAGTGCCTGGCCCGGCTCGCCGCCCCAACGGGGCTGCAACTGCGACACCCACGCGAGATGGGGCTCCAGGTCCAACGGGTCGCGGCGCAGGGCGGCGTCGAGCCGGGTCTCGTTGATCGTGAGGCCCAGCGACATGCCGCGGCCGGAGGTGAGGAGGCGGCTCCACGGAGTGACCCAGTCCGGCCGCAGCTCGGCGGCCTCGAACAACTGCTCCTCGCCGGTGTGGAGCCGCTCGTGGAAGACCCGCCACTGCTCCTGCGTGACGTGCACGGCACGCGCGTTGGTGCGCGCCTCCCAGCCCCACCGGATGTGCCGCGCACCGGATATCAGCAGGGCCGTCGCCCGGTGCTGCTCGTCCTGCTCGACGGCCCGGCCGATCCACTCCTCCACGCCGTCCAGGCCGGCGATTTCCCCCAGCACTTGGTGGTCCTGGCCGAGATCGAAGGGGGCAAGTGCCGCCTTGACCTCCTCCCAGTCACCCCCGTCGGCCGCCTCCACCAGCGCGAGCACTCGGGTGTCCCCGAGCGCGCGCAGCCGGTACGTCCCGTTCTTCTGCCTGCGCGGCGCGGGAAGGGCATGCGGATCCGTCGCCGGTCCTACCGCACCCCTGCCGAACAGCTTGCCGAACATGCCGCGTCCTTCCCTGGTCCCGCATGATCGTCCGTGCAGCATAAGGGGCCCCACCGACACTACTTGCACAGGGTTTTCACCGACACTTCACGTACTCGCGCCCCATCTGGTCGCCAAGCGACCGCCGGTGACGTCGCACGTCACAGCGAGTTCGCGCAGGCGGTGCCGGTTGGTGTCGTAAGGCTTGCAGCGCCCGGTGGCGCCGATGAACCAATGAAAGAAATCTCCCGAGGTAACCGCCCGAGCCGGGGTCGGCAGCAGGACTACGGTGAGGTATCGCCCGACGGGGTGGCGAGCGGCGTCGTCCTGGCAGACTCCGCTGCGGGCCGCTGGGTCCGACAAGACGGTTCCACGAAGAAGAGTGAGGAGCCATGGCACCTGAAATCTCTGCCATGCAGGACGTAAAGCACGAAGCTTGGGCGGAAATGGCAGAATTCGCAATTTTTTCTCATTGGATTCCGGAGCGCTTGGACAGCATTGGCCCAAAGGTCAGGCCCCGTCAGAAGCAAGCGACATCCGACTGCGTGGCTACTGGATTCGCACGAGGTACATTGGCCAAGACGGGGTCCCTCGGCTCAGCCCTGCAGAACTAAAGTACATCTCTGATGAAGAAATCCGCCAGCGCCGCCAGTATGCCTGTGATCGCGTTTCGGAACGTGCTGAACCCGAGAATCGTCAGTTTGAAGAGTGGTTCTTGCCGGACCTCCATGGGGCCGCTGAGCGATTGGGTTCCCTTAAGAAGGAGTATGGGGAATCCAGTGCGGCTCGTGAGCGTCTGCGGGACCAGTATCGTGACAATGGTCGTTTTCTCGGTCCCCGAAGTGACTCGCCGCCGCCACAGCCGCTCCCGTCATCGCCGATTTCAGGAGTAGCCGTGAATACGTCCCTTCTGCTGCCCATGTGGCAAGCATCCGGGCTTCAGAGACGTGCCGCCGGCTCTGGCGCCGGACCTGGTCAGCCCGGTGCAGGCCGGTACAGTCCGCCGCCAAGCACTGCCGGCGCATCGCGGCAGGGCCATCGGCGCTGAACGATCCTCGATGCTGCGAGGGCCAGTCGCGGGCTTTCCTGACCACCAGTCGGACAGCCCGCCTCGTGGAAGTGCGGGGCTATTGGCCCCGATCGGCCATCAGTTCTTCTTCAACTCCTGGGCGAGCATGACAAGGATGCCGCTGGGACCACGGACGTACGTGAGCTTGTAGACGTCCTCATAGGTCGCCACACCGCGAAGCGGACGGCATCCGTGCTTTGCGGCTGTCTCAAGTGCTTCGTCGATGTCGTCGACTGAGAAGGCGACGCGATGCATGCCAATCTCGTTGGGACGCGTGGGCTTCGTCTCGATCGCTTCGGGGTGGATGTACTCGAAGAGTTCAAGGCGACCGTGGCCGTCTGGCGTCTGGAGCATCGCAATGTTGGCGTGATTGCCATCAAGGCCGACGGCGGTGTCGGTCCACTCACCACTGACCGTGTCACGACCGACGACCGTGAGACCGAGGTCGGTGAAAAAGGAGATCGCTGCTTCGAGGTCGCGCACGGCGATGCCGACGTTCTCAAGTCTGATGGCCATGCGGTGCATGCTACCGAGCCAGGCCGATCGGGCGCTTCCGGCAAGCACGCAGCCGCGTACCAGGCGCCGTCGAGGTCGACCGTGACCTGTCCACCGGTGTCCGTACCCAGACAGGTTGAGGCAACTTCTCCCCGGGGGTGGGTTCGGTCTCGGCCTGAGCGGCCTTGCGGGCCTCAACTCGACCACGTCGGCGGTCCTGGTCCCGGCCCGCAGGGCCGCGGCCGGGCCGGCGATGGTCCGTCGCCGGCACCGCCGGCTACGCCTGGGCCTGGCCCACCGGGCCAAGGAAGATCCGGTCCAGGTGATAGGAGAGGACCGCGGCAGCGGACTCCGCACTGCGCTGACCCACCAGGACGCTGGTCCCCAGTCCTGCGGACATGGCCAGCAAGCTGATCGCCTCCGTATCCGGATCCGCTCCGGGCCGCAGCAGCCCATCCGTCGCCGCCTGCGTGAGCAGCTCGGTGACGGTGGTCTCGGCGGTGTCGGGTTTCTTGATGTACGGCTGGGCCGCGAGCGTCTTGTCGGTGACCGCCAGGACCGCGTAGGCGGTGTACAGGTGGTGGAACACACGACTCTCCTCGTCGGTGGGCAGTGCAGCCCAGAGCAGGGCCTCGACGACCGCGCGCGGTCCCGGATCGTCTCCGGCGGACCGGACGCGGTCGGCCACCCGCTGCCCGAACCGCTCCGTGACATGCCTCAGCCCGAACAGGAGCAGCTTCTCCTTGGACTCGAAGTAGTACTGCACCAGCCGTAGGGACACCCCGGCTTCCGCTGCCACGTCACGCATCCCCACTGCATGGAGGCCGAGCCGTCCGGAGGCGCGGACCAGGGCCTCCGCGATCTCGGTCCGCCGTTCCGCATGGTCCACCCGCTTGGGCACTGTCCGCTTCTCCACTTCCGTGAGCCGGCGCTGTCGAGGCGGCACCACAACCTCGTTCTGATACAGCAGTACCATAATCATAATACGTTCGTACCACGAACGATCCAGCCCCTTGGAGGTAGCCGTGCCCGAGTCCGCGACACCGCGCCCCCCAGTTGATGTCGGCCGCTACGTCAGCGACGTCCGGCGCGAGCGCTACTTCGCAGCCTGCGACGTGGTCTACGCGCTGGGAGCAACAGCGTCCGCAGAGCAGGACGTGGAAACGTCTTCTGGCACCACGCACGTCTATCGCTACGTCCCCGCCGATGCGGCCGCCCGCGACCGCACTCCCGTCGTCCTCCTGCACGGCGCAGGCTCCTGCTCCGCCATGTGGTACCCGAACACCCCCGCTCTGAGTGCCGCGCGCCCCGTCTACGCGCTCGACACTCCGGGCGACCCCGGCCGCAGTGTGCAGCGCGCCCCGATCCACCAGCCCGAGCACGCCGCGCAATGGCTGGACGAAACCCTGGCCGCGCTCGGACTCGACCAAGTGCACCTCGTCGGCTCCTCCTACGGCGGCTGGCTCGCCCTCAACCAGGCCCACCACAGGCCCGGGCGTCTCGCTTCGGCCACGCTGCTCGACCCCGGCGGCCTGGAGAAAGTGGGGCTGCGCTTCTTCGCCTGGATTTTCGTCGGCCTCTTTGCAACCTTCGCTCCCACGGCACTGCGGCCCCGGCTCGCGGCCTGGCTGGACCAGCCCGTACTGGTGATGCCAGAACTGCGCGCGATGGTCCGGACAGCCGTGCGCGCCTTTCGTATCCGCCGCCCCTCGCCGCTGCCCCTGTCCGACGCCGAACTGGCCGGCATTCGCACGCCGCTGTACCTGGTACTCGGAAAGCACAGCCTCATGGTGCATCCGCAGCGGCAGGCCGAGCGCATTCCCCGGCTGATCCCGGGCGCCCGTGTCGAGGTCGTCGCCGGCACAGGTCACGGGCCGCAGATAGACCATGCCGAAAAGGTGAACCACCTCATGCGGGAATTCATGGAGTCCGTCGGACGCGATCAGTCGAAGGCCGGCCAACGAAAGCTCTAGGGACGCGGCCTCGCTGCAACGGGAAAGCCGCGGAACGGACACGTACCGGCACCGGCAGTCTGACTCTCCATGGTCGTGCCGCAGAGAGTGGACCAGAGCCCCAGTAGCGGCCCTGGCACAGATCTTGGGGAGCTGTTTCGGCAAGTGATATTGCCGTTCGATTCGCAGGCGTCGCAGGGTTGTCGGCCAGGAGCCGGTTCGTACTCGGGGTGCCCCGGTGCCGGTGTGTGATCAGCTCCGCTGCCGGACATGGCAGCCGGGCCCGACAGCCCGGGTTGCCGGGGCTCAGCCCGGCGTGTCGATCAGGGCGGTGACATAGGCGTTCAGCCTCTCCACCACGGCCCGCGTCGTCAGCTCTCCGCGCTCCATGCCGCCGCGTCGGCGCCCTTCGGAACCACGACGGTATCGGCGGTCGTCAACGCCACGTAATCGCGGGGCCACTCGGCGGGTCGCAACCCGTGGATCGCCACGAGTTGACGGGCCAGCAGAGGAACGCGCGTCTCCAATCCCTCATCGTCGAGAACCGTCCGGCCCGCCAGATGTGTCATCAGGAGCGACGGATACTCGCCATGCGCGGCGGTCGGATCAACCGCGACCAGTCCAGGAGCCGGCACGCCGGTCCCCGTGAGCAGGGTCAGGGCGTCGGCCTCCCTGCTCAGCCAGTCCTCGGCGTGCTCCACGTTGACGAAGGTCCGCAGCACCAGGTCACGGGTGCCTCCGTCCCGCGTGCCGATGGTCAGGCGCCGCATTTCGGCAGTGATTCCGCCGTGCAGCGCCTCCGCTTTCACGATCCGTTCGCCGACCTCCAGGTGCCGCCTCACCCAAGCCAGGGTCAGCGGTCGGACAGCCGCCGCCTCGTCGTGGTTGGTCACCGTGCCACCTCACCATCCGAACGCCGGCACCCGCAAAAGCCAAGGCACCGAGGACACCATGCGCGCGATCTTCTCGCTGGCCGGCGCCGCGCCGTCCAACTCCAACGCCCAGCCGTGGCGGGTCGAGGTGGCCAGCGGTGCCAGGCGCGAGCGTCTGGCGGACGCCTTGCAGGCGGCCCATGCGGAACGGCGCACCTCGGCCGCCGTCCCGTATTCGGAGGGCATGTACGCACCCGTCCACCAGGAGCGGCGGGCGGCGTTCGGAGCCGGCCTGTACGGAGCGCTGAATATCGCTCCCGACGACCACGTGGCCCGCGCGGCCTACGACGCCCAGAGCCTGCGCTTCTACGACGCACCACATGCCGCGTTCCTGTTCGTCACCGGCGACGGCGGCGCACGACTGTCCGCCGACGTCGGCGCCTACCTGCAGACGCTGCTCCTCGCCATGGCCGCATACGGCGTGGCCAGTTGCCCGCAGGGCCTGCTCAGCTTCTGCGCCGACACCGTCCGTGCCGAACTCGGCGTGACCGGAGGGAAGCTGCTGGTGGGCATCTCCTTCGGTTACGCCGACGAGAGCGCGCCGGTGAACCGTGTGACGACCGAGCGGGCCGCTCTCGAAGCGACCACCGCCTTCCACTCTTGAGGACTCCTGTCCGGTTCGGCGGGCGAACCGGGGGAGGACGCCCGCGACGTGCGGTCCGGACTCGGAGGCCGGGCCGGACAGTTCACAGCAGCCCTCAACAAAGCTGGTCCGGGCCGCCGAACGGCCATTCCCTGAGGCCGGATGTGGCTGTACGGCCCCGCATGGGGCTACCCAGTGAGCTGCTCGCGTCTTCGCCTTGCGGCCCCCCGGCCGGCTGGAAGGGCCCCGCCTACTGGCTGCCGTGCACGGTACCGCCGCCGTCTCGTGTCCTTGGGGGTCATAGCCTTTCGGAGACATCTCTCGGCAAGGTACGGAGGAACACCTGTGATCCGCGTAGTGGTCGTGGACGACGAGGCACTCGTGCGGTCCGGGTTCGAGCTGATACTCAACGCCGCTGACGATGTCGAGGTCGTCGCGACGGCTGTCGGCGCCGACGCGGTCGACACAGTGCGCAAGGCATCCCCGGACGTCGTGCTGCTCGACATCCGCATGCCCGACGTCGACGGGCTCACGGTGCTGCGTGCCGTACAGACCCTGCCCACCCCGCCGGTGGTCGCCATGCTGACGACGTTCGACACCGACGACTACGTACTGACCGCACTGCGGTCCGGCGCGGCCGGGTTCCTGCTCAAGGACACCGATCCCGCGCAACTGGCCCAGCTCGTGCGCACGCTCGCGGCGGGCGGTGTGGTCATGTCGCCCCGGGTGTCCCACGCGGTGCTGCGTGGCCACTCCGCGTGGGACAGAGCCACTGATGAGGACGTGGCCCGGATAGGCCGTCTCACAGAGCGCGAACGCAACGTGCTGGTGCTGATCGCGGAGGGCCTGTCCAACGGGGAGATCGGGGCCCGTATCCATCTGAGTGTGGGCACCGTCAAGGACCACGTCAGCGCGATTCTGAGCAAATTGCGGGTCGGCAGCCGTATTCAGGCCGCGCTATTGGCTCAACGGGCCGGACTGCTGAAACCGGGCGGTGGCCGAGGCGGGCAGTGACCCGCTGGGCGATTCCCCGTCGAGGCCATCGGCGCGGTGCCGGTGGCCTGGCCGGTCTTCGCCGTCTGAGGGAACCGGGACGCGCAGGACGATGTCAGCGCCGCACGCAGGACCGTCGCCGCCCTCGCCACAGATGACAGGCCACGGACGACAGACCGAGTCCGACGCCACGACCGACGCCCGGACCGGGGAGCCTGCGAGCCTGCATGCACGCCCCCGGCACCGTACGGCCGACCCGGTGCCCGACGGCGGATTCCGCGTCGCCCTCAGGCTTCCACCCCGCACCGGGCATGCGTCAGCGGATGAGTTCGGCCGGTTTGGTGACCAGGCTCAGCAGCCATTCCAGCGGCCCGCGCCGGAACAAGCGTGACCAGAGCATGGCGAAGGCGGCCATCGCCACGGTGAAGGAGAGGAGTACGTACAGCGAGGAGCCCGGCAGTTCCTCGATGCCCAGCATGCCGATGGCGATCACGTGCAGGACGTATGCGGTCAGCGACATCGAGCCGACCGCCATCACCGGGCGGGCAAGGCGGCGGAAGCGGGGGAAGGCGTCGGTGGCGGCGATGCACCCGACGAGGACGGCGATCGCCACACCGGTGTTGGCCAGGATCGACAGGGTTGTCTCGCTGTGCGGAGAGGCCACCAGCAGGGTCTGCGGGGTGCCGACGACCGGGTAGCCCCACGTGTCGGACCACCAGGCCGAGCTGACCGGGCCGCCCACGGCGCCGTCCGACCAGGCGATCGCCGTCATCGCGCCCGGGACCACGTGCAGCGCCAGCCAGGAGCCCCCGTGGCCCAGGACTGCGAGGCCGAGGCCGGTGACCGCCAGGCGGATACGGACTGCGGTGGCAGCCAGGTCGAGGCGGGCCACGGCCATGCCGGCGACGACGAAGGGAATCCAGGTCAGGGCCGGGTAGGCGCCGGTGAACAGGAGCGAGACGAGGCCGTCGGCATCTGCGGGCCAGGTCCAGATGCCGCCGGGCTCACTCATGACCAGGAAGTGCTGGACGGCGTACAGGAGCTGCGGCAGGAGCAGCGCGCCCACCCCCGCGATGACCGCGAGCGGGCCTGCGCTCAACCGGTACAGCGGCAGGACGAGCAGGAAGTACAGGCCGTAGAACGCGAGGATCACCTCTACCGGGGTGCCGTAGAGCGTGAGCGCGGTGCCCACGGCCAGCAGGACCACGGCCCGGATGACGACCTTGGCGACCGCCTGTCGGCCCGCGCGGCCCGTCTTCGGGGTACGGCGGCCGGTGAGCAGCATGACGGAGAAGCCGGCCAGGAAGGCGAAGAGGGCGGAGGCGCGGCCGTGGCCGAGTTCCATGACGAAGCCGGTCGTGCCGCCCTGGGCGGGGTCCGGTCCGACGTGTGCCGCGTACATGCCAAAGACGGCAAGGCCGCGAGCCAGGTCCACACCGATCAGGCGGCCCGTGGAGGGCCGCACGGCGCTCCGGTTCTCCGTTGCTCCGACGGGTTCCGGGCGGGCAGGCGCCGCGAGGGCGCACGGTGTCTCGTGTGTGTTCTGGCTCATGTCTCCACGCTGGGCAAGAACCGGGACCGTGCGTATCCGTCGGTCGTCCGGATCACCCCTCCACCTGGCCGGGATCGACCCCCCGACCGGCGGCACGCGGTGCCGTCCGGCCTGCTCGCCAGGCTACAACATACGGTAGGAGCAACGTGCGGCCACAGACGCGCTGCCATGAGAGCGAGGCGGAACAGACGTGATCCGGGCCACGGGTGGCACGCGCCTGTCCACGCCCCGCGCGGAGCCGGGGACGATGACCACCCGCAGGCCGCGGGGTGCACGGATCACGGCCCCGGTCGTCGACGGCCTGGTCGTCGTGATCGCCGCCGCGGACATGGCGGTGACCCTGTGGGGCGAGCACGCAGCCGTGCTCACTGAGACGGCGGCCGCGCTCGCCTGTGCCGTGCTCGTGGTCCGCCGGCGCTTCCCGCTCTCGGTGTTCTGGCTGACCCTGCCCGCGAGCCTGATGCTGGACATCGCGTTCGCGCCGTTCGCGGCCCTGTTCACGCTGGCCGAACGGTCCCGTGACCGGCGACTGCTCGCCGTGTGCGCTCTGCTGTTCGCCGCTGCCTCCGCCGCACCCTGGCCCTTGGACGGCAGCGAGTCGGACGGCCGTGCCTGGACAACGGTCTACTTCTGTTACGCCCTCGCCACCGCGGCCGCCCCGGTCCTGTTGGGCCAGCTCGTCCAGGCACGCAGGGATCTGGGCCGTCGCCTGGTCGAGATCGAGGAGGCCCGCGAACACGAACGGATGCTGCACGCACAGGCGGTCCTGGCCCGCGAGCGCACCCAGCTCGCCCGGGAGATGCACGACGTCGTCTCCCACCAGGTCAGCCTGATCGCCGTGCAGGCGGGCGCCCTGCAGGTCGCGGCGAAGGACCCCGCCACCCAGGACGGTGCCCGCACCATCCGCTCCCTCAGCGTGGACACCCTCAACGAGCTGCGTCACATGGTCACCCTGCTGCGCGCATCCGGGAGCCATGCCACCGAACTGACCCCGCAGCCGACCCTGGCCGACCTGCATCGACTCGTCGCGAGCAGCGGCATCGAGACCGAGCTGACCGGAGAATTCCCTGCGGACGTCAGCATGCCCGCGCAGCGTGCCGTCTACCGCACCGTCCAGGAAGCCCTGACCAACGTCCGCAAGCACGCCCCCGGCGCCAGAGCCACCGTCTGCCTGTGGCACGCCCCGGACGAGTACGGCGTGACCGTCACCAACACTCCCCCGACCCGCCCCTCGCTCTCGTTGCCGGGCTCCCGTCAGGGCCTGGTCGGCCTGAGGGAACGCGCCGAACTCCTGGACGGCACCCTCGAATCCGGACGTACTTCCCAGGGCGGCTACGAGGTAACTCTGCGTATCCAGACTGGCGGCATCGCACTCTGACGTGCGGAACGCCCAGCCCGAATGGCGGAGGCCATTGAGGGCATACCTATCACGATCTTCACCCATTACCCGAAAAACTTTACCGGACGGTCGTGAATGCGAATTCTTTGAACACGAAAAACTACCTGCCGGAAGCCTCGCACACGATAAAGCCAGAAGACGCAGAAAAGATTGTCCTGCCATCTCTCGCTGACACCCAACGCAAGCAAGCAAGCAAGCAAGGAAAATGGTGGACCGGATTTTCTCGCTTTTTGATGACTGGTCCGGTTCACTCCTGCAGTTCGGTATGGACGTCCGCACCTGGACGTCGGGCCCGTGGGCATGCGCCGACTCATGTGCCATCGCTGACTGGCCGTCACATCTCCGGAACGCCGATGGCGAGCACATGTGTGTGCTCGCCATCGGAGAGACCGCCAGGTGCGTCGGACCTCAGGAGCCGGTCCGAGCGGGCGCGAGGCCCGGATCGGTCGCGGTCACCGTTCGCCGCGCCGGGGCGGCTTCGAGCCGTGTGCGGCCGGTACGACGCTGATGGTCTTCGAGGTCGTCACCGGCGCGAGCGAGCTGTTGTCGGTGTAGGCGCGCATCGAGTCGTTCGTCACGGATACGGTCACCGAGCCGGGGCGCAGCGCGGTGAGCGTGCGGGTCCGCGGGTCGAGAATGGCGACCTTGCCCTTGTGACGGGCCTCGTCGACGGCCGCCTTGCCGCTGCCGACGGCCAAGTCGGACGAGCCGCCCCAGCCGACCGACATCGGGTACTGCAGTGGCACCGTACGCGTACCGGTCGACACGCCCTCCGGCTGCACGATGCTGCCCGAGAGCTGCGCGGTCCTGCCGGCCTCCAGCGAGTCCGGGGTGTTGAGCGTGATGGACTGCGCGAAGGCACGTACGTCTGCCTCCAGCCACTGCTGATCGGCGCTCCGTCGCGAGTCGACCGACCAGTCGACCCATCCGGTGAAGCCACCGCGGTCCGGCGTGCCGTACGGGTCCTTGCCCGACGAAGGCAGCACCGTGTACGGGACGCCCTCGATCCGGTGGACGTCGGCGATCTGGGCGTGGGATCCGGCCATCGCCGCGCCCTTGCCCGTGGAGGCGCGGAAGTCCGTGAGCATCCTCTCGATGAGTGCGGCCTCGTCGCGGTCGCCGAGTTGGCTGGACTTCCCCTCACCGGGGTCGTCCACCGGGTGGTGCGCGAACACCATGACGTTGTGCACCGACCGGTCCTTCTCCGCGTCGGCCAGCGCCTTCTGCATCATCGGCAGTTGGTCCCACGCCGTCTGGCGCAGCGACCCGAGGGAGCTGGCAAGCAGGATGAACCGCGTGCCCTTGTGGTCGAACGTACGGTACGGCCGCCCGAACTCCGCGGTGAAGTTCGTCAAATCGCTCTGGACGTTGTTGAGGCCGTAGGACTCGTGGTTGCCCGGCACGTAGTAGCACGGGACCGAGCCGGCCTTCGGATCCGGCGTGCTGTTCTCCGACGGCTCCTGACCCACCGGTACGAGATCGCATCCTGCATCGGTGAGCACCTTGCGGGCGAGGGCGAGGTCCTGGGGCAGGCCGCGGTCGGTGACGTCACCGTTGAGGACGATGAGGTCCGGACGGGTCTTGCGGATCCGCTGGACGGCGGCCGTCGCGACCTGGGTCAGCGCCGGGTTGTCGGCGGTGAACTGCACGTCCGACAGCGTGGCGAACCTCCAGGTGTCGCGGCCCTGGAGCAGGGAGCCGTCGTCGGAGACGAGCGGGTCGGGCTGCAGGCCGGGCTGGGCGGGCAGGTCGACCGGCGTCGGAATGTCGGCCTCGATGCGGTCCAGGACGAGCGTACCCGCCTTCTGGTCGGCGACGTTCGTGTTGATGCCCTGGAAGCTCGAAATCGAGATCGGGAACGCCGTGCTCGCCGGCAGCGTGAAGGTCGCGTACTGCCAGTCGTCACCGGCTTTCAGGCCGGTGCCGTAGCTGCCGCCGCTCTTGCCGGCCGCGTCGGCGTAGCCGAGGTAGGTCAGGCCGTTCGGCACACTGATGCTCGACTTGATCCGCACGCGCACGCGCAGCGGCTGGCCGGGCACCGGGATGCGCTGGGCCGACGACGCCGCCGCGATCCCCACGTTCCGCATCGCGTTGAAGTCGACCCGCAGGCCGTCGGGGGCCGCCGAGAAGGATGTGGCCGCGGTGCTGTTGTTGCGCCAGCGGGCCAGCACGTCGTCGTCGAAGTCGTAGACCGTCCTGGTCTGCACGCCGACGGTGATCGGAAGCTGGATCGACCTGCCTGCGACCGAGACCGTGAGAACCGTGCTTGAGCTGCGCAGCGGAGTGATCTTCAGCTTGCCGTCCGCGGGCCGGATGTCGACGACGCTGTGGTCGTAGTCCAGGGACAGGTCCCGCGGGTCGACCGGGGCCGTGAAGCCCTGCCCGTCGCGGCCGGTCACGGAGACGGTGGCCGCGGCGTCGGGTGTCGCGTCGGGGATCGACAGGAGCCGGGAGGACAGCTCCACGCTGGTGAGCGGGCCGAGGACGGTGACCGTCTGCCGCGCCTTCTCACGGCCCACGTGCGCGTCGACCGTGATCGTGCCGTGCGCCCTGGCCGACGTTCTGAGGGTGCCGTCCTTGACGGCTCCTCCTGGCGCGGACCAGCGCACGGACTTCGGGTCGACCGCCACCGGCGCCTCGTGGTCGTCGACGCCCTCCGCGACGAGCGTGCGGCTCAGCCCGGGGAAGACCTTCACCCCACCGTCGGCCGCCGCCGCACCCGGCGCCGGCTTGACGAGGAGTTGGTGCAGCTTGCCGTCGCCCTTCGCGACGAACACGCCGACGCCGTTGGGGTCGTTGCGCTCGTGGCCGTCGGAGGGGACGTTGCGGAGGGTCGCGTCGTCCTCGCCGAGCGCGCGGGCGACCATCGTGGTGGAACCGCCTCCGTCGAGGTTGACGGCCGTCTCCACGCCCATCGCCGCGAGGTCACGCGCCTCCTTGTCGATCCCGATGCCGCCCTTGCCGGTGCCGCCCGGTCCGTCCCAGGTGGCGAGCACCAGCGTCTTGCCGCCGTCCTTGAAGCCGAGAGCGGTACGCGGGGCGATCGAGGTGTCGAGGCCCTTGACCACCTGGCCGTCGGCGACGACGGTGCCGCCGTGGCCGAGCGCGAACTTCATCTTCTTGGCCGCCTGGTCGGCGAGCGTGTAGCTGAGCGCCGCCGGGTCGCCGGGCTGGAGCGCGCGCAGCGCGGTCGCCGCGGCGCCGCGCCCGACGAGCACGAAGCCGTCGCCCGGTACCGTCCCCGAACCGGCAGGGCCGGTCGGCTTCACCGACACGACCTTGCCGTTCTCGACGGTCACCTCGGCGATCTGGTCGTCGGCCACGCCCGTCAGCCCGCGGTTGCGGCTGTAGTCGCCCCACGCGGAGGTGAACGCGACCATGCCGTCCGCGGGGATCCCGCCGCCGTTCGCGGCGTTGATGGACAGCACCTTGTGGTCCGTGTCCGCGAACTTCGCGGTGGCGTCCACCGTGAGGTCCACGAGCTGGGCGATGCCGTCATCGCTGACACCGACGTGCTTGCGGCCGCTGATGTCAGCGGTCTTGAGGAGCTTGCCGTCCTGGACCTCACCGCCCAGTGCCGCGTTGGAGCTGCCGATATCGAAGAACTCGCCATTGACGCCCGCGACCGCGCCGGCCTTCTCGGCTGCCGCGCTGAGCGGGCCGCCGGACGCGACCGGTCCGGCGGTCAGCAGGTCGGTGCTGACCGCCCTGTTGGACAGGTCGACGGTCAGGAACCGCCCGTCGCTCCAGCCCTTCTGGTCGAGCGCCTTCACGTGCTGAAGGCTGATCCCAGGACCGATCTTCTCAGTCGTGTCGATCAACGGTATTCCGCCGGTGACCGGCACGGGCGAGGCGGTCGCCAAGGGCGCGTGCGGTCGGCTGTCGTCAGCGTAGGCGGCGGCAGGTGCGGCCGCCAGCGCGGTCGCGGTCGCCAGCACCAACAGCATTGATGTTCTGTACAGATGGTTCGAAACCATCAATCTCATCGGAACCTCGGGTCAGGAGTGGATGTGAGGCGACGCCTCCCACCACGCCCATTTCGGCCTCAGGGCGCGCACCCGATTGGAAAGATCAACAAAAAAGTCTGGATGACTCCGTGACGAGCGCGTGGTAAATCTTCGTTGTCGTTTGACTCTCGCTGTCCGGACCAGCCGGTTGCAGCAGTTGGCGGTGCGCGCCGTGCAGGTGACGGGCTGTCGGGTCTGACCGACGGTCTGTGCTGCTCCGTCGTGGTGGGTTTCCGGGCTGCGTCAGGTCGCTGAGGTTCCCGCCGGCCGGCGCTCCTTTGCACAAGCCGTCCTGCGGGCCCTGCCCTGTTCCTCACGGGTGCGCCGGTCGTCCTGTCCGGGCGGCGCGGCGCGCTGCCCAGGCCGACTGGGACGTCCAGGACGGGTGGGACGGCTGGGACGACTCACGGCCGACGGTCCCCGTCGCCGCGCGCCGCCGGAGGTGACGATCTCCGTCCCGTCGCGGTGTGGCGCGAGCCGGGGGCCGCCGGTCACTGATCAAATAAGGAGAAAGTCACACCGCCGCCACATCGATCTCCCAGAGCGAGGCTCTGACGCCCATCTGTCAGCCCAGGTCAAACGGAGTGACAGGAGGAACCGCCGAGCGTCATCGCCCTGTCCGATCACCGACAACAGGTGCACCGCCGATGCTGCACAATGCCAGCCCACCGCTGAGCCCCGCCTTCGACGGCGCTGGTCACACGTATGCGCCCCGCCGGGCGCGGAGACGGCCATGAAGCGCTTCCTGCGCGCCACGTACCGCGGATGGGACCGGTTGAAGGCGTACGAGCTGATCCGGCGGGGCCGTGACATCGAACTGATGCACAGGGCGCTCGGGTTTGCCACCCTGTCCCTGGTGACCCTGGCCCCCCTGCTCATCGTGGTGGCCGCCGCGGACCCACTGGGGCGCGGAGGTTTCGCGTCCTGGCTGGCCGACGGCATGGGACTGACCGGACGGTCCGCCCACGCGGTCACCGACATCACCACCCCGCCGCCCAGGGTCCTCAGCACCACCAGCGTGTGGGGTGCGGTCCTGCTCGCCGTGTTCGGAGTGGCCTTCGGCGGGAGCGTGCAGAACGGCTACGAGCGGATCTGGAATCTTCCTCCCGGCCCGTGGCACCGGGTCTGGCGCCAGGCCACCTGGCTGCTCGTGCTCACCGCTTACCTGTACCAGGAGGTGCAGAACCACATCGCGCTGCACGGATGGCTGCGCGTCACCGTGTCGCTGGCCACCGGAGCGCTGTTCTTCTGGTGGGGGCAGCACTTTCTCCTCGGTGGTCACATCCGCTGGCGTGATCTGCTCCCCGGTGCGGTCGCCACCATGGCTGGGCTGGTCGGCCTGCGGGTCTTCTCCTCCCTGGTCTTCATGCCGCTCATCGTCACCAACGCGGTCAGTTACGGGGCGGTCGGGGTCGTGCTCATCATCGAATCGTGGCTGACCGGGGTCGGGTTCGTGGTCTACGGCGGTGCGCTGTTCGGCCGCTGGATCTGTGCACACCATTTCCATCGGAAGCCCGCATAGCAGCGAACCCCGGGCCGGTCGAGGGTGTTCGGCGGTGTCTCACCCGTACGCCGTAACCTGGCGGCATGCGTATGCGTCCCACGCTGAGCTGGACCCCCACCGACGACCTGCCGCCGGGCGGCACGGACCCGGGGCCGGTCGCCGATGCGCTGAGTGCCGGCGGTGTGCTGGTGCTCAGCGGGGCTGGAATCTCCACGGAATCGGGCATCCCCGACTACCGGGGCGAGGGCGGGAGCCTGAGCCGTCACTCCCCGATGACCTACCAGGACTTCACCGCCGACGCCCGGGCCCGGCGTCGGTACTGGGCACGCAGCCACCTCGGCTGGCGCACCTTCGGCCGTGCCCGTCCCAACGCCGGGCACCGGGTCGTGGCCGCGTTCGGCCGGCACGGACTGCTCTCAGGTGTGATCACCCAGAACGTGGACGGCCTGCACCAGGCAGCCGGCAGCGAGGACGTCGTGGAGCTCCACGGCAGCCTGGACCGGGTCGTCTGCCTTTCCTGCGGCGCCGTGAGCCCCCGCCGGGAACTCGCCCGACGGCTGGAGGAGGCCAATGCGGGCTTCGATCCGGTGGCCGCCGGACTCAACCCGGACGGCGACGCGGACCTCACCGACGAACAGGTCGGAGACTTCCGTGTGATGCCCTGCGCGGTCTGCGGGGGCATCCTCAAACCGGACGTCGTGTTCTTCGGTGAGGCCGTTCCGCCGGGGCGGGTCGAACACTGCCGTCGCCTGGTCCGCGAGGCGGCCTCGCTCCTGGTCCTCGGCTCCTCCCTGACGGTGATGTCCGGACTACGGTTCGTCCGCCAGGCGGGCCGGGCCGGAACACCGATACTGATCGTCAATCAGGGCCCGACCCGGGGTGACCGCCACGCCACCACGCGGATCGCGCTCCCGCTCGGAGCAGCGCTCACCACGGTGGCCGACCAGTTGGGCATCCCCGTCGACAGCTAGGGTCCTCCGCGCGCGGGTGCGTCGTCGGACAGGCGCCGGCGGCGTCCCGGACAACGGCCCAGAGGATCTGGGCCCGTGCCGTCCGCTTCGTCGCTCCGGAGGCGGATCCTCCCGCTGTCGGCGGCTGCGCCGAGCGCATTGGCTCGGGATCGTCTCCGACCGGCCGTCGCCCGGCTGCTTCAATCGGGACGGACGACGACGGTAGCCGGGCCCGTCCCGGCGGGGAGGGCGGATCATGAACATCGGCAATCCACTGGACTTCACGGACCGGGTCGTGGTGGTGACCGGCGGGACGAAGGGCATCGGGTTCACCATCGCCGAGACGTTTCTCGACGCCGGGGCGCACGTCGTGGTCTGCGGGCGGGGCGAGCCGCGCTCGCTGCCGTCCGCGGGCACCCGGCAGGCGGTGTTCCTCGCCGCCGACGTGCGTGATCCAGAAGCCGCGAGCGGGCTGGTGGACGGGGCGGTCGCCCGGTTCGGGCGCCTGGACGTGCTGGTCAACAATGCGGGCGGCTCCCCCGACGCCGACGCGGCGACCGTCTCGCCGCGCTTCGTCGAGAAGATCGTGGCGTTGAACCTGCTCGCGCCCTTCTACACCGCCCAGGCGGCGAACCGTGTGATGCGGGACCAGGACGAGGGCGGCTCGGTCATCAACATCGGCAGTGTCTCCGCGCACGACCCGCAGCCAGGTACCGCCGCCTACTCGGCCGCGAAGGCCGGGCTGCTCGGCCTCACCCGGGCCCTGGCCCTGGAGTGGGCGCCCAAGGTGCGCGTCAACCACATCACCACCGGTCTGATCCGCACCGAGAGCGCCGCCTCCGTGTACGGCGAGGACGGCGGGGCCGCCGTCGCCGGCGTGATCCCGATGGGCCGGATGGCCCTTCCCGAGGACGTCGCCCTGACCTGCCTGTACCTGGCCGGGGATCTGGCCCGCTATGTCAACGGCGCCGACGTACCGGTGCACGGCGGTGGTGAGCTGCCCGCCCGTTACCTCGCGGCGAAGTCCTCCGGCGCGCTGTGAGCACGCGGGCCGGGGACGTCCCCGGCCCTGCCCCGCGGGCGCGTGTCCGGTGCCGGGGCATGCGTACGGCACCGGAGGCCGGCACCCGGGAAACCGGAGGCCGGTACCGGCGACGCCGCAGCCAGGACCCGGGACACCGGAAACCGGGTCCCGGGCGGGCTCGGGTCCGTCGGCTACCGGGCGCCGTACACCGGCTGCGGGGGTAGGGCCTCCGCGAGGAGTTTCCGCGCGGCCTCGCCCGCCTCGGCCGGGGACCAACGGGCTCCCCGGTCGGCGGCCGGGCCGGGGCGCCAGCCCTCCATGACGGTGATCCGCCCGCCCTCGGCCTCGAACACCCGGCCCGTCACCCCGGACGAGGCGGCGGAGCCCAGCCAGACGACGAGCGGCGAGACGTTCGCCGGGGCCATGGCATCGAATCCGCCGTGTCCGGGCGCGGCCATGGTGTCAGCGAAGGTCTGCTCGGTCATGCGGGTGCGGGCGGCCGGGGCGATGGCGTTGACCTGGACGCCGTAGCCGCTCAGTTCGGCTGCGGCGACCAGGGTCAGGCCGAGGATCCCGGCCTTGGCCGCCGAGTAGTTGCCCTGGCCGACGCTGCCCAGCAGCCCGGCCCCGGAGCTGGTGTTGATCACGCGGGCCTCGGGCGCGCGGCCGGCCTTCGCCTCGGCACGCCAGTGCGCGGCGGCGTACTTGAGCGGGAGGAAGTGGCCCTTCAGGTGGACGCGCAGGACGGCGTCCCAGTCGTCCTCGTCGAGGTTGACGAGCATGCGGTCGCGCAGGAAACCGGCATTGTTGACGAGGGTGTCGAGGCGGCCGAAGACGTCGACGGCGGTGGCGACGAGGGAGGCCGCGCCGTCGGCGGTTGCGATGTCGCCGCCGTGGGCGACGGCCTCTCCGCCGCGTGCCCGGATCTCGTCGACGACCTCGTGGGCTGGCCCGGCGGCGGCGCCGGTGCCGTCCGCTCCGACGCCGAGATCGTTGACGACGACCTTGGCCCCCTCGGCCGCGAAGGCGAGCGCATGGGCACGCCCGAGTCCGCGGCCCGCTCCGGTCACGACGGTGACGCGTCCGCTGCACAGTCCGGTCATGTGGGGTGAGGTCCCTTCTCGTCGAGGCATCAGGATGCCTTCCCGCGGTGTGTGTACCGCTGCTACATTCACCTAACAAACGTTTGGTGGAAAGGTAGCTGATCTGCTCATGGGTGTCTCCACCTCCGCCCCGGACAAGGGCGTCGCCGTCATCACCGTGGACTTCCCCCCGGTCAACGCCCTGCCCGTACAGGGCTGGTACGACCTGGCCGCCGCGGTCCGGGCCGCCGGAAGCGACCCGGACGTGCGCTGCGTGGTGCTCACCGCCGCAGGCCGGGGCTTCAACGCGGGCGTCGACATCAAGGAGATGCAGCGCACCGCCGGCCACGAGGCACTCATCGGCGCCAACCGCGGCTGCGCCGAGGCGTTCGCCGCGGTCTACGACTGCCAGGTCCCCGTGGTCGCCGCGGTACACGGCTTCTGCCTGGGCGGGGGAATCGGCCTGGTCGGCAACGCGGACGCGATCGTCGCCGCAGACGACGCGACCTTCGGCCTGCCGGAGCTGGACCGGGGCGCGCTCGGCGCCGCCACCCATCTGGCCCGGCTGGTCCCGCAGCACCTGATGCGCACGCTGTACTACACCTCGCGCACCGTGACCGCGCGGGAACTGCACCGGTACGGCTCCGTCTGGCAGGTGGTGCCGGACAAGCAACTCCTCGGCGCCGCGATGGAGCTGGCGCGCGAGATCGCCGCCAAGGACGGCTACCTGATCCGCCTGGCCAAGGCCGCCATCAACGGCATCGACCCGGTGGACGTCCACCGCAGCTACCGCTTCGAACAGGGCTTCACCTTCGAGGCCAACCTCAGCGGTGTCGCCGACCGTGTGCGCGACACCTTCGGCACGGACCGGGAGAGGCAGTCATGAGCAGGGACAAGACCATGACCGCCGAGGAGGTCGTCGGCCGGCTGCGCAGCGGCATGACGATCGGCGTGGGCGGCTGGGGGTCGCGGCGCAAGCCGATGGCCCTGGTCCGGGCGCTGCTGCGCTCCGACATCACCGATCTGACGGTGGTGTCGTACGGCGGTCCCGACGTGGGTCTGCTGGCGGCGGCCGGCAAGGTCCGCAAGCTGGTCGCGGCGTTCGTCACGCTCGACTCGATCCCCCTGGAGCCGCACTTCCGTGCGGCCCGGCAGCGCGGCGAGCTGGAGTTGGTGGAGCTGGACGAGGCGATGTTCATGTGGGGGCTGACCGCCGCCGCGCACCGGCTGCCGTTCATGCCGATCCGCGCGGGACTCGGCTCGGACGTCATGCGGGTCAACCCCCGTCTGCGGACGGTCACCTCGCCGTACGAGGACGGCGAGGAACTCGTCGCCGTGCCCGCGCTGCGCCTGGACGCCGCCCTCGTCCACCTGAACCGCGCCGACGTGCACGGCAACGCCCAGTACCTCGGTCCCGACCCCTACTTCGACGATCTGTTCTGCGAGGCCGCCGACGCCGCTTACGTCTCCTGCGAACGGATCGTGGACAGCGCCGAACTCCTCAAGGCGGCCGGCCCGCAGACCCTCCTCGTCAAGCGCGCGTTCGTCGACGGCGTGGTGGAGACCCCGAACGGCGCGCACTTCACCTCCTGCGTCCCCGACCACGAACGCGACGAGGCGTTCCAGCGCGCCTACGTCCGCGCCGCCGCCGACCCGGAGTCCTGGGCGGCCTTCTCCGAGCGGTTCCTCGTGGGCGACGAACAGGCGTATCAGGCCGCGGTGACGGCGTTCCACGAGAAGGAGACAGCGGCATGAGTGATGCCGGCACGACGACGGTGACGCGGGCCGAGTACTGCGTGGTGGCCTGTGCGGAGGCATGGCGCGGTGCCGGCGAGGTGCTGGCCAGTCCGATGGGCACGGTCCCGACGGCCGGGGCCCGCCTTGCGAGGCTGACCTTCTCCCCCGGCCTGCTGCTCACCGACGGAGAGGCGCTGCTCATGGCCGACGTGCCGGCGGTCGGCGCCCGCGCGGAGGTCGTGGAGGGCTGGCTCCCCTACCGGCAGCACCTGGCCCTGGTGGCGAGCGGGCGGCGGCACGTGATGATGGGTGCCTCCCAGATCGACCGCTGGGGCAACCAGAACATCTCCTGCATCGGCGACTGGGCCCGGCCCGAACGGCAGCTGCTCGGGGTGCGCGGAGCGCCCGTCAACACTCTCAACAATCCGACGAGTTACTGGGTGCCCCGGCACTCGCCGCGGGTGTTCGTGGAGCGGGTCGACATGGTCTGCGGCGTCGGCTACGACCGCGCGGCCGCCGCCGGGCCCTCCGCCACCCGCTATCACCGTGTTCCCGAGGTCATCAGCGACCTCGGAGTCTTCGACTTCGAGACGCCCGACCACGCGATGCGGCTGCGTTCGGTGCACCCCGGTGTCACGGTGGAGCAGGTGGTGGCGGCCACCGGGTTCCCCCTCGTCGTCCCCGACGAGGTGCCCTTCACCCGGGACCCCACCGCCGAGGAACTGCGGCTGATCCGCGAGGTCGTCGACCCGGCGGGGGCCAGGGACCGCGAGGTCCGCTCGTGAGCGGCGTGCGCGGCGTCGCGTTCGCCACACCGCTGACCGAACTGGTCGGTGTGCGGTACCCGATCGTGCAGACCGGCATGGGCTGGGTGGCCGGCCCCCGGCTGGTCTCGGCCGCGGCCGAGGCGGGCGCGCTCGGGATCCTGGCCTCGGCCACGATGCCAGTGGACGGGCTGCGTTCGGCCGTGCGCGAGGTCAGGTCCCGTACCGACGCGCCGTTCGGCGTCAACCTGCGGGCGGACGCCTCCGACGCCTCCGAACGGGTGCGGGTCGTCATCGAGGAGGGCGTGAAGGTCGCCTCGTTCGCCCTCGCGCCCTCCCGTGAGCTGATCGCCCGGCTCAAGGACGCCGGTGTCGTCGTCATCCCCTCGATCGGTGCCCGCCGGCACGCCGAGAAGGTCGCCGCGTGGGGCGTGGACGCCGTGATCGTCCAGGGCGGCGAGGGCGGCGGCCACACCGGGGACGTGGCGACCTCGGTGCTGCTTCCCCAGGTCGTCGACGCCATCGACATCCCGGTCGTCGCCGCGGGCGGTTTCCACGACGGCCGCGGCCTGGTCGCGGCGCTCGCCTACGGTGCCGCCGGCATCGCCATGGGCACTCGCTTCCTGCTCACCTCCGACAGCACCGTCCCCGACGCGGTCAAGGCGAAATACCTGGCCGCCACCGTCAAGGACGTCACCCTCACCACCAAGGTGGACGGGCTGCCGCACCGGATGCTGCGCACCGAGATGGTCGACGGCCTGGAGCGCTCGGGCCGGGCGACGGCCCTGCTGCGGGCGGTGCGGCACGCCGCGGCGTTCCGGCGGGAGTCCGGCATGAGCTGGTCGGGCATGATCCGTGACGGTCTCGCCATGAAGCACGGCAAGGACCTGACCTGGGGCCAGGTCCTGCTCGCCGCCAACACCCCCATGCTGCTGCGGGCGTCCATGGTGGAGGGCCGCACCGACCTCGGTGTGATGGCCGCCGGACAGGTCGCGGGAGTCATCGACGACCTGCCCTCGTGCGCCGAACTGGTCGACCGTGTCATGGCCGAGGCCCGCGCCGCCCTGCACAGGCTGCCGCCCGTGGACTGAGCACCGTGCACCCTGCCCCGGACCGCGGGGCATGCGCGGCCCGCCGTCCGGTGCCCGGCCGTGCGCTCCACCGTTGTGCGCTTCTGCAGGCCATACGTCAGGCACTCGTGCGGTCGCGGTGCCACGCCCCGTTACCCCGGCCCCGTCGCACGTGAACCGGCCCGGATCCGGTCCAGGATCCGGGCCGTTCATGCGTCACGGCATGTCAGGGAAGTTAGGGTGACGTCATGTCAGAGGCGTTCGATGACGGTGACGTTGGCCTGGCCGCCGCCCTCGCACATGGTCTGCAGCCCGTACCGCCCGCCGGTGCGCTCCAGTTCGTGCAGCAGTGTGGTCATCAGCTTGGTCCCGGTGGCGCCCAGCGGATGGCCGAGGGCGATGGCGCCTCCGTTGACGTTGACCTTCGCGGGGTCGGCGCCGGTCTCCTTCAGCCAGGCCAGGACGACGGATGCGAACGCCTCGTTGATCTCGATGAGGTCGATGTCGTCGAGGGACATGCCGGCCTTCTTCAACGCGTACGCCGTGGCCGGGATCGGCGCCGAGAGCATCCGGATGGGGTCCTCGCCACGCGCCGAGAGGTGGTGGACGCGGGCCCGGGGGGTGAGCCCGTGCTCGCGCACGGCCCGCTCCGAGGCGAGCAAGAGCGCCGACGCCCCGTCGGACACCTGCGAGGAGACCGCGGCGGTCAGCCGACCGCCTTCCACGACGGGTTTGAGGGAGGCCATCTTCTCCAGCGTGGTGTCCCGGCGCGGGCCCTCGTCGGCGGTCACGTCGCCGTAGGCGACCAGTTCGCGGTCGAAGCGGCCGTCGTCGACGGCGCGCACGGCCCGCTGGTGCGAGCGCAGCGCGAACTCCTCCATGTCCTCGCGGGTGATCCCCCACTTCTCGGCGATCATCTCGGCGCCGGCGAACTGGTTGACCGGCTGGTCCCCGTAGCGGACCCGCCAGCCCTCGGAGCCGGCGAAGGGCCCCTGGGTGAGGCCCAGCGGCTCGGCGGCCTGCCGGGAGGCGAAGGCGATGGGGATCATCGACATGTTCTGCACGCCTCCGGCGACCACCAGGTCCTGGGTGCCCGAGAGGACTCCCTGGGCGGCGAAGTGCAGGGCCTGCTGGGAGGAGCCGCACTGCCGGTCCACGGTCACCCCGGGCACCTCTTCCGGCAGACCCGCGGCCAGCCAGCAGGTGCGGGCGATGTCGCCGGCCTGCGGTCCCACGGTGTCCAGGCAGCCGAGGACGACGTCCTCCACCGCCGCCGGGTCGATGCCCGAGCGCACCACCAGTTCCTTGAGCACGTGGGCGCCCAGGTCGGCCGGGTGGACGGCGGACAGCCCGCCGTTCCGGCGGGCGACCGGGGTGCGGACCGCTTCGACGATGTATGCCTCGGCCATGCCTGCTGCTCCTTCTGTGACGTCTACCGTGTCATGTCCGTACGGCGATGCCCTCCAGCACCATCGACAGGTACTGGCGGGCGATCTCCTCCGGACTGTGCTGTCCGCCCGGCCGGTACCACGACGCGGCGACCCACACGGTGTCGCGCACGAAGCGGTAGGTGAGCCGTACATCCAGGTCGGCGCGGAACGTGTGGGTGGCCACACCGCGTTCCAGCGTCCCGAGCCAGGCATGCTCGAACTTCTGCTGGGAGTCGGCGAGATAGGCGAACCGCGGCAGGCTCTGCAGGTGCTTGGACTCCTTCTGGTAGATGGCGACGGCGGCGCGGTGCCGGTCGATCTCCCGGAAGGACTCGGTGACGAGGGCCTCGATGGTCTCCCGCGGCCCCGAACCGGCGGCCAGCACGGCGTCGTAGCGTTCCCAGAGTTCGTCCAGGAAAGTGGTGAGGATCTCGTCGACCATCGACTCCTTGGAGTCGAAGTGGTAGTAGAGGCTGCCCGCCAGCATCCCCGCCTCGTCCGCGATCCTGCGTACGGTGGTGGCGTTGTAGCCCTGCGCGGCGAACACCTCGGCGGCGGTGGCGAGGATCTCCTGACGCCGCTCCGGCGGCGGTGGTGTCGCCTTCTTCTTGCTGCTGTTGACTTTCGGCACCCGCTCATCCTCGCTCAGGCGTGCTGGCTGCTGACGGACAGGACCTCGCCCGTCAGGTACGAGGAGTAGCCACTGGCCAGGAAGACGATCGTGTTCGCGACCTCCCAGGGCTCGGCGTGGCGGCCGAACGCCTCTTTTGAGGTCAGCTCCGCCAGCAGTTCGGGGGTGGTGACCTTCACCAGGTGGGGGTGCATGGCCAGGCTCGGCGCGACGGCGTTGACCCGCACCCCGTACTCGGCCGCCTCCAGGGCCGCGCAGCGCGTGAGCGCCATGACCCCGGCCTTGGCCGCGGCGTAGTGGGACTGCCCCTTCTGCGCCCGCCAGCCGATCACCGAGGCGTTGTTGACGATCACCCCGCCGCTCTTGTCCGCTCTCATCCGGCGCAGCGCGGCGCGGGTGCAGCGGAAGGTTCCGCCCAGGGTGACGTCGAGGACCCGGCCCCACTGCTCGTCGCTCATGTCGGCCAGGTCGGCGGTGCCGCCGAGCCCGGCGTTGTTGACGACGACGTCCAGCCGGCCGTGCCGCTCCGCGGCGAGGTCAAAGAGCGCGCCCACCTGGCCCTCGTCGGTGACGTCGCAGGCCAGCGCCGTGACCCGGTCCGCCCCGAACTCGTCGGCGAGCCGTGCCTGTGTCTCCTTGAGCCGGCGGGCGTGAGCGTCGGAGACGAGCACGTCGGCGCCTTCTTCGAGCAGCCGCCGGGCGGTGGCGCCGCCGATGCCCGCGCCCGCGGCGGCGGTGACGACGGCGGTCCGGCCCGCAAGGAGGGCGTGGCCGGGGACGTAGGCGGGTTCGGTGGTCATGGGCGGACCTCTTTCGGAAGACCGAGCACCCGCTCGGCGATGTCGTCGCACCGGATCTCGTTCGAGCCGGCGCAGCCGGTGCCGGCTCGGGAGAACAGGAACAGCCGCTGCCGGTCGTCGAGGTCGCAGGGCTCGCCGGCGGTCAGCATCCCGTCGGCGCCGCGGACGTCCACGGCGAGTTCGCCGGGTTCCCGGTGCCAGGTGGACCGGCAGGTCTACCCGATGTGCGGACCCCCCTGCGGAACTCCTCGACGCTGGTCATGCCAGTACGTTAACCTACCAAACACTTGTTAGGGAAGGAGGGACGGATGTCCGCTGCCCACGAACAGGCGGCCGAGCGCCCGCAGGCACAGGACGGTCCGGTGCGCCACCACCGGCACGGAACGGTCGCGACGATCACCATGAACCGGCCCGAGTACCGCAACCCCCAGAACTCCGCGACGGCCTACCCCCTGGACCGGGCCATCCACCGCGCCGCCGAGGACGACGAGACCAAGGCCGTGGTGCTCGCCGGCGCGGAAAGGCACTTCTCGGCCGGCCGGTCCGAAGTCGCAGTCCGGGCCGCTGCGCAGGCACTGGCAGCCGACCCGCTCGGCGGCACGGACATGCGCGCCATGAAGGAGGGCCCGGCCTGATGGACCTCGACCTCACCGCCGCCGACTACGCCTTCCGCCGCGAGGCCCGCGACTGGCTGTGCGCACACGTCCCCGCCGAACCGCTGCCCTCGCTGGAGACGGCGGAGGGCTTCACTGCCCACCGGAAGTGGGAACGCACGCTGTTCACCGACCGCTGGTCGGTGGTCTCCTGGCCGACGGAGCACGGCGGGCGCGACAGCTCGCTCCTGCAGTGGCTGATCTTCGAGGAGGAGTACTACGCGGCCGGTGCGCCCGGCCGGGTCAGCCAGAACGGCATCAACCTCCTCGCCCCCACCCTCTTCGAGCACGGCACCGACGAGCAGCGCGCGCGGATCCTGCCGCCCATGGCGAGCGGCGAGGTGATCTGGGCCCAGGCGTGGTCGGAACCGGAGTCGGGCTCCGACCTGGCCTCGCTGCGCTCCACGGCCGTCCGTACCGGGGGCGGCTGGCTGCTCAGCGGCCAGAAGACCTGGTCGTCGCGGGCCGCCTTCGCCGACCGCGCCTTCGGCCTGTTCCGCAGCGACCCGGACGCGGACAGGCCGCACCGGGGCCTGACATACGTGATGTTCCCGCTGGACGCCGACGGTGTGACCGTACGGCCCATCGGCCGGCTCGACGGCAAGCCGGCCTTCGCCGAACTCTTCCTCGACGAGGTCTTCGTGCCCGACGAGGACGTGATCGGCGAACCCGGTCAGGGCTGGCGGGCCGCGATGAGCACGGCAGGCAACGAACGCGGCCTGACCCTGCGCAGTCCGGGCCGCTTCACGGCCGCCGCGGACCGGCTCACCGCACTGTGGCGCTCCGCCGCGGACCCGGCCGACACCGCTCTGCGCGACCGGGTGGCCGACGCCGTCATCGCGGCCCGCGCCTACCAGTTGTCCGCGTACGCGAGTGTCTCCAGGATCGCGGCGGGAGAGGCGATCGGCGCCGAGTCGAGCCTCAACAAGGTCTTCTGGTCCGAACTGGACATCGCGCTGCACGAGACCGCCCTCGACCTGCTGGGTTCTGGCGGCGAGCTGTCCGACGGGGCCGCAGACGCCCCGGCGCACGGCGGCTGGGCCGAGGGACACACCTTCTCCCTCGCGGGCCCCGTCTACGCGGGCACCAACGAGATCCAGCGGGACATCATCGCCGAGCGGCTGCTCGGCCTGCCGAAGGGACGCCGGTGATGCGGTTCCTCCTGACCGACG
Organism: Streptomyces sp. NPDC006012; assembly: GCF_042871185.1. NCBI lineage: Bacteria > Bacillati > Actinomycetota > Actinomycetes > Kitasatosporales > Streptomycetaceae > Streptomyces > Streptomyces sp. NPDC006012. The sequence continues at coordinate 81,334 of NZ_JBIAIE010000017.1, forward strand.
AGCAGCGGGAGTTCGCCCGAACGCTGGACGGCATGCTGGCGGCGTCCGGGACTGCCACCGTCGTACGGGCCTGGGCCGCCGGTGACACCGCGCCGGGGCGTGCGCTGTGGTCGAGGCTCGCCGCCACGGGCGTCTTCGCCCTCGCCGTGCCGGAGCGGCACGGCGGAGTCGGCCCGCTGCCGGTCGAACTGGCCGTCGCCTTCACCGAACTGGGCCGTCACGCGGTGCCGGGTCCGCTGGTCGAGACGGTGGCGGCAGCGGCCTTCCTGGACCGGCTCGACGACGAGGCGGCCGCCGCAGCCTGGCTCCCGGCCATCGCCACGGGAGATTCGGCCGTCTCCTTCGCCCTGCTCTCCCCCGGCGCTCCCTACGCGCTGGACGCCGCAACAGCGGACGGTGTGTTCGCCGTCGACGGCGGCACCGTCCGCCTCGCGGGGTCGACGGGTGCCGTCCAGCCGTCCTCCGACCCGGCCCGCCGACTCGCCCGGCCGCTCGGCGGAACCGTCCTCGCCCAGGGCCCCGCCGTGACGGCAGCCGCCCGGCACGCCACGCACGTCGCCAGGCTGGCGACCGCCGCGCAGTCCCTCGGGGTGGGCCGCACGCTGCTCGCGCACACCGTCGCATACGTCAGGCAGCGCACCCAGTTCGGGGTCGCGATCGGTTCCTTCCAGGCGGTCAAGCACCGGCTGGCCGACACCTTGATCGCGCTGGAGTTCGCCGAGCCGCTGGTCCGCTCCGCCGCGCTCGCCCTGGCCGCGGACGATCCGTCCGCCGACCGCGAGATCGCCGCGGCGAAGGTCGCGGCGGGCGAGGCGGCCTACGGCGCCGCGCTCACGGCCCTGCACCTGCACGGCGCCCTCGGCTACACCGACGAACTCGATCTCTCCCTGTGGATCCGCAAGGCACGGCCCCTGCGGGACGCCTGGGGAACCCCCGCCGTATGCCGCGGCCGGGTCCTCGCCGGGCTCGCCCCCGCCCGAGCCCGGACCCGTACCGCACCACCGGCTACCACGTCAGGAAACACGCACCCATGAGTTTCCTCGGCTTCCGGGGCGACGCGGCCGTCGCCACCGGCGGTGCCGCAGGCGTCAGCGGGGCCCGTCGCCAAGATCTCCACGGCCGCGGAAGCTCGCCGGCCTGACCCCTGACTCACCCACCGGGTGAGGAAGGCGAAACGGAGACGGGCGGTTCGGGGGGCGGGGTGAGCCGGATCGCGCCACCCGGCTTCGTACAGCCGTGGGTGCCGGAGGTGAGGACCGTGCAGGCTCTGGCGTCGGACGGGGTGTCGGCCCCGACCATCGGGCTGTACACGTCGGTGTCGTAGTGCACCCTGTCCTGCTCCGTCGCGCCTTTCGCACCCATGACCCGCGCGATGTCACCCACGCCTCCCCAACTGATCCGCGCCCAGGCCGCCTTGCAGGAGTCGCTGTACCGCAACTCCACGTAGACGCCGTCGATCCTGGTGAGGGCGGAGGTCCAGGGGTCACCACACCCTTGCGCCTTCGGGTCCTTGCCGGTGCAGCTCTGCTCGAAGCACCTGACGTGGAGCGGCTTCGCGCCGGCTTCGCCCGTGGTTGCGGACCGTTCGGAATCCGCCGAGGCGTTCGTACGGTGCGTCGTCCACAGCGCGACGGCGACCCCGCCGACGACGAGCGCCATGGCAACGGCAAGCACGATCCAGTTGCGTGTGGCCCTGTCGGTCCGCGGCTCACGCGACTGGGCGGACCCGGGCGGCGTGACGGAGGCGGGGTCTGCCCGCCGCGCCGGTGCCGCCTCCGGCGAGTCCTGTCGGCTCCAGGCCCGTGCCGCCAGTTCCCACTGCGCGGCGAGCCGGGCCGGATCCGCGCCGACCAGCCGGCCCAGCGCCTCCACGGCCTGCCGGGGAGGCAGCGACTTGCCGTTGAGATACCGCTCCCAGGACGACTTGCTGTGCAGCGTACGCTCGGCCAGCGCCGCCAGGCTCAGACCGCTGCGGTCCTTGAGCCGGCGCAACTGCTCGACGACGGCCCGTGCGTCCGGTTCAAGAGTGTCGGGCAGGGGTTTCCAGTCAGCCATGTTCTCCCTCGGTCACTCTCCCCGCCCTGGCCAAGCCCCCAGCGCAGCCACCAGAGCCGGATCACGCCAAAGCCGTAAGTGTCGGCAAAACCATGACAGAGTATCGGCGATCGGGGTATTACTCAGCCATGAAATCGTCCGGCGGTACCAGCTGGCGGGCGGTGCTCTCGGCCACCGTCAGCCTGACCGCCTTCGCGGCGACGTGTGCCGCGAGCGCGCCGCCCACCACGAGCGCACCCACCGCCGATCGCCCGGTATACGTCACCGGTTCCGGTGCCTATGCCGACGATTGGAGCGACGAACCGCTCCTGGAGGCGGGTGGGAGCCCGCACAGCGATCTGATCGGGCTGTGGCAGGCGATCCTCTGGGCGGACGGCTACCTGCCCGGTTCCGGGATCACATGCGCGTTCGACGCCGTCACGAGCGGCGCGACGCAGACGTGGCAGGCGAACCACGGCCTGGGCGCCGACGGGATCGTCGGCGCGGCGACGTTCGGCTTCGCGGCCCGGCGGCTCGTCTCGACGCCGCCGTGGACGGCCTACCGCGGTGAGAAGTACGCCCTGCCCCTGCGCCGCGGTCGCGGTGGGGTCTACGAGGTGTACGACGCCGGCCGCTTCCACGGGGTGCGGACGGACGCCGTCACCCTGGCGCGTTGCCGCCGCTGACCGACGGGTTCCACCCAGCTGTCGTGCTCCGTCACACAGAGCTGGTGACGGTTCGCGATGACCAGGCAGGCCAGCGCTCCTGCCGGAGCGGCCACTGTCATCGCGGTGCGTGAGGAGCCGGGGCGCGCCTGCTGGGGCACGGCGCCCTGGGCGGTGACGAGCAGCCGCTCCGTTCCCCGGGCCGGCTCCGCCTCGGCCCACACCGCGTGGCAGGGCAGGCTGTGCCGGAGGATGAGGACGGTGCCGTAGGCGCGCAGTGTGTGCACGACCGTGCTGAAGCGGTCGCACCCCTCCCGGTAGGGGTCCCGCCCCTGGCAGCCGCGGCCGCGGCAGCCCACCCCCGCCGACGTCGCCTCCAGCGACCGCAACGGCCACGGCCACGTCGGCGCACCCGGGGGTGCCCCACGCGGTACGGCCGCTCCGCCGGTGCCACCGGTCCACTGCTGGATGAGTGCCAGCACGACGAACAACGCGCCGGCCCCGAGGACCGCACCGGCGATCACGGTCCTTCGGCTCACGACGGTGGCGACCGCCTGCCGGAAACCACCGGAACCCCCCGCGCTCTGCGTCAGCGCGCCGGCCGCCGGTCCGGCGGGGAGCACCTCCCCGCCGGCGGTCTCACCTCGTTCACCGGTCCCGTCCTGCCAGGCGATCGCCGCCGACTCCCACAGAACGCGCAACCGCCCGCGATCGGCCTCGGCAAGCTGGCCGAGCAGTTCGACCGCCCGCCACGGGGGCAGCTTGCGCCCGTTGAGGTAGCGGTGCCAGGAGGTCGTGCTGTACGCGGTCTTGACGGCGAGCGAGGCGAGGCTCAGTCCCGCGCGGTCCTTGTACAGCCGCAGCTCCTCGACCAGCCTTGCTGCCTGGGGCGGGAGTCCACCTGGGAGTTGCTGCCACCGGCCCATGATCGCCCCTCACCGGCTCGGACTTCCCGACCCCACCAATGTCCCACCCTGCGTCCCGCCACAACCCCGCTCTGCGCATCGGCGTCCACCGCAACAGCACCGATGTTCTCCGCGGTGGCAAGGCAATGGCCGCCGGAGGCCCATGGATCGGGCCGTGACTCGGAGAGGCGTGCGGTTCTGGTCCTCACTCGGACGGTGCCCTCGCCTGGAAGCCAGCAGCCGAGTCCCTGCTATGGTGCGCCGATGTCGTCGCCCAGGAAGTTCCAAGTCACCTTCGACTGCGCGGAACCTGAGCGCGTCGCTCGCTTCTGGTGCGAGGTGTTGGGGTACGTCGTACCGCCGCCGCCGGAGGAGTTTGCCACGTGGGACGATTTCGATCGCTCTCTGCCGCCTGAGCGGCAGGGTTCGGCATTCGCCTGCAGTGACCCCTCAGGCGTCGGCCCGCGGCTGTACTTCCAGCGCGTTCCCGAAGGCAAGGTCGTCAAGAACCGGGTGCATCTTGACGTGCGGGTCGGCACCGGGCTCATGGGTGTGGAGCGCCTCGCCACGCTTGAGGCCGAGTGCACACGACTGGTCGCGCTCGGCGCGGTACGCGTGCAGTTGCTGCCTGCTGATGAAGACAACGAGTCGTGCATCGTGATGCAGGACATCGAGGGCAACGAGTTCTGTCTCGACTGAGCTTCCTCCGAGACCGCGAGGTGCAGCCGCCGCCCTTGGGCCTCTCTCACACCCCGGGCTGACCTCGGATGCGTCCGTGAGCACGTCCATTGTCAGTGCGGTGCGCTTCACTGTCCGCCATGGAGCTCACGCAAGCGACCCTCAACGACCTGCTGGCCCGGCTCGGCCCGGCGGACGGCTACATGTACCTGCCCAGCGACCTGGACTCGCGGGATCTGACCGCACTGCTCGCCGACAGGTACGGTGCCCCGCGCACCCTCGTCCTCGACGGCTTCACCGACCCGACGGTCGACGCGTCCAAGGGCGCGGCTCTCCTCGTCCCCTTCGAGGACCGGGCCGTGCGGATACGGGCGTGGGCGCACGGGGATCAGTGGGTCGGCACGGGTACGGCGCGGGACGCGGAGGGGATCGAACGGCCGGTGCTGGCGGTCGCCCGCAGAGAGATGCCCGAACTCCTGGCGGTAGCTGCGGACGCCGACGTCGACTGGGTGGAGCGGCTGGTACGGATCACCGGCTGGACGCAGCCCGCCCAGCGGCCGGACGTGGCCTGGGCCGAGGTGGAGTCGCGCCTGGGCATCGCGCTGCCGAGCGACTACAAACGCATGGTCGAGACGTTCGGCGCGGGCGCCTTCGACGGATACCTGGACCTGAACCAGCAGCCGTGGACGGATCTCAGCAATGACGGGCTGCTCATCTGGGCGGGCACCGAGCACGAGGACCTGTACTGCTGGAGGACCGACGGCGACGACCCCGACCGCTGGCCCGTCGTGGTCCGGTCCTTCGACGGCGAGGACGTCCCCTTCGACTGCCAGGCCGCACAGTTCGTGTGCCGCATCCTCATAGACCCGCACCACCGGTTCACGATGGCCCGCTACTACGCCACCCACTGGTTCATGAACTACCGGGAGGATCACTGACCAGGCCCCGCTGCCAACGGCATCCGCAGCCCGGCCGGCCGACGCTTTCGATTCTCCTGTGGGCTTCCACGGGAAGTGTTCCGCCAGCGACAGCGCTGCCGAACCGGACGGCCATGCGGCGGGCTTGGTCACCCCGGAGGGAGATGCGCCGAGTGACGGGGCTATTCCTTGACCGGATCGGCGCCCGGCCGTTTGACGATGCGGTCACCGACCGCGATCGACTTCCAGAGCCGACCGTCGATCCGGACCTTCGTGGACTGTCCGTCGGACAGGCGGACTTCGAGGAAGTGGTACATGTTCGAGCCGTCGAGCATGCCCCGGGACTTGTCGGTCACGACGCCTTCCCAGGATTCGTTCCGCCCTGCTTTGCGGGATGTGAACATGGTACGAAGTCTACGAGGATCGGCAGCCGACCCCGCAGTGCCTCAGCGCATGTCCTGGGGATGACACTTGTCATGCCGGCGGCCTGAACTGCTTGGGTGTGCGCCCTGTGAACTGGGCGGCGACAACCGCGCGCCTGTCGGGCCAGGGCCTTGCGGATATTCGGACCTGCGCCATCCTCGTATTGTTCTGAGCGTTAAGATCCCGGCGCTCCTCGCCATGCTGGGCATCGGTTTCGTCGGCGTCACCATGAACCCCGCCATGATCAGCAGGGTGCAGCGCATCGCCAACGCCCGGCCGCTGGTCAACACCATCCACTCCTCCTTCATCACCCTCGGCGTGGTCATCGGTTTCTGGATCGGCGGCATCGGCATCAACCACTACGGGCTCACCGCGCCGCTCTGGCTCGGTGCCGTCCTCGCCGCCCTCGCCCTGGCCGCCCTGCTCCCCGGCCTGGGGCAGCTGCGCCGTGCCGACAAGCCCGCCGAGACTCCGCTGCCCGCCCCGGAGCACCAGGTGGAAAGCGCCTGAGGGGCTGGCGGTCCATCCTCTGCGCGGGGGTCAGGCTTCGGCCAGCAGGGGGTCGTACGGCGTCGAACGACCGCGACCGGACATGAAGGTCAGGAAGTCCCGTACGAAGGCGCTGCGGGTGTAGGTGCCGTCGGCGTCGGTGAGGTCGCGGTGAAACGCGGTCCGGAACAGGGCGCGGTATTCGTCCGCGTCGATGCGCTGGTTGCCGTCCTTGTCGGTGACGTCGAAGAGAACCTCGGAGAGCCTGATCAGTGCGGGGCCGGCCATGGCCGGAACAGCCTCGACGTACTCCACGGCGCTGATCCGGCCGTCGCCGTCGCCGTCGAGTTCCGCCTGGAGTTCGCGCCACCAGTCGGCGAAGGCGTTGTAGAGACTTGTCTCCTCGGGTTCGTCCAGGTCGAGGCGGCCGGACAGTTCGCGGGCCATGGCGGCGAGGTCCGGCCAGTCCAGATAGCCGTCGCCGGTCTGGTCCAGCACGTCCTGGAAGAACTCCTCCGCACTGCGCCGCGTACCGGTGCCGGCGGTGGGTTCCGGTGGCGGGGGAAGGGGTGTGACGAGCCTGAGCAGGGCACCGGCTCGCTGCATCCTGTCGCGGAGATCGGTGAGCTTTCTCGCGCGTGGGTCGTCGCTCTCGGGAGAGAGGGCCAGCAGGTCGGCGATGCCTTCTGCCTGGATCCACCCGTCGGGGAGGAAACGGGCCAGGCCGACGGCCAGGTACGCGCTGTGCATCAGGGTCTGAGCGCCGGGCAGGTCCGGCAGTCCGGCCCGTCGGCGAAAGGACTCCGGGAGGGAAGCCACGGTGATCGCACCGACGACCGGGCCGGCGACGGCGCGGCCGGCCGCCCACAGCGTGGGCAGGCCGTTCAGCAGAGGGGGAACGGGGAGATGGTCGAAAAGCTTGTAGAGAATGATCCGCATCGCATCCGTGTTCTCCAACTCCTCCTCGACCACGCGGTCGTAGTACCGCCAGAAGTCATGGAGGGTGGGCGGCAGGTGACCGGGCTCGTCTCCCATGGCCGCGAGGAACGCCTGAAATTCCAGGTACAGGCGCTCCATGACGCTCTGCTCAAGGGGCTGTCCGCTGAGCCTGCACATGGTCACAGCGCTCTCGAACAGCGTCGCGACCACCCAGGCCCGAGCATCGGGGTCCATCGCGTGGTACGGCCGGTTCTGTGCGTCGGTCCCGTTCAGCCGTGCGTGCAGGCGGTTGAGCCGCCCCGCCTCCTTGAGCCGCACCTGGTCGTCGGCGCCGAACATGCGCTGCAGGCTCAGAAAGGTGTTGCGCAGCCGCCGCCAGGGGTGGGCCACGAAGGTGGAGTTCTCGATCAGCGCCGCGCCGATCTGTGGGTGGGCCGCTTCCAGTACGGTCGCCCGGACCATCGCCAGCGCCCAGCGCGGGTCGTCGAAGAACTCGTCGAACTGCGAGCCGGGGCCGAACAGGGGCCTCTGCCCATCGGCGGCGTCGGGCCGTTCGGAAGTACCGTCGCGATCGGCGGCGCCGACTCCGGCGCCGCTCGGGGGGACGCCGTCTGCGTGGGTCAAGGTCGGGTTTCTCCGTCCTGGTCGGGCAGCACGCCGCCGAAGCGGCGATCGCGTTGCTGATAGGCGTGCAGGCACTCGATGAAGTGCGGAGCGCGGAAGTCCGGCCACAGCACCGTGGGGAAGACCCACTCGGCGTAGGCGACCTGCCAGAGCATGAAGTTCGAGATGCGCTGTTCACCCGAGGTCCGGATCACCAGGTCCACATCGGGGGTGTCAGGAAAGGGCAGGTGAGCCGCGAAGCTCTGCTCCGTCACGGCCTCGGCCGGCACTCCGCTGCGGATCAGTGATCGCGCGGCCTCGACGATGTCCCTGCGCCCGCCGTGGTCGAAGGCGACCGTCAGCGTCATCCCCCGGTTGCCGCCGGTCACGGTCGTCAGGTCGGCGAAGTCCCGGGCCAGTTCCGAGGGAATCCGTGGGTCCGTCACGCCGAGGAAGCGGCATCGGATCCCACGGGCGTGCAGGAGCGGAGCGTGCTTGCGCACGACCCGGCGCACCAGTTGCAAGAGAAAGTCGACCTCAGTGCTCGGCCGACGCCAGTTCTCGGTGGAAAACGCGTACAGGCTCAGCCATTCGACGCCCGCAGTCCTCGCCGCCTCGATCACGTCGATGACTGTTGTCTCCGCGGCACGGTGACCCGAGGTCCGGGGCAGTGACCGCTGCGCCGCCCAACGGCCGTTTCCATCCATCACGCAGGCGACGTGACGCGGCACTCCACGTGGACCCCGGTCGTCCTGGCAACGAGGAACAGGGGAACCGGCCGCACCCTCGGCGGCCTCCTCAAACGCCAAGTCCACCTCCTCCGCACGCGCTGGACGCCTTGCCCTCTCGCATGAGCCTGCCCCAACGCCGCCCACGACCGTTCACGGGCTGCCCGCCGCTCGACGTCACGTCCGTCGCTTCGCCCTCCCTGGCGGCCGACTCAATGCGCTGACCCGATTACCCCAACAGGGTGACAGCACCAGATCCCGCGTAGCCGGCAAGTCGCATGGTTTCACCCTTCGCATACATGTGCTATTTGCACCTCGTGGGAAGTGTTGAACCGGTCCCCGTCGGGCCACTGGTTCCTGCGCCGCGCGCATCAGTCGGGCAGGCCCCGGGCAGGCGCGTGCACTGTGCCAGGGCCACCGGTTCGGAGCCGCCGTCGACAGCGGCACCACCGGCTCGCTCATCGACGGGCCGTCCGTACCGCCACCGGCTCGAAGATCATCCTCCAGCAGGGGCAGGGCGTCGCGCCCCTTCGGCCACGGACTTCGCACCCCTCGACCAGCGAGGAGGCGGACGACACACAGGAATCGGACGAATACGAGTCACCCGGTTGCAGCTCTCCGCTGAGGATCTTCGGCCGCTGTGCGGAGGCGACGGCCTCGGCCGTCCTCGGCAGCCGTCCATGCTCTACGAGAGTTCACCGGCGAAGGGGAGAAGCTACGCTGAGTTCATGCCATCGTCACGTCGTACCGCGCGCCAGACCGATGTGCTGGAGCGACTGGTCGCGCTGTTGACTGCCGAGGGCTTCGCCTCGTTCACCCTCGACGAGCTGACCGAGCGGCTGCACTGCTCGAAGACAACGCTGTATCAACTGGCGGGCAGTAGACCGGAGTTGGTTCGGGAGGCGGTCAAACATTACTTCCGGAAAGCCACCGAGGTGATCGAGAAGCGGGTGGCGGACGCCTCGGAGCCGTCGGACCGAGTGATCGTCTATCTGAACGCGGTCGCCGAGCAGCTCAAGCCGCTCTCCAGGCAGTTCTTCGACGACATGGCGCATTTCGAACCGGCCCGCGAAGTGTACGAGGCCAATACGCGCATCGCCGCCGGCCGGATCAGGAAGCTCATCACCGAGGGCGTGGCCGCCGGCGCCTTCCGTGACGTCCACGCGGCGTTCGTGGGCGAGGTCGTCGCCGCCACCATGCAGGAGATCCAGCGCGGCGAGATCTCCACCCGAACCGGGCTGTCCGACTCGGAGGCATACGCCGAGCTGGCGTCGCTCATCGTCCACGCGGTATCACCCTGACCTGACCGGTCACAGTTCGGCGCCCCAGTCCCGCAGCGCCTCCTCGATGTGCGCTCACGGCGCTCGCGGGGCCGACGTCTGCCCGCCGGGACTGCGGGAGAACCGCGGATCCGACGCGTCCCGGAAGTACGCCGTCGGCCTCCGGCGGGCCACTGGATGCGGATGCGCGTCCCCGCGACGAAGGCGAGCAACAGGGTCACGCAGGCGCGCGTCCCGGCGGTGTGCGCGGCCCGCGCCTCGCGCGTACGGGAGGCGAAGCAGTTCCGTGAACCGTGCCCGCAGGCCGCATGCGGGGCAGGCCCGAGCCCGAACGGCTCAAGAACACGCAAGCCGAAAGCGGAGCAGGCCCGGCCCCGGCCGGGGTCAGAACCACGAAGACCGACGAGCGGACCAGCAGATCCGCCTCCGGGAAACATGGCGCTAACGTACCTGTGACGATACTGTTGTATCGCTTGGCGTATCAATATTCCCCAGTGTCAGGACCGAGGGATCCGCATGCCCGCTACCCGAACGCTTCCCACAGCGGAAGCCGCCGACCTCATCACCCTGACCCGCGAGCTCGCCGACAAGGAACTCGCTCCGCGCGTCAGCGAGGCAGAAGCCGGGGAGCGGTTTCCCCGTGAGGTCTTCCGCACCCTCGGCCGCGCCGGGCTGCTGAGCCTGCCCTACCCCGAGGAACACGGTGGTGGTGGCCAGCCGTACGAGATCTACCTGCAGGTTCTCGAAGAGATCGCGGCAGTGTGGTCCAGCGTCGCCGTCGGTGTCTCGGTCCACGCGCTGTCCTGCTTCGCGCTCGCCGCGTTCGGTACAGAAGAGCAGAAGAAGGAGTGGCTCGGCGGCCTGCTCGGCGGCGACCTGCTCGGCGCCTACTGCCTGTCCGAGGCGCACGCCGGTTCCGACCCCGGGGCGATGCGCACCCGGGCCGTCAGGGACGGCGACCACTACGTGCTCAACGGCGCCAAGGCGTGGACCACGCACGGCGGGTACGCGGACTTCTACACGGTCCTGGCGCGCACGTCCGACGACCGCACACACGGCATCTCGTGCTTCCTCGTACCGGCCGACACCCCCGGGGTGGTCGCGGACCCTCCCGAGCGGAAGATGGGCCTGACCGGTTCGGCCACCGCCACCGTGCGCCTGGAGGAGGTACGTATCCCGGCGCACCGCAGGCTGGGTGAGGAGGGCCAGGGGCTCAAGATCGCCCTGGCCGCGCTGGACTGCGGACGGCTCGGTATCGCGGCGGTGGCCGTCGGCCTCGCCCAGGGGGCGCTGGACCACGCCGTGGGCTACGCGCAGGAACGGGAGACCTTCGGCCAGCCCATCATCGAGCACCAGGGCCTGGCCTTCGTCCTCGCGGACATGGCCGCGGCGGTCCAGTCCGCCCGCGCCACCGTGCTCGCCGCCGCGCGGCTCAAGGACCAGGGGCTCCCGTTCGGCAGTGAGGCGTCCGTCGCCAAGCTGGTGGCCACCGACAACGCCATGAAGGTCACCACCGACGCGGTCCAGGTGCTCGGCGGCTACGGGTACACCCGCGATTTCCCGGTCGAGCGCTACATGCGCGAGGCCAAGGTCATGCAGATCTTTGAAGGCACCAACCAGATCCAACGCCTGATCATCAGCCGTGCGCTGAAGAAGGACGACCGCGGCACCCTCAGGGTGCGGGACCAGGAGAACTGATGCGCATCGACAGCACCGCCGCGATCGTCACCGGCGGAGCCTCCGGCCTCGGCGCGGCGACCGCGGCAGCCCTCGCGAAGCAGGGCGCGCAGGTCTTCGTGCTGGATCTTGAGGCAGGCATCGAGCGCGCCGCGGACGTCGAAGGCATCACCTGCATCGCGACCGACATCACCGACCGCGCCGCGGTGCAGGCGGCCGTCACGACGGCAGCCGCGGGCGATGCACCGCTGCGCACCGTCGTGAACTGCGCCGGCATCGGGCCCTCGATGCGGATCCTCGGCAAGAAGGGCGTGCACGACCTGGACCTCTACGCCAAGGTCGTACAGGTCAACCTCATCGGCACGTTCAACGTGCTGGCGCTGGCCAGTGAGGCCATCGCGCAGACCGACGCCGACGAGAACGGCCAGCGCGGGGTGATCGTCAACACCGCCTCGGTCGCCGCGTACGAGGGCCAGATCGGGCAGGCCGCCTACGCCTCGTCCAAGGGCGGCGTGGTCGGCCTCACCCTGCCTGCCGCCCGTGATCTCGCCCAGTACGGCATCCGGGTGTGCACCATCGCGCCCGGCATCGTGGAGACACCGATGCTCGCGACCGTCTCCGAGGAGTTCCGCGCCGGGCTCGCCGCCGGCGTTCCCTTCCCCCGGCGTCTGGGCCGCCCTGACGAATACGCCCGGCTCGCCCTGACGATCATCGAGCACGACTACCTCAACGGCGAGACCATCCGCATGGACGGAGCCCTCCGCATGGCGCCGCGCTGACCCGGGCCGGCGCGCAAGCACTACCGGCTGGCCCGTCCGGACCGGCCGGCCCCGGCGTCGGTGGGGGCGTTCTGGACGACGGCACCCGACGAGCCTCACCACCACATGCTGGTCGTCTCAGCGCATCCGGAAGGGTGAGCCGAATGTGTCCCGGTCGCCTCGGACCGGGTGCTTCACTCCTCGTCGAGGATCTTTCACAGGTTCCGCTCCACCGCCGTGCCCGCCGGCTGCTCCGCGTCGCGGTCCGTGCCGGGCACACAGCCGCTCACGCGGCCGCGTCTGCGGCGGACTCGTCGGCCTGACGCCGCCGAGAAAGCGGTGGGCCATTCCGGGCCCACGCCGTCGTGAACCGGACGCCAGGTACCCAGCACCGAACGCGCAGCAGCACGGGATGCTGGTCCAGCGCGGTGCTCCCTGGCGTCCCGATGGCCCGAAGTCCGGCGCCCGACCGCCGTCAGTGGTGTTCCCAGTGGCGGTGTGGGCGGACCTCCAGCGCGGTCCGGTCCCATCCGCCCAACCTGGCCGTCGCCTCATAGGTGCTGTGCAGAAAATCGCTCAGCGCCCGATCCGGGGCGGCGGAGCCGGCAACCGTCTCGTAGGGCAGTACGAACTCACCGCTCTCCTTTAGGTATCGGGCCCCTTCGGAACGGACCGGGCTGTCGGCGAAACCGGCCGGCTCGGGATAGGCGTAGGCATAGAAGGCGCCCTCCTCACCGCCGCCGGGCCAGAACCCGTAGCTGGACAACTCGACGGAGTACGCCTCCCCTGTCACCCAGTCCGGAATGTTCGGGATGCCGCCACCGGGGTGTGGTGGCGCGGGCCGCCCGGAAAAGCGGGTGTAGGCCAGATCCATCGATCCCCAGAAGAAGTGCACGGGGCTGTTCTTGCCGACGAATGAGGACCGGAACTCTCCGAACACCCGGCTGGCCTGGACGAGTTGGCCCCAGAACAGCCGCGCCGCGTGCGGGTCGTAGGAGGCGTGCCGGTAATCGTCCGCGAACGGGATGGCCGGTTCCACCTCGTTCGGCCGCGGGTATATGCGCGTCCGAATGCCCAGCTCCCCCAGCGCGCCCATGGTCTCGGCGTAGAACTGGGCGACGGGTTTGGGCTCCAGCGTCACCTCACGCCGGTTTCCGCCGCTGGCACGGATGACCAGCCGCTGGTCGACGAAGTCGAACTCGATGTCGAATGAGCCAGTCCGGTACGGGATGGCGGAAGTGGTGAGCCCCCGCGGGGTGACGTAAAGGGTGACCTGCCACCAGTGGTTCACCATGGGTGCGTGGGCCAGTCGGATCTTGCCGACGATCTGGGTCCACATGTGCAGCGTGTCCCGGGCCTCGGTCCAGTCCGCCACCCGCAGCCGCGGCCAGCGCCCGACCCGCTGTGTTCTCTGCCTGGTCATCGTGCCTCCCACGGGCCTCGCCGCTCGGGCAACTCACCATCGCCGACTCCGGCGCCACCTACCCCTGGCACCGCGCCGATCAGCGGACGGAAATATCCCAGACACCCCAGATTACCCCCGCATACCGGGGCCGACCAGACAGGACCGACCCGGCCGACGGCAGACTGCGGGCCATGCCCCACTGCCGGCTCCGAGACCGTCACGAGGATCACCCGTCATCGGCCCGTCTGCACTCCCCCATCGGCCCGTCGTCGACGACAGCGTCGGCATGCCGCCCTCCGGGCAGACCGCCACCGCTGGAACTGCTCACGCGTCAGGTCGAGTTCAACACCGCTGGACGGCGGGTACCCGCCGGTGAATCCTTACTGGGCACCGACGAGGTGTGTCTCTCCGCAATTACGTGTGCTCATGACTGGGGCCTGCTGCGACAAGCGCACGGCATGGAGCGGGGATGGACGGCTTGGAGCCTGCCACCGTTGTTCCCCATCGGTGCCTCCGCTCTGCCCAGGCCGCCCAGAACAGTGCCGAGTCACTCGGCAACCTCACTGCCCCGACGGACGTCTGACCTGCGCCACCACCATTGTTGAGCGGCGGCCTCGGTGACCTTGGACTTCTGAGTGGTCAGCTTCACAAGCCCGTCGGGGGCTGATTCCGGGAAGCGGTCGCTGATCACCTCCGACGCGCGACCGGGCGAATCCGTAAAAGCGCCGCTCGCGGTGCCCGTTCAGCCCGATCTTGCAAGGAACCCGGGTCGTCACCTCAGGACCCGGTAGGCGACGGGAAACCCTTGTCCTCGTCCTCGGTCAGGCGCCGGGCCAGCTGGGTGTGGGAGGTGACTCCGAGTTTGTGGAACGCCTTGTGCAGGTGGTACTGGACGGTCCTGAGGCTGATGAACAGCCGGGTGGCGATCTCGTTGTTGGTCTCGCCCTGGGTCACCAGTCGGCAGATCCGCAACTCCTGCGCGGTGAGGTCGCCCTGCGCGCCGGGGCCGGGTCTGCGGGTGCGCACCCCGGTGGCGGCCAGCTCGGTCCGGGTCCGCTGCGCGAATCCCGCCATGCCGATCTGGGTGAACAGGTCGAGTGCGCACTGCAGTTGGCCACGGGCGTCGGCCTGCCGCCGCTGCCGCCTGAGCCATTCGCCGTACTGGAGGTGGGCGCGGGCAAGGTCCGGGCGGAGGCGGGTGCGGCCGAGGCGGTCGATCGCCTCCCGGTACAGGTCCTCGGCCTGGTGGTCGGCGGTCAGCAGCGCCCGGCACCGTGCGGTGAGACCCAAGGCCCAGTCGCTCGTACCGCCGGCCGCGGTGAGCTGTTCGAGCGCCTCCGCGTCCTCGTCGCGCAGCCCGCGCACTTCCAGTTCCGGCAGGCCGTCCAGAACGGCTTCCCCACCGCGGGTGGCGAACAGTACGGCGACCGGTTCTGCCTGCAGCCGCCGTGCCACGAAGGCGAGCACCTGCAGGGAGGCCGCATCAACCCATTGCGCGTCGTCGATCAGGCACAGCGGCGGCCGCTGTGTGCTCGCCTCCGAGAGCAGTCCCAGCACGGCCAGCCCGAGCACGAAGCGGTCGGGCACGGGGCCCGTGGTCAGCCCGAGCGCCACGCCGACGGCATCACGCTGCCGCCCGGGCAGCCGCCGGCCCAGGTCCAGCATCGGTGCGCAGAGCTGTTGCAGTGCGGCAAAGGCAAGCTGCTTCTCCGGCTCCGCTCCGGAGAGCCGGACGACCCGTAACTCTCCGTGACTGCGACAGGCACTGGGCACCCGCTCGGCCGGCGTCCGGAAGGGACTGGGGATTCGACGGATTCGTGCGGCGCCGGGCCGCGCCCACAATCAAGAGCAGATTTCGGGCTACCCGGCCTTAAATATCGAAATTCTGTCCGTACAGAGAACGGCTGGCCATGAACACTTCACCCACGGAGAGTCCTCGCAGGGACTTCCGCCGCTGGGCCGGCGGCATCCTCGCCCACCACAGCGCCGGCACCGCGTCCGGCGCCCCCCGCGAGGTGTTCCAGACGTCGACGATCGGCGCGCTCCTCGCCGGTGTCTACGACGGCGATGTCACCATCGGCGAACTGCTGGAGCACGGCGACTTCGGTCTCGGCACCTTCAACCGCCTCGACGGCGAGATGCTCGTGCTTGACGGAGTCTGCTACCACCTGCGCGCCGACGGAAGCGTGCGCCCCGCCGGTGACGACGAACTGACCCCGTTCGCCGCCGTGACACGTTTCGCGCCCGACATCCGCCTGAAGGTCACCGCCCCATGCTGTCGGGAGGCGCTGGTCAAGCGGATCGACGAGGCGATCACGAGCGAGAACCTCCTGTACGCCGTCCGCGTGACCGGAGAGTTCCGCGCCGTGCGCACCCGGACCGTGATGGAGCAGGAACCCCCGTACCCGCCGCTGACCGAAGCCACCGCCGGGCAGCAGGAGACCGTCCTGCACGACGTACTGGTCGACGGCGGCCCCCGGCTGGTCGTCTGCCGGCACGAGTGCAACGCCGCGCTCATGGCCGCGGCGGCCGGGCGGCTCACCGGAATCCCGGGCGCCACGATCGTCACCTCCGGCCCCGGCACGACCAACACGTTCACCGGCCTGATCACCGCCACCACAGAGCAGTACCCCGTGATCGCGCTGTGCGGCGCCGTACCGCGCCGGGACCGGCTCAAGCGAACCCACCAGTCGATGGACGCAACCGCCGCGCTCAAGCCGTTCACCAAGTACGTCGGCGAGGTCAACGACCCCGACAACGTTCCGGAGACCGTCGCCAACGCCCTGCGGGCCGCGGTCACCGAGCCGCGTGGTGCCACCGCCGTCGTCCTGCCCTCGGACATCGTGGGCGCCCCCACCTCCGCGAGCGTCACCCGTCCGCAGCCGGTGCCCGCTCTCGGCCCCGCCCCGCAGTCCGGGATCCGCAAGGCAGCGGAGCTGATCCGCAACGCCAGGCGCCCGGTGGTCCTCGTCGGCATGCGCGCGGCGGACGCCGAACCGTGTGCGGCGCTGCGACGGTTGCTCGCCGGGACCGAACTTCCGGTCGTCGAGACCTTCCAGGCGGCCGGAGTCGTCTCCCGCGCGCTGGAGGACCACTTCGTCGGCAGGGTCGGGCTGTTCCGCAACCAGCCCGGTGACATCCTGATCTCGCACGCCGATGTGCTCGTCACCATCGGGTACGACGCGGTGGAGTACGACCCCGGACTGTGGAACACCGACCCGGCACGCACCGTCGTGCACATCGACTCGGTGCCGGCGGACGTCGACAACCACTACCAGCCCACGGTCGAACTGCGGGGCGACATCGCCGCCACCGTCACCGCGCTGGCGGCGTCGGTCTCCGGCCTGCGCCTTGACGACGACGCGAAGGCGGCGGTCGGCGAACAGCGTGCCGCCCTCGAACGCATCGACCGCGAGGCGCGCAACGCCGCGATGACCGAGGAGGGACTCGACCCCGCCGCCGTGGTCCTCAAGCTGCGCGAGCTGGTGGACGACGACGCCACGGTGGTCAGCGACGTCGGCTCGCACTACATCTACATGGCCCGGCACTTCCGCGGGTACGAGCCGCAGCACGTGGCGCGTCATACCGGAGGCCCGGCCCCTGCAGCGGTCTCACCCAGACTGGCGGGCGTCCGCCGGCCCGGGCCGCCGGGACGGCGAGTACGACGCCGAAGCGCGCGCCCGGAGATGTCCTGCGCGGTGTGACCCGGTCGCTCCGCCGCTGCACCACCGCTTTCCTGGTCCGACCCGGGATGATGGCCTTGAAGATCATGGCCTTCGACGGGAAGGCCACCGTGCAACCCACCACCGAAACGCTGACCGAGGAGGCCGTCCGCACCTTCCGGGCCCGCCAGGCCCCTGCGCCGGACGTCCCGGCACGGCCCGCGTGTCCTGCCCGCAACCCCGTCAGCGCACGTGTATCCGGACCCGGCCCGCACTCCCAGGAGGACCCGTTGTGCCCGCAGACAGCCTCTCCGTCGGCGATGTCGAGATCACACGCGTCATCGAATGGTCCGGTCCCGTCCGTGCGGCCCGCGCCGTCATCCCGTGCCGACACTCTCGGTCAAAAGCCCGATCCCTCATGTGTCCGGTTCAGGAAGGACATTGGAGTGTTGGGCGCATCCCGACTTACGGTGACGCCATGAGCGATCACTCGGAAGCACCTGTCGCACCGGTCGAGGCCTATGAACCCCCCTACTACGTGGCTGTCTTCACTACGGTGCGAACCCAGGAGCAGAGCGGCTACAGCGAGACCAACGGACGCATGGAAGACCTGGTGAAGGACGTCCCTGGGTTCCTGGGGATGGACCACGCGCAGACTCCTGGCGGGCTGGGCATCACCGTCGGGTACTTCCGCGACGCCGACGCCCTCACGGAGTGGCGGAGCAACGCCGAGCACCGCGCGGCGCAAAAGCGCGGGCAGGCCGAGTGGTACCAGAGCTACACGCTGCATGTGGCGAAAGTGGAGCGGAGCCACGGGTTCGTGCGAGCAAAGGTCCCGCAGGACCCGACGGCAGGCTGACCGACGGAAGTCACCTCCTGGTCCGGCAGGCGCCGTCGCTCCGCGCTGTCTGGGGGGGCGATACGAGTACGCGTCCGCGAAATCGAGGACGACGGGGGCAAGCGCCTGCTGCGGATCATCCGCAGGGGCGCCGGCTCAGTGGTGAACTGGCCGCGGGCCCATATGGTGCTGCTGTCCGCCCACGGCATGCCGGTGGTGAAGATGGCCGGACTGACGTTCACCAGCGCGGACCGGTTCCGGAACGTGATCCACAACTTCAACACCGACCGGAGCCCCGGTCGGACGACCGGAGCCCCGCCACGGACCACAGGCCGTCAACGCACCGAGAAGCTGATGAGCCCGGCGTCGTTCTTGCCCACCGCGTCGGTCGACAGCGCCACGTAGCGTGCGGTGGCATCAGTGGTGAGCCCGCGGGCGCGGCCGTGGCCGGTGAGCTCGCCTGCCGGGGTGTAGGCCAGGCCGTCGCCGCTGAACTCCGCTCGCAGGCCGGGCACTCGGCCGCCGCTCCACTCCGTGCGGAGGTCGTGGACGCGGAACTGGGCGCCGAGGTCGACGACCATGCGGCCGTTGGGCCCGGGCGTCCACGCCGTCGCCGGATCGCCGTCCACGGCGGCTGCGGGGTCCGACATGCCGGGCGGTAGCGGGTTGGTCGGGAAGACGACGCTCCCCAGGGCCAGGTCGTCCAGGGGATAGGCGGCCGCCCGGCTCAAGGTGACTGTCGTCGTACGGCCGCCGCGGACCACCGCGAACTCGGTCTGTCCCTGGCCGGTCACCTGAATGCGGCAGGCCGGGCCGGTGAGCCGCACGGTGGCGCCGTCGACAACCTCGGCCTGGAGGCCCACGGGCAGCCGCCCACCGGACACCGGGCTCAGCGTCAGCCGTGGGGGCTCCAGGCGGGCGGTGGCGGCGTCCAGTTCGGCGTCATAAGCGCTGCCGGAGGCGGTCACCGTCTGCCGGCCCTCGAACAGAACCAGGCGGGCGTCAGGTTGCGGAATGTCGACGCGGGTCGTGACCTGCCGGTCGGACAGGTTGAACAGGCTCAGGTGATCGTCGGTGAGTGCGACGCCGACGGAGCCGCTGTCAGCCTGCGGGACGTCGGCGGCGGCTCGGTCGCGCAGGGTGTCGGCCGACGCGTCGGGGAGTCCCTCGACCAGGAGGGGTGTGGCCGGGCCGTCGGCCAGGACGATGGTGTCGTCGTACACCCTGAGCGGCTGCTTCGAGCCGCGCACGAGCAGTCCCGCACGGCCGTCGACGTCCAGCCAGCCGCCCTGGCTGGACACGTCGGGCACCGGCCAGGAGACGAGGTCGCTCCACTGCTGCCCGTCCGTCGACCCCTGCACCGTGTAGGCACGGCCTGCGGCGGCCTCCCAGCGCAGGGTGACGCGGTCCACGGCGTGCGTGGCCCCGAGATCGACGGCGAGCCAGCTGTCCGCCCGGGGACGGTCCGCCCGTGACACCGCCCAGCGGGTCGTGGCATTCCCGTCGACGGCCAGGGTCGGCTCCTTGCCGGGATCGTAGGAGGAGGCGGAGGCCGTCCCGCCCCGTGCGAGGTCGGCGCCTTCTCCTCCGTCGCGCGCCTCGAAGGCGTAGAGCGAATAGCCGTACGTGGGATCGGGCCGGACGCCCAGCATGCGCAGGTGCCGGACGGCGGTACGGGGGAAGGTCACTTCGTCCACGCGGGGAGTGGCGGCGGGCCCCCGGGAATCCTGGGCGGCCACGGTGGCGCTGCCCTCCGCGAACCGGAAGGTCCGCGACCCCGTCAGGCCAGGCACGCCCGGCATGGTGAGGTTGTAGCACTCCAGACGCCCTTCACCTGCGGCGATGCCGGTCGTCGCGTAGACGACGGCGCCGGTGGGCAGGGTCGTGAAGCCTGCGTACCCGGACGCCACAACCAACATCGTCGCGCTGCCGTCGAACCCGTCGCGGTGCTTGGTGTACGTGCGCACCTGGCGGTTCTTCACCTGTGCCGCGACGGTGGGGAGGAACATGGGGGTGGCGCCGCCGACTTTGAACAGCCAGTCGTCATGGGCCGGTTGCCAGGAGAACTTCACGAAACCCGGCTTGGTGACGGCGCCCGCCCAGGCAGCGGCCGACTGGTGCGACACGAGGCCCGGTCCGGTGCCGAAGTCGGTCACTCCCGACGCCTGGCGGAACAGTTCGTCGGGGGACAGCGGACGGGTCGTACGGCCCTGCACCGCGGCCCATGCGTGCAGGAGATAGCTGATGGCGAGTTCGGCGCGGGCTTCCGGCTCGTACTTCGGCTCGCCGGAGAACTTCGCGAGGCGGTACTCCGGGGGGTATTTCTGGTACGCCTCCAGTCGTTCCGCCAGGGCCACCTCCGCTCGGGCCGCGGCGCGGTCGCCGACGACCTGGGCGAGGAAGGCGAGCGGGATCACGTCGCGGCCGTAGAGGTGCTCGCGATCGTTGACCATGGGCATCAACGGCTCGCCGGCGTCGCTCATCACGCCGAGGAGGGTGCGCCACAGCGCGTCGGCGTTCGGCTGGTCGGTCAGCACCTGCGGCAGCGGCCGGCCCGCGGTGATGAAGTGGGCGGCGTTCCGGCCTGACGTGCGCCACAGTTCTTCCTGGTAGTGCGGCGCGAAGGACCCGTGGTTCTCGACGATGAAAGTGTCGTACAGGTTGCGGGCGGTGTTGGCGGAGACGGGAACGCCGTCGACGAGCGCCGGATTCGCCCGGTCTGCCTGCGGCAATCCGGTTTCGTTGCGGGACCAGGCACCGAACGCCTCGTCCCAGGCGGTGTGCCGTGGATCGTCCGTGGCCCAGGCGAGTCCGGGGGCCAGGGACTGTGCGTAGACACCCATTTCCTCCAGCTTGGTGTCTCCCTGGTAGCCGCCGAGCAGGCCGTGCGGGGTCCAGCTACCGGAGTTCGGATCGTCGCCCGTGCCCAGGTTCACGGTGTAGGCGGCCTGTTCGCGGGCGATGGTGTCGACGTCGGTCCTGGTGGCCTCGTCGAGGTCGTCCCACAGCAGCCGGGCAGCGAGTACGAAGTACAGCTGGAAGGTGGTGTCGAAGAACAGGGTCCGGCCCCATTGAGTGCCGCCAGTCAGGCGGTTGGAGGCGGCGAAGTGCTGGATCGTGGCTATGGTCCGGGCCTTCAGCGTCTGTTCGTCCGTCCCGGCACGGTCGCCGTCGTAGCCGCCGTGGGTGAGCAGCACGGCGTTGCCGAGCACCACGGCGAAGCCGAAGTCCTTGTCCGTGTAGTAGCCGCGAGCCGGGTCCCACTGCGTTTCGGACCAGCGGGTGTGGTTCAGCAGAACGCGGTAGTAGGTCTCCGCCACCGCGTCGCCGGCCGTGTGGGGGTTGCCTTGGGCGCGGGCGGCGCCGCTGCCGGCTGCGACGGGAAGCGTCGCCAGAGCGGTGGAGGCGCCGAGGAGTTGGACGAAGCGGCGGCGGTTGATCGGCGGGGGACCCTGGTGCACTCTCGGCGCCTCTCTGAACACTGACGACAACGTTGTCAATCGGACGGCGGCAATTCTTCGTCCCTGTTTGTCGGTACGTCAAGGGGTGCGACGCGCCTAAATGCCTTGACGGGACTGACCAATGAGGCGGATGGATCTGATGGGGCGGTTGGGGTGCGCACCCGCTGCACGCACCCAGCTCCCACAGTTCCGCTTCCCGGACGAGGCGCAGGAGACCGCAAGACCCGGCCGGACTGATGCGCTTGCTCGGAATCACCTCACTGCACCGCGATCCACTACGTCCGCGCCGTCCATGCCGAGCGCTTCACCATCGGCCCCAACCTGGTCTAACCGGCGCTGGACGAAAGCCAGTCATCGGTGCTCCGGTGGCGGTCCAATCCCACCGCTTGGCATTCGTCCTCGCCCAGGCCCTTTCGTGCGCCAAGCCGTCGCAGCGCCTGAGAGATCGGGCTGACCGACCGCGAGAACCGCTTCTTTGCGGGCGTCTCCAGTGGTCCCAGCACGAGTACTCCGCCTGCCCAGACGGCGGCTCGCTGCCCGCCGGCTCCCCCGAAGTAGTCGGCTTCCACATAGGTGATCGGCCCGGCGGAGGACCACCGAGCGAGCAACGTAGCGAAGCCCCCCGGCAGCCGATGGAACCCCAGGTCTCCTCCGTCGCTGCCGTCCGTGACGGCAGCGACGACCTCATCGGTCATCGGCATCAGCGACAGGCTCTGGCGCACGGACACCACCCGAGCTCCAGGAACCTCCCGTGAGGCGACGCGAAGCAGTTCGTCCCCCCGCGATCACCGCCTGCAATTCGTAACTCACCCCGAGCCCTCCCCAACCGATCGAAGCCTCATCTCGCCTGACACATCGCGCATGAACCCACGTGCCTACCCGCCGCAGAACCCACAGCTCATCAGCGAATTCCTGCCGCGTTGACCTTCAGGTTCTGCGAACTCACCGGTTTCACGCAACAGAGCCGCGAAACACTCCCCCGGCTTGCCACACCTCGGCACCCTACGAGCCACGTGCTCAGCTGGTGTGCTGCTCCACGGCATCGATGATCTCGGGCCAGAGCTCGCGGGGGCGGTCGTGTCCCATGTCGAGGATCAGTCGGAGTTCGGCTCCGGGTACCAGGACCGCCGTGCGTTGCCCACCGCTGGGGTCGATCAGGGTGTCGTCCAGGCCGTGGATCACGAGCGTCGGCACCCGAAGCTCGCGGAGTGCGTCCGCGCGTGAGCCGCTGAGGATCATCGCCCCGAGCTGACGTCCGACCCCGGCCGGGTAGTAGGCACGGTCGTAACTGTCGGCAGCCAGCTCCCGAAGGACCGCGGGGTCGCCGTAGCGCTTGGAGGCCCACACCAGTTCCCGGTCCGCGGCCGCGATGTACGCCTCGCGGTCTGACGGCTTCGGGCTGAACAGCACCGCCTGGGCCTCGGGACTGGACCGGCCGTATTCGCTTTCGCCGGTCGAGGACATCATCGACGTCAGCGTCATCACCCGCTCCGGGTGGGAGATGGCCATCGTCTGGGCGATCATTCCGCCCATCGAGGCTCCGACCACGTGTGCCTGCTCGATACCGAGCGCGGTGAGCAGGCCCAGGCCGTCGTCGGCCATGTCCTGCAATCTGTAGGGGACCATCGCGAGGGCGGAAGAGATGTCTCCTGTGCTCACAGCGTTGATGAACTGACCGATGTCGACGGGGTGATCGTCGAACTTGGTGGACAGGCCGCAGTCCCGGTTGTCGTATCGGATCACGTAGCGACCACGGTCCGCCAGCGCACGGCAGAAGTCCTCGTGCCAGGCAATCATCTGAGCACCGAAACCCATCACGAGCAGCACAGGAGGGGCACTGGGATCACCGAAGCCCTCGTAGGCGATGGACACTCCGGGCGACACGTCGGCAATCGGCATGCATGGATCTTGCCAGCGCGGAGCGGCAGCGCGCACCTGTTAACCCAGCACCCGGGCTCGGCGTCACAGAGTGCTCGCTGGTCTGCGCAGGGCGCGGCCGTCCAGGGGACATGATGGGCGGCCCGCGGGATCTCTGCCCCCAGGTGCGCTGACGGGGCCGCAGGCCGGGCTGGGAGGAAGGGTGTGTGTCGGTGCCCTGCGCTGGCCCGGGTCGGCTCTCTGGTGCTTTGACCGCATAGGTTCGCCGGGTTGGGGTGGGCGTGACGGTTGAGTGTGCGGTGACGTCCGCACCGACCGCTGGAGGCGCGGTGGTCGAGACTGCGTCCGTGTGCTCAGACCGACCAGGAGAAAGAATCCGCAGCAGATCCCGCGTCGGTGGCAAGCACCAGGTCGGCGCGCTACCGGCGGGTGCTGATGCCGCCGGTCTCGGCGGACGGAGGCCGTCCCCGCACGGCAAGAGCCTTCGCGATGTTCAGCGACACCTCAAACGCAACGTCTGCCGCCGGCCTTCAGGCCCGCGAAGAGAGAAGCGATCGAACGAGGAAGAGTTCCCTCAAGCGACTTGACGCCGTGCTGTAGTCCCGGGGACGTCCGCAACTGCCGGAAGACCGCGCCTACGGAAGAGATCTGCGATTAAGGAACGATCGTTCTTGACTAATCGTTCCTTAACTGCCTACCGTAGTGGCCATGGGCAGGCCGAGAGCATTTGACGAGGACGAAGTGGTGCATGCGGCCGTGCGTCTGTTTGGCGGGCGCGCGTCTGTTTGGCGGGCGCGCGTATGACGGTGTGTCCGTCGACGATCTCGTCACTCACCTTGGCGTGCACCGCAACAGTCCGTACAAGACGTTCGGCAGCAAGCGCGGCCTCTACCTGATGGTTCTGCGCCGCCACCTTGCCGACGACGTTCGCCCTTTGCTCGACGCCCTCGCCGGCGCAACGGATGCCGCGGCCGTGCTGCGGCTCGTCACGTCGGCCGACCTCGACCTGCTTCTCCTCGCGGCGATCGAACGCGCACCGGTCGACGAGGAGGTCGCCCTTGAGGTGACGGCCGCGTTGGCCACCGTCGACCGGGCGATCGCCGATGCGCTCGGTATTTTCCCCCCCGACCTGGCCGCCGCTCTCACGGCCGCCGCGCTGGGCATCCCTGTGCGCGGCGACCCCGACAAAGTCGCCACCGCGCTGACCCACCACCTCGGCCCTCTTATCTGAAAAGGGAACCTGACATGGCACTGATACGTATCCTCGGCGACGACCTCGTCGTCGTGATGGAGGGTCTCGACAAGCTCTGGGCCTTCAAGGGCCGCCTGACCATCCCGCTGGCCAACGTCCGTGGCGCGACCGCCGATCCCGGTATCACCACCGCCCTCAAAGGAATCCGCGCGCCGGGCTCCCACGTACCCGGTGTGATCACCGCGGGCACATTCCATCAGGATGGTGACAAGGTCTTCTGGGACGTCAGGGATCCGTCGAAGGCTGTCGTGGTCGAACTCGCCGACGAAAAGTACGCACGCCTGGTTCTCCAGGTCGACGACCCCCGCGCGACTGTTGCCCTGGTCGAGAATGCCCTTGTCTGACGGAGGAAGGCCCATGATTCGCCACTTGGCAGCGGCTTTGATGGCCCTGGCCGTCGGCACCGCCACCCCGGCCGAGGCGACGCCCGGTCTCGTGCGTGCCGCCGACCGCGAGGTCGTCTTCACGGCCGACGGAACAACCACGTACGGCACCCTGCACATTCCCGAGCATCGTGCAGGGCAACGGCTGCGGGCGGCTCTGCTGCTGCCGGGCAGCGGCCCCACCGACCGCGACGGCAACCAACCGCCCGGGGCGGCACCGGATACCCTGGCGCAGTTGGCCGACACGCTCGGCGGGGACGCAATCGCCACGCTGCGATTCGACAAGTACGGCACCGGCCGCACCGGACTCGGCGCCTACCGGGACCACCCGGAAGAACTCGACTACCCGGCATTCGTCCGCCAGGCGCAGGCCGCGTACGAGTCATTGCGCGATCAGCCGGAGACCGACCCACACGGCCTGCTGGTCGTTGGGCACAGCGAGGGCGCGATGACGGCACTGCTGCTGGGCGGTACCGTCCGCCCGTCCCCGGCCAGTCTGGCGCTTCTGCAACCGCAGGCGATCCGCCTGCTGGACCTGATCACGCTCCAGCTCAAGGCCCAGGTCGCCGAAGCGACCCGGCAGGGCCAGTTCACACCGGAGCAGCAACGCGTGGTCAACGCGGCCATCGACGCAGCCGTCGCCTCCCTGCGCGAAAACCGACCGGTCGACACCACCGACCTGCCCCCGCCGCTCGCCCAGCTCTTCGAGGCGTTCCAAGGCCCCAATTCCCGGTTCGTGAAAAGCGACGACGCCATCTACCCACCGGACACCACCGCTGCACTCCGGCCAGGGACGAAGGTGCTGCTGACGTGCGGCACGAACGACGCCCAGGTCCCCTGTGTCACAACGAACGCCCTGACGACCGCCCTGCGCCACGCGCATGTCGGTGGACCGGGCCGAGTGGCGCTGCCGGGAGTGGACCATCTGATGCACGACGTCGACCATCCGAACACGCTCGCGCCGCCCGTACTCGTCGCCCTGCGCCGGTTCGCTCGGCACTGACGCCGACCGAGCACGTCCCTCAACGTCTGGTGCTCTGACCGCACAGGCCCGCTGGGTCGTTCAGGCCGCAGCAGCGAGGGGGCGTTCGCCCCAGCGGATGCCCCTCTCGCTGCGGATGCGAGGGCGTTCCCTGCGTTCATCCAGGACGTCGCGATGGCGGGCAGAAGGTCGGTCAGTCTGCGCACACGGACGGTCTCGGCCACCCCGCCTCCAGCGGTCGGTTCGCACGTCACCGCACATCCAACCGTCATGACCCGCCAACCCGGCGAACCCATGCGGCCAAAGCACTGGGGTGCGGGGCATGGCGAGACTGTGGCGGTGTGTGACGGCGGCCGCGGTGGCGGCCCTGGTAGGGCAGAACACGGGGACGGCCGGCGCGGCCGATGGCTGGGCGCCGGTGGGCGACGGCATCGTGTCCGGGGGCAGCGGTGCGGCATACCTGCCGGGCGGGGCCGATCTGGCGGGCAGGACCAGGACCCTGCGGTCCTGCACGCCGCCCGCCTGGACTGGACCGGCCTGGCATTCGGGCCGGTGCGCACCGCGGCGCTGCGGGTGCCCTACCCGCGGCAGAACGTACGCCATGTCAGTGACCTGGCGGTGTCCCCCACGGGCAGGATCGCGATCACGTCCGCGTCGGACGCGGGGGACGACGGGCCGTTCGACTCGGCCGTCTACGACGCCGGCACGCTCCGGCAGGGACCGCTCCTGCTGTCCGGAGCCGCCCCGCTGCTGACCGTGCGGCCCCAACCGGACGAACTCGCCCGCTTCGAAGGGCACAAGGTCGAAGCCCTCGCCTGCCCCACCACCGCGCGGACGGGTGTCCTCGGCACCGACGACGAGAACCTCGGTGGCGCGATCCGCACCGCGGACAGCTGCCCCGCCTGAGCCCGCCGTGTCACTTCCTGAGGCGTTCGTCGATCAGGCGGAGCGCTCTCAGCAGCACGTCCGCGCCTTGCGTCAGATGGTGGTCGTGGGAGTTCTCCTGCGGGGCATGGCTCACTCCCCCGATGCTCGGAACGAAGATCATCGCGGTGGGTGCCGACCGGGCGACCAACTGGGCGTCGTGTCCCGCCCCGCTCGGCATGCGCAGCGACGGGAGCGACAGTTGGCCGGCCGCGTCGCTGATGCAGTCCGCCAGCTCGGCGTCCATGGCCACGGGCAGCACCTCGGGCCCCTGGCGCACGTCGA
The DNA here is from genome assembly GCF_042871185.1 of Streptomyces sp. NPDC006012. Classification (NCBI taxonomy): domain Bacteria; kingdom Bacillati; phylum Actinomycetota; class Actinomycetes; order Kitasatosporales; family Streptomycetaceae; genus Streptomyces; species Streptomyces sp. NPDC006012. The sequence continues at coordinate 108,500 of NZ_JBIAIE010000017.1, forward strand.
CGACGGCTCCGGTCGTCGCGCCCAGGTCGCCCGCCAGGCGGCGGATGTGCGCGGTCGCCGCGGTGATGCGGCTCCGGTCCTCGTCCCGGAGGTCAACGGTGAGCTGGACCGATCCGGGCACGACGTTCCACACGTTCGGTGAGCAGGTGATGCGGCCCGTCGTGGCGACCCGGACAGCGCCCTTCTGAGCAAGTGCGTCCACCTCCCCGATGAGGCGCGCGGCGACGACGAGCGCGTCGCAGCGATTGGCCATCGGGGTGGTGCCGGCGTGCTGCTGCTGTCCGGTGATGCCGATGACCAGGTTGGACCGGCCGGTGATGGAGGTGACGATGCCGATGTCGGCCCGTTCGTCCTCCAGCACCGGGCCTTGCTCGATGTGCATCTCGACGAACGCGGCGATGCTGTCGTCCGCCCAGACGGCCCCGGCGAGTGCCGAGGCGTCTCCGCCCACGTCCGCGATCCGCCTCCACAGTGGGACACCTGTGTGATCGACCTGGTCGACGTCGACGGGGGCGCCGGACACGATGTGCGAGCCGACCATCCCGGGGGTGCCGTTCGCGCCTTCTTCGTTGGAGAAGACCACCAGGGACACGTCGTGCCACAGCGGTGTCCCCGACTCCGCGATCCGGATCACGGCTTCCAGCGACGCCATGACGCCGTAGGCGCCGTCGAATCTGCCGCCCTGGACCACGGTGTCGAGGTGGCTGCCGGTGGCCAGGGTGCGCCGGGAGCCGCCCAGGCCGACGACCCGTGCGATCAGGTTTCCTGCCGCGTCCACCCTTGAGTGGATGCCGGCCTCCGCGAGCCAGTCCGCGACGGCCGAACGCGCCCGTATGTCATCTTCTGAGTAGGCGAGCCTGGTGACTCCGCCGTCGCCGGTGGCTCCGAACTTCGCCAGTTCCTCGATCCGGCGCAGCAGTCGCTCGCTGTTCACCCGCTCCGACGCAAGGTTGTTGGAAGACGCCTTCGGCACGTTCGGCACCTCACTCCGTGTCGGGTTCTACGAGCAAGTGGAATCGTCCGACGTTGACGGCCAGGTCGTTGACGGCGAACGGCAGCAGGTACTCGGCCTGCGCCCGGGTGTCGGACGACACGGCCAGCTCGAAGTGAGCGGTGCCGCGGCCCTGTTGGTCGATCGCCACCCGGCAGGCGGCGGGCCGGGCCTCGGCGCGCAGCGATGCCCGCAGGCCGAGGCCCGCGACGGGCACCGTCCCGGGCGCCGCGGTCAGTTCCACCGCGATCTTCGCCGTTTCGCCCTTCCGCATCCGCCGGGGGCCCCGCACGCGGACCTCCGGGGCGCCCAGCATGGCGTTCTCGATGTCGCCGCACCTGTCGCACACGGTCTGCGAGACGGGCACCAGCGGGGCCGGCACAGGGAGTCGTACGAAGACGGAGGCGGGCTCGCCGCACGGGCAGGGCGGTGCCTGTTTCATCGGGCCCGGCTGGACCGTGCTGCGATCGCCGAAGAAGGTCGGAAAGCGGGAGATCGCGCTCTCGGTGAACAGGCTGCGGGCGATCCGCGCGTCCAGTGCGGCCGTCTTGACATCGCATTGTTCGCGGTGGAGCCGGGTCAGGTCCGGATCGCGCAGGGCGTCGCGGACCGAGATGGCGGACAGGAAGCGGTCGAGATCCGCAAGCTCGGTGGCGATGGGATGGTTCTCCGGTACCAGCCCCGACCGGCCGATGGCCATCGAGCGGGCGGACAGCATCCGGATCCGCTCGGCGAGGGAGCCGCCCTGTCCGGTCCCTCCCGCTGCGGAGGCCCTGTGCGACGGGCGGGCCGGCCCCGGCTGCCTCGCGCCCGCGGGTGCCGTGGCCTGCGTCGCCTCGGTGCCGCATTGGAAGAACACCGGGTACGGGTTCGCGTCCGCCACGCTCTGGTTCATGGCGGTGGCGGGGTCGCCGGGACGGTCGAGCCATGCCTGGATCTCCGGGCGCCCCGCGTCGCAGGCGGTGGAGGTGATGACGATGGAGCGGGCCGGGCCGTCGACGGCGGCCAGGAGCAGCTGGTAGTCGTCGTGGTAGGTCGCGAGCCGGCCCGACGGCCCGCTGAAGCAGTTCAGCAGCGTCAGGGACCCCGTGGGAATGCCGCCGACCGGGATCAGGCCCCGTTCGGGTTTGTAGCAGCCCTGGCCGAAGTGGCAGGACGGTCCGTATCCGCTCGGCTCGTAGGCTCCCTGGCGTCTGCCGCAGATGGTGTGCCGGCCGAGGTTCAGGCTGTCGTCCTGGCCGTTGCCGTGCAGCAGCACCCGGCGCCAGGGCCGGTCGCGCAGGAGCTGGATCCGGTCGCCGCGGGCGATGTCGTCGGGGTCGATCCACTCGGCGCCGCCCAGTGCAGGACGGTGGTCGAGGTCGGTCACCACCAGCTCCCCCGACAGCTCCTCGGGGTCCGCCCACTGCTTGGCCACCATCCAGCTGAGCGAGTGCACGTCCCGGCCGGTGAGGAACACGGCCGGCTCCGCACCCGACGCCTGGGCCTGGTCCCGCCCCCAGGCCGTGCGGTCACCGAACCGCAGGTCCTGGTAGAGCCCCACGGTCGTCGGGGAACGCCGGCCAGGGGCGGACGGCAGCGCGCGGATCATGTCCCGGAGCGCGTCGGGGAGCCGTTGCGGTCGCACGATGTGGACATCGGTCACCGTGGCGGTGTGCGAGGAGATCCGATACAGCCTGTTGGCCGCGTCGATCGAGGCCATGAGGTCGGTCCGGTCGCCCACCCACACCGGAACGGGTGCCGGTCCGTCACCGGCCAGGAAACGGGCGACTGCCGCGGCGTAGTCGCAGGCCTCCCGGTGGCCCGCGAACGCGGCGTCCGGCTGGCGGGGGGAGCCCGGATCGTGTTTCCCCGTCATCGCGCGTCCCGGGCGGCGTCGGGCGTCCCGGTCGTGAACCGGTAGCCGCTGAGGATCTTCCGCATCCGGTCGGTCACTTCGGCGGAGTCCTGCCCGGTGACCTGGACCACGCCGCTGCAGGCGAAGGAGGCGCGCGGCGGATCCACCAGATCGCCGACGGCCGCGCGCATACGGCAGGAGATCACCCCTTCCTGCGCGAGCAGTTCCTCGGCGGACGTGATCTCGGTGACCACGCCGGGCGCGGTGGGCAGGAGCAGGTCGCCGACGGCACGGTCGCGGGTGTACTCCAGCGTCGGTGTCCTGCCCACGTACAGGTCGGTGATGGCCTGCATGATGTCGAAGCCGTACGACAGACCGTGGTTGAGGGGGACTTCGCAGCCGCTGAGCCGAGCGGCCAGCTCACCCATCACGAACTCCCCGGTATCGGTCATCCAGAACTCCGCGTGCAGGTAGCCACTGCGGTACTCCACGCCGTCCACCAGCTGCTGCGACAGCGCGACCGCGTCGATCGGCTTGGGTTCGGAAGGGGCGAGCGTGATGTTGGCGTTGATCGCGCCCTCCAGGACGTCGAGGATCGGCGCCGGGTTGCTGGAGACGTAGGCGTCGAGCACCCGGCCGTCCGCGACGAGGGCGCACAGCTGGTGCTCGTGGCCTTTGATGTACTCCTCGACCATCCAGCGGTGGCCGTCTCGCAGGAGCTGTTCGGCGTGCGGCAGGTCCGCCTCGCGCAGTTTCCAGGTCCCGATGCACGAGTCGGAGTCGACCGGCTTCAGGATCAGCGGCCAGCCGTGGACGGCCGCGAACCGCTCGATCTCCCCGACGCCGTCGACGAGTTCGTACGCCGCCGAGCGCAGCCCGATGCGGTGGTACAGCTTCTTCATCGCGGGTTTCTCGTGGACGAGCAGCACCTGCTCCTGGGTCAGGTGCGGCAGTCCGACGGCGGCCGCGAACGCCTGGGCCTGGGGCTGGACGGCCTCGTTCGGATTGCAGAAGTACTCGGGGACGATGCCGATGTGCCCGATCCACTCCCGGTAGCGCGCCGCCTCCTGGTCGATCGACCGCGAGGAGTCCAGGACGAACATGTGCCGGGTGTTCTCCGCGTTCTGGCCGTCCGGTCCCGAACCGTGCGAACGGGTGGAGCTGTCACCCAGACGCAACAGCACTGTGGTCACGTCTGGCCTGGCCAGCAGGCTTTCGTTGAAGGTCGCGCGGCGGCTTTCCACCAGGAGGAGCCTGCGCTGCCCGGCGTCCGTGGAACTGTTCATGATGAGGGTTCCCCTTGCTCGGCGGGATGCGGGTGTGAACGCGTCCGTTCACGGATCTGTGGTCACAGGCTGCGCAGGACGCGGCGGCTTCCGCCGATCCGGCCGGGGCGGGTACGGCGGATGTCCCTGACCACGTTGACGCGCTTGAGCCACCGTTCGGTGGGCGAGTAGGTAGCCTGGAAGGAGCGCCTGCCGTGGACGAAGACGTTGTTGTCGATGAAGGCCATGTCTCCCGGCCCCAGGACGACGTCGGTCAGCCGGTCGTCGAGATGCTGGATCAGCTGCTTCAGCGCCTGGGCCGCTTCGTCGTCGTCGGGGACGGCCCGCATGTAGTCCCGGTCGGCACGCAGCGTCGGCGCGTCCGGCGGGCCCGTCAGGAGCGCGACGGGCAGGCTGTCCGGAGCGGGGCCGTCGTCGAGTTCGTGGGCCGGATCCGGGTCCAGTACGAACCGGGGTTCCCGCAGTACGCGTTCGGCGGGTTCGGGTAACTCCCCCACTGTCAGCCGGGACACGGTGGTGGCCACGGCGTGCGGATTGCGCAGGCACAGCAGGCCCACCCAGTCGGCACGGTAGGGGGAGAAGGCGTCCTCGGTGTGCCAGCTCAGCTCTCGTGCGCTGGACGCGCTGATGTCGCTCTGCTCCATGCCCGGTGAGGGCAGCACGTCGGTGACGACGCGGCCGCTCTGCTGGGCGGACCATCCGATGGGATCGCCGAGGAGCGATCCGAGCAGCAGTGCGGTGAAGGCGTCCAGACGGCTCTCCCGGATGTCGGCGTCCCGCCAGTTCCGCGGAGTGGGCCCGACGTTCTGGGCCACGGTGAGATTGCTGAGCACCGTGACACCGGTCGGTGATTCGGCCAGCCGCTCCCGGTGGAGGAAGGCGCGCAGGCTCAGCGGGAGATCGCCTGCGAGGGCGGCCAGCGCGCCGAGGGTGTCGTCGTCGTTCGGATCGGCGTGTTCCCGGCTTACCTGCTGGGACAAGTGTCGTACTTGCGCGGCCTCATCAGGTGTGAGGATGTGCTGTGAGGTCCCGGAGGGCCGGGAGAAGTCGTTCGAGGGCGCCGTTTCACTCATGTGTGGACTCCATACGTCGGTCGGACTCGCCGTGTGCGGGGTCGCGTACAGGGTTCAGTTGCTGGAGGGCTGCTGTCCTGGACGTGGGGGCGATCTCGGCCCCCCACCCCGCCGGCACGGCGATACTCATGGGCCACAGTGATCTCTCGCCGGTCCCGTTCACGAGGACGGTGAACATTTCCAGCTCGTCGTCGAACACATCCGGCCCGGCCGGAGACTGGTGCAGGGCCGGCTCCTCGGCGGGCTCGGCCTCGGCCGCCGCATCCGGAGCCAGGAGTTCCGCCCCGGCCGCCCGGTGCCACCGGGCCGTCGCGGCGGTACGTATCATGACGGCCCCCGCCCGCAGCGGGTCCGCGATCATCCGGTCCGCCGCCGGGTGGCCGTCGCGCGCGGCCGGCCCCGTGGTGTCGAGGGAGGCCATGGGCACGTGCAACCGCCCGGGCCGGCCCTCCGGGACCGGCTGGTTGGCCTGGTCCAGGACGTAGACGGGGACGGCGTCGCCCGCGGCCGGCCGCACTCCGCCGGGAAGCAGCGGGGCAAGAGTCCCGGTCCGCATGACGAGCCGTTGCCCCGCCATCACCTCCCGCACCTCCGGCAAGAACGATTCACTCGCGGCCGCAGGACACTCCGGGTCGTGCAGACCCGCGCGGATCCACGCGTTCCAGTCGGTGGCCAGACGCTCCGTGGTCAGTCCGGAGTAGGCGGGCCGCGCGTCGTGCCACAGACGCGCCGAGGTGCCGTGCCCGGTCTGGGATTCCATCACCAACAGGCCCGTTCCGGTCGGGAGTTCCCCGCCCGGCTCCGGCAGCAGGGCGGCCGGGCCGTACAGCAGGACCGGCAGGTCCGCCGGGATGTCCCGTTTGTGCTGCGGATCACTCAGCGCCGGTTCTTCGGTGAGGCTCCGGGCTTCGGCCCGGACCAGGGCGAAGGACAGGGGCCGCAGCCCGTGGCCGGGGTCGGGAGTCACCACCCACGCGGCGACGCCGCGGCTGGTCCGCCAGGACCGGACGTCCTGCGGGGCCAGTCGGTGGTTGGGCCGCAGCATGACGACGGCCCCGGCGCCGGTCAGCCGGGCGAGGGAGGCGACCAGGGCCGCCGTGGTGAGGTCGTGCCGTGTGACGTCGGCCGCGGCGGCGAGCCGTGACAGGGCGACATCCTCCGTGTCGGTCAGGGCCGCGTCCACGGCGGCGGGTACGTCATTCGCTTCTCCCGGTGCGGACGGCACCTCGGGTGCGGGCGTCCGCGGGCGGGGTTCGGCTGCGGACTCCCCCACCCCTTGCCGAGCCGCTCGCGCCTGCGGCGGGTCCTGCCGTTCGGGGAAGATGCGGGCGGCGATCTCACGGACGGTGCGCGCCTCATAGATGTCGCCCGTCGAGACGTCCACGCCCAGCCGGCCGCTGAGCCAGTGGGCCAGACGGACAGCCGCGATCGAATGGCCGCCCAGATCGAAGAAGTCGTCGCCCGGTGCGATCGTGTCCTTGTCCACGCCGAGCGCGGCGGCCACCGCGGACCGCACCGAGGCCTCGCGGAAGGTCGCGGGCGACTCGGCCGGTTTCTGCGCGGGCGTGTACCGCTCGGCCAGGTCTGCCGCCGCGCGCCGGTCGAGCTTGCCGTTGGCGTTGCGGGGCAACCGGTCCTCGACGATGACCCGGCTGGGAATCATGTAGGCGGGCAGCTCTGTCCTGAGCCGGCGGACCACGTCTTCGGCGAGGGAGTGCGGTGCGCGCTGCCCGGTCGGCGTGTTCGCGTAGGCCGTGGGCCAGGTCTCCGATCGAGCGGCGCGCGGCCTCGCAGTGCCGGAGACCGCGTCGTCCGCGTCCACCGGCAGGAACCAGGTGGTGAGTTCGTCCGGGGCGGCCGCCCAGCTCACCAGGGTCGGCCGGCCGGCGGCCGCGCCGATGTCGTACAGGTCTTCCGGTTCCACCGCGCCCGAGTGCGCCGGGCGGTGCCGGGCGTTGGGTACGCCTGTGACGACGACGGGCCGGGCGGCCACGTCCGCGAGCCGGCCCACGAGGGCCTCTCCGGCTGTGTCCGCGCCGTCCCAGGTCCATTCGAGGGCGGTATCGGAGCGCGCGGAACCGGTCTCACCGGTGCCGATCAGGACGTCGTAGCGGTAGTCGGTCAGCTCGTTGCGGTGGCGGCCTCGTTTGACGAGGAGATCGACCGCGTCGATACGGTCGAAGACCTGGGGCAGCAGGGCGAAGTAGTCGGGGTCGACGAGGAGTTCGGTCTCGGCCTCGGCCAGTTGTGCCGCGGTTCGCGCGTGCGCCCCCTCCACGGTGTGCTCGGCGAGTTCGGCGTAGAACCGGCCCGCCAGACGCTGGTTGCGCACGTCTCCCACGAAGAGGCACCCGCCCGGGGCGAGCAGGTCGAGCACGCCCTTCAGGACCTGGGAGAGGTAGTCGACCGACGGAAAGTACTGGATCACCGAGTTGAGGATGACCGTGTCGAACGTGTTCTCCGGCAGTCCCGACAGGTCGATCGCCTCGCGGTGGCGCAGTTGGACCCGGGCCAGCTCCGGGTGCGTGGCGCACTGTTCGGCCAGCTTGTCCAGGACCGAGTGGGAGAAGTCGGTCGCCCAGTAGGTGTCCGCGGAGGGCGCCAGGGCGTTGAGGAGGAGCCCTGATCCGACGCCGATCTCCAGAATGCGCCGGGGGCGCAGCCGGCGGATCCGGGCGAGGGTGGAGACCAGCCAGTGCCGCATCTCGTCGGCGGGGATCGGCTGGTGGGTCGCGGAGGCGTTCCAGCCGCGGTAGCGGTGGTCCTCACGTTGCAGATCGATCCCGCGGTACAGCTCGTCGTACAGGCCGTTCCACGTCGAGACGGCGCCGTGCCGCCGTGCGGCTTCGACCACGGCGACGAGGCTCACCGAATCGCGGTCCCGGACGGGGCAGACGACGGCTTCGCGCACCGTCGGAAGCGCCCTCAAGTGGGTTTCCACGTCCTCCAGTTCGACCCGCTGGCCGCGCACCTTCACCTGGTTGTCCCTGCGGCCGAGGAAGTGGATGAGGCCGGCCTCGTCGGTGGTGACGAGGTCGCCGGTGCGGTAGGTGACGGGCCCGGCCGGGTCGGCGGGCGAGGGGCCGAACCGCTCGGCGGTCAGCTCCGGCCGGTTGAGGTATCCGACGGCCACCCCCGCCCCGCCGATGTACAGCTCTCCCGGCTCTCCAGGGGCGGCCGGGCGCCCTTCGGCATGCCAGACCGTCGCCTCGTACCCGGGCAGCGGCGTTCCGATCGGCAACGATGTCGCATCGGCGGCGACCTCGTCCACCACCTGGCAGGTGGCGAACGTGGTGGTCTCGGTCGGCCCGTACGCGTGGACCAGTCGGCCCGGCATCGCGGACCGCACCAGACGTACCGCCGCGAGGTCGGCCTTCTCGCCGCCGAACACGAGCAGCCGCAGCGGTGCGAGGACCGTCGGTGACGTCGCCGCGTGCAGGTTGAACACGGCTGTGGTCATGAAGGCGACGGTGACGTGCCGGGCACGGACGAAGCTTCCGAAGCGCCCGGTGTCGGCGGCCAGCCGCCGGTCGGCCCCCACGAGTCGGCCGCCGCCGAGCAGGCACCCCCATACTTCCCAGGTGAACGCGTCGAAAGCGGGATTGGACAGTTGCCCCACCCGGTCGTCGGGACCGATGCTCAGTCTGGCCTCGGCGGTCACCAGGTTGAACACGGAGGACGTCTTGGCGACGATCCCCTTGGGCGTGCCCGAACTGCCCGAGGTGTAGCAGACGTACAGTTCGCCGGCGTCCGCGGCCTCGGGGACCGGATACCGCCGGTCGCCGTGGCCGGCGGAGATGTCACGTGCAGCCGGGAATCCGAGCTGCGTCGTGTCCGGGTCGAGGGTGACGTCGGGGGGCAGTTGGCCGAGCACCGCGGTCATCGGGCAGTCGGCGATGACCGCCCCCAGCCGCGGGGCGGGTAGATCCGCGTCGAGCATGAGGTAGCGGGCGCCCAGCTTGTGAGCCGCCAGCACCGAGAGGATCAGGGTCGGTTCGGGTGCGAAGAAGATGCCTACGGTGTCCCCCGCGCGGACTCCGGCACCGGCGAGGTGAGAGGCCAGGCGGTCCGAGCGGGCGTCCAGAGTCCGGTAGTCCATCACCTCCGGATCAGCGGATTCGGGATAGTGGAGGGCGACCGCGTCCGGCCGGCTCGACACCTGCGCGAGAAATGCCTGGAGCAGGGAGGAGATCACACGGCACCGCCTGTCTCAGTCGTCCTCCGTGAACACCCTGACGAGTTCCTGATCGTTGACCCAGACGGGCCGCTCCCGTGCGGCTATCAGATACCGCATCTCGTTCGTCTCGTCGTTCCACGCCATGGCCAGGACCTGGTAGGCGGCGCGTCCGCCCATGGAAGCGGTCAGCTTCTGGCTGACGGTGGCGAAGTGGAAGGGCATGTCGGGGTCCTCCTCACTTGATGAAGCACTGGATGTATGCGGTGCCGGAGGTGCCCTCGGTGTAACTCGTCGTCGGGTATGCGGTGAAGGGGTGCGGCTCGACGAGGACGGTCCGGAAGCGGGGGGCGAAGCGCGGCCACAGTTCGTTGGTCGTGGAGAAGAACGGCACGAATGCCGCGCCCGGCCGCATGACACGGATCATCTGTCCGATGACCTCCGTCCACCAGGATTCGTCGTCCCGGATCTCCTTGGGGAGCCAGGGATCGAACATGATGCCGTCGACCGATTCGTCCGGCAGCCGTTCTATGTAGTCGAAGAAATCGTCCTGGACGATATCCAGGGTGGCCGGAAGTGAGGGGTGCGTCTTCTGGAATTCGTCGATGACCGGCTGATAGCGCTCCACCACGGTATGCCGCGTCGTGTTCTGTGCGCCTGCGACGGCGAGGGCCGACAGGCCCAGGCCGAGGCCGCATTCAAGAAACTCGCTGCCCTGCCGGACCACCAGTTCTCCGCTCCGGATCATGAGCGGTTTCTCCCACTCCTGCATGGCCTGCGCGCCATCGATGTAGAGCGTCCGCTGTCCCATGGCCGTATTGGTGAAGAAGATGTCCGGGTCGTCCTGCTGCAGCGCGTGACGCATCTTTCCTGCCTTTCTGCCGAGAGGGAATTCGGAGGGAATCAGGAGGTACCTTTGGCGGCCGACCGTGCGGGTTCGGCACCGCTCCGGGCCGGTGCCGTGGGGGACGGCAGCAGACGGCTCGCGCCGATCGCCAGCACGGCTGTGCCGGCGACGGCCAGGAAAGCCGTGTGGGTGCCGGCGGAGCCGATCAGCAGTCCGCTTGCGGCGGCGCCGGCGGCCGTGCCGCCGTTGCAGGCGACACCGGCCAGGATGGCCGCGTGTGTCTTGCCCGCGTGCCCTTCGGCCACGCGGTCCGCCATCAGGTAACCCGTCATGACGGCGGGTCCGACCGCCAGTCCGGCGATCACGAGCAGGGGTACCAGGGTGAACAGGCCGACGGCGGCTGCCAGCAAGGCGGTGCCCAGTGCGGCACCCACCGACAGCCACACCAACCACCGCTCCAGCGGGGCGCGTTCCGCGATCCTGCCGTAGACGAAGGCGCCGCACGCGCTGGCGGCGGAGAGCACGGCCAGCAGCGGTCCGGCCAGGGCCACCCGGCCGAACTCCTCCGTCAGGGCCGGCACGCCCACTTCGATCATGCCCACGGTCAGGCCCACGGCGGCCAGGGCCACGAGGACCGGAGCGGCACCGCGCACCGCCGATCGCACCGACACGTGGGCCTGCGGCGTGCCGTCGTCGCCGTGCGCCGACGGGGCGCCGGCCGCCATGGTCACCGCACCCGCCAGACACAGCCCGCTGCTGATGAGCAGGGACGTCCGTGTTCCCGCCAGGGCCACCGCCGCGCCGACCAGCAGCGGCCCCACCATCAGCGTCACTTCCTCGCAGACGGCGTCGATGCCGAAGGCTTTCGGCAGGACCGGCTCGGGCAGGGCCCGTGACCAGCCGACGCGCATGAGTGCCCCGAAGGGCGGGCTGGCCGCGCCGACGAGCGCGGTCAGGGCCAGGATCTGCCAGGCCGGCCAGTGGCGGGTGGCGGCCGCGGTCAGCGCGATCAGGCCCAGCGCCTGGGCACCCGCCAGGATGAGCAGTGTCAGACGATGCCCGCAGCGCACGGTGAACCAGCTGCGGACCGGACCGACCACGACCGAAAAGAGGGCGAACGTTCCGGCGGCGCTTCCCGCGAACGCGAAGGAACCGGTGGTGTTCTGAATGAGCAGTACGGTCCCCACCGAAATCATCGCCGCGGAGGATCGCCCGATCACCGAACCGATGAGGAGTTCACGGACGGGTGACGCACCCATCGTGCCGCGTAGGCTGAGGTCGGCTTCTCCTGGATTTCTTTTCGTCTCGCCTGCGCTTCCCACCGTCAAGCATTCCCCGCTCTACCGGTTTTCCCGACCTCGGGTTATTTGACAGCCCACCTGAGGGGCGCTCACCGACACCGAGACTAGGCAGGGCATACCACAGGATGCAAGGCAACGTATGCGCCATAAATGAGCAGTATGAGACCTTGTCAGATCACTATATGCGTGATAAGTGAATGCATCGGCCGGGATGCCGAGGGAAGTTCACGCGGAATGGGTGCGACCGGCATCACCGAACTCAAGTTCGTCGAAATCTTTGACGAAGACATGGAGATGCGCTTTGCCTAAACCGCGTCCCCGTGAGGGCTACCTGAAGATTGCCAACGGGGTGACGTCGAGCGTGCCGGTGGTGGACCGCCAACTCCCCACCTTGGCCAGGCAGAGAGCGCCGGTCAGGTCCGGGACGGACGAAGTGGTGGGGACGGGGGCCGGTGCGGGTCGGGGTTCGGTGCCGAAGGCGGCGTCGGGTGCCCCGTCGGGGGTGCCCGGGAGGGCGGTTCCGGTGCTGCCGGCAGCACGGTAGCCGGTGGGGCGGCAGGCGAGGCGGACCCGGGCGGTGTCACCGTACGGCGCGGTGAAGACATCGGCGCCCGGGGTGGTGGCGGCCGCGTCCGGGGTGAAGTCGGCGGTCAGCAGAACGAACCACTTCCTGGTGGCGCTCAGCCGGGTGCCGCCCGACCCGCGGACCCTGCGCAGGGCCGGCCCGCTGCGGATCGTGGACTCGTACAGATCGGCGTGGACCACGGCGTTGCTGCGTTCCAGGGCGTCGAGAATGACGCCGATCACCGAGATCGGCTCGGCCACCTGGATGTACTTGACGGCGGACTCGCGGCTCGCCTCGAAGTTCGCCTCGGGGTTGATGAAGGGCAGCAGCCGCCACATCAGCTTCACGGCCCGGTTCGTGGTGGTGCGCAGTTCGACCTCCTTGCGCAGCGCCACCGCGTACTGGTTCATCTGGTACGTGTCCATGATCTGCCGGTCGTCGAGGTAGACGCACGTACGGCCGGACAGCAGACCGGCCGAAGGGCTGGAGCGGCGCCGTCGCCTGGCGCCGACCAGAAGTCCCACCGCGGCGAAGGCGCTCACCGCGGTCACCAGCCACACCACCATCCAGCGCCAGTTGATGTCCCACCACAGGCCGTCGCTGAATACGGGCACTGCGCACACCTTCGTTCACTCGTCGAGGTCGGTCGGGGCCGGTTCAGGCCGGTGGCCGTTCCTGGTCCCCCTCAGTCCGATACCGGTGGAGGGCAGGACTTGATACTGGTGATGAGCTGTTCCAGCAGGGGGTAGTCCGGCATCTGGGCCGCGGTGCGGTCGGTTTGCTCGGTGCTGGTGGTGTCGGGATCAGGTACGTGCAACTTCGCGATGTTCGTGCCCAGTTCGTCCGTGCCGAAGGTGTGGTAGCCGAGCCGGGCTTCCCGGCGTCGGAATTCCGGATCCCCTTTCAGCAGGTCGCCGAGCCGGTCGGCCCGGTGGTTCAGCGCGACGAAGTGCGGCTCGCTCACCATCTGCGTACCGGGGTAGAGCAGCACCCGGTGTTCGTCCAGCCGGCCGTGCTCGGCGCGGTACTTGGCCTGGTAGTCCAGGAACTGGTGCTCGTACATCACGACGACCGGGGCGGTACTGGGGCCGGCGGAGGACTCGTACTTCGTGCTCAGGTCGGTACCGGGGCTGCCCTGCCGGAGTATCAGCTCCTTGAGCCTGGCGGCCAGTCCGGGGATCTCGGAGGCATCCTTGATCGGCCGTTCTCCGTTGAGGGTGAAGGCGAGCAGACCGAGGTAGCTGTCCGCCGAATTGGACTGGCAGATGTCGGACGTCCGGGCGAGCACGAGATTGTGGTTGTCCACGCCGTGCTCGGTGATGCCGATGTCGTGCCAGGCGGTGTTCGCCAACTCGACGAACCTGGACATGCCGAGGGAGTAGTAGAGCGGCTTCTGCGTGCTGCCGCGGCGCACGGCCACGTCCTTGTCGACCAGCGTTTCCGCATACTCGCGATACGTGGCCAGCACCAGTGGGCTGTAGAAAGGTTCGGAGTCGTTGCTGTACTGCCCGGCCGCCTGTCGCTCGGCGTGGAGCTGGTCCGCCGCCGACTTGCCGGAAGGGAAGGCGAAGTCCAGGCCGTCCAGACTGCCGGTGGCCACTTCGCGTGAACCCGCACTGATGGTGTGCACGCGCAGCCCGTGCTTGCGCAGCAGCCGGATCATCTCCGGGTCCTCGAAGAGGTCACCGACCGACGCCAGCCGCCCGGTGAGAGTGGTGACCTGCTGGAAGGGCAGCCCCAGATGCCCGCTCGCGGCCAGTCCGACGGTCCCGCCGACCAGCACGGCCATGACGACGGACAGCCGGAGCACCCGTAACACACGCCGGAGCAGTACGCCCGGAACACGCACCGCCTTCAGCGACGGCTCTCTCGCACTCGACGGAGCCGAATCGGCCACGCTGCCCCCCGAATCGTCCTGCCCTACGGTGGCATGGTGTCAAGAGCAGGTGATATATGGGCGACTTGAGGGACACGAAAGGATTACGGGAGACCGCGACGGGCCCTGGGCGACCGGACATCGGCGGGCCCGGCTGCCCAGGCCGCCCGGCCGGCCACGCCGAGTGAGTGAACCGGTGGCCCGCCCGCCGCGCTCCCCGGCCGCCACCGACCAGGCCGGCCGTACCCGTCAACCCGCCGACGGCGACACGCCACCCCCGTCTGTTTCCTGTCGCCCGCAGGTGTGATCCGCATGCGCGCCGCCCGCTCCCGCCCACCCCGCCCCGAAAAGCTGGCGCCATGTCTCTGTCTGCCTTCACCGTCCGGCTGCTGCGCCGTGCCGCACTGGTCGCGGCCATGGTCCTGACGGCCGCCCTGCCCACGACACTCGCCGCCGCCACCGCCGCGTACTGCGCGGATTCCTGCGGCGGCTCCGTCGTCGTCGCCCCGCTGTCCCAGGAGCCGCCCAGCACCGGTCCGTGCACGAGTCCGGAACCGGTGGTGTGCGAGATCCGCCGGTCCACGCCGCAGGAGCGGGAGGACCAGCGGGATATCCGTATGCGGTACCACGCGCTCATCGGCGACATGGACCGTGTGCGGTGTGCGATGCGGGCCGAGGGCCGCAGCCCGGAGGAGATCGCCCGGCACCTGGTCGACATGCGCAACGACGCCAAGGAGATCACCCGGGCCGGAATGTCACCGGAGGAGGTCCGGCTCCTCGAAGCGCGCAACGTGGCGAAGTACGGCAACCCGCTCGGCCCGACAGCGGATCAGCTCTACGCCAAATACGGATCCTGGGAGTCGGTCGCCGACGCCGCCACCCGCACCAGCCGTGCCGTCGACGGCGAACTCGGCCTGGAATACCGTCCCTGTCCCTGTGAACTGACCCTCGCGGCCTGACCAATCCCGCCTCAGCCCGTGTGTCGTCCTCGACCAGTCCCGGGTGGCGGCACACGTCGCCGCCGGGACCGGGTGCATCGGCGGCGGGCCGGTCTTCGTACGGCGGGAGGCCGTCCGCGGGCCGACCACGGCCGCCACGATCTGGCTGACCGCGGCGGTCGGAACGGCCTGCGGCGGCGGGCTGCCGGCCCTCGCCCGACGCGCAGTCGTCCGTCGGGGGAACCGGCACTGTGCACCGCCTGCCCGCCGATAATTCGCCGAACGGGACGGGGTCCTCGGTCCGTGCGGATCAGGCAGCGACGGCCCGTACCGACACCGTTGCCCTGGCCGCAGCGCCCGGGCGCAGCCGCGAGCGCGGGCCACGACGGCACGGGCTGGTCCCGCCGCACGAAGGGTGCGGACCGGGCGTGGATGTCGCGGGCAGGATCAGGGTTCGTCGACTCCGATCCAGTTGATGTACCAGCCCTTGTCCGCCGCGTGTGCGGGCGAGAGGGCAGTGCCGTCCGACCACCGCAGGTAGACGCGGAAGCCGGTCCTGGTGGGCTCGTAGATGGCCGCGGATCCTGTCGTGGCCCACTGGGTGCCGCCGGCGCCGCCCACCGAGCTGACGTAGGTCGGAGTACCGGTGAAGCGTGCGGACGACGTATCGACGTCGATGTAGATGCCGTTGGGTCCGTAAGCCTGCCAGCCCTGTCCTGCTGTGGTCTTTCCGGAGCCGATCCGTTGAGTGGACATGGAAACTCCTTTATCCGTGTGCCCGTTGCGGCATTCTTGAAGAAGACGCGACAACAGCGCAGTGAATTCCGGGAATTGAAAGGCCGCGAAAGGCGCTTTGCGACTCACCTTTCCGGCTGAAAAAATTCCCCACCGTCAGCCAGGGAAACCGCACGGTTGCCGAGTGCCGGGGCACATGAGCACAGGGGGGATTTGTCGGATGTGCCTATCTACGCCCGGTGATGCTTCCGGTTCACCGGACGCCGCTGCCCAGGTGGTCCGCGGTCGGGGCGTGCGTGCCGGTCACCCGAGCGCGGACAGGAGCCTGAGGTTGGTGTCGCTCTCGGTGCCCGGTACCGCGGTGTAGACCAGGAGCCGCTGGCAAGCGTCAGGATCGACGAGCGTCTGGCAGTGCAGTTCCAGCAGCCCCGCCTTCGGGTGCTGGAAGCGTTTGGCCGCACAGGAGGGACCCAGCACCGGGCGTTGGTGCCAGAGCTCGGCGAACTCGGGGCTCTCGCCGCGCAGTGTGTCGACGAGTTCGCCCACGTACGAGTCGACGCCGTCGCGACTGTGGGCGCCGTTGAGGTCCGCCACCATCAGGCGGCTCTGCACGTCATGATCGCTCTCGGGGTGGAGGAGCCGGGAGGCCGGATCCGTGAACCAGCGGTAGTGGGCGCTCCGGGACAGTCCGGTGTACGCGGTCTCGTCGCCCAGCAGGGCCACCGCCGGCCGCGTCTGTTTCAGTGTCACGCCCAGTTGGTTCATCACTTGTGCGGGGGTGTCCTCCAGTTGGTCCAGGATGCGGGTCATCCCCGGATCGACCTGGTCACCGCGTCGTTCTCTGGGGGGCAGAGCATGACCGGCGAGCTGGAACAGATGGTCCCGCTCCTGCGGTGACAGGTGCAGGCCGCGGGCGATCGCGGCGAGCATCTGCCCCGAAGGATGGGGCCCGCGCGGCTGTTCGAGGCGGGTGTAGTAGTCCGCCGACATGTCGCACAGAGCCGCCACTTCCTCGCGCCGCAACCCTCCGGTTCGCCTGCGCCGCCCGCGGGGCAGTCCGACGTCCTCCGGTTGCAGGGACACCCGACGTGTCCGCAGAAAGCCCGCCAGTCCCGCTCTGTCCGCCATCGCAGTCCTCCCGGTCTGTGGTGTTCACCGACGATGTTCCGGTCCGCCGCCGTCTCCCGCCCGGGCTCGTCCCCTGGAATGCGCCGCTCGGCCCGCAAGGGCTTGAGCCATCCGGCCCGGCTGTCGATTCCCGGCGGGCCGTGGTGTTCGTCACGGAGCCCGCGCATGCGCCGGAGTGTACGAGAGCATGACTGCGAAAGGCGCCGGTCGCGGCGATCCCGGCCCGGCGGGCTCCCGGGTTCGGACCGCAGGCCCTCAGCGTGGTGTCGGTGCCTGAGCGGAGCGGCGGAGTGACCCGGATCATGGGCACGAACGAACATGGATGCCGCCGGACGACCGGTGTTGCCTTGCGGGCATGAACGAACTCCGTGAGGTCCCCTTCCCCGCTGCGTCCCACTGGATCAACGGCCGTGCCGTGCCCGGCTCCGGGCCGCTGATCGACGTCCTGAATCCGGCCGACGACTCCGTGATCGCCTCCGTGCACGAAGGCACGGCCGAGGACGTCGACCGCGCGGTGGAGGCGGCACTCGCCGCCTTCCCCGGCTGGTCGGCGACGTCGCCCGGGGACCGCGTCACCGTGATCCGGCGTCTGGCCGAGGGAATACAGCAGCGCTCCGAGGCGCTCGCGGCCACGATCACGCTGGAGATGGGCGCCCCGATCGCCTTCTCCCGCCAGGCCCAGGCCGCCTTCCCCGTGGCGTCGACCCTCGCCGCGATCACCGCGGTGGAACGGTTCGAGTGGACGGAGGAGATCGAGAACTCGCTCATCATCCACGAGCCGATCGGCGTGGTCGGTGCCATCACCCCGTGGAACTTTCCCCTCCAGCAGGTGGTGACGAAGGTCGTACCGGCGCTCCTGGCCGGTTGCACCGTGGTCCTCAAACCGTCGGAGATCTCGCCCCTGAGCGCCCGGATGTTCGCGGAGATCGCCACCGGCGCAGGTCTCCCGGACGGGGTGCTCAACGTCGTGCAGGGCACGGGCGCGGTCGTCGGTGAGGCCATCGCCCGGCACCCGAAGATCGACATGGTCTCCTTCACCGGGTCCACCACCGCCGGCAAGCGCGTGTCCGCGGCCGCTTCGGACACCGTCAAGCGCGTCGCGCTCGAACTGGGCGGCAAGGCGGCCCACATCGTCCTGCCCGATGCCGACCTCGACTTCGCCGTCGAGCGCGGGCTGGCCTACGCCTGGGCCAACGGCGGGCAGGCGTGCGGTGCCTACACCCGCATGCTCGTCCCCCAGGACCTCCAGGACCGAGTCGTCGAGAAGCTGCGGGCCGCCGCCCAGCAGTACACGGTCGGTGACCCGGCCGACGAGTCCACGCGGATCGGTCCCGTCGCCTCGGAGACCCAGCGCCGCCGCGTGGACGGCTACGTCCGCCACGGCATCGCCGACGGCGCGACGCTGGTGGTCGGGGGCCCCGGCCGGCCCGCAGGTCTGGAGACGGGTGCCTACGTCAGGCCCACGATCTTCTCCGACGTCGACCCGGACTCCGTCATCGCTCAGGAGGAGATCTTCGGGCCCGTCCTCGTCGTGATCCCCTACACCGACGACGACCACGCCGTCGAAATCGCCAACGGCACCGTCTACGGCCTCAGCGGTGCCGTCACCGGTGACGAGGAGCACGCCATGGCAATCGCCCGGCGGCTGCGCGTCGGACAGGTCGACGTCAATGGCGGAAAGCACAACTTCCAGGCGCCGTTCGGCGGTTACAAGCAGTCCGGCAACGGCCGGGAGATGGGTCGGGCCGGCATCGCGGAGTTCCTTGAGACCAAGGCGATCACCCGCTGAGTCGCCGCATCGCCGTGGCCTTCCGTACGGAGGCGGAAACCCCCGTCCGGCGGCTCCCCGAGCGCGGACAGCGTGACGACCGCACGTCATGACGGCGGCGTGGCGGCAAGGTCCTCCTCGGCCCAGACGACCTTGCCGCCGGAGACGGAACGGGCGCCCCACCTGCGGGCCAACTGGGCGACCAGGAAGAGGCCCCGCCCGTTCTCGTCGGTCCAGCTGACACGGCGCGGACGGGGGGAGCAGAAATCGGTGTCGGCCACTTCGCAGGTCAGGACCTGGTGCTGGATCAGACGCAGGACGATGGGGCCGGTGCTGTACCGGACGGCGTTGGTGACCAGTTCGCTGATGATCAGTTTCGTGGTGTCCTCAAGGTCCTCCAGACCCCAGGCGCTCAACTGGCCCGCTGCCACGCGCCGGGCGCGATGGACCGCGGTCCGGTCGTTGGGCAGGGTCCAGGACGCCACCTGGGCGGGGCTGAGCGAGCGGGTCCGGACGAGCAGAAGGGTGACGTCGTCGGACGGGGGCCGGCCCGGGAACGACTCCACCGCCCGGGTGCAGAGGTCTTCCAGGGAGCGACCGGGTTGGGCCAGGGCGCTGCCGAGGCGGTGCATTCCCACGTCGATGTCCTGGTCGCGGGTTTCGATCAGGCCGTCGGTGTACAGGGCGAGGAGGCTGCCTTCGGGCAGTTCGAGTTCCACGGCCTCGAACGGGTTCCCCATGCCGAGTCCGAGCGGTGTTCCCGTCGGCAGGTCCGGGAAGGTGACCCGGCCCTGCGGATCGATGATCGCGGGCGGGGGGTGTCCGGCCCCTGCCATGGCGCACTTCCGGGTGACCGGGTCGTAGACGGCGTACAGACAGGTCGCGCCCGCGACGGCGGGGATCTGGTCCGGCGCGTCGACGTCCTCCTCGGCCAGCCGCTGCACCGTGTCGTCCAGATGCGCCAGCAGTTCGTCGGGCGGCAGTTCCATGTCGGCGAGCGTGCGGACGGCCGTGCGCAGCCGGCCCATGGCCGCCGCGGCGTGCAGACCGTGACCGACCACATCACCGACGACCAGGGCCACCCGGGCACCGGACAGCGGGATCACGTCGAACCAGTCGCCTCCGACGCCGTTGTCCATGTCGGCGGGCAGATAGCGGGATGCCGCCTCGACCGCCGTGCCGCCCCGCAGACGCTGCGGGAGCAGGTTGCGTTGGAGCGCGAGGGCCTCGGTCTGCTCACGGGCGTACTGGCGGGCGTGGTCCAGCGACAGCGCGGCACGGCTGACGAGTTCTTCGGCCAGGAGCAGATCGCCCTGCTGGAACGGCACCGGATCCTCGGTGCGGACGAACAGGGCCACGCCCAGCACAGCGCGCCGGGTACGGATGGGGACGATCATCATCGAGTGCATGCCGTTCTCGTGGATCTTCCGGGCCCGTGCCGGATCCCGGGCGACCCATGTGCCCTCGGCGGTGTCCATGATCGGCTCCAGGTAGGAGCGTCCGGTGCGCATGACGTCGGTGAGGGGTGAAGCGGGCGGCACCGGGACCTGTTCGCCGCGCAGCCACGGTGATTCGGGGACGCCCGGCCGGATGGAGGCCAGACCCGCGCGCCGGAAGACCGGCGGACGTTCCCCCGCCGGGCCGACGCGGACCGGCGGCCCGGCGCCGAACGGGACCGACTGCTCCAGGTCGACCGCGACGTAGTCGGCGACCAACGGCACTGCGAGGTCGGCCAGTTCCTGGCTGGTCCGCATCACATCGAGGCTGCTGCCGAGGCGCGAACCGGCCTGGCCGAGGACGGCCAGGCACTCGCGGGTGCGCCGGCTCTCGGTGATGTCGACGCTGATGGCGCACACCCCCAGTGGCTCGCCGTCGGCGCCCTGGAGGCAGAAGAACGAGGCCGAGAAGGTGTGTTCCCGGCGCAGGCCCGTCGCCAGCCACGACCGGTACTCGTGCACCCGGGTGGTACCACTGTGCAGCACCTGACGCATCACTGCCTCAAGGGCTTCGGCCTTGGCGCCGGGCAGCGCTTCGGAGAACCGGTGTCCGAGGCGTCGGTGGGGCCCGATGCCGTCGTGGCTCTCCATCGTGTCGTTCACCCAGGTGCACCGCAGGTCCGGGTCACGCACGACGATGCCGATCTGAGCCCGGGCGAGAAGCGGCGCCCCCACTGCTGCCTTCACCGCCTGCCCGGACAGCGCGCCGGTCACGGACACCAACCAGCAGGCGGTTCCCTCCCGCCCGCGCACCCTGGAGACACGCAGGCCGGTGTCGACGGTCCGGCCGTCCCGGTGGCGCACCGCCGTGGTGCCCGACCAGCCGTTCTGTGCCATGCAGTGGTCGACGTACGCCGATGTCGTCGGCGCGTCCCCGAAGGAGGGCAGTATCAGCGCGGCGGACCGGCCCACCACGTCGCTCGCGCAGTATCCGGTGAGCCGCTCGGCGGTCCGGGTCCAGCCGGTCACCGTCCCCTGCTCGTCGAGGAGCGCGAACGCCGAGTCGATCGTGTCGGGCGTGTCCGGCTGCTTTTCGGGCGTCGCGTCGTCAGTGCTGGTCATCTAGCTCGTCCTCAAGTGGGTCGGGGGTGCGGGAATGAGCCGATGCGCGAATGGCTGCGGGCAGCACACGTGGGGACATGTCCCGTTCGCGCCTTTGCGGAATGGACCGGACAGCGCGCTGATCTGTGACGACGCCCGAACATGCGGTCTGAAACCCCATCCTGTCAGCCGAGGCCGACCGGCTCGGTCGCTCGTCCGGGACGGGAGGACCGGCGACATGACGAGCATGGCGAGCGCCGGCCGGCTCGGCCCGGACGCATGCGGTCGCGTTCTCCTGTCACACATCGGCGGGCCACTCGGTCAGTCAGGTGGAGCTGCAGATCCGCAGACCCCGTACGACAAGGAGATCATCGTGGAATCGCGTCTCGACTACTTCGGCAACCCGTTCGGGGCGAAGGTGCTCAAGCACATCAACTCGGCCGGCAAGGCGATTACGGACTCGGCGCTGCCGATCGTGATCCAGGAACTGGTGAAGCTCCGCGCGAGCCAGATCAACGGCTGCGGCTTCTGCACCGACATGCACAGTAAAGACGCCGCACACGCCGGGGAGACCCAGCAGCGCCTCAATCTGGTGGCCGTCTGGCGGGAGGCGAAGGTCTTCACCGAGGCCGAGCGCGCCGCACTCGAACTGGCGGAGCAGGGCACCCGCATCGCCGACGCGGCCGGCGGAGTCACCGACGAGGCATGGACCGCCGCGGCCAAGCACTTCGACGAGGATCAGCTCACCGCCCTGATCTCGCTCATCGCCGTCATCAACGCCTACAACCGCATCAACGTCATCAACCAGCAGCCCGCGGGCGACTACCAGCCCGGCCAGTTCGGCTGACCGAACCGCAGGACCTTCCACACCTGTGGCCGATGTCACCACGTCAGCCACACCATCGGCCGCCGGTTGTGTCCATGAGGCCATGCCCGTCGGCCCATCGGGGCAGCGGCCGACGCCGCCGCTGCCCCATCGGTACATCGCCGGCCCGCCGACGCACACACAGGGGTGTCGGCGTGTCGTACCCGGACCAGGTCTTTTGAGGAGACAGCGGTCCGGTTCCGACGTGGCCCGGGCTGCGCACTCTCGTACGGCGCGCTGACGCCGTGGGAAGCCTTTCCCACCGTGTCACCCAGGCCGCAGAACTCCACACAAGGGAAAAACATGTCCAGCTCAACCCCACCACATTTCACGGACCGGGTAGCCGTCGTCACCGGCGCCGGCTCGGGTATCGGCCGTGCCACGGCGATCGCCCTGGCCGAGGCAGGGGCTCACGTCCTCGGTGTGGGACGCCGCAGGGAAGCTCTGGAGGAGACGGCTCAGGGCCACCGGAACATCGTGGTCCTGCCGCTCGACATCCGCGGGGAGGGGGCCGCCGACGTCGTCGTGGCCACTGTCCTTGAGCGGTGGGGGCGACTCGACCTGCTCGTGAACAATGCCGGCACCACTGCCGTGATGCCCCTGGCGGAGACCGACCGGTCGGTCATCTCCGATCTGTTCGACCTCAATGTGACGGCTCCGAGCCTCCTCGCCCATGCGGCGCTGCCACACCTGCGGGACTCCTCGGGTTCCATCGTCAACGTATCCAGCACGTACGGTCATCGCCCGCTTCCCGGAGGAGCCCACTACGCGGCCACCAAGGCTGCTTTGGAACAGCTGACGCGGAGCTGGGCACTTGAGCTCGCGTCCGAAGGGGTACGGGTGAACGCGATCGCCCCCGGCCCCACCAAGACGGACGTCCTGGCCGCTGCCGGTCTCTCGCCGGACACCGTCGACGAGATGCTCGACCAGGAACTCCGCCGCATCCCGACGGGCCGGCTCGGCGACCCGGAGGACGTCGCGGGCTGGATCCTGTACATCGCCGATCCCCGGGGCCGGCACATCACCGGTCAGATCCTGACGGTCGACGGGGGACTCGAACTCGTCTGACCTTGCTCGCGGCTTCGGCCCGGACCCGACCCGCCCCGACCCGCGGACCTCAGCGGTCCGAGTCGCGGCCCGTCTCCTGCTCCTGCCGAGTTTCCCGGGCGGGTCGGCAGGCCACAGCCCATGGGTGGCCACGGCTGAGAACAGCGCTGTGAGCATGCCGTACCCGACATCGGTGGGACCCGTGCCGCGACCGGCCGTCCCGCCGGGGATCGGAGCCCGGCGGGACGGGCCGTGCAGGTCACGCGGGAGGTCAGGCGGCGGGACGCGGGGCACGCAGATGCGCGCGTTGTGCCAGTTCGCCCTCGTCGACCAGTTCGAGCATCGGCTTGCCCGGAGCGCACATCATGGTCACGACGAACCGGGTCCGCGCGTCCGACAGCGCGTTGCCGTCCTGGTAGTGGATCACGTCACCGCCCGGCTCCCAGAACGTCCCACCGGCCTCGACCACCCGCTCGGGCTCGCCTTCGAGCTCGAACCGGACCGCGCCCTCGATGACGTATCCGAACGCCGGCCCCGAGTGCCGGTGCGGCGGGGTACCCGGGTCACCGGGCTCCCACTCCACGTGAATGGTCATCGCCGAGGCACCCTCGGGGATGGTGAGCGGTGCGGCGTCCTGCAGCAGCTTGGGCGCCGTCTTCCAAGCATCCGAGCGGGGCTGCGATCCCGTCCCGTTCGCCGAGTCCTTCTTCGACATCGTCTTGCACCTCCATTGGTCCGTCTGGTCCACCGCGCCCTGGGGCCGGCACACCGTCTGCCGGGCGCGTGTCGGCGTATCCGGTTCCCGTGGCCGTCTCCCACTGGTGACCGAGCACGTCGTGCATCTGTGACATGGGTCATGGGTAGCTGCATCGGCTCATCGCGAAACATGTGCGGGGCCGGGGTGGGAGCGGCGAAGCACGGTGTGCGGCCTCGGCGGTGGTGGGCAGGGGCAGGCCACCGTTGTTGCCTTTGCGGGCTGCGGTGCCGAGCCTTCGAGGACGGCCTCACGCCATGGCACGGAGCCCGTCGGCGCCGTGGCTCAGGAGTGGCTCAGGACTGGTCCCGTGCCGCGTCCTGGCCCTGGGGGCCGCCGTTGAAGAAGTCGATGAATCCGAACGGTGCGCGCTCGCCGAGGCAGAGGTCCAGCATGTCGTGCGCCTCGGCGTAGACGGGTTCGGTACGCGTAAACAGCGCCTCTTCGTAGACGGTGAGAGCCGCCTCGAAGTCGTCCGGGTGAGCGGCGATGGCCTTGCCGAGTTCGGCGCCGTCGAACATCGCCAGGTTCGCGCCGTCACCGGACGGCGGCATCAGGTGCGCGGCATCGCCGAGGAGCGTCACTCCGGGCACACGTTCCCATCGGTGTCCGTCCGGAAGCGTGTGGATCATGCGTGCGACCGGAGCGGTCTCGCCGTCGGTGATCAGTGCGGTGAGTTCTGGGGCCCACCCGTCGAACTCGGCCGCGACCCGAGCCGTCGCGGCTGCGGCGTCGGTGAAGTCGGTGGCGGCGATCCACTCGGCGGAGCGGTTCAGCATGACGTACGTGTGGAGGATGTTCCCCGCCTCGCGGTGCGCGACGATCCCCTTGCCCGGAGTCAGTGCGTACATCGCGCCCACACCGACCGCCTCGGCCGTCGCGGTGTGCCGCTGGTCGGCGTCGTACAGATAGGTGTCTATGTACGTCGTGCCGGTGTACTCGGGCTCGGCGCCGGAGAGCAGTGGGCGGATCTTCGACCAGGCGCCGTCGGCGCCGACGAGGAGGCCGCTGGTGACGGTCGTGCCGTCGGCGAAGGTCAGTTCGTGTCGGCCGTCGCCGAGGGGCCGGACACCGGTGACCTTGTGTTCCCACCGGACCGTCTGCCCGGGCAGGGAGTCGAGCAGGATCCGGCGCAGGTCTCCGCGGAGCACTTCGGGACGCCGCCCCGCGCCGTCGTCGGGGGCGTACAACAGCACCTTCCCGTGCCGGTCGAGCACACGCGACGCCTCGGCGCCTTCGTGGATGATCGCGCGGAACTCGTCGATGAGGCCGGCGTCGGCGAGTGCGCGCCGCCCGTCGTCCTCGTGGATGTCGAGCTGCCCGCCCTGCGTGCGGGACTTCGCTGACGGGTCGGCCTCGAAGACCGTCACGGGGATGCCGTGGACGTGCAGGACCCTGGCGAGGGTCAGGCCGCCGAGGCCGGCACCGACGATGGCGATCGGGTGGTGGTTGGTGTTCACGGGCTTCCTCGTCACTGTGCGGGCGGCACGCCGGACCTCTGCCCGGCGCCCATATGGTCCGGTGTTCCATAAGCAATATGGAACACCGGACCAGACTGTGTCAAAATGCGGTCATGCAGCGGACACGAGGAAGAGCACCCAGCGGGGGGCGGGCCGGCGCCCTCTCACAAGAGCTGATCGTCGGCGCGGCCGTTGTGCTGCTGGACGAGCACGGCGAGCGGGGGCTCACCTTCCGGCTGCTGGCCAAACACCTGAACACCGGACCCGGCGCGCTGTACTGGCACGTGACGAACAAGGACGTGCTCGTCGCGCTGGCCGCCGATCAGGTGCTCGGCGGCGCCTTCGCCGCGGACACGTACCCCGAGGAAGACGCCGGATCGGGGCTGCGCGCGCTTGCCATCGCTGTCTTCGATGCCCTTGACCGGCACCCCTGGGCAGCGTCCCACGTCAACGCGCCGCCCACACTGGAGAACGCGCTGCGCCTGCTCGACCGCATCGGCACCCTTGTCGCCCGAACCGGGCTGCCCGCCGAACGGCATTTCGCGGTCTCCACCGCGATCTCCTACTACATCACCGGAATCAGCGCCCAGATCATCGCCCCACGCGCCACCCCCGACGCGACCACCAGCCGCGACGCCTTCCTCGCCCAGACCGCCGAACGCTGGGAAGCACTCGACCCCGCCGACTACCCCTTCCTGACGCGCACCGCCCAGGACCTGCGCGACCACGCCGACCGCGACCAGTTCATCACCGGCCTCGACATGCTCCTGGACGGCCTGAACACGGCCGCGGACCCGCGACCGCCCGCATGATGCCGCGCTGAGGGGGCGTCCGCTCCACCGGGATCGACCTCGCCGATGTCGTACGGCAGGCTGCTCTGCGCTCCGCGGAACGTGCGGCGCTGCCTCCGGATGGACCCCAAGTCCCCGTGGTAGCCGTTCCGGACCGGCTGGTGGGCGCCTGAGCGGTCACCCCCGAAACGGTCGGGCGCGTGCGAACGCTCCGGCAGGCAGGGTGAACACCGAGGCGTGGCACCTGCGCCCGCGCAGCCCGTGGCGGCGTCGCTGGGCGTCGCGCGCTGCAGTCGTGAAGCGCCCGTGCGCAGTGGCCGCCTGGGCAGCCGGCCTCTCTCCACGGCTGTGCCCGCATG
The DNA here is from genome assembly GCF_042871185.1 of Streptomyces sp. NPDC006012. Taxonomy (NCBI): domain Bacteria; kingdom Bacillati; phylum Actinomycetota; class Actinomycetes; order Kitasatosporales; family Streptomycetaceae; genus Streptomyces; species Streptomyces sp. NPDC006012. Next base: position 134,832 of record NZ_JBIAIE010000017.1, read on the forward strand.
GCCCCTGACCTCGCGTTCCAGCCTCCGGCATGACGGCGCGCGACCTGCTGCGACGGCGTCTAACATGGTGCTGCGGAACGGGAGGACAGGCATGCGCGCTGGGGATGAGGCGGACTCGCTCGACCGGGCTACGAAAGATTTCATGGCGGCGCGTCCCCGGCTGTTCGGCATCGCCTACCGGGTGCTCGGCAGCGCGGTGGAGGCCGAGGACATCGTCCAGGACGCATGGCTGCGATGGCAGAACGCCGATCGCAACGCCGTCCACGAGCCGTCCGCTTTCCTGGCGACGATCACCACCCGCCTGGCGATCAACTTCGCCCAGTCCGCGAAGGTACGGCGCGAGTCGTACGTCGGGCCGTGGCTTCCCGAGCCGGTCGACACCAGCGCGGACCCGCAGTTGGGCGCGGAACGGGCAGAGGCCCTCGACCTGGCGGTTCTCTTCCTTCTGGAGAAGCTGAGCCCCGTGGAACGAGCCGCCTACGTACTGCGGGAGGCATTCGACTACCCGTACCAGCGGATCGCGGACATCGTCGAGACGAGCGAGGGCAACGCTCGTCAGCTGGTCAGCCGCGCCCGCAAACACCTGTCGGCGGAACGCAGCGAACCGGTCGACCCCGGCGCGCACCGGCAGTTGTTGGAGGTGTTCCTCGCCGCGGCGCAGACCGGCGATCTGTCGGCGCTCGAAAAGGTCCTCACGGCGGACGTGGTCAGTTACGCCGACGGCGGCGGCGCACGCGGAGCGTCCAGGATTCCGGTGGTGGGGCGGGTACGTGTCTCCCGTTACCTGGCCGCTTTCGCGCCGCGCTTCTGGCCTGAGTCGGAAATCCGCTGGGTCGAGGCCAACGGCAGGCCGGCCGTCCTCGTCGGGTCGTCCGACGGACACCCGGTGGCCCTGCTGTCCGTCGATGTGTCGGCGCAGGGCATTGAACGCATCATCTGGGTGATGAATCGGGCGAAGCTCGATCCGTACGTGGCGTCGCTGGGCGGCTGAGGCCCCTGCGGGCCGACTGTGTGCGCGCCCCTGTCACAAATGGGGAAGCCGTCCTGTCTTCAGTGGCAACGGGGCAAGCGACGTCGTCCCGCTGCCACCTGCGTCCTTGTACCCGACGGCCGTGAGCCGTGCGACGGGGCGCCCTGCCCGAGGGGAAGACGGATGAATACGCGCCCCGTGTCCATCAGCGAAGGCCGACGGCTCGCCCGGTCCATCGCTGTCGGTCCGCATGTGCTGGCCGCGGACGAACCTCAGCCCGTCAGGACGGATACCGGCCCCACGCCCGCGGAGCTGCTCCTGGCCGCGCTCGGCTCCTGCACCTCGTTGGCCGTCCGGACCTTCGCGGACCGGCGCGGCCTGCCGCTCGACCACGTCGCAACTGCTGACGGTCGCCGGGCGCTGTCCCGTACAGCGTCTTCTGGCCCGAGGCGCCGTGGTGGTGACGGTCCCCACGATCGTGACGAAGCCCCAGACGTCCCACGGCCCGGCACTGCCTCAGTGACACATGTCCTGGTGCCTGGGAGTGGTTCATCGCACGAACCGGGCGCCGCGTGCCGCACCCTGAAAATATCCGAGAGGAACACGTCATGAAGGTCGTAGTGATCGGTGGAACCGGGCTCATCGGTTCGAAGGTGGTCGCCCAGCTCAATGCGCACGGTCATGAGGCGGTGGCGGCCTCGCCCAACACCGGTGTCAACACACTGACCGGCGAGGGTCTGGCCGAGGTTCTGCAGGGCGCGTCGGTCGTGATCGACGTGTCCAACTCACCCTCGTTCGAGGACGAGGCCGTGATGACGTTCTTCCGTACGTCCACGACCAACCTGCTGATGGCGGCGGCCAAGGCCGGGGTGACCCACCACGTGGCCCTGTCCGTGGTCGGCACCGAACGCCTGCAGGAGAGCGGGTACTTCCGCGCCAAGCAGGCCCAGGAGGAGCTGATCAAGGCGTCTGGCATCCCCTATTCCATCGTCCACGCCACGCAGTTCTTCGAATTCGTGAAGGCCATCGCCGCCGAGGCTACCGAGGGCGACACCGTGCGTCTCGCTCCCGTGAAGTTCCGGCCCGTGGCCTCCGACGACGTGGCCGCGGCGGTCGGCCGCACCGCGGTCGGCGACCCGGTAGGGGGCGTGGTGGAGGTCGCAGGCCCCGACGAGTTCCAGCTGGACCAGCTCATCCGCGAGGGCCTGGCCGCCGAGAAGGACCCTCGCACGGTGGTCGCGGACGCGAGCGCCCGTTACTTCGGTGCGGTACTGGAGGACACCACGCTGGTGCCGGCCCCGGGTGCGCACATCGGCGAGATCCGGTTCACCGACTGGCTCAGCTGAAGCTCTGCGTCTGGCGCCGGACGGCCGGTCCGGGCCGAAGCCGCACAACGGCTTCCTGCGGACCGGCCGATCGCTGCCCGACGGGTGTGATCGGCTGACGGCTGGAAACGCGTCGCATCGTCGCTTCCGGTCCGCAGGATGCTCCGCAAGAACCGCTCTAGTACTGGCAGGAAGCCGCGAAGTCGTCGATGTCGACGCCCGAGGCGGCCCAGGAGTCCGGCACGTCGATGCTGACGCGCAGGACCAGCGGGCCGCCCCGCGGGTACATGTCCCCGGTCTGGTAGACCGTCCAGTCGGTGCCCGGGGTGATCACGCGGTCGTAGTAGGCGGCGTGGTCGTCGAAGACCTCGACGCGGTAGGTGCCGGTGCCGCGCCCGAGGTTGTTGTGCCGGACCCAGATCTGGGCGGCGCAGCTGCTCGTGCTGGAGTAGACGGGGAGACGGATCGAATACGACGCCGTGCCGTGGTAGGCGCTCAGGACGCCGAAGACGGTTCCGCCGTGGGCGCTGGTGCTGCCGAAGGTGAACGCCTGGCCGTCGCCGGTCACGGACCGGGTCCAGGCGGACTGCTGGGTGGCGCCTTCGAAGCCGTTCTGGGTGTAGACGGTGTTGGCGTGGGCTGAGCCGGCGAGGCCGACGCAGAGGGCGGCCGCGGCGGCGAGGGCGGAGAGGGCGCGGACGAGCACGCGGAGTTTCATGGCTCAGGGGTACCGGGGCGGGGTCCGCCCCGACCATCCGTTTCACTGATAAACCGCCCGAACGAGGGGTCGGGCGGTGGTACCGGAACCGCCTGCCCCGTCGAACGCACCATGCTGGCGGGGCGGTTACTCCCCCGGCGCTTCCGACACGAACTCAATCGGACGGCGTGACCGGCGACCGCATGCCGAGCCACTGCTCGGCGTCCCAGGCGTGGAACCGCTCTACTTCGGTGAACCCCAGCTTTGCCGCGAGGCGCATCGAGGCGACGTTTGCGGTCTGGGTGGCGAGCACCACCGGCTCGCCGGGAAGGACGCCGTCGATCCAGTCGAGTGCCGCCGCGCACGCCTCGGCGGCGTATCCGAATCCCCATGCCCGCGGCAGGAACAGGTAGCCGAGATCGGCCTTCCCCGCGGCAGCCGGGCGATGGTTCTCCGATGCTCTCCTGAGCAGGATCTGGCCGATCATCGACCCGTCGAGTTCAACGACGAAACTTCCGGGCCACCGCTCGGGAACCTCGGGCAGCTCGTGCTCAAGCTCGTCACGCGGGCGGGGACCGCCGAGGTAGGTGTGCACCTCTGGCGAGGCGAGCAGTTCGATGAACGGCGCACGGTCCCGGGTCTCGGCCTCACGGAGGACGAGCCGCCCGGTCTTTATCGGCTCAGGCGGCCAAGCCTCAAGATTCAGTTCTGCCATCCGCGCACGCTAACAGCTGGTCAGTTCGACCGACCGGGAAACACTTCGCTGCCCCGCCCGCAGGGGCGGCCTCGCCACGCGGTACGGCAGGACCGCAACCATCTGCCTCGTCGAGGTCGATGCGGCGAGGGTCTTCGCGACCAACCGCAGGGCGTGCATGTCCATGCATAGGGCGTGTGTGCCCGCGCACAGGGCACATGTGTCGGCACATAGAGCGGGTGTGTCCGCACATAGGGCGTGATGTCCGCCGCACGGCATGCCCGCCCTCCCCCGCGGAGATCTCGGCTTCCGTGCCCCCGCCGCCCGGTGCCGCGGGTCCGGCGGCTACCGTCCCTTCCGGGAGAGTCGGCCCGGCTCCCCCGGAGAAGCGAAGGAGGACGATCATCCGCATGGTTGCCGGCACCGTGACCCACCTGGCGGCCGCGTCCCTCCCGGAACCCGCCCTGGGGCGTCTGCTGTCCTCCTGGCAGCTCGACGTCCCCGCGCTGCTGCTGTGCGGTGCCCTGGGTGCGGCATACGGCTGGGGGGTGCTGCGGCTGCGCCGGCGCGGCAGGTCGTGGTCCGCCGCGCGTCTCGCCGCCTTCGTCGTGCTGGGACTCGGCACGCTGGTGGTGGCGACGATGTCGGGGCTGGCCGTGTACGACCGCGTACTGTTCTGGCCGGCCGCCGTGCAGAACGTCCTGCTCGATCTGCTCGCGCCCCTCGGCCTGGCCCTCGGTGATCCCCTGCGGCTCGCCGTGGAGGCCCTGCCGCGGACCACCGCGGTGCGCGTCCGCCGGGCGATGACCGGCAAGGTGGTGCGCATCCTGACGTTCCCCCTGGTCAGCACGGTCCTCGTGCTCGCCACCGAACTCACGGTCTATTTCACGCCGTACTTCGCCACCGCGCTGCGCCTGAGCTGGCTGCACGAGCTGATGTACCTGAATCTGCTGGCGGCGGGCTGCCTGTTCGTCGTACCGGTCCTCACCCGCGAGCAGACACTGCCGTCCTGGTGCACCCATCCCGTACGGGCCGCCCTGGTGTTCCTCGACGGCCTGGTCGACGCCGTGCCGGGCATCGTGGTCATGACACACGGCACACTGATCGCGGGCGCCTGGTATCTGCACCACGCACCGCCCTGGGACACGAACGTCCAACACGACCAGCAGACCGGTGGCGGCGCGATGGTGGGCATCGCCGAACTGGTGGCACTGCCCTTCCTCCTGGCCGTCCTCGCCCAGTGGGCACGCACCGAACGGGCCCGCACGGCAGCGCTCGACCGCCGTCTGGACACCGAACTCGTTCCCGTTCCCGCGCCGCCGGCCGACCCCGGGAGTCCGCTCGCTGCCGCGGCGGACCGCGTGCGGCCATGGTGGGAGACCGAGCGGAACGAAGTGGCCGACCGGATCCGGCGCCAGCGCCGGGGCGACTGAGCCGGGCGCCGCGCTCGGTGCGGGGTGACCGGCGCCGTCGGCTTGTCATGTGCCCGCCGCGCCGGTGTGGCGGAATCAGTGGGGCGGATGCGGGGCCGCTGCCAGGCGCCGGACCGGGGAGTCCGGGCGATCACTTGGATTCCAGGCGTCCCAGCGGGTGGTCGCCCTGGGCGAGTGCTTTCCGTACCGCCGCCCACCCGGAGTTGTCGATTCCGAGCGCCGAACGGAGATAGGCCCGGGTGACCTGCTGGATCAGGGCGACTCGGGCGGGGTTCTCGTCGGTGGTCTCCTTGGCCTCGTAACCGGGGATGCCGCCGAGGGAGTGCTCCGCTCCGAAAAGGGTGAGCAGGCTCTTGGCGCCGGGGCTCAGGTGGTACGGGTCGGCCATCCACTCCGGTCCGCGCACGCTCAACGGGGAGTCGTCCCGGTCCCCCACGACCACGAGGGCCGGTGTGGTCATGTGAGAGAAGTCCGGGTTCATGAAGGGGAAGTGCTCGGCCGCGAACGGTGTCAGGTTGTCGCCGCCCGCACCGGCCGTGGCGAGCAGCACGCCCGCCTTGACCCGCGGGTCGGACAGGTCCTGCGCCCGCTCGGTGACCGGGTCGAGGACGCGCAGGCCCAGCAGGTTGCCCGCCGTCTGGCCGCCGAAGGAGTGTCCGGCGGCGGCGACCCGGCTTCGGTCGAGGCGGCCGCCGAGGCCGGGCACGGCGGCTTCCAGCACGTCGAGGTGGTCGAGGATGCGTTTCATGTCCTCGACGCGGAATCGCCAGATCCGCGGGGTGCGGGGATCGTCCTGGGGCAGGCGCACGGTCCGGGAGTCGAGGTGGGTGGGCTGGACGACCACGAAGCCGTGGGCGGCCCAGTAGTCGGTCAGGGGACCGTAGCCGTCCAGTGAGGAGCCGAAGCCGTGCGCGAAAAGGATGATCGGCAGGTTGTGTCCGGTCACCGGCGCGGACACACGTATGTGCAGATCCTCGCCGCGGTCCGGTGCCCGCAGCACGATCGGCTTCACCGAGACGACGGGGGTGGCGGCCGCGAAGGGAGCGGTCGTCGCCGTATGCGATGTGGTCATGCAGAACACTTCCCCAGCGGCCAGCGGCACTACCCCGACAGCGCCGTGGAACGCGTGCAACTGATCCAGCAGCTCTACACCGCCGGTCTGTCCAGCAGAGTGATCGTCGGCCTGCTGCCGTGCGTCGTCGACGGCGATGCCACGCCGGAACTGCTCGACCGGCTGGCGGCGGAGCGGGACCGTATCGATGGCCGGGTCGCCGAGTTGGTCCGCACCCGCAACCGACTCGACTCCGTCATCACCGGCGCCGCCGGGAATCTGCGGACGGGCCGGCCCTGCCCGGCCAGGACCGCCGCATCAGGCTGAGAACTGCGCGGACACGTTTCCCCCGTTCGAACGATGCACATAGTGTGCTCCAATTGCTTTCGGCGCATTCCAGCGTGGGGGTTCGCATGACCGCACTGTCGTACGTGGATGTGTACCGTCGAATGGCCGCGGAGATCGACGCGGAGAGAGAAGCCGTGCTCGGGCTGCTGGGGCCGTCGGCGCCCTCGGTCCGCGCGGCCGTCGCCAAGCTCCTGGTGAACCGTACCTTCAAATACCCTTTGTCGGTCCTGCCGTTGATCGTGCACGCCGTCGAGACGGGCACACTCGAACCTGCACTCCCACTGGCCATCGTCCATGAACTCTGGTGGACTTCGGCCTGCTGCCTGGACGACCTGGCCGATGCGCAGGGCACCAGCGCGGCGGACGAACTGCGCCGAGGTGACGTGCTGCTCGCCACGGTCATCGCCGGAGTCCCCTTGCCTCTTCTCGTCGTTCAGTCGGAACGCGTCCCGGAGCCGGTACGGCACACGCTACGGGAGGAGATAGTGAGGTGCTGGATCAACGCGACGGAGGGTCAGCTCAGGGACCTGCACGGGGCGACGGCCGACACCACACCAGACGCGGTGGCGCTGGCCTACCTGCGCAAGTCCGGCGCACCCTTCGGCATGATCACCACCATGGCCGCGCAATGGGCGAACGCCTCGGCATCACGTGTGGCCCTGTGGCGGGAATTCGGCGAACTCTTCGGCGTGCTGTGGCAGCTCTTGAACGATCAAGAAGACATTCTGTCCGGGCGCAACGAGGACATCCTGAACGGCACCGCGACCTACCTGCTCGCCTGCGCTCTCGACGAAGAGGCTCCCGGTTCCAGGGAACGCCTCCACGCCCTGCACCGCGCCGCGCAGGACTCCGCTCCCGCCCGAGCGGACCTCGCCGGCATCCTGCTGGCGCCCGAGGTCCTGCACCGGTACCGGAAGGACATCGACCACTTCCGCGGCCGGGCCGGCCACCTGCTGGACGCACTCGGCGGCACGAAAGCCTATCTCTCCGTAGTGCGCGACCTGGTGGACCAGACGTCCCGTATGCTCCTCCATCCCCGTGCCTCCCTCGAACCGACGCCGTAGGCCGGCCACGCCAGGACGACGGCGCGGACGTCCTGGCGCGGCAATCAGCCGGATCCGAGGGAGTCACCTGGTGAGCGGCTCGCGGGCCGGCCGCGCCGGCCCGTTCACCCGGCCCGCCGCACTCACAGCTCCGGGCCGGGGCCGAGGTCCGGGTGGCTGAGGCGGGCCAGGCCGCCGGAAGGTACCGGGAGGACCGACGGGCCGGGCGCCAACTCCGTGAGGGACCGGTGGGTCCGTCGGCCGCGCGCGTCCCAGATCTCCATCCGAACGCTCACCGGCAGCGCACCGTTGACAACCAGGGGCGCGCTGTCGTCCGCGTTGGCGATCAGTACCTCATGCCACGGCCGCCGAGGGAGCGTCACCGCGTGCGGGGCGTACCGGGCGACGAAGTGCCGGTCCCCGTCGTCGGCGGCGATCAGCGGATAGAGCAAGTCGGGCCGCTGCGGGAGCAGTTCACCGTGGAGCAGGGTTTCCCGGTACGTGGTCCACACCCGCAGCCAGAACGCCAGCGCGTCCGACGGCGCGCCGTCCAGCCGTACGAGGTCCACGGACACCTGCGGGACACCGAACAGCGCGTTGATCAGGTGGTGGGCGACGCGTTCGGCGGCGTCGTCCGCGGCCCACATGATCGGATCGCTGTGGACGGGCTGGCCCGGACGGGCCATGCGCAGGTCGACGATCCCGACCCGGTTCTGGGTCGCGCTCAGCGGGCAGTCGCCGACCCGCAGCATGGTGGCGAACCGGCCGACGGCCGGATGCACGTACGGTTCCCGGAACTCGATCAACGGCCGGACACCGGCCGCCTCGACGGCTTCGACGATCTCCGCGAGGAGGCGCACGGTCGCCGCCACCGGGGAGTGCGGCGACGAGTCGTGCGGCACCGGTGTGGCGAACCGTTCGAGGAAGTCGAGCTTGACTCCGTCCGCGCCGGTCTCCACGACGAGGTCGCGGATGCGTTCGACGAGGTGGCGGCGCGTGGCGTCGTCCCGCGGGTCGAGGACGGCGGCGTCGAGTTCGGTCTCCTCGTACCGCGTCGCGAGACCGGCCGTACGGGCTCGGGCCCGGAAGCCCAGGAAGGGGGTGCCCACCCACCACATGGTGCGCAGTCCCCGGGTACGCAGTTCGGCGACCAGGTCGGCCGGGTCGGGGAACTTCTCGGCGGCCACCTCCCAGTCGCCGCACCAGCCGTAGCCGCGTGCCTGGGACATGGTCTGCCAGCCGTCGTCCACGATGACCACGCCGAAGCCGAGCTCCGCGGCCCGGTCCGCCTGGGCCAGCACCGTCCCGGCCGTGACGTCCTGGTGGGCGAAGTACCAGGTGCACAGCACCGCGTCCTCGGCGCCGGGGGCCACCCGGGTACCGCCGCCCCGCTGAAGCCGGCGCCCGGTGTCCGGTACCGCCTCGGCGAACGGGCGTCCGGAGACGTCGAGGAGCAGCCGTATCTCCGCGCCGGGTTCCGCATCCTGCACGGTCACCATGACCGCGAACTCGGCGCTCTCCTCGACCAGTCCGGCGCGCACCGAGGTGCGGTGGCTGCCCGCGTCGAGCGCGTAGACGAGACCGGTCCGGTCCTGCCGGAGCAGCAGGGCGCCGACGGGGATGCCGAGCAGTGCCGTGGTGTCGACCGGGTCGCCCCAGGACGGCGGGACCGTCGCGTGCGGCTCGGTGCTGCCCGGACGCCACCAGGCCACCGCGTCGACCGCCGGAACCAGGGCGGTGAGTTCCAGCGGGGCGCGGCCGGCGCGGAAGGAGATCTCCCACACGCCGTCGGCCACCTCGGTCGTCTGGGCGGCGTCCGTGTCGGTCGCCTGGAGCCTGAGCCCGCGTGCCGTGGCGGTCGTGCCGAGGAAGACGGGTTGCTGCGGTCGGGCAGGGTTGTGTCCAGGCACCCAGATGGACAGCGGTGCCGCGGATGGAGCGTCGGTCATTTGTTTCCCGAGAAGGAGATTCCGCCGATGATGTGGCGTTGGGCGAAGAAGAAGATCAGTACGCAGGGCAGGGTCACGACGACGGTCGTGGCCATGAGCAGCGGTGTGTCGGTTCCGTTGACCGACTGGAATCCGGCGAGCGCCAGCGGCAGCGTCTTCCATTTGTCGTCGGTGATGTAGATCGCGGCCTGGAAGAAGTTGTTCCAGTACGACATGAACTGCAGGACTGCGGTCGCGATCAGGACCGGGCGGGACAGCGGAAGGTAGACCGACCACCAGATGCGGAACCATCCTGCGCCGTCGAGGATGGCGGCGTCCGTGAGTGATTCCGGAAGCCGCAGGTAGAACTGGCGGAAGAGGAAGATGCAGAAGGCCGACCCGAAGAAGGTGGGCAGGATGATCGGCCACAGCGTGTTCATCATGTCCAGGTTCTTGAACAGGACGAACTGCGGCACGATCGTCACTTCCTGCGGCAGCAGCAGCGTCGCCAGCACGATGCCGAACAGCACGTTCGAGCCACGCGCGCGGATCCGCGCGAACGCGAAACCCACCAGCGACGACGAGTAGACGACCGCCGCGACCGGCACCAGCGTGCTGATCAGCGAGTTGCGGAAGTACTGCCAGAACGGGAAGGAGCCCAGGCCGCTGGAGAAGTTCGACCACTGCCACTGGACGGGCCACAGCGCGATGCCGCCACTGGAGACACCCGCCCGGGTGCGCAGCGCTGTCGCGATCATCCACAGGAAGGGGTAGACGAACACGACCGACCCCACGACGAGCACGGCGACCGCGGCGTAGCGTGCCGCAGGTGTCCCGTCGGTCCGGGACCGCCGGATGCGTGTGGTCCGTTCGGCCCGGACGTCGGGCTTCGTCTCACTTGGCGCGGACACGCCGCCTCCCTTCCTTCGGGCGCTGCGATTCGTAGTAGACCCAGAAACTGCTGCCCCGGAAGACGACCGCGGTGAGCACCATGATCATGAGGAAGAGGATCCAGGCGAGGGCTGACGCATAGCCCATCTGGAAGAACTTGAACGCGTTCTGGTACAGGTACACGACGTAGAACAGCAGGGAGTTCGCGGGGCCGCCGCCGTTCTGGGTGACGACGTACCCCTGGGTGAAGGTCTGCATCGCGTAGATGAGTCCCGTCACCACGTTGAAGAAGATGACCGGGCTGATCTGCGGAATCGTGATGTTCCACAGGGAGCGCAGCCGGCCGGCGCCATCGAGCGCGGCCGCCTCGTAGAGTTCGGACGGTACGTCCTGCAGCCCCGCCAGGTAGATGACCATGTTGCCGCCGACGGTCCACAGGCTCATGATGATGATTGCCGACAGCGCCCAGTGGGGATCGTAGAGCCACTTCGGGCCGTCGATTCCCACCAGGTGCAGTACTCCGTTGACCAGGCCGTACTCGGGGTTGAAGACCCAGATGAACAGCACGGTCTGCGCCACCCCGGTCACCAGGGAGGGCAGGTACCAGATGGTGCGGAAGACATGGATGCCGCGGACCTTCACGTTCATCAAAAGCGCCACCGCGAGCGACAGCACTGTCTGCGCCGGGACGCTGATCACCGCGTACAGCAGGGTGACCTTGATGGCCTGCCCGACATTCGGATCGTGCACGGCCTGCCGGTAGTTGGCGAGGCCGGCGAACTTCGCCGGGCTGATCAGGTCCCAGTGGGTGAACGACAGAACCAGGGAGTAGATCATCGGTCCGCCGATGAACAGCAGGAAGCCGACGATCCAGGGGGAGACGAAAAGCCAGAACGCCGCGGTCGTGCGGCTGATCCACCGTCGTCTCACCGCGATCCACAAGGCGGCGCCCAGGATCCCGAAGACGACGGCCATCATGATGACGAAGGCCACGATCGGCTGGAGCGCCACGTCCAGGTGAAACCGTGCGAGGAGGCCCTCCAGGCCCTTCACTATCTCTGACATGTGCAGACTGGTCTTTCTCGGTGCCGCTCGCGGCCGTCCGGCTCGGGGGCTACTTGGTCGCGTCGAGCATCTGCTGGCACTTGGTCTGAAGCTGCGGCAACACGGTCGCCGGGTCCTCGTGACCGGTCCCGACCGCGGTGCGGGAGTCGAGAGCGGTGGAGAAGGTGCTCTCGATCTGAACCTTGTTCTTCACGTACGGCGTACCGACCGCATGCGTGACGGCGTCGACGAACGCCTGGAGATTGACCTTGGGCGCGGCGGACTTGAAGGCGGACAGGGAGTTCTTGACCACGGGCACGCCCAGCGCGGAGGTCTTGGACGCGAGCAGGTTCTGGGCGGCCGGGTCGCTGCTCATGAACGCCGTGAACGTCTGGGCGGCGGTGGTCTGCGCCGAACTCGCGCTCTTGGTGATGCCGAGGCCGTCGACCTCCATGGGCTCACCCCGGCCGGGCATGGGGACGAGGCGGAAGCGCGAGGTGTCCAGCGCGGCGAACTGTGCGATGTTCCACGGGCCGAAGTCGGGCAGCATCGCGACCTTGCCCTCGGTCAGCCACTGGAACATGTCCTGGCCCTGGACGGCGATCGTGGTGGGTGCGAAACCGCCGGGCTTCTGCGAGTCGACCACGGTCTTGGCCGCCCGGATCCCGGCCGCGTCGCCCATGGTGCACTTCGTGCCGTCGGCGTTGTAGTACGAACCGCCGTCGGCCAGCAGCCATCCGTCGTACCACAGGGGCGCCGAGCCGTAGGTCCTGGCGGAACCCGAGCCGCTGGTCATCTTCTGGGCGGCGGTGACGAATTCCTGGGTGCTGAGCGGCTTCGTGCCCGAGGGTACGGGCACGCCGGCCTTGGTGAAAGCGGCTGTGTCGACGGCCAGGACCTTGCTCTTGGCGACGAACGGCACGGTGTAGTCGGTGCCGTCGACGTTGCCGGCCTTGGCGACGGCCTGGGAGTAGTACGTGCCGGCATCCACGGTGACCGGTTTGAAGGCGCTGAAGAAGCTCGGCAGCGAGGTGTTGGAGATCGCGGCGACAGTGGGGGCGTCACCACCGGCTATGGATGTCTGGAGTTTCTGCTCGTAGTCACTCTGGATCCAGTTGGGTTCGACGTGGATGTCGGGGTGGGCCTTCTCGAAGGCGGCGACCATGCTTTTGATCGTCGCGTTCTCCTCGTTGGTGCCCCAGTAGGCGAACGAGATGTTCGTGGACTTGCCACCGCTGTTTCCGGGGGTGGCCCCGGTGTCGTTGCTGCACGCGGCGAGGGAGGCCAGGCAGCCGGCGACCATGGCGGCTGTCACTGCTTTTCTGAACACGGAGACGTCCTTGTCGTTGGGTTCATCGCTGTCGGGGGGATACGGCGGTACCGCCGTCGGCACTGACGCGCGCCCGGCCGCCGGCCGGGACGTCGACTCGGGTGGTGCGGCCGTCCGGCCAGGTACTGGTCCAGGTGACGCCGTTGCCGCCGGTCACCCACAGTTCGCTCGCCTCGTGCCCCTCGTGGCGGACACCGATGGTCGAGCGGCCGGCGGCGATTCCGTCGGCCTCCAGCCAGTCGTTCGGCGGGATGTGCGCCCGGGTGTGCACCTCACCTCGGCGGGATCCCATGCTCAGGCCGGTCAGTCCGGTGACGATGTGGGCGACATGGGTGAACGGCACTTCCGGGTAGTCCGCGCGGGATTCCGCCAGGAACCGGATCCACCGGAGGGCTTCCTCGTCACGCCCGTAGCGGAGATACGCCTCGGGCAGGTAGGTGAAGGCTTCGATGTTGTGCGGCGGGCTCTGCTCCAGGCAGGCGCTGAGGTGGTCCAGGTGAGCGGTGGCCCGGTCATCGGGCCGCATGACGCCCTTGACCGCCGGGAACCACGTGCTCTCCAGTCCGAAGCCGCTGACCGGCCCGTCGTGGGTGAAGCCCGCCGTGTAGTGCTCGTGTTCCGCCAGCCACCAGCCGTCGGCGAACTCGGCCTCCAGCGCAGCCTTCCGTTCCGCGTTCCAGTCCGTGAACTCGGGGTCCAGCGCCGCATCGGCGGCGACCTCGGCGAGCGCGGCGTGGGCCGCCCACTGGCTGGCGATGCCGTCGGCCGCCACCAGCAGGTGCGGCGGGTGTTCCACCTCGTTGTACGTGGCGGTGCCCTGGAAGATGTCACCGCTGCCGCGTTCACCGGCGACGCCGGTACCCAGCGGATCGTGGGCCTGCGCGAACGAGGTCAGGGTGGTGCGGATGAACGCGGCGATCTCCGGCGTCCGAAGGAACCGCTCGTCGCCGGTCCAGCGGTACTGCTCGACGGCTTTCTCCACCAGTTCGAACGGCGCCGGGATCTCGCGGACGAAGTCGTCGTCGTCGTGGTAGTCGATGGCCGCGGGCACGCCGTCGAAGGTGAACGCCCACAGCGGGTACCAGCCGCGCCGCTCGGTGGCGGAGGCGGCGAAGTGACGGAGCATCGCCAGGTTCTCCGCGTCGAGACCGAGGAGATGCGCGCCGAGCATCTGGTGGGCCAGGTCACGCGAGTAGAACATCGGCCGGTCGGTGAGCCCCGCCCAGTAGCTCGGCAGGAAGTCCGCACGCCGCCCCGTCTGGACCCACTCACGCGCCCGCCATGACGCCCAACTGAAAGACTCGACAAGATCCGTCAAGCTGGACTTCACCTGAAGGGCCACACCTTGCGATCCCGGGCTACCGAAACCGCATGGGGCCTGCGGAAATGTTGATCCCTGCACCATGAAAGGCAGTGTTACACGTACGTCAATTTCAGGTCAATACATCAGCGTTGCAATCCTGTTCAAGGTTCCGCGACACCAGTCGTAGCAGGTAGAGGCGACCCTTGGGACGTCCTGGCAGCTCTGGACGTGTCCGAAAGTGCGCCATAAAGGAGCGAAGAGGAGCCCTCTTGCCCGATCCGGCCTGGCACGGGACGTATCCCTGGAAGCTCAATGACGGATTTATGACGGATCCGTCAATCATCCGTCAAACGCGGCATCGTGTCCGCGCCGACGAAGTGCTGCTGGAGAGCGCCGAAGACGACGGCGTGAGCTGCCGGGGCCGCCCCGCGAACAGCTCTGAGGAGCGTGCTCCGGCCGGGGCGGAAGCGGCAGTGAGGTGGGAGAACGCCTCAGGAACGAGGCGGCGCCGTGGAGGCGCGCACGATCAGCTCGGGGTCGAACAGCAACTCGCCCGAGGGCGCCTGCTTACGGTTGACCAGGTGCACCATGGCCGTCGACACCGACTGCACGATCCGCTCGACGGGCTGGCGCACGGTGGTCAGCGGCGGATCCACGAAGTCCATGATCTGCGAGTCGTCGTAGCCGATCACCGACAGATCCTCCGGGATCGACATCCCCCGGCGCCGCGCCGCGCGGATCGCGCCGAGCGCCATGTAGTCGCTGGCCGCGACGATCGCCGTCGCCCCTTGGCCGAGCAGCGTCCCTGCGGCGGACATACCGCCCTCGACGCTGTAGACCTGGCGGACGACCAGCCGCTGCGGATCGGCCACACCGCGAGCGCTCATCGCCTCGACGAACCCGGCCAGCCTGCGTTCGCTCGGCCGATTGCCCGCCGGACCGACGATCAAACCGATGTCCCGGTGGCCCAGTCCCCACAGGTGATCGACCGCCAGCTCCGCCGCGACGACGTCGTTGGTGGAGAAACTGGGCGCGGGCTGGCCCTCGATGGCGCCGTTCACCAGCACGAAGGGGATCTTGCGCTCCGCGAGCAGTTGGTAGACCGTCGGGTCGGCACCCACCAGGGTGTTGCTGGCGGAGGCGAAAACCGCGCCGGCGATGCCCAGGTCCATCGTCGAGGAGATGAAGTCGATCTCCTGGAGACCGCCCACCGTGGTGGACCCCACTATCGCCCGGAAACCCTGCGACGCGAGCGCGGACTCCATCAGCTCGCACAGCCGGCCGAAGAACGGCTGGGCCAGACCCGGGGTCAGCACCACGACCAGCTGGCTCTGTCCGCCGCGCTCGTAGCCCAGCTCGCGGATCGCCTCCTCCACCTGACGTCGCGTCGCCATGGCGACGACCCCGCGGCGGTTGATGACGCGGCTGACCGTGGCCTCGCTGACGCCGGCTCGCGCCGCGATGTCGCTGATCCCGACCTTGGCCATAACTCCCTCTGCTGAACGGCGCCGCCCGACGCGTTGCGAGTGTACGGGATCACTCCCGGCACCGCGGCGCCGCCCGAAGGGCGGGCGGGGCCCCTGTTTCAGTCCGGCACCGCCAGCAGCCGCCCATCCTTCCCGGGACGTACGGTCCACGGCCCCAGGGCCAGGTCCACCGCCACCGACGCCGCCCCCAGCGACACCCGCACGGCGGTCACCTGGTCGGCCCGCCTGCGCAGACGCGCCTCGACCAGCCGCCGTTCCTCGTCCCAGGCCACGTCCACTACGACACCCGGCCGCGCCACCACTCCGCGCAACCGCCCGGCGGGCCAGTCGGACGGCAGCGCCGGCAACAGGTCGACCGTGCCGGCATGGCTCTGCACCACGCACTCCGCGACCGCCGCCGTGAAACCGAAGTTGCCGTCGATCTGGAACGGCGGATGGGCCGAGAAGCGGTTGGGATAGAGGCCGCCGTGCTCGCCCACTGCTGCCGGGTCCACCTCACGCAGCGCCAGGTCGATCAGCGCGGGCAGCCGCTCCGCATGGCGCAGCCGTGCGCGCAGCGCCAGCTTCCACGCGAGCGACCAGCCCGTGGAGTCGTCACCGCGCACGTCGAGTGTCCGGGCGACGGCGGCCGCGTGTTCCGGTCGTACGCCTGTCCCGGGAAACGCCTCGTAGAGCGGGGACAGATGCCGGTGGGCCGGCTCCGCCATCACATGCGGGCCGCGCCACTCCCGTACCGTCCCGTCCTCGTCGGTCTCGGGGCCCGGCAGCCGTTCCAGGGCGGCCCGAGCCGCCTCGGCCACGGAGTCGGCCGGCTGCCCCGCGCGCTCCGCCAGGGCGATGGCCGAGGCGAACACCTCGCGGGCGACGGCGACGTCGATCGCGGAGCTGACGTCGACGGCCATCGGGCCCGCCGCGGTCGCGAAGCGGTTCTCCGGTGACGACGAGGGAGCGAAACCGAGGGTGCCGTCAGGCAGTTCCACCAGCCAGTCGAGGACGAACTGCGCCGCGCCCCGCACGACCGGCCAGGCACGGTCCCGGGCGAACGGCTCAGGGGCGCCGAAGGCCACGTGGTCGGCCAGGTGCCGGCACAGCCAGCCGCCCGCCATCGGCCAGAACGCCCACGCCGGGTCGGCCCTCCCCCGGCCGACGGGTGAGGTGTAGGCCCATATGTCGGTGTTGTGGTGCGCGCACCAGCCCCGTGCGCCGTACAGCCTCCGCGCGGTCTCGGCGCCCCGCACGCTCACCGCCTCGACCAGGTCGAACAGCGGTGGCAGGCACTCGGGCAGGTCGGTGACGTCCGCGGGCCAGTAGTTCATCTGGGTGTTGATGTTGACCGTGTAGTTCGCACTCCACGGGGGCCGCATCGAGTCGTTCCACAGCCCCTGGAGCGTGGCCGGCGGGCCGCCCGCCCGCGATGCGCTGATCAGCAGGTAGCGGCCGTAGTGAAAGAGGAACGCGATCTGCCGCAGCCGCTCGTCCGCTGCGGCCCACTCCAGTTCCACCCGCCGGTACAGGCGCGCGTGGTCCGTGCGCTGCCGCTCGCGCAGCGCGGCGGCGCCCCGGCGTACGGCCGCGTCGAGGTCCCGGCGGGCCGCCGCGAGGGCGTCGTGCTCGTCACCGCGCGGTGCGGCACCGATGGCGGTGAAGGTCGTGCCGGTGGTCAGCACGATCTCGGCGTGCCGGACACCCCGCGCGGCCAGCAGGGGGGCGGCCCGGTCGCCGGACCGCACCGCCTCGTCCACGGGGATGTCCTCCCCGTCGTGCGACCAGTGCAACGCGATCGCTCCCCGCAGGCTGACCTGGTCGTCGTCGTAGACGGGCGAGGAGACGTCGGGTTCGTGCGGAGGAGCTGCGTCGAAGGGCAGCCGGGTCGTGAGCCAGGCCAGCCGCTCACCCCGGCCGCAGCCGAGGACCCGTAGTGCCGAGTCGAGGCCGACGGTGAGGCCGGCACCGGCGTCGCCTTCGACGTCCACGGTCATCAGCAGCGCCCGGTCGGGGTACGAGACCACCGTGCGCCGTACCACCGCCGCACCTCCCGCCTCGTAGCGCACGACGTGCTCGGCGGTCTCCAGGTCGAGACAGCGGGTGTACCCGGTGATCTCGCCCGGTGGGTTGACGATGCCGACCGTCAACTCGCCGAACGGCAGGTATGCCTGGGTCCAGCGTTCCTGGAGGCGGCGCACGGCCCGGTCGGCGCCTGCGTGGTCGCCCCCGGCGAGCGCCCGGCGGGCCTCGGCGACCGCTTCCCGTGCCGTTGCGGCCGCCACCCGGCCGTGGGCGAACTCGCTCGCGGGAGACCCCGACCAGGCGGTGGCATCATTGAGCCGCATCCGTTCCCGCTCCACACCGCCGTCCGGCATCGCGCCGATCCGGCCGTTGCCGAGCGGCAGGGCCTCCAGCCAGTGGCCGGCCGGCCGGCTGAAGGAGAGCCGGTGCGGGCTCTGCGCAGGCGCGGGGTCACGAGCCGGCACGATGCCTCCTGGGGTCTCGGGCTGGCTACACTGACGCGCCAGATTTTGTTCAGACATTAGGGCAACGTCAACGCCGTTGGCCATCCCCGGATGACGTGGGCCCGCCCCCAGACGAGGAGTACGCGTGGCGCTTCGCACCATGGTCGATGTCACCGCGTTCGGCGCGGACCCGAGCGGCACCCGCGACAGCGCCGCGGCGGTCGCCGCGGCGCTGCGTGCGGCCTGTGCCGTGCAGGGGCCGGTCACCGTGCGCTTCGCACCCGGCCGGTACCACCTCTATCCCGAGCAGGCCGAACGCCGCGATCTCCACGTCTCCAACACCGTCGGCGCCGACCGGCGGTACCTGACCAAGACCATCGCCCTCCTGGTGGAGAACGCCCGCGACCTGGTGGTCGACGGTCAGGGCGCCGCCCTGGTACTGCACGGCGCGCAGACCGCGTTCGCGGCGATCGACTCGGCCGACATACGTTTCGAGGGTTTCTCCTTCGACTACGTCTCACCCCGGGTCGTCGACGCGACGGTGGCAGCGGCCGGCACGGACGGCGGTACGGCCTGGCGGGAGTTGACGCTGCCCGCCGACACTCGCTTCCGGATCGGCGGTACGTCGGTCACCTGGCTCGGTGAGCCCAGCCCCGTCGACGGCGAGCCGTACTGGACCGGCACGGACGCAATGGCGTACACGCAGGTGCACGATCCGGTCGCCCGGCGCACCTGGCGGGACCGCAACCCGCTGTTCGACGATGTGGCCGCCGTCCGTGAACTCCCGGGCAACCGCCTGCGCCTGGAGTACCGCTTCGCCGAGGCTCCGCGGGACACCGGGCTCGTCTACCAGATGCGCACGACCGTGCGCGACCATCCGGGCGCGTTCGTGGGCGGCAGCGAACGCGTGGAGATCCGTGACGTCTCGGCGCACTACCTGCACGGATTCGGCGTCGTCGGACAGTTGGGCCGGGATCTGACGGTACGTGACGTCCGCTTCCGCGCCGACCCCGCCTCAGGCCGCACGTCGGCCGGGTTCGCCGACTTCATCAACCTCTCCTCGATGGCGGGCCACGTGCAGATCGCCGACTGCGTCTTCGACGGGCCGCACGACGACCCGATCAACATCCACGGCACGTATCTCGTCGTGTCCGGCCGGGTGACGGACGACACGGTGACGCTGGCCTACCGGCACCCGGAGACCGCCGGCTTCGCGGCGTTCCGGCCCGGTGACACGATCGAGTTCACCGCACGCGCCGCCCTGGACACCGCGGCCGGTTTCACCGCTCGTGTCACCGCGGTCGACGGACCCCACGACCGGGACGACGCCGACGACGCGCGCACCATGACCGTGACGCTGGACCGCCCGCTGTCCGCCGCCGTCACACCGGAGCTGTGGGCAGCGGAGAACATCACCGCCACGGCGTCGGTCAGCATCGTGGGCAACCGTTTCGTCAACGTGCCCACCCGCGGCGTGCTGGTGACCACCCGGCGGCCGGTCGTCATCGAAGGCAATGTCTTCGACGGCATGACCATGGCCAGCGTGTACGTCTCCGGCGACGCCACGGAGTGGTACGAGTCAGGCCCGGTCGCCGACCTCACGATCCGGGACAACACCTTCCTGCGCCCGGCCACCCCGGCAATCCTCATCGCCCCGACCAACACCGTTCTCGACCCCGCCCACCCCGTGCACCGCAACGTGACGATCAGCGGCAACGTCTTCGACGGCGCGGACGCCCCGGTCGTCCGCGCCCGCGCCGTCGACGGACTGACCGTCACCGGCAACCGCCTGACGGGCACCGGCGCGGACGCCTTCGCCGAGGCCGATCTGGTGTCCGTCGAAGGCTGTTCGGACGTGCTCGTGGCAGGGACGTCGGGAACGCTCCGGCCGTGAACCCGTGCTGCCGCGCGCCCGGGACGCCTGCCCGCGGCCGCGTACCGCGCCCCTTGGGCTCAACTGCCTTGAGACGAGGGGAACTTGAATGCTGCCCCGGGACCGGGGGAACAATCGCGTCCGCTGAGCCTTCACCGGCCACGGCTTCGGACGGGGTGTGCCGGTCCCGGCCCTGAGGGGGTGCCGTCCACGGCTTCCCCACGATGGGACCATGCGGCGCACGTCCCCTGGGCCTGGGACGACACGAACGACGGCAGCGGGCTGCGTCGGGTGTGATCGCGGCCGGTCCCGCGTACCTGGTCCCCCGCAGCTTCGGCACCACGGGCGACCTGAGCCTGACCTGTCTGCGCAGCCCCTGTCGCGTCCGCGGGTTCCGCGCGGCCGTTGCGGGTGGCCGGGCCCCGTGGGCCGCCCGCAACAGGCGGTGGCGGCGTCGCCCCGGCGCCGGTCCCCCGAGACCGGGCCGGCTCTCAGCTTCTTCTCAGCGGACGGCCTCCAGGCTGGAGGAGTCACCTGTACGGGCCCTTTCCTAGCGAAGAGGCGGAGCCCATGGCCACCCACACCGCTGCCCTGCCCGTCGTAACGGATCCGAGCCGCACCGTCACCGGTGCTCCGGGCACCGTCGGCCGGCTGAGCCGGTTCTTCGAGGACGCCTGCGACCGTACTCCCTCGGCGCCGGCCCTCGAATGCGGATCGCACCGGCTGACCTACGCCGAACTGGACACCCGTGCCAACCAGGTCGCCCATCACCTCCGCGGCGCGGGCATCGGCCCGCTCAGCCGGGTGGCACTGCTGCTGCCCCGGTCCGTCGAGCTGTACGTGTGCCTGCTGGGTGTCTGCAAGGCGGGCGCGGCGTTCGTGCCGATCGATCCGGCGGCACCGCCCGACCGGGTGGCGTTCATCCTGGGCGACTCGGGCGCCACCGTGGTGCTGACCACGTCCGCCCTCGTGCAGGGTGCCGCCTGGGCCGGGCCGCGCGGGCGGTGTCCGGCGATCCGCGTCGACACGTGCGCCGAGGATTTCGCCCGGTTTCCCGGCGTACGGCCGCCCGGAGGTCTCGGCGGTGCGGAGGATCCGCTGGCGTACGTGATGTACACCTCGGGGTCCAGCGGCAGGCCCAAGGGCGTGGAGATCGCCCAGTCGAGCATCTGCAACTTCCTGCGAGTCGTGTCACCGGTCTACGACGTCCGGCCGCAGGACCGGGTGTACCAGGGCATGACCATCTCGTTCGACTTCTCCATCGAGGAGATCTGGCCCACCTGGGCGGCCGGCGCGACCCTGGTCGCCGGACCGGGCGGGCCGGCCAGGCTCGGCGCCGATCTCGCCGATTTCCTTGAGGAGCGCGACGTCACCGCCTTGTACTGCGTCCCGACGCTGCTGGCGACGATCCCGCGCGACCTGCCCCGGATCCGCAGCCTCGTCGTGGGCGGTGAGGCGTGCCCCGCCTCGCTGGTCGAACGGTGGAGCAGGCCGGGACGGCGCATCCTCAACACCTACGGACCGACCGAGACCACCGTCACCGCCACCTGGCAGGAACTCCTGCCGGGGCGCCCGGTCACCATCGGCCGCCCGCTGCCGACGTACTCGGCCGTCCTCCTGGACGAGCGGCTGCGGCCCGTGCCGGACGGCTCCGTCGGTGAGATCTGTCTGGGCGGTCCCGGCCTCGCGCGTGGCTACGCCGGCCGGCCCGATCTGACGGCCGACCGCTTCGTCGAACACCCGCCGGCGCCCGGCTCGGGCCGGCTGTACCGCACCGGCGACCTCGGCCGGATGACCGCCGACGGGGAGATCGAGTACCTCGGCCGGGCCGACGCCGAAGTGAAGATCCGCGGCTACCGGGTCTCGCTGGACGAGATCGACAACGTACTGCTCGACGACCCCGCGGTCGTCCAGGCGGCGACCGCGCTCGTCGCTGCGCGCGGCGGACAGGACGGCGACCGCGTCCTCGCCGCCTTCGTGGTGCCCGCCGAGGGCGGCACGGCCCCGGGCGACGGCCTCGTCGCCCGGCTGCACGCGCGTCTGCGCCGGTCGCTGCCCGCCTACATGGTGCCCTCGACGCTGGACTTCCTGGAGCGGCTGCCCGTCATGCCGAGCGGCAAAGTAGACCGTGCGCGGCTGCCCGAGCCGGCCGGCCGCCGGCTCATCGGCACCGGGCAGGTGGTGCCGGTCAGCGGTGAGTGGGAGACCAGGGTGCGCGACGCCTGGGCCCAGGCGCTCGGTCTGGCCCCCGGGGAGCTTTCCGCGGAGGCCGATTTCTTCACCGACCTGGGCGGCCACTCGCTGCTCGCCGCGCGCGCCGTGTCACTGCTGCGGGACCGGGGCGCCGGAGCCGGTTCCACCCTGCGCGACCTGTACGAGAACCCGACCGTGCGCACCTTCGCGGCCCGGCTGCGGTGCGCGCGGGACACCGCCGGCGCACCGCAGCGGCCCCGCCCCGAGCCGCTGCGGCACGGGAGCGCGCGGATCGCGCGCGCCGGGCTGGCCCAGGCCGCGGCGCTCTACGCGCTGCTCATGCTGCTCACCGGACCGGTGGCCTACTGCTACGCGCTGTGGCACGGTCCGGCGTCGGGTGCGCGGATCGTCGGGCTGGTCATCGCCGTGGCGGGGGGTTTCGCCGCAGTGCGCTGGCTCGTCCCGGTCCTGCTCGCACGGCCGCTGACGGCGGGCATCCGGCCCGGCCGGTATCCGCTGTGGGGGGCGACCTATCTGCGGCTGTGGACGCTGGACGTCCTGCTGCTCGGCCTCAGCCCGATGCGGGTGCTCAGCGGATCCCCCCTGATGGGCCCCTATCTGCGGCTCCTCGGCGCCCGCGTCGGCCCCGGCGCCACCATCGCCACCGGCATGGTGGGCCTGCCCAGGCTGCTGAGCATCGGCCGGGACGCCGCCATCGGCTACGGCAGCACGCTGCGCCCCTGGCAGGTGGCCGACGGATGGGTGACGGTCGCCCCGATCACCGTGGGCGAGCGGGCCTGCGTCGGTGCCAACGCGGTGCTCGAACCCGGTGCCTGCCTCGGCCCCGGGTCCGCGCTCGGCGAACAGTCCGTGGTGGGACCGGAGGAGCCGGTCCCCGCCGGGGCACGCCGGGCGGGCTCCCCGGCCCGGCCGGTGGAGCGGCTGGCCCCGGTCATGGAGACGATGCTGCGCGCCCGGAGCGGGACGGACCGCTGGCGGCCTCGGCAGCTGGCCGCCGTGATGCTCGGCCTGGCCGCGCTGGAAGCGGCGGTCGCCTGCATGGTCGTGCCCAGTGCCGCCCTGATCTGGTGGGCCGCCACGCACGGCGGCGGAGCGGCGCAACTGGTCGCCGCCGCGTTGTCCGGCCCCGTCTTCGTGGCCACCGTGTGCCTGGTCGTCGCGGTCGGCAAGCGAGCGGTGCTGCCCAGGACCCCCGTGGGTGTCCATCCGGCGCGCTCGGCTCTGGGTGTGCGCAAGTGGATCTCCGACAAGCTGCTCGAACAGAGCCTGTTCTTCACCAACTCCCTCTACGCCACGCTCTACACGGTTCCCTGGCTGCGGCTGCTCGGTGCCCGGGTCGGCCGGCGCACCGAGGTCTCGACCGCGGCGCACATCGATCCCGACCTGCTGACCCTCGGTGAGGGCAGCTTCGTCGCCGACATGGCGGGCGTGGGCATCGCCACCTTCGCGGGCGACCGCATGGCGTTCGCCCCCACCGAGGTGGGCGACCGGGCCTTCGTGGGCAACGCGGCGCTGCTGCCGGCCGGAACCCGGCTGGGGCCGGGCTCCCTCGTCGGTGTCGGCACGCTGCCGCCCCCGGACCTCGTGCCCGCCGACAGCACCTGGCTGGGTTCGCCTGCGCTGCGGCTCCCGGTGCGTCAGGACAGCGGCGACTTCCCCGAGGAGCAGACCTTCCGGCCGGCCCGGAAGACGGTGCTGGGCCGGCTCGCCATCGAGTTCTTCCGGGCCACGATGCCCGCCTCGGTGGTGGCCACCGCCGCTGCCGCGTACCTGCTGGTCCTGACAGCCATCGCCGCCCGGACCGGTCCTGTGCTGCTCGTGCTGCTGTCGCCGCTCCTGACCGCGGGCTCGGTACTGGCGGTCATCGGGTGGTGCGTGCTGGCCAAGTGGGTGGTGGCGGGCCGGTACCGTCCGCGGGTCGAGCCCCTGTGGAGCCTGTTCGTGCGCCGTACGGAGTTCGCCACCGGCCTCTTCGAGGCCGCCGCGGTACCGGCGGGTGTGGGCGCTCTGGTGGGTACGCCGTTCCTGCCGCCGGTGCTGCGCCGGTTCGGTGCCCGCATCGGACGGCGTACCTGGATCGGGACCACGCACCTCACCGAGTTCGACCTCGTCGAGGTGGGCGACGACGCTGCCATCGGCATGCAGGTGTCGTTGCAGACCCACCTCTTCGAGGACCGGGTGATGAAGATGTCGAAGGTGGTCGTCGGACCCGGCGCGAGCATCGGTCCGCGGACGATCGTGCTGTACGACACGCACGTGGGCGCGGACGTCCTGCTCGGGGCGCTGTCCCTGGTGATGAAGGGTGAGCGGCTGACTCCTGGGACGAGCTGGCACGGGCTCCCCGCCGAGGGGCTGGGCGCACCGGCCGCCGCCCGGGTCGGCGCCGGCCCGGCGAAGGGGTAGTCGTGGCACACGCCGAGACCGCTGCCGGGCGCCGTCCCCTGGCCCTCGTCTACCGCGGGCGGGCCTCGCTGCCCGGCTGCCCCGAGGCGGTCGCCGGGCTGCTCTCCCGCGGCCCGTGGCAGTTCGACGTGCGCTTCACCGGTCCGCGCGAGGAGTTCCCGCTGTCCGCCGAGTCCCTCTCGCACGCGTCGGTGTACGCCCAGCCCGGCGGCGGCACGCTCCTCCCCGCCTACCTCAGGCTTCGCCGACGGCGGCGGGCGATCCGTGACTTCGTCCAGGCCGGCGGGCGCTACCTGGGCTTCTGCCTCGGTGGCTACCTGGCAGGTGCCACCCCGGGTTTCGGACTGCTGCCCGGCGACACCGACCAGTACATCTCCACCGCGGGTGCCACCGTCCGGGACGACGGCGACACGCTGATCGAGGTGGCCTGGCGGGGACGCCCCCGCACCCTGTACTTCCAGGACGGCCCGGTCTTCGTCCTCGACGAGCACGCCGACGCCTTGGTCCTCGCCACCTACGCCGACGGCAGCCCCGCCGCCCTCGTCGCCCCGTTCGGGGCCGGCCGGGTGGCGGTCACCGGCCCCCATCCGGAAGCCACGGACGGCTGGTACGCCACCCAGGGCCTGCCCGTGCAGCACACCCTCGACCTGGCCATGGACCTGGTGGAAGAGGCGATGCGGACATGAGGCCGCCGTGAGCCCGCCGCCGGTCCTGCGGCTCGTCCATGCCGACCCGCGGGCCGCGCCGGCCTCCCTGGACGCAGGACGTGGAGTGCCTCCCGTCGCCCCGCGTCGTGGCGGGGCTCGTCCCCGAGTTGCACCCCGTGGGAGGGGGCCGAGCTGGCGGCCCTGCCCGCGGACGAACGGGCCCCGGCCTTCGCCCGGGTCTGGATGCGCTAGGAGGCATATCTGAAGGGTCTCGGCACGGTTCCGGCGCGGGGCCTGACCCTCGACTACGTCGGCACCGGCCCCACGCCGACCGCGGGACTGCCGGGCTGGAGGGTCGAGGACGTCGCCGTGGACGTCAGCCGCGCCGCGACGGTCGCCCCGCGCCAGTGCTGAACGACGTCTGCGGGCGGCCCGTGGCGCAGGGGTCACGGGCCGCCCGCGGATGCCGTCAGCCGAAGGGCCGTTCGGCGACGCGCGCCATGCGCACCAGGCGCTCCCGCTCGTCGAGTTCCCGGTCCGGCCGCCGCTCGGGCCCCGCACCGTTCCGCCGGACCCGGTCATGGTCGACCACGTACCGCACCCGCCCCCGGGTGACCTGCTTCAGGTCCCCGGTCCGGCATTCGTCGTCCCTGAGGTCCCTCATCGTTCCGCTCCTCGCCTGATCCGTGTCTGTCTGACAACTCCAGCCTGCGGCCCGGGTGCTGAGAGGGACCTGAGAACGGGCCGTCTCCTCAGCGTCCTCTCAGGTAACCGTCGTCACGGTTCGGAGCTACCGTGGAGACGGAGAGACTGCCATGCGACTGCTGATCATCGAGGACGAGCGCGCGCTCGCCGGGGCCATCGCCGACGGACTCGCCGCGGACGGCTTCGTAGCCGATGTCGCGTACGACGGCGCGGAGGGACTGTGGCGGGCACTCCATGACCCGTACGACGTCATCGTGCTGGATCTCATGCTCCCCTCCCTGTCGGGTTACGAGATCCTGAAGCGGCTGCGGGCGGCCCGGGTGTGGACGCCGGTGCTGATGCTCACGGCGAAGGACGGCGAGTACGACGAGGCGGACGCCCTCGATCTCGGTGCCGACGACTACCTGAGCAAGCCGTTCTCCTATGTCGTGCTCGTCGCCCGGCTCCGGGCGCTGCTGCGCCGCGGTGCGCCTGCCCGGCCCGCCGTGCTCACCGCCGGCGACCTCACCCTCGACCCCGCGCGCCGCCGCTGCCGTCGCGGCCACCGGGACATCGGCCTGACGGCCCGGGAGTTCACGCTCCTGGAATACCTGCTCCGGCATCCCGACGAAGTGATCAGCAAGACGGATCTGCTCTGCCACGTCTGGGACGAGCACTTCGACGGCGACACCAACGTCGTCGAGGTGTACGTCGGCTATCTGCGGCGCAAGATCGATGCCCCGTTCGACCGGCGGACGATCGAGACGGTCCGCGGTGCGGGTTACCGGCTGCGCGGCGGCGCGAGGTGACCGGTGGCCGCCGGCGTCCGGTCCTGGTGGGGCCGCCGGTCGCTGCGCCTGCGGCTGACCGCCGCGGCGGCGGCCGTCATGGCGGCCGGGCTGACCGGAGCGGCTCTGCTGCTCGTCGTGTGGCTGCACGCCAGCCTGATCAGCGGTCTCGACCAGACCGCGCTGCAACGCGCCCAGGTCGTCGCCGCGGACGAGAACAGCAACCGGATCCTTCCGGACGTGCCGTTCACCGGTCACCGGGAGGTCGCCGTCCAGATCGTCGACCGCACGGGCGCCGTGCGCGCCAGTTCCGCCAACCTGCGGGGCCGGCCGCGGGTGTTCACCTTTCCGCCGAGCCGGTCGGGTGTCCCGCACGCCCGCACCATCCATGACCTGCCGGTCACGGGCGGCGGGACCTGGCGTGCCGTCGGTGTCCCCGCGGGCACCCACCACAATCCCGTGATCGTGTATGTGGCCGTCCCCACCGAGAACGTCGACCGCGGCATCGCCCGGCTCGCCGCCGGTCTTGCCACCGGTGTGCCGGGGGTCGTCGCCCTGCTCACCGGCGTCGTCTGGATGCTCACCGGGCGCGCGCTGCGTCCCGTGGACGCCCTGCGCGCCCAGACGGCCGAGATCACCGCGTCCGACCTGAGCCGTCGCGTCGACGTGCCGCCCGCCGCGGACGCGCTCGGCCGGCTGGCCGCCACCTTCAACGACCTGCTCGCGCGGCTGGACACCGCGACCCGGCGGCAGCGGCGGTTCGTCGCGGACGCCGCCCACGAACTGCGCAACCCGCTCAGCACCCTGCACACCGGTCTGGAGGTGGCCGCCCACCATCCCGGTTCGGTCGACGGGCAGCACCTCGCGGGCCTGGTCAGGGAGAGCGAGCGGCTCATCAGACTCGTCGACGACCTGCTCCAGCTCGCGCGGCTCGACGCCCGGCCGCGGCTGCGGACCCGCCCCGTGGACCTGGACGAGATCGTCTACGCCGAGGTGCGCGACGCCCGCGGGCGCAGCCCGCTGGTGATCGACCGGCACGCCGTGGGCGCGGCACGGGTGACGGGCGACGGGGACGCACTCACCCGGGTCGTACGCAATCTCCTGGACAACGCCTTGCACTACGCGACCACACGTGTCGACGTCACCCTCAACGCCCGCGACGACAGCGCGAACCTGGTCGTCGCCGACGACGGTCCCGGCATACCGGAGGCCGACCGTGAGCGCGTCTTCGGGCGTTTCACCCGCCTCGACCGCGCCCGTGCCCGGGACACCGGGGGCGCCGGTCTGGGCCTCGCCATCGTCCGCGACATCGTCACGGCGCACCACGGCAGCGTCCGCGTCGAGGACAACCGGCCCGGCGCGCGGATGGTCGTCCGGCTGCCGCTGGAGAACCGGTGACGCCGACATACGACGCCGGCCTCGGGACGAGGCCCCGGGCGGGGCGTCGGCCGGGCGCGGGCCGGAGAAGGGCCGCGCGGGCGCCGGCACCCGGGGCGCCTCCGCCGGATGCGCCGAAACGGCACGTCAGGGACCGCTCCTCACCCCTCGCCGCGTCCGGTGGGGGACACGGTCCCCGTCACAGGTCCCACCGCACCCACAGGGCGGCTGGTTTGCGGAAGACCAGGCCGCGGACGGCCGCCGGGCGGTCCGGGTCGGCGCGCAGGCCGTCGAGGCGGTCGAGGCAGGAGCGGAGTGCGATGCGGGTCTCCAGCCGGGCGAGGTGGGCGCCCAGGCAGTAGTGCGGGCCGTGGGCGAAGGCGAGTTGCTGCCGGGAGTTGGGGCGGCGCAGGTCGAAGCGGTCGGGTTCGGGGAAGGCGGCCGGGTCGCGGCCCGCGGCCGCGAGGGAGACCGTGACCAGGTCGCCGGCGCGGATGTCCGCGTCCGCCAGCCGCACGTCCCGGGTGGCGTACCGGTCGACCACGGCGGCGGCGGGTTCGAGCCGCAGGGACTCCTCGATCGCGTTGTCCAGCAGGTCCGGCTCCGCGCGCAGCTCCGAAAGCTGCTGTGGCGAGTGCAGCAGGTGGAACAGGAGGTTGGTGATCATCCCCTCGGTCGTCTCGATCCCGCCGAAGAGGAGGATGGCCGCGTTGGCGGACAGGTCCGGCAGCTCCAGTTTCCGGGCGGCGGTGACCAGCAGGGAGTGGGGCGATCCCGCGTCCACCGTGCCGGCGACGGCGCCGCGCAGTGCCGCATAGGCGGCGGGTCCGTCGTCGCCGGCCGGGCGGCCCTCGGTCAGTTCGTGCACGGAGCGGACGATGGCCTCGTACCAGCGCAGCACCTGGGGAACGGGGACGCCCTCCAGGCCGAGCGCCTGTGCCATCACCGTGGCGGCCAGGGGGCCGGCGAATTCGCGCCGCAGCTCGGCCGATCCGCGGCCTTCGAGGCCGTCAAGCAGCCGGTCCGTCTCGTGCTGTGCGCTGTCGGCGAAGGAGTCGCGGACCGCGCCGGGACGGAAGCGGTCGGTGAAGGGTTCGCGGTGCCGGGTGTGTTCGGGCCCGTCGACGGAGAGCATGCTGGCGCCGGTGACCTGCGCGGTCGTGAACCGGGGGTCGTCCACGGTGAACGTCTCGGCGTCCCGCATCACGGCGAGCGCCAGGGCCCGGGAGGTGATCACCCACCCGCCGAGAGCCGGCAGCCACGTCACCGGGGCGGTGTCCCTGAGCCGGGCCAGGTGAGGGTGCGGGTTCTCGGCCAGCTGAGTGAGCGTGATCATGCATTCAGCGTAGAACAAGGCGGCGGACGTCTCCTGTGGGCACATGTGCCGACCGCGGACGGACGGTCCTTCGCCACATGTGCCGGAAGGACCGGCGGGGCCGTGTGCGTTTTCCGGAGATCTCAAGTCTCCCTGGACGTTGGACTGTTGGCCGCTCACGTGATGTCCGCCACGTGACCGACACTCGGGGAGACGTACATGCCTGCAGACGCCCTCGGCCCCGACCCGGCCGAGCTGAGAAGTAAGATCGACACCACGAAGGCGCACCCCGCGCGCGTGTACGACGTCCTCCTCGGCGGCAAGGACAACTACCCCGTCGACCGGGAGGCCGCGGCCGCCGCTCTGGCGCACCGGCCCCGTGCCTTCCTCACCGCCCGGCACAACCGCGACTTCCTGCGGCGTGCGGTGACCACGCTGGTCGCGGAGGAGGGCGTGCAGCAGTTCCTGGACATCGGCACCGGACTGCCGACCCAGGAGAACGTGCACGACCTCGCCCAGCGGATCGCGCCGACGTCACGGGTCGTCTACACCGACAACGACCCGATCGTGCTCGCGCACGCCCGCGCCCTGCTGACCAGCGGCCCCGAGGGCAAGACCGACTACCTCGACGCGGACCTGCGCGACCCGGCCCGGATCCTCCACGAGGCGGCCCGCACCCTCGACTTCGGCCGGCCCGTCGCCGTCATGCTGGTCGCGGTGCTTCACTTCATCGAGGACGAGAGTGCGTACGACGTCGTCTCGCGGCTGCTGGCGGCGGTGCCGTCGGGCAGCTGGCTGGTCCTCAGCCATCTCGCCGAGGACCTCAACCCGCACACCGCCAAGGTCGTGCAGTCGTTCCGGGAACGCGGCCTGGACTTCGTACTGCGCACCAAGGACGAGGTGGAGCGGTTCTTCACCGACAACGGACTGCGGCCCGTCGCGCCCGGCATCGTGCCGGTGCACCGCTGGCGCCCGGATCACGCGGCACCGGTCCCCGCTCCCCCGCGGCCCGAGCACTTCGCCTCCCTCGACCTCATCGACCGGATCAAGTACCACGACATCAACGACGTCGCGGACGACGATGTCAGCGTCTACGCGGGGCTCGCCCGCACACCGTGACGGTGCGGCGCCCCGGTGCGGCGGGGTCCCTCACCGGTAGCAGGTGGTGAGGCCGGGGCGCCAGCGGCAGGCGATCCCGGCGAAGCCGCCGCGGGCGGCCACGTCGACGCCGTGCGTGTCGCCACCGCGCAGCACCTGCCGGTCCTGGTCCAGTCCGTAGGCGCCGTCCCGGACCGTCTCCACCAGCCACCGTCCCGGGCCGAGCGCCATCGGCACCTCGGCCGGGTGTGCGGCACCGGCGTACACGCCGCCCAGGAACCAGCGGTCGCCGCTGCGGCGGGCGAGCACCGCCTCCTGCCCGGGCCGCCCGGCGAGCAGCCGGGTGTCGTCCCAGGCGGCGGGGACCTGCTCCAGGAAGTCCCGGGCGAGCGGGCGGGCGTCGTAGGACTCGGGGGTGCCCGCGAACATCTGCAGGCCCGACTCGTAGACGACGGCGAGTCCGGCCTCCGCCGCATCCGAGTCGGGGCGCTGGCCCGTGCGCTGGAAACCGCCGGGAAGTCGATCTTGACGCCCTTGGCGCGTGCGTAAGGGTTGTCCCGTAACTGCCATCGGTAGTCCGCGCGACGGTCTACGGACGGACGCACCGCGCCAGGTCGCCGTACCTCATGCCGCTGGAGTAGAGAACTCCCTGGTGATTGCGACCCATGAACTTGATGCCTTGGGTACGCCGCTCCACATGGGTCAACCGGAGGACCTGGGTGCCCGACTCGGTCGAGAGCTCCAGGAGGTCGCCGGGCTGGAGGTCCTCGGCGAGGACATCAATTGTCATGGCGGGGATGGTACGGCTTGATCGCGAGATGGATCAGCGAAGGGTGACTGGGAGGTGCCTGAGCAGACCGGTCACAGTGGGATGATCTTGTTGTGGCTGGTGTGATCACGGCGTCGGAGCCCTCCTGGATAGTCCCGTTCAGCGGGCTGAGCCCGCGGCAGTTCGGGAAGTTGGTGACGGTGCTGCGGCGCGAGGGTGCGGACGCGGTTCGCAAAGGCCGGCCGTGGAGCCTTCCGCTGGAAGACCGGGCACTGTTGGTCGCGGCCTGCTGGCGCACGAACCTGACCATGCGCCAACTGGCCCCGCTATTCGGCGTTTCCAAGTCAGCGGCGGACCGGATCATCGATGGCCTCGGGCCGATGCTCGCCCTCCAGCCCCGCAAACGGTTCGCCAAGGACACCGTGCTCATCGTGGACGGCACCCTGGTGCCCACCCGCGATCACACCGTCGCCGAGCAGTCGAAGAACTACCGATACTCCACCAACCACCAGGTCGTCATCGACGCCGACACCCGCCTCGTTGTAGTCGTCGGCCGGCCCCTGCCTGGCAACCGCAACGACTGCAGAGCATGGGAAGAATCCGGCGCCAAGGACGCCGTCGGCACGACCACGACCATCGCCGACGGTGGCTACCCGGGCACAGGGCTGGTGACGCCCCACCGGCGCCGCAAGACCGAGGAACTGCCGGGCTGGAAACAGGCACACAACAGGTCCCACAAGCAGGTCCGCGCCCGCGTCGAGCATGTCTTCGCCCGCATGAAGACCTGGAAGATCCTCCGCGACTGCCGCCTCAGAGGCAACGGCGCCCACCACGCCATGCTCGGCATCGCTCGGATGCACAACCTCGCTCTCGCCGGATAGACCACCAGCCGAACAGCAGCCCACCATGCCCGAGGCAACTCAGAGATCATTTACGGGACAACCCTTAGTCGACGAGTTCGGGCAGCCAGCTGTCGGCCTGCCAGTCCGGGTCCGTGGTGTCCCACGCGTCGGTCTTGACGTACCAGCCCGCGCCGACGGCCTCGTAGGGCCAGTGCCGCTGTGCGGCGCAGTCGACGTACGCCTTCTGCGCGGCGAGGCTCTGACCGGCGGCGCGGCCTCCGGCGAGCCAGGTCCACAGCACCGTCCGGGGCCGGATCCAGGAGAGGATCGGTGGCCGGGTGGCGTGCGCGGACGGGGCCGGCTCACGTCAGCGGCAGCCCCCAGCGGGGCGCTTCCTCGTTCGGACGTACCGGCGCGACGGTCAGGTCGGGCCGGTCGCCCTTCGCCGTGATCAGCGCCGACTCGCCCTTGGCCAGGTCGACCTGGACGATGCCGTCGCCGGCCTCGGTGTACCGCAGCGGCCGGCCCTGCCCGTCGCGTACGTCGACCGGTCCCGCGATCCCGTGCCGTACCGCGCACGGCGCACCCGCCTCGCTGACCAGGCGCACCCAGCGGGTGGTGCCGCCCCGGCGGACCGCGCTCAGCAGGAAGGCGCCCTGGGTACGGAAGTCGTGGACGGTCAGATCGGCCCAGGCGGCGGGCAGCGCGGGGAACACCCTGACGACACCGCCCCACGACTGGCACACCATGTCGTGCAGCGACTGGGCCGCCGACAGCGGTGTCTCGATGACCGGCCCCGACTCCTTGTACATGGTGTTGGGCTGGATGAAGCGGGTCATCAGTTCGCCGAGGTATTTCAGCGCGTCCTCGCCCTTGCCGAGCAGTGCCGACATCGAGGCGGCGCCGGTGAAGGTGTAGCCCTGGAGGGCGCCCTCGAAGCCGACCCAGTGCGCCAGTGACTTCTCGATCAGGACGCGTTCGTCGGAGGTGCGGCCGGTCACCTCGTACAGCGGATAGACCGCCAGCAGGTGCGAGTAGTGGCGGTGGGACTTCGCGAAGGGGATGTCCGCGCCGATCATGAATCCGTTGGCGTCCGTCGGGTAGGCCACCCGCCTCGCCAGCACCTCGCGCCACCGGGGAGCCAGCGGGTCGTCGATGCCGAGGAGTCCGGCGGATTCGAGGAGGGTGCGGCAGCCCCAGGTCAGGAGCATCAGGTCGTAGTTGCAGTCGCGGGTGTTGCCGCCGTACTCCGGGGAGAAGGTGGCGGGCAGATGCAGTCTGCCGTCGGGGCCGGGTTCGAGGAAGTGCAGGTAGTAGTCGACCGCCTTGCGCAGCAGGGGGTAGAGGACGTCCCGCAGGATCGACTCGTCCATCGTGTGGCGGTAACTGAGCCAGACGTTGTGCAGCGCCCAGGTCAGATTGCCGACTTCGGGGGTCGGCGGGTCCTGTCCGGGGATGCCGACGCCGTAGCCGGTGAGGGTGCCGGCGGCGCCGTTGACGAGGTGGGGGTCGGTGGTGCGTGGGATGCCCAGCGAGTCGGTCCGGTACTGCGCTGCCACCTCTTTGGCGAGGTTGTCCCGGAACTCGCTCAACGCCCTGGTGACGGCGTCGAGTTCGAGGTGGTTGGAGCCGTGGATGAGCCAGTACTCCAACTGTGCGTTGAGGTTCCACCAGGTGTTGGGCCAGGGGGTGGGTTCGAGCCAGGGGCCGCTCGTCGCCATCACGGGGGCGTCGCGGCGGGCGGCGGCCGCCGCCTTGTACAGCTGGATCCAGTAGAAGCGCTGGATACGGGCGTCCGGGAGCGACAGGAAGCTCTTGCGGTAGTAGGCGTGCCACCAGGTGCGGTGGGTCGCCGCCAGGGCGGCGTAGGGAAGCCGGTCCACGGCACGGACCGCCTTGAGCGCCTGCTCCAGGGCGGTGTCCTTCGGGTACGAGTGCGCGACGTGCACGTACAGCGTGCGGGTCAGGCCCCTGGTCCGCTCCCGCCAGGCGGTGACGTGCTGGCCGCCCGCCAGCAGCGGCTGCACGGCGGCGCGCACACCGTCGTGGTCGGCCGTCTCGGCGGGCGGGTTGCCCCGGTAGCCGTCCGGCAGCGGTTTGAAGGCGGCCCGCGGGCTGATGGCCTCGGCCGGGTGGAACACCCAGCGGAAGCCGCGTTCGCCCTCGCTGGGTGTGACTTCCACGGCGAGGATCGAGCGGTCGTTGTGGACCAGGGCGCGCAGGGTCAGGGTGCCCCGGTCGGTGGTGAGGGTGCCGGTCAGTTCGGCGTCGTGCAGCGAGAGCCGCCAGCCGAGGCCGGTGATCGCGCCGACCGGTTCCAGGGTGAAGTGCCCGATCGGCAGCCGGGCCAGACCGAAGAGGGAGCCGAATTCGGGGCGGTGGTCCTGGACCTCGGAGTGCTGGACGTTGAACCGGACCGCGGTCGACGCGGCGCCCGGCTCGGCGTAGATCCCGGAGCCGAGGTAGCCGTTGCCGAGGAACGGGCCGTCGTACCAGGTCGTCGGCATCCGCTGCCAGACCAGGTCGGCGTCGTCGAGCACGGTGCGCCACGGGTCGGCGGAGTCCGCCGCGCGCTCGGCGCGGTCGGCCGCCGTCGCCGGCGTGGGCAGGCCCGAGGCCAACAGCGCGCCGCCGAGGGCGGATCCGGTGGCGAGGACGGTACGTCTGGACGGGCTGGGCACGTTGCCTCCCGGCGGCTCGGCGATTCATCGGAGCTATCCAGCGCCGTAACGTAGAGACGTAGTAGCTGCTCGTCAATACGGCAGGAGAGATCCGATGTGTTGACGTCTGGTGAGAGATCCGCAGATCCACGCGACGGGCTCGGCCGGCCCGCCGTCCGCAGCGGCGGGTCGTCCTGCGGGACGCCGCGGCGCGCGGGAGTTTCGCGGAGCGGATGCGCTGGGCGTACGAACCGCCCGTGCTCAGCGCCCCGTCGGGACCCCTGCGGCGGAGGGCGGCGCCCTCACCCGATGGCCCGACAGCCTGTTGAAAGACCCGGTGAAGCCGACTCAGGAATCCGGCGGCACGGGGGCGGCCGGTGAGCTGCGGCAGTGCGCGGCGCCGTCCGGCCGGGTGCCGCACGAACCCCGGGTCCGTACGGCAGTCGCCATGGGGGGCACCCACATGAGTGCCCCCACAGGTGTGGTGCCCAACACCATGTCGGCGGCCGATCGGGGGCTTCTACCGTCCCCTCCGTCAGCAACTGCGCCGCCGCCGTCCACCGTGGACGTGCCTGCCCGGGCACGGACCGGACCGGTGCGGCAACACCTTCCGGGAGCCGGTCCGATGCCCACGATGCCCGCGCACTCCGCACGCCCCCGCCGCACCAGAACCCGCGCCGCGGCCACCGCCCTCTCCGTCGCAGCCCTTCTCGCCGCCGGCTGCGCCCAGGCCGGTACGGCCGGTTCCGGCTCCGCCGGTGACGGCAAGGGCACCGCACCCGTCGAGATCGGCCTCGTCTACTCCAGGACCGGTCCGCTCGCCGCCTACGGCAAGCAGTACATGGAGGGTTTCAAGGCCGGGCTCGCCTACGCCACCAAGGGCACCGGCAAGGTCGACGGCCGCCCCGTCGAGATCACCGAGCGCGATGACGCGGGTGACGCCTCGAAGGCGGTCGCCGCGGGCAAGGACCTGATCGGCAGGGGCACGAAGATCCTCGCGGGCAGCACGGACTCCGGCATCGCCCTGCAGATGGCCCCGCTGGCCGCGCAGAACAAGGTGCTGTTCATCGACGGCCCGGCCGCCACGGACGCGGTGACCGGCATCAACAAGTACACGTTCCGCTCCGGCCGCCAGTCCTACCAGGACACCCTGACCGCCGCCGCGATGCTCGGCGACGCCAAGGGCAAGAAGGTCACCGTGCTGGCCCAGGACTCCACCTTCGGCCAGGCCAACGCCGATGCCGTCAAGGCGGTGCTCGGCGGTGCGGGAGCCGATGTCTCCTCCGTGCTGGCCCCGCCCAGCGCCACCGACCTGACCCCGTTCGCCCGGCAGGTCCGGGCCGCCGGTCCCGACCTGGTCTTCGTGGCCTGGGCCGGCGCCACCGCCCCCGCGCTGTGGACCGCCCTCGACCAGCAGGGGGTGCCGGCCTCGTCGAAGGTCACCACCGGACTGGCCGGAACCGCCTCGTACCCGGTCTTCGGAGCCGGCGGGCAGAAGATCACCTTCCTGGCGCACTACTTCCCGGGCGCGGCCGGCACTCCCCAGGAGAAGGCCATGACCGAGTCGGTCGAGAAGGCCGGCGGCACCCCCGACCTGTTCACCCCGGACGGCTTCACCGCCGCGCAGATGATCGTGCACGCCGTCGAGAGCAGCGCCACCGACACCGACGCCATGGTGAAGGCCCTGGAGGGCTGGACGTTCGACGGGGTCAAGGGCAGGCAGCAGATCCGCGCCGAGGACCACGCGCTGCTCCAGCCGATGTTCCAGGCCAGGCTCAGGGGCAGCGGCAGGACCGCCGAACCCGAACTGGTCCGGACGCTGCCGCTGGCGAAGGTGGCCCCGCCCGTCCAGCCGCTGGCGGGCTGACCCGTGACCACACCGTCCCGCGGCCGCGGGCCCGCCCCCGGTACGAGCACGGCCCCCGCCGCCGTTCTCGGCCTGGAGTCCGTCGGCTGGTCCGTGGGCGGCGCCACCATCCTCTCGGACGTCTCCCTGGATGTGCGCGAAGGCGAGTTCCTTGCCTTCATCGGGCCCAACGGGGCCGGCAAGACCTCGCTGTTCAACTTGATCAGCGGGCTGGTCCCGGCCACCGCCGGCCGGGTCGTCCTGGCCGGTGCGGACATCACCGGCGAGGCCCCGTACGTCCGGGCCCGGCGCGGTCTGGGCCGCACCTTCCAGACGTCGAGCCTGTGGCCCGCGATGAGTGTCGCCGAGCATGTCCGCCTCGGCGCGCAGGCGGCGGACGGCGGCTCGTACCAAATCTGGCGGCGGGCCTCCCGCTACCGGGACCGGGTCGACGACGTGCTGGCCCGTACCGGTCTCACGCACCGCGCCGACGTGGCCGCCCGGTCCCTCTCGCACGGCGAGAAGCGGAAGCTGGAACTCGCCGTGCTGCTGGTCGCCGAGCCCCGGCTGATGCTGCTGGACGAGCCAATGGCGGGCGTCAGCGCCGAGGAAGTGCCCGCCCTGACCGAACTGATCCGCACCCTGCACCGTGAAGAGGGCCGCACCGTGCTGATGGTCGAACACCACATGGGCGTCCTGCTGGGCCTGGCCGACCGGGTCGCCGTGATGCACCACGGCACGCTGCTCGCGCTGGGCGGCCCCGAGGCCGTCACCGCCGACGCCACCGTCCAACAGGCGTACCTCGGGGAGGGCCTGTGAGTCCCGACCGGAGCGCCCGGGCCGTCTCCGCCGCCCGTCCCGGCCCGGACGGCGGGCCGCTGCTGGCCGTGCGCGGCCTGCGGGTCCTGATCGGCGGCCGGCACATCCTGCACGGCGTCGACCTCGACGTCGCCGGGCAGGGGGTCACCGCCCTGCTCGGCCGCAACGGCGCGGGCAAGACCACCACCGTGCGCGGTGTGCTCGGTCTGGTGCCGCGCACCGGCAGCGTGCTGCTGGACGGCGAGGAGACCGTGGGCCTGCCCACGCACACCCTGGTGCGCCGCGGCATCGGCTACGCCCCCGAGGACCGGTGCGTCTTCGCCGGGCTGACCGTCGCGGAGAACCTGCGGCTGGCGGAACGCGCCGACGGCGCACCGGACTACGCCCTCGTCCACGAACTGTTCCCCGAACTGCTCCAGCGGGCCGGGCAGGCGGCCGGCACGCTGTCCGGCGGCCAGCAGCAGATGGTGGCCATCAGCCGCACCCTCCTCAACGGCAACCGGCTGATCATCGCGGACGAGCCGACCAAGGGCCTCGCGCCGAAGGTCGTCACCGAGGTCGCGCGGGTACTTGAGCGCGCCGCCGAGGCCGTCCCGGTGCTGCTCGTGGAGCAGAACCTCGCCGTGGTCCGCCGGCTCGCCGCGCACTGCGCGGTGCTCGCCGACGGCCGTACCGCCCATCAGGGGCCCGCCGCCGACCTGCTCGGCGATCCGGATGCCACCCGCCGCCTGCTCGGCGTAGGCCGCGCGGCCGTCCCCGCGCACCCCGTCGCCCCTGCCGTCCCTGTCCCGCCGGCCGCCGGGCCCAGGCCCGCGGTGCGGCGGTCCGACCGTACGGAGGCCGACACCTGATGGACACCGTCGTCCTGCTCGCCCTGACCGGACTCGGTCTCGGCGCGCTGTACTTCCTCGTCGCCTCCGGGCTCTCGCTGATCTTCGGCCTGATGGACGTGCTCAACTTCGCGCACGGCGCGCTGCTGTCCATCGGCGCCTACGCCACCTGGTGGGCCGCCTCCGGCAACCTGCCCGGCGCGGGTTTCGGCGGCTTCGGTTTCGTGCTCGCCGTCGTGTTCGGGGTGGTCGCCGGGACCTGCGCGGCGGTCCTGCTCGAACTGGCCGTCGTCCGGCCGCTGTACACCCGGCCGCGCGAGCAGGTGCTCGCCACGGTCGGTGTCTCCCTGGCCGTGCCCGCGCTGCTGTCGGGCATCTGGGGCACCGACGCCCTGGCCTTCCCCGGTCCGAAGGCACTGGAGGGCACGGTCGGTCTGCTCGGCGCGCGGGTCCCGGCCGACCGGTTCGTGCTGATCGCCGGGGCGGTCCTGGTCTGGGCGGGTCTGAAGCTGTTCCTCGACCGAACCCGGCACGGACTGGTGGTCCGCGCGGGCGTCGAGAACCGGGCCATGGTGACCGCGCTGGGCATCGACGTCCGCACGGCGTTCACGCTGGTCTTCGCGATCGGCGGGGCCGCCGCCGCGCTCGGCGGTGCGCTCGGCGGCCTGTACTTCGGCTCGGTCGACCCCCGCCAGGGCACCTCGCTGCTGATCTTCGCGTTCGTGGTCGTCGTGACGGGCGGCATGGGCTCGGTGACCGGCGCGGCCGTCGCGTCCGTCGTCATCGGCCTCGTCCAGCAGTTCGCCAACTACTACACCGCCGCCGGACTCGGCGACCTCGCCGTCGTCGTCCTGCTCGCCGCCCTGCTGCTGGTGCGTCCGCGCGGTCTCACCGGGAGGCTCGCATGAGCACCGTCAGCGACACCGGCGCCCGGCTCGCCACCCGCCCGGAGCGGTCCGCCGCCCGTCGCCTGCTGCGCTGGTGGCCCGTAGGCCTGTTCGCCCTGCTGTTCGTGCTGCCGTACAGCGCCGTCGAGGTCCCCGGCCTGCTGGACGGGCCCGTCGGCAGCGCCGGCAGCCTGCAACTGCTCGCGCTGTGCCTGCTGTACGGCGCGCTGGCGACCGGCTACGACCTGCTGCTGGGCCGCACCGGCCTGTTGTCCTTCGGGCACGCGCTGTACTTCGCCACGGGCAGCTACGCCACCAACACGATGATGCAGGAGGCGGGCCTGCCGTTCGGCCTGTCCGCCGTGCTCGGCCTGGCCTTCGGCACCGCCCTCGCCCTGCTGCTCGGCTCGGTGAGCCTGCGGGTCACCGGTATCGGCTTCTCGATGGTGACGCTGGCGTTCGCGCAGGCCGCCGCCATCCTGGTCAGCCGCGATCGGGGGGGTTTCACGGGCGGTGAGGAGGGCCGTGCGGTCGCCGCCGGCCTGCTGCCTGCCGGGCTCGTCGGCATCGAGCACACGGCCACCCTGTACTGGATCACGCTCGCGTTCCTCGTCCTCACCCTCGCGGTGGTGCACTGGACCACCCACTCGCCGACCGGCCGGGTCTGGGAGGGCATCAAGGAGAACGAGCGCCGCGTCGAGGTGCTGGGGCTGCGCCCGTACGGGTTCAAACTGGTGGCCTTCACCGTGGCGAGCGGCCTGGCCGCGCTGGGCGGCATCGTGCATCTGCTGCTGACCGGCGGCTCCACCCCGCACACCACCAGCTCGGAGTTCACGCTGTCGCTGCTGGTGATGGTCGTCCTCGGCGGCTCGGGCACCCGGTGGGGCCCGATGCTGGGCGGCATCCTGTACACCTGGGCCGACCAGCGCCTCGGCGACCTGGCGGGCTCGGCGGCCGTCGCCGGTCTGCCCGCCGTGCTGCGGGTGCCGCTCAGTCAGCCGCTGTTCCTGCTGGGCGTACTGTTCGTGGTCGTCGTGGGCGTCCTGCCCGGCGGACTGGCCGCCCTGCCGGGCCGTGTCCGCGCCGCCCGCCGTGGCAGGGGGGCCGCGGACGGCGGGGATCGCGAGGGAGAATCGGCCCAGGCCGGGTCCGGACCCGGCACCGACGACCCCTCGGCTGCTCCCGCCGTCCCGCCTTCCGTTGCCCCGCCCGCTTCCGCCGATGCCGACGTCAAGGAAAGGCAATCGTCGTGACCACCGCCGACACCGAGCCCGCCGGCGCCCCGGCCGGCCCCGAACCGCTGCCCTTCGAGGAACTGCGCGTCCCCGTCCCCGGCGGCGACCTGGCCGTGCTGTGCTGGGCCGCGGCCGATCCCGGGGCGCCCACCGTGCTCGCCCTGCACGGCATCACGGCCAACGGCCTGTGCTGGGGAGCGGTCGCCCGCCGGCTCGCGGGCCGCGTCACGCTCGTCGCGCCCGACCTGCGGGGGCGCGCGGGCAGCGCGGGCCTGCCGGGGCCGTACGGGATCGCCGCGCACGCCGACGACGCCGCGGTGGTCGCCGCGTCGCTGGGGCTGGCACGGCCGGTGCTGGCCGGGCACTCGATGGGCGCGTTCACGGCGGCGCTGGCGGCCGTCCGCCATCCCGAGCGCTTCGGCCCCCTGCTGCTCGTGGACGGCGGCATCGGGTTCCCGGCGCCCACCCACCTGTCCCCGGACGAACTGATGACCGCGGTCATCGGACCGGCCATGGACCGGCTGTCCATGGTCTTTCCCGACCGGGCCGCCTACCGCGCGTTCTGGCGGGTGCACCCCGCGTTCGCGGACCGGTGGACCTCGGAGGTCGACGCGTACATCCAGCGTGACCTGGTGGGCGAGGAGCCGGAACTGCGGTCCTCGTGCCGTCTGGAGGCCGTCCGCACCGACGGCGTCGGCCTGTTCGACGAGGGTGTGCTGGCCGCCGTGCGTCACCTGCCCGGCCCCGCCACCCTGCTGTGGGCGGACCGCGGCCTGATGGACGAGCCGCAGGGGCTGTACGACGAGGAACGCCTCGCCCGTGCCGCCCTCGACGGCACCGGCGTGACACCCCTGCGCGCTGCGGACACCAACCACTACACGGTGCTCACCGGTGAGGAGGGCGCGGCGCTCGTCGCCGATCTGCTGCTGAAGGCAGCCGCAAGGGCCACCGGCTGACCGCCGTACCGCGGGCGCGGGCCGGTGCGGACTGGCGCGGGCCGCGGCCCGGGCGCGGCCGGGCGACGGAGGACGGAGGGTGGGCCCCGGTTCGCCGCCGGCCGGGGGACCAGCCGGAACACCTGAGGACCGTGCCCCTTCGTGACAGGCCGGTGTCAGCCGGTCAATTCCCTTAATCTGAGCGCCAGTTGCAGCTCAAGCGCGCGGTCGGGGTGGTTCCAGTCCGCGCCGAGCAACACCTCGATGCGGTCCAGCCGCTGCACGACCGTGTTGACGTGCACGTGCAGTGTGTCCTTGGCCCGGGTCAGGCTGCCGCCCGCGCCGAAGTAGGCGGCGAGGGTACGGACCAGTTCGGTGCCCCGCCGGGCGTCGTACTCCACGAGCGGCCCGAGCGCGCCGCGCACGAACCCGCCCACGTCCTTGTCGTCGCCCAGCACCACACCGAGGAAGCCGAGTTCACCGGCGGACGCGCCGTCGCCGTGGCGGCCCAGCACGTGCAGGGCGCGCAGGCAGCGCACCGCCTCCGCGTGCGCGTCCGCTATCCGGGACGGCCCGCAGACCGGACCGGCCGCCGCCACCGTCACCACGGCACCCGCGAGATGCCCGAGCTGAACGGCGGCGGCGCGGGCGGACTGCCCGGGTGTGTACCGCTCCTCGGCGGCCATCAGCAGCACGACGGCCCCGGCGTGTTCGGCACCGGCGCTGCCCGCCGGGGCGCCGAAGAGGTAGCGGACGGCGGCCGAGCTGAGCCGGTCCCGGGCCGCGGGTTCGCTGGCGGCGACCAGCACCAGGTACGGCCGGCCGAGGTCGAGGCCCAGTCTGCGGCCCCGCTCGGCGAGCAGTGCCGGATTGCGGCCGGCGTCGGTCAGCAGGTCGGTGACGAGTTCGCCGCGCACCCGGTTCTCGGTCTCCGCGACCGTGCGCCGCAGCAGCATGAGCAGGCCGGTGACGACGCCCGCGCGTTCGAACATCCGCCGGTCGGCGTCCTCCAGCGCACGGCGCCGGTGCAGCACCATGATGGCGAGCAGTTCGGGCCCGGCCAGCACCGCGCAGATCCACCGCCCGGAGCGGACCACCGCGCGGCCCGCCGTACGGGACTCCTCCGCGGCCGAGACCAGCCAGCCGGCGTCCACCGAGTCGGCGGCGAACGGCCCGCCGTCGTGCCGTACGGCGGCGAGCGGCCGGCCGGCCGGGTCGTGCACGGTGATCGCCCCGTCCAGCAGCCCGGCCACGGCGGCGGCCACCTCCCGTACGTCCCCGCCGCGCAGGACGAGGTCGGTGAGCCGGTCGTGCGCCTCCTCGGCCCGCTGCACGGCCGCCGCGTGCGCCCGTACGACCTTGTTGGCCTCGGCGAGTTCGGCGAGCGCGGCACGGGTGTCGTCGAGGGCGCGGGCCGTGTCGATCGCGATGGCGGCGTGTGCGGCGAGCGAGGAGAGCAGCGCCACCTCGTCGGGACTGAACGAGCGGGGGCTGCGGTCGGCCGCGAACAGCACGCCGATCACCTTGCGGTCCCCGCCGTGCACCGAGCCGAGCAGCAGCGGCACCCCCAGGATCGCGACCAGTCCCTCCTCGGACACGCCCGCGTTGATGTCACGGGTGTGGTGGAAGCGGTCGTCGGTGGGGTAGTCGGGGGTCACGTACGGGCGGGCGGTCTGCGCGACCAGACCGCCGAGGCCGTCGCCGAGTTCGATCCGGAGGTTCTGGAACACCGGGGAGACCGAGCCGTCCGTGACCCGCATGTAGGTGTCTCCGGCTTCCTCGTCCGGCAGCGTCAGATAGGCGGTGTCGGTG
Source organism: Streptomyces sp. NPDC006012 (assembly GCF_042871185.1). Lineage (NCBI taxonomy): Bacteria > Bacillati > Actinomycetota > Actinomycetes > Kitasatosporales > Streptomycetaceae > Streptomyces > Streptomyces sp. NPDC006012. The sequence continues at coordinate 177,860 of NZ_JBIAIE010000017.1, forward strand.
CCGAGCAGGATCCTGGCCCGCCGGACGATCGCCTTCAGCACCTCGTCGAGGTCACGGGAGGCGGCGAGGTCACCGGCCGTGTCGAACAGGGCGGTCAGTTCGAGTTCGCGACGGCGATGGGCGCGCAGCGAACCGCGTACCCGCAGCGCCGTGGCCACGGCCCGCTCGGTCTCCGCCAGATCGGCCCCGTCGACACCCGCGGCGCGCGCCTGGCCGGTGACCGCGCCCAGCGCCTCGGCGGGCGCTCCGGCGGCGAGGAGTTCCAGCAGGCGCCCGAGGTGCGGGGCGGCGGAGGCACCCCGCACGGCGAGGGGGTCCGGTCCGGTGAGAGGGCCCGGTCCGCCGAGGGCGGGAGGCGCGGGTTCGGCGGTGCGGGTCCGCGGGGTCGGCGGCGCGACGACGAGCCGCCCTTCGCCGCCCGGTGCGTTGCTCGCGTCCATCGCCGCCTCCCGTGTCGTCGTCGCAGCCCGTTCCCCGCCGGTGCGCCACCCTGCCAGTCCGGCCCCTCCACGTCACCCCCGTGAACTGCCGTTTCCACTTCTGCCGGGCCACGAGCCCGACCGGACCCGGAGGGGCCCGGCGAGACACCCCGGCCGGCCGGTGGCCCCCGGGTCCGGCGGCCCACGCTCGTCGCGGGAGCCGCGAGCGGCGTCGGACACCCACCGGGCGAGGACGGTGGACCGAGGGACGCACCGGACGGCTCGGGGTGTCCCTCCAGGTGCCGGCCGCCGTACACGGCGTGCTCTCCATGGCCGTCACCGTAGGGATGCAGGCCGGACCGCTCACATGTGGGCGGCCCCCACAGTGTCCGGCCCCGCAGTGATGTCCGGCACCATGGGCCCACGGTGCACGGCGCCCGCACATTCGGGCGGTGCAGTGGGGAAGACGGCCGGGCGCGGAGGCCGGGCGCGTGCCGTCGGACACGGGATCCGGACAACGGCCCGGGCCCACACTTCCCGGGGCACCGGATGGCGACCGAACATATGTCCGCGACCGCTGCGCCGCGCCTAACGTCCTTGCTCGGCAAGCGGCCGGCGGCCCATTCCCGGGCCGCCCGGCCACCGGTCCGGGCGGGACCTCGGACGTGGTGGCCCGCCTGTCGCACCGACCGCCCAGAGCCGCGCGGACGGGTCCCTCCCCCGGCCACCGTGCGGTTCGCGCACCCCGGAGGTTTTACCGTGCCCCCCACCCTCCTCGGCCGACTGGCTCGGCTGGTCGGACGGTTCGCCCTGTCCGGCCTGCTCGCCGCGGCAGCCGGAACCGCAGTGCTGGCCCAACCCGCTGCCGCCGCGGGCGGGTTGACGCCCGTCACCGGGTTCGGTGCCAATCCCGGCAATCTGTCGATGTACACGTACGTCCCGGCCGGGCTGCCCGCCGGCGCCCCGCTCGTGGTCGCGTTGCACGGCTGCGGCCAGACCGCCAACGACTACTACACCAACTCCGGTTGGCCGAAATTCGCCGACGAGTACGGCTTCGCCGTGGTGTTCCCGCAGACCAGCTCGGCGAACAACGCCCTGTCCTGTTTCACCTGGTTCGATCCGGCCGACTCCACGCGCGGCAAGGGCGAGTCGGCTTCCGTCGCGCAGATGGTCGCCAAGGCCGAATCGCTGTACGGATCGGACACGCGGCGCGTGTTCGTGACCGGGCTGTCGGCGGGCGGCGGCATGGCGGCGGATCTGCTCGCCGCGTATCCGGACGTGTTCGCGGGCGGCTCGGTCGACTCCGGGCTGCCCGCGCAGTGCGCGACGAGCCAGCTCGGCGCGTCCGGCTGCCAGTTCGGCAGCGTCGACCTCACCCCGGCGCAGTGGGGCGACAAGGTCCGCGCCCAGTACCCGGGGTACGCCGGCCCGTGGCCACGCGTCGCGGTCTGGCAGGGCACCTCGGACTACACGGTCTACCCCGTCAACGCCACCGAGTTGCGCGACCAGTGGACCAACGTCCACGGTCTCTCCCAGACCCCCTCCAGCACCGTGAGTCTGCCCGGCAGCACCACGATGACCAGCTACAACGACAGTTCCGGACAGGCCGCCGTGCAGCTCTACCAGATCAGCGGCATGGGCCACGGCCTCGCGGTGGACCCGGGCTCCGGCGCTCAGCAGTGCGGCACGACGGCGGCGTACTTCCTCGACACGATCTGCTCCAGCTATTACACGGCGCAGTTCTGGGGGCTCGACCGGAGCGGCGGCACCGACCCGGGCGGGGAGCAGCTCCCGGCGCCGGCCGGCCTCGCCGCGGGCACCGTCACCGACACCTCGATCGCCCTGAGCTGGTCCCCGGTGCAGGGTGCGGCGTCCTACCGCGTCCACCGGAACGGCGCACAGGCCGGCACGCCGGCCGGCCCCGCGTTCACGGACACCGCCCTGGCCCCGGCCACGTCGTACACGTACACGGTCGCGGCGGTCGGCTCCGACGGCACGGTCGGCAAAACCTCCTCCCCCGTCACGGCGGCCACCACCGGCTCCGTCCCGGTCTGCACGACAGCGAGCAACTACGCCCATGTCGCCGCGGGACGGGCCCACACCAGCGGCGGCTACACGTACGCCAACGGATCCGACCAGAACATGGGTCTGTACAACGTGTTCACCACCCACACCCTGAAGGAGACGTCCGCCGGTTACTACGTCCTCGCCGACGCCGGCTGCTGACCCGCCCGCCGGGCCGGCCGCCGGTGGTTCCGGGGCAACCCTCCGGGGCCGGCCCCGAGGGGCGGCACTCCGCGAAGTCCGGTGGCCGAAAGAGGTCCACGGCCCGGCCGGTACGGCGGGACCGTGGACCCGGGCCACCGGATCAGCAGGTGATGCTGCCCTTGCGCAGGGCGTGGCCGCTGTCGTTGGCGTCGTCGGCCCAGTAGACGGGTTTGGAACCGCCGACGCATTCGCCGGCCCCGGCCACCGAGAAGCCTTCGTTGTTGATGTCGGGCATGCCGCTGGGACGGTTGTAGACCGCGGTGGTGGCGAACACTCCGGAGGCATCGACCTGCATCGTCGTGTGCCGGCCGTGGCAGGTGTCGTCGCAGACCACCCAGAGGCGGGAAGCCTGCGGCTCCCACTGCAGTTCCATGACGCCGGCCAGGCCGGTGCCGATGGACGCGACGCGGGTGAACGTGCCCGTGTCCTGGAGCACATAGCCGTACACCGTGCCGGTGCCTTCGACACCGACGAAGAACACGCCGCCGCTGTGGGAGCCGTAGCGGCTCGGAGCGTAGGCCGCTCCGGTCGACGCGTCCTTGAAGCCGGCGCCGGTCAGATAGCCGTCGGGGACCCAGGTGATCCCCTCGAAGCCGAGGTTGGCGCCCACGGGCGGCAGATCCGGGGTCAGGTTCCACTCCTTGGCGGCCGTCAGGGTGCCGGCGCCGCCGCTCGCGTCGTACCGGAGTACGGACAGCCGGCTGGTCCCGGAGGCATCGCCGTTGCGCTCGCTCGCGACGAACACCCCGCCCGCGGCGCCGGCGCCGGTGAGGGTGACGCCCTCGCTGTCAGGGGTGCCGGAGCCGCTGGGGAAGCGGAGTGTCTTGCCGGAGGTCCAGCCGTTCGCGGTGTCCGGCTGCCAGCCGCCGGAGCCGTTGGGCACCAGCCTCCAGAGCTTGCCGGAGTTCTGCGCGCCCCACAGCACGCCGTCCTCCTGGAAGAGGCCGCTGAGGTCCTCGCCGAAGACGTTGGAGGCGTCGGCGGTCGTGACGGAGCCACTGCCGGGCCAGGCCACCGGCGAAGTGCTGCCGCCGCCGTCGGAGCCGCCGTCGCAGGTGTTCGCGGCGCCCAGGGACAGCGGGGCCGCCCGGAAGTCACCGGTGCCGTCGGGGCAGCGCGACCAGGAGGGGGCGGAGTGCTCGCTCCAGCCGAAGCCGTCGACGAGGGTGGCGCCGTCGGGAAGGTACAGACGCGCCTGGTCCTTGGAGCCGAGCCCGAACTGACCGTGCACGTCGAAGGCCCGGAATCCGCCCGCGGCCAGCGTGGTGCCCGAGGCGATCCGGTACTTCGAGCCGTCGTTGTCGTCCTTGAGGATCCAGCCCGAGACATCGACGGCGGACGTGCCCGTGTTGTAGAGCTCGACCGAGTCGTCGACGTCTCCGGTGGTCACCACCTCGTTGATCCGTACGTCGTCGGCCGGGGCCGCCTGAGCGGGCGCCGCCGTGAGTGCGCCGGCGGCCAGCGCGGGGCCGGCCACGGCGGCGAGCAGGAGGGCAAGGCGACGGCGCCACCCGGGCGCGCGTACTTCGGTCACGGTGTCCGTCCTCAGGAGCGTGGTGACAGGGCGGCAGGACGCTTCCCGCTCCGGCCGAACAGCCGTCTTCCGGTGAGTGGTTGCCGGATGAACGGCCGCCGAACCGGGGTGCGACTGCAAGCAAGTGTGCCCAGCGGGTGGACGACGACACCGGGCGAACCGGTCCGGCTCGGTGACCTCCAGGACATCCATACGGGAGGTGTCGGTCGCTTTTCGTTCCAGGAACGTTCAACCGACGGTCTATGTACAGGTTGCGTGAGGTCCTTAGGGTGCCTGAGGTTTTCGAAAGAAGGGGCACATGGACACACCCTTGGCGATCCGGGCGCGCGGCATCGCGAAACATTTCGGGGAAGTGGTCGCGCTCGATGGCGTGGACCTGGATGTGGCGCAGGGTCAGATCCATGGTCTGGTCGGGCCGAACGGTGCGGGCAAGACGACGCTGCTCGGTCTGCTGCTGGGTCTGTC
>NZ_JBIAIE010000018.1:0-174873 GCF_042871185.1 Streptomyces sp. NPDC006012
CACCCCCCAGGTCATGCCTTCGACAGGGGGACACAGTCATGCCGGGCCCGGAGGCCAGCGGCCCTCTTGCAGGACCGCGAAGAACATAACGGGGGAGGGCCGCCACTGTGCGGGGGCTGTGACCGGGACCGGGCTACGGATCGGCTGCTGCTTCAGAAGCAACAGCCGGGGGGGCAGGTGCGAGCGCCTGGGACAAGTGCGAGCGCCTGGGACAAGTGCAACCACCGGAGCCAGGAACAACCACCGGAGCCAGAAGGCAACCACCGGAGTCAGAAGCAACCACCGGGACGGTTCTGGAGCGGTCTGATAGGAGTGCTTCAGGAGCGGATCGGCGGGGTCACCGAGCGGCCGGGGAGTGCATCAGAAGCGGACCGGCCGCGTTGCTGACCGGCGGAGGGGAGTGCTTCCGGAGCGGACCGGCTGTCTCGCTGACCGGCGGCCGGACCGGCGGGGTCACCGGCCGGCCGGGGAGCGCTTCAGGAGCGGACCCCGGGCCGCCGCTCGCGGAGCCGGCGGCCGGGGCCTGCGCCCGAGGCGGTTGCCGGGGTCACTTCAGGTGGAACTGCTGACCCGGGTAGATGAGGTCGGCGTTCTCGACGATGTCCTTGTTCAGCTCGAACAGCTTCTGCCAGCCGCCGGCGACGTGGTGCTTCTCGGCGATCGAGCTGAGGGTGTCGCCCTTGACGACCTTGTACTCGCCGTCGCCCTTCTTGACCTTCTTGCCCGTCGGGGTGGTGACGGTCCTGCTCGCGGCCGGGCGGTCGGCGGAGCGGGAGGCGGCCTGCTGCTCGGTGGCACGGCTGGAGGTGGAGCCGGTCGAACCGGAACCGCTGGAGCCGGAACCCGAACCGCTGGAGCCGCCACCGGAGTAGGGGCTGCCGGACAGGCCCGTGCCGCAGACCGGCCAGGCGCCCTTGCCCTGGCTCGCGAGGACCTTCTCGGCGACCGATATCTGCTGCGCCTTGGTGGCCTTGTCGGCGGAAGCCGCGTACTGCGTGCCGCCGTAGGCGGCCCAGGTGGAGGCGGAGAACTGCAGGCCGCCGTAGTAGCTGTTGCCGGTGTTGATGGACCAGTTGCCGCCGGACTCGCACCGGGCGACGGCGTCCCACTCGGAGGCGGTGGCGGCGGAGGCGTTGCCGACGGCCATCAGCGGGACGGCGACGGCGGCACCGGTGACACCGGCGAGCGCGACGACACGGGTGGCCTTGGACGGGCGACGGTGCTTGCCCTTGCTGGAGAACAGCATGGATCGATCCCCTCACCGACGCCTGCGAGGTGAGCTGTCGGGTTCGGGCCGGTTGAGTTGCCCGGCCGCACCTCCGCGTGGAGGCACGGCTTCACCCCTAGCCGCTTCGGTCAACCGACCGCAGCGGCACCTACCTTGGGTCCCCCGCTCCTGCCTACGGCGCTTGACGCGACGGCTGTTCCCGTACGGCCGCTGGCAGGATTCGGCGTTGCGGCAGCCGGGGCCCGCGGTGGCGAGCGGTCATGACCGTAGACACGCGATCCGCGGAATTTCAAAGACGATCAAGGCTTCTGAGACTCATCCCACACTTTCACCAAAGCGGACATTAAGCCCGAAGCGGGATGCCAACTCCCGCTATCCGGCGTGCCCTTCAGCCGCGGCCTTCAGGGTCTGACCGGGGGTGATGTGATCCGGGTCGGAACCGATGGCCTTCTTGTTGGCGGCGTACAGCGCGTGCCAGCCGCCGTCCACGCCAAGCGAGTCGGCGATGGAGCCGAGGGTGTCGCCGGCCCGGACGGTGTAGGCGTGCTTGCCGGACGGCGCAGCCCCTCGGCCACCCGTCCCGCTTGTCCCGCTTTCATCCGCACTGCCACCCCGGTGACGGCCGCCGCCGTCCAGGGAACCGGTGTCGACCAGGCTCCAGGAGCCGCCGGTCCGCCAGGAGTTGTCCTCATCGGCCGAACCGGGGGATTCCGTGGATGAACCACCGATTCCCGGCGAAGCACTGGAGTCAGGCGATGCCGACTTGTCGGACTTGCCGGATTTTGCAGGCCCGCCCGTCGCGCCATGGCCCACACCCGGACTCGCGCTCGCGCTCGGCGACGGAGAGCCGGACGGCGAACCACCGAGGAGGGAGCCCGAAGTGGAATCCGAGGAGGTGTCGGACGACGGCGGCGAGTCGGACAAGCCAAGCGAGCCGGTCAATCCGGACGAACCAGATGAACCAGATGAACCAGAACCGTTCGCCGAACCCTTCGAACCCGACTCGTCCGAATCCTCCCCATCCTCCGAATTCTCCGGGGAATTCTTCTGGCCGGTCGAGGAGCCACCCGTGACGCCGGTGTCGACCCCGACATGGCCCGACTTGGCGGAGAGCCCGGAGAGCAGGGCGCAGGTGGCCCAGGGGGTCGTCCCCTGGTCGGCGAGGATCTTCTCGGCGACCGCGATCTGCTGCTGGCGGCTGGCCTGGTCCGGGGTGGCCGCGTACTTGTCACCGCCGTACTTGTCCCAGTCCTGCTGCGAGATCTGCAGTCCGCCGTAGTACGCGTTGCCCGTGCTGGCGCTCCATGAGCCGCCGCTCTCGCACTCGGCCACCCGGTCCCAGGTGGTGCCGTCGGCCGCACTCGCGGCGGTGGCGGCGAGGAGCGGGATGGCAATCGCGGAGCCGGTCACTCCGGCCGCGACGACGAGGGCCGGAGCCTGGCGGGGGCGACGGTGACGACCGTTCCCGGTGAGCATGCGGAAGCCTTTCGCGCGACGGCACTGACCGGTGCGGTGGATCGTGCCGGACTACCGCACCGAGGGGTGAACGTATAGGCATACGATCCCTTGTCACAAGTTAATGCCGCACGGATCACATGAAGATCACAGCCGTGAAACGCTGTCATTTTCCCTTTCCGGCAAGGGCGTACGGCATTTCGCAGTCCGGTCGATCACCGGACAGGGGTGAACTCCACCGGCAAAGTGCGCAATCCGCGCATGATGAGCCCGCCTCGCCACCGCAGATCGGCCGGATCCGCCGCAAGTCGCAGATCGGGGAGGCGGGTGAGGAGGGTGGCGAGCGCGGATTGGCCCTCCAGCCGGGCGAGCGGGGCGCCGAGGCAGTAGTGGATTCCGTGCCCGTAGCCGAGGTGTTGGTTGTCACGCCGGCCGAGATCGAGCACGTCCGGATCGGCGAACCGCTCCGGGTCCCGGTCCGCGGCGGCCAGAACGACCAGGACGGGGTCGCCGGCCGCGATCCGCTGCCCGCCGATGTGGACCGGCTCGGTGGCGAACCGCCAGGTGGCGAGCTCCACCGGACCGTCGTAACGCAGCAGCTCCTCGATCCCGCTCGCCAGCAGCGCCCGGTCCCCGGCCGCGAGGGAGTTCTGCAGCCGGTCGCGCTGCCCGGCGTGGGTGAGCAGCGCGTAGGTGCCGTTGCCGATGAGGTTGACGGTCGTCTCGAACCCGGCGAACAGCAGGATGAAGGCCATCGCCGCCGCCTCGTTCTCCGTGAGGTGCTCGCCCTGGTCCGAGGCGCGGATGAGGCCGGAGATGAGGTCCTCGCCGGGCGCGGGCTCGGCGGGCAGCGCGGCGCGCTTGCGGTGGATCAGCTCGGCCAGGTAGCCGCGCATCTTCTTCACCGACCGGGCCACCCCGCCCCGGGGCCCTCCCCCGTGCCGGATCATCATCCCCGCCCAGTCCCGGAAGTCGTCCTGGTCCTCACGCGGAACGCCGAGCAGGTCGCAGATGGCGTAGATGGGCAGCGGGAAGGCGAACTCATGGATGAGGTCGGCCGAGCCGCTGGCCGCGAACCGGTCGATGAGCTGATCGCTGAGCTGCTGCACCCGCGGTGCGAACTCGGCGACCCGCCGCGGCGTGAACGCCTTGCTGACCAGCCGGCGCAGCCGGGTGTGGTCCGGCGGGTCGATGTTGAGCAGATGCGTCATCAGCTCGGCCTTGCGCTCCCCCGGGATCCCGGTCTTGCCCTTGGCGTGCTCGGGCTCGTCGTGATGTGCCGGATTCTTCGACAGCCGCGGATCGGCCAGCGCCTGCTTCGCGTCCGCGTAACGCGTGATCAGCCATGCCTCGACCCCGCTGGGCAGTTCCGTCCGGTGCACGGGGGCGTGCTCGCGCAGCCAGGCGTACGCCGGGTAGGGGTCCGCGGCGAACTCCCAGGTGAAGAGGGAGGGCGCGGCGGGGGCTGAGGCCGGGGGGAGGGGCTGGTCGGTCACTCTTCGACGGTATCGGGCGCGGGCACGTGGGAACGGCTCCGGTCCCACCAGTACCGGGCGCGGACCTCGTAGATCACGGCGAGCTGCCGGGCTGCCTCCACCGCACCGCGTCGCGCAGCCGCCTCCAGGTACGGGATCGCCTGCCCGTCGTCGCCACGGCGCAGCAGCAGCGTCGCCAGTTGGAGGACCGCCGGCTGGTGCCCGAGGTCCGCGGCCCTGCGGTACCAGTCCTCCCGCTCCGTCCCCTCGGTCAGCGACGCGAACCGCATGATGACCGGGATGTCGCCCCCGTCCACCCGCGGTCGCAGCGCGGCCCGGGCCCCGTCCAGTACGGCCGCGCGGTCGACCTCCCGGTCCCCGAGCAGCGTCCACCACACGTCGTCCGGAACGGGCGGCAGGCCGCCCGACCGCAGCGCCTCAGCGACGAGCGCCCCGTACGCCCGCCACGTGCCGGTCTTCTCCCCCGCCACGAGCAGCCCGGAAATCCCGAACATCGGCGCCGTGGCCCAGGCCAGCCCGGTTTCGAGGGCCTCCCGCTCCGCGCCGTGGGCCGGATAGCAGGCCGCCGCCCGCAGCAGCAGCTCCACCGGCACGGCCTCCGTGACGCCGCACCGCGCCAGGTCGACGGCCGCCCGCACCAGCAGCCGCCCGCGCGGATGCTCGGTCTGCGTGCCGAGGCGCTGCCACTCGTCGTACAGCAGGTGCCCGATCGCGAAGTAGGAGGCGGCACCCTCCCGCCCGCTCCACATGTAGGCCGGGTACGCGCGCGGGTCGTCGGTGTGCCCGGCCAGCCGCTCAAGCTCCGACTCGCTCCATTCCCGGGCCAGTTCGACCGTGCGGGCCAGCGCCAGCACGCTCTCAGCCGGGCCGGTGCCGGAACGCCGCCGGTAGTACTCCCGCGCGGACATCGTGCCGAGCACCACCACACCGCGGCCGGTGAAGCGCTGCAACAGCCGCCGGTCCAGTCCGCCCGGGCCGAGGTGGTCACTGAGTTCGTCGAGCCAGAGGACCCGCTTGCCCGGACTGTCCTTCAGCTCGCCGGGCAGCCGGCGAAGGTCGTCGTGCGGATCGGGGGCGTACAGCAGGTAGCCCTCCTCCGCGAGCGACCGTACGGCGTTCCACGCGGTGTAGGACTTCCCGGCGCACGGTTCGCCCAGGACCACCACCAGTCCGCCCCGCCCCAGCAGGCCCCGCAGCTCCGCGTCGCAGTCCCGGGGGACGTACGGCGGCACCTCCGGCAGCCCGGGCACGAGCCGGGTCGGCCGCACCCCGAACCACACCGGGTCGGCCTCGTCCACGGGGCCCCACAGCCCGGTCGCGGGCCCGGGCGCGACCGGGTAGGTGAGGTACTGCACGCCGACCACCTGGGCGTGGAAGGTGGCGTCACGGAAGTCGAGGTGATCGGCGGACCTCGCCGACCCGTGATCCTGGGCGGGGGCCTCCGGTGCGGGGGTGTGGGGCGCGGGGACGCTGGCGGGCGCCTGTGGTGTGGGGTCGTGGACGAGTGGTGCCGGTGCCGACGCGGGGGCGCTGACAGGTGATGCCGGTGCGGGCAAGGGGGCGCGGGCGGGCGCAGCGGATGCGGGCGCGGGATGGTGGATGGGCGAAGCCGGTGCGGGGGTGTCCGTGTGTGGGGCCGGTACAGGGGAGTCCACGAGCGGCAAAGGTACGGGGGCGTCCGCTGGTGGGGCCGGGGCACGGGTGTCCACGAGTAGCGTCGGGGCGCGGGCGTCGGCGGAAGCGAGGCGGGTGGGTGAGCCGTCGGCCGTGTCGGAGTGGGCAGTCCCGGAGTCGGCGGTCTCGGGATCGGTGTCGTCGCAGTAGATGTCGGCGGAGTGAGCCTGGCCGGGGGGAGCGAGGTCGACGTGAGCGAGGTCGGGTTGCGTGCTGTCGGTGAGCGCGGACTCGGAGAGCGCGTTGACGGGAACCACCGGTCAGGCGCGGGCACGGGGCGGTCCGCGGTCCGCATCCGGTCGACGAACCGGCGGTAGGCGTCCGGGCTCTGCTCCCGCAGCGTGAGCAGGTAACCGCGCAACGCATCACGGCTCGCGTAGCCGGGAAACGGTAACTCCCGCTGCGCGTCCTGCACCTCCAGGAGCTTGCCCACGAGCCATTCCAACTCCCGCTCCATGCAACGCCCCCACGCGTAGCCGCCACCCGTGTGGCCAACGGTACTCGCGGCTGATCCGCCCGGCGGCCTCCGAGCGCTCCCTGAGCGGTCCCAGGTCCCCGGTCGGCGCTAGGCGTCCACCCCCTCGACGGTCCGCACCGCGTCCCGGTAGGCCCGGGCCGCCGCCCGCAGCGCCGCCTCGGGGTCCACGCCCGCCGCCTCGGCTCCCGCCGCCAGCGCCAGCAGTTCGTAACCGATGCCCTCGCCCCTTGGCAGCGGCACCTCAAGGCCGGCCGTGCGCACACGGGAGGCGAGCTTGGCGGCCAGGGCCAGCCCCGGCTGGCCGAGCGGGACGCCGTCGGTCACCGAGGCACGGCGTTTCTCCTCCGCCTTCGTACGCAGCCAGTGCTCCTTGACGTCCTCCGGGGTCTTCGCCGTCTCGTCACCGAAGACGTGCGGGTGGCGGTGGATCAGCTTGGCGACGATCCCGCCGGCCACGTCGTCGACGGAGAACGGCGCGTCGGTGTCCTCCTCGGCGATGCGGGAGTGGAAGACGACCTGGAGGAGGAGGTCGCCCAGTTCCTCCCGCAGTTCGGTGCGGTCGCCGGCCTCGATCGCCTCGACGAGTTCGTACGCCTCCTCGATGCTGTACTTCGCCAGGCCCTCGTGGGTCTGCCGGGACGACCAGGGGCACTCGGCGCGGATGCGGTCCATGACCTGGACCAGGTCGAGCAGCCGGGCACCGGGCAGGTCGTACGAAGCGGGGAGCAGTTCCAGCTCGGGCATCCGGACGCGGCCGGAGCCGGCGAGCCGGGCCAGTCCGTCGGTGAGGGCCGGTTCGCCCTCACCGGTCGCCACGACCGCCACCGTGTGCCCGCCGGCGCAGGCGTCGACCAGTTCCCCGGCGGTGGGGGACGCCTCGTCCACGGTTATGCCGGCCTCGCGCAGATAGGGCAGCTGCGGGTGGGCGCCGTCCGCGCACAGCACCCGGTCGGCGGCGCGCAGCGCCTGCCAGGCGGGCCAGGAGAGCAGGCCGGGCGCGACGCGGTGGCTGGTGGTGAGCAGGATGACGCGGCCGGGCGGGGCGTCCGGGCCCGGTTGCGGAGCGGCGGCATCGAGGCTGGTGGTGTTCACTCATCGAACGTAACGCACACCCGCCGGCCGCCCAGCGAATTATCCACAGGCCGGGGCCGTCGGTGCGATCGTATGACCGCACCCCTCGCACGGACCGGCCACTCCGGCCACCCCCGGGTGGATCAGACACGCCCGAGTGGACCGGAGACCCCCGAGTGGACCGGAGACCCCCGGGCGGACCGGAGACCCTCGGGCGGATCAGACGCCCAGGGATGGATACCCCTGGGCGGACCAGACGCCCCGGAGTGGACCAGACACCCCTGGGTGGACCACCGGTCGGCTCCTCCCCCGGCGGCTCAGACGCACCGGACGACCGGATCCGCATCGTCACCTGCGGCCGACCCACCCTGGCCGGCTACGCCGTCTGCTGCTGGGGCCCCTTCTCCGTGATCTCCCGCAGCCACGGCGTCTTCGCGTCGACGCGGCTGCTCCTTTCGACGTCCCAGGCGCCGTAACGCGGATTGAGGTCGACGTGGAGTTCCGCGGAAGCGGAGGACAGGGCCTTCCAGAAGGCGGGCGTCGTGGTGTCGGTGCCGAGCTTCTGGGCGAGCTTCTGGGCCTCCAGCTGGAGCCGGAGGTTGTCGTCGAGCCGCTGCGGGGCGACGCCGTACCGCTGGAGCCACGTCGTCTCCAGCGCCGTCGCGCCGCCGGCCTGCTGCTCCAGGCTGGTGCGCATCTGCTGGACCTCCTTGCGTGCCACGGTGATGTGCTGGTCCTGCGCGGCGCGGTGCAGCACCCGGTCCAGGACCATGTTGTGCAGCGTGTCCCGGGTGAGGGCGCTGGTGGAGCCAAGGACCTGCTGGTACTGGGTCTCGTCGGGCACGGCCGCCTGCTGGGCCCGGCGCACCTCGTTCACCCGGCCTTCCAGCTGGGCGACCGTGATCCGGTCGCCGCCGACGACGGCCGCCGCGCCCGGATGCGTGTCGCTTCCACAGGCGGTGAGCAGGGGTGCCGCGGCGGCGATCGCGGCGGACAGGACGAGCGCGGTGCGACGGCGGCGGTGCAAGGAAGCCTCCCGAGGAGATTGTGCGACGGTGCACAAAGTCTTGCGGTGATCGATGGTAGGCAGTGGGCAGGCTCTGGCCAACCCATTGGACCAACGATTCGCCCGGTGTTCGGGTACCGCTGGTGGGCGCCACCGTTCGCACCGTTCTGGAGGGCCCCGCACGCCACCGCTCCGGCCTGCTGTTCCAGCCCACCTTCCGGCGTCGGGAGCCAGGTCAGCCAGTGATGGCGACGGGCGCGTCCCAGGCGTCACGGTCGACGGTGATGGTGTAACCGCCCCGGGTCTCCTTGCTGTTGACCATGTACTGGTGGCCGCGGCTGTGACCGGTGAACTGGGTCGCGCCCCACGGCCAGTCCGAGGTCGTCGTGTACTTCTGGTCGTACAGCGCGTACCAGAGGTTGCCCGGCAGGTCGGTCTTGTTCGTCGCCGTGGCGATCGCCTTCGCGCTGGAGGAGGCGAAACCGTAGTAGCCGGCGCGGTAGATCTTGCCCCGCAGGGTCTTGGTGAAGGAGCGCACGTACGCCAGCACCGCGTCGTTGCACGACTTGTTGGTGACGTCGTACGACTCCATGTCGAGGTAGACCGGGCTGCCCGCCTTCATCCCGAGCGCGGCGGCCTTGGCCACGGCGTCCTTGCCGTCGGTCGCGCCGAGGGAGGTCGCATTGGCGGCGGTGAGCTTCTCCGACTTGGTGCCGGTCTGGCAGGGCGGCTGGGCACCGACGTAGATCGGGATGAGTTTCCAGCCGGCCGAGCTGACGGACTTGACCCAGGACGCGGTCAGGTTGGGCTGCGCGCAGCCTCGGTTCTTGCCGCCGACGTAGACGGCCGCGGCGCCGTAGAGGCCGCCGCGCCATGCCTTCATCGCGGCGAGCGACGGCGCGGTGCAGGCATCGAAGGCGCGGCCGGTGTACGTCTTCTGCGCGGGCCACGTCGTGGCCGCCATCGAGGTCTGCGCCGCGATCCCGGCGCCCGCGACGACGGCGGCCCCCGTCACGCCCCACATGAGGTATCTACGTCTCTTCGACTGCCGGTGACCGGCCATCTCCACCCCTGGTTCACGGTATTCGTTGTTCATTATGTTCATGACATTGGCGCGCAGGCGGTGCATACGGTGCCTACGCGGATGCTCCACGGCAGGCGGACGCACGCGGCGTCCGCCGAAAGAATCCGAGCCCCGACGTGTCCCCCCGACGTGTCCCCCTGACCTGCCCTGGACGCCCTTCCCTTGACGCGGCAACGTCCGTACAGAGGTGTACGCGTGCGCGCATGTACGCGTACAGGGATGTACGCGTACGCACGGGACTCGGGCGCCGAAGAAGCAGCACCGTACCGAAGACCGCCCGTCAGCGCGGCGAACAGTTCCTCTTGATCATGACAAGAATCTCTCCGGGCACGGCAAAGACGAGGAGTCTCCGGCGTGCGCCGGCCCGGCGGGGCTCACTTCGCGTGGAAGCGGGACGGCGCCTTCGTCGGGTTGCCGCCGGAGGGGAGTTTCTCGTTCGGGCAGGCGGAGAGGACCTTCTCCATCGCGGACCGCTCCGCGCTCGTCACCCACAACTCGTACTTCTTCTTCACCGCGACCTGCGCGGCGACGTACGCGCACCGGTAGGCATGGTCGGGCGGCAGCCAGGTAGCCGCGTCGCCGTCGCCCTTGCCGCGGTTGGTGCTCGCGTCGACGGCGAGCAGGTTGAGGGGGTCGTTGGCGAGGGCTATGCGCTTGCTCGCGTCCCAGTACTTGGCGCCCTTCTGCCACGCGTCCGAGAGGGCGACGATGTGGTCGATGTCCACCTGGCTGCGGCCGCGCCGGTACGTGATGTCCTTGCCGGAGTACGGGTCGGGTTCCAGCACTCCGGAGGAGACCTTGCAGTCGCCGCCGGTGAACTTCACCTCCCGCAGGTCCCGTTTGAGGATGTCGTCCCGGGTGTCGCAGGAGTTGGAGTCGGTGTCGGCCCAGGCGGTGCCGAACCGGTCCCGGGCATAACCGGTCTTCGGCGCACGTCCCTTGACGGTCAGTGACTTCGCCGCGGCGAGGGCCGCGCCCCCGGCCCCTTCGGGTCCGGAGGAACCTTTCGTCTCACTTTCCGTGCAGCCGGCCACGGCGAACAGCACGACGGCGGCGGTGACGGCCCCGCCCCTCAGACGCATCACGGCGCGTCCCCCTGGATCTCTGCTCCGCCCCACCCCGGAGCAGATCGTTGCCGTCCCACCGTAGCGACTGGCCGGCGGGCAGCAGCAGAGGGCTCACAGGAGCATCGGAGGCAGACCGGGCGTATTCCGGTCGTGCCACGGGATGCGCCGATCCCCGCCCCCTAGCTGCATGGATCCGCTACGGGGCGGGGATCGGCGCGGATCCGCTACCGGCTGGGGCGGCGACATCGATCCCCTTCCGGCCGGGAACAGCATCGATCCCCTACCGGCCCGGAACCGATGTCGATCCGCTACGAACCAAGGATCGTGGTCAGGAATTCGCCGACCCAGGCCAGCAGTTCGCGGCCGACCAGGGGCTTGCCGCCCACCTTCGCGGTCTTCGGGCGGGGGACCAGGACCTGGTGGGCGGCCTGCTTGATGACGGTGCCCGGGTAGAGCCGCTTGAGCCGCAGTTCCTGCGACTCGCGCAACTCGACCGGCGCGAAACGGACGTTGGTGCCCTGGAGGACGACCTCGCCGACCCCGCAGGCGCGCGCGAGCATCCGCAGGCCGGCCACCAGCAGCAGGTTCTCCACCGGTTCGGGCAGCTTGCCGTAACGGTCGGCGAGTTCCTCGCGTACGGACCTGATGTCGTCCTCCGAGTTGGCGGAGGCGATGGCCCGGTACGCCTGGAGGCGCAGCCGCTCGCCGGGCGCGTAGTCGTGCGGGACGTGCGCGTCGACGGGCAGCTCGATCTTGACCTCCAGCGGCGGTTCCTCCTGGATCCCGCCGGTCTCCAGCTGCCGCCGGTAGTCGGCGACGGCCTCGCCCACCATGCGGACGTACAGGTCGAAGCCGACGCCCGCGATGTGTCCCGACTGCTCGCCGCCGAGCAGGTTGCCGGCGCCGCGGATCTCCAGGTCCTTCATCGCGACGTACATGCCGGCGCCCATCTCGGTGTGCTGGGCGATGGTCGCGAGCCGTTCGTGCGCGGTCTCCGTGAGCGGCTTCTCCGGGGGGTAGAGGAAGTAGGCGTACCCGCGTTCCCGGCCGCGGCCCACACGGCCGCGCAGCTGGTGCAGCTGGGAGAGGCCGAAGGTGTCGCCGCGCTCCACGATCAGCGTGTTGGCGTTGGAGATGTCGATGCCGGACTCGACGATCGTCGTCGACACCAGTACGTCGAACTTCTTCTCCCAGAAGTCGACGACGACCTGTTCGAGCGCCGACTCCGACATCTGGCCGTGCGCGGTGGCGATGCGCGCCTCGGGGACGATCTCGCGCAGCCGGGCGGCGGCCCGGTCGATCGACTCGACCCGGTTGTGGATGTAGAAGACCTGGCCCTCGCGCAGCAGTTCACGGCGGATCGCGGCGCCGATCTGCTTCTCCTCGTAGGGCCCGACGAAGGTCAGCACCGGGTGCCGTTCCTCCGGCGGGGTGGTGATCGTGGACATCTCGCGGATGCCGGTGACCGCCATCTCCAGGGTCCTGGGGATCGGGGTCGCGGACATCGTCAGGACGTCGACGTTGGCGCGCAGCTTCTTCAGCTGTTCCTTGTGCTCGACGCCGAAGCGCTGCTCCTCGTCGACGATGACCAGGCCGAGATCCTTGAACCGGGTCTCCGAGGAGAACAGGCGGTGGGTGCCGATGACGACGTCGACGGCGCCCTCCTGGAGCCCTTCCAGGACGGCCTTGGCCTCGGTGTCGGTCTGGAAGCGGGACAGGGCGCGCACGTTCACCGGGAACTGGGCGTAGCGGTCGCCGAACGTCCCGAAGTGCTGCTGCACCAGCAGCGTGGTCGGCACCAGCACCGCGACCTGCTTGCCGTCCTGCACCGCCTTGAACGCGGCCCGCACCGCGATCTCCGTCTTGCCGTAGCCGACGTCGCCGCAGACCAGCCGGTCCATCGGGACGGATTTCTCCATGTCCTGCTTGACCTCGGAGATCGTGGTCAGCTGGTCGGGCGTCTCGGCGTACGGGAAGGCGTCCTCAAGTTCGCGCTGCCAGGGGGTGTCCGTGCCGAAGGCGTGTCCGGGGGCGGCCATCCGCGCGCTGTACAGCTTGATCAGGTCGGCGGCGATCTCCTTGACGGCCTTCTTCGCGCGCGCCTTGGTCTTCGTCCAGTCCGCGCCGCCGAGGCGGTGCAGGGTGGGGGCCTCGCCGCCGACGTACTTGGTGATCTGCTCCAGCTGGTCGGTGGGGATGTAGAGGCGGTCGCCGGGCTGGCCGCGCTTGGCGGGGGCGTACTCGACGACCAGGTACTCGCGGGTGGCGCCCTGCACGGTGCGCTGCACCATCTCGACGTAGCGGCCGACGCCGTGCTGCTCGTGGACGATGTAGTCGCCCGCTTCCAGGGTGAGCGGGTCGATGGTCTTGCGGCGGCGGGTGGGCATCCGGGCGCCGTCCTTGCCGGCCGCCTTCTGCCCCGAGAGGTCGGTCTCGGTGAGGACGGCGATCCGCAGGTCCGGGTCGACGAAGCCGTAGTCGATCGAGCCGCACGCCACGTGCACGACGGACGGTGCGATCTCCCCCAGGTCGATGTCCAGGCGGGCGGCGACGCCCTCGCCGCCGAGCACCTCGACGGTGCGGGAGGCCGGTCCGTGGGCCTCGGTGACGAAGACGGTGCGCCAGCCGTCGGCGAGCCAGCCCTTGGTGTCGGCGAGCGCCTTCGCGGTGTCGCCGCGGTAGGTCTCCGTGGCGTGCATGCGCAGCTTGAGGGTGTCCGCGTCCCCCGCCGTCTCCCCCGTCGCGTCAGCGGCGGCCGTCAGGGACTCGTCGGCGGCGAACGGGGACACCGACCACCACATCATGTCCAGCCCGCGGGCCCGCTCCCGGACGTCCGCGATGGACCGCAGGGAGGCCGCGCCGACGTCGATGGGGGCGTCGCCGCCTCCCGCGGTGGCCGCCCAGGACGCCTGCAGGAACTCCTGGGAGGTGGCGACCAGGTCGGCGGCGCGCGTGCGGACCCGCTCCGGGTCGCAGACGACGGCCATGGCGCCCGGCGGCAGGACGTCGAGCAGCAGCTCCATGTCGTCGACCAGCACGGGGGCCAGCGACTCCATGCCCTCGACGGCGATGCCCTCGGCGATCTTCCCGAGGAGTTCGCCCAGCTCGGGGTGGTCCTCGGCGAGGGCCCGTGCACGCGCGCGTACGTCGTCGGTCAGCAGCAGTTCACGGCAGGGCGGCGCCCACAGGCCGTGCTCGGCGACCTCAAGGGAGCGCTGGTCGGCGACCTTGAAGTAGCGGATCTCCTCGACGTCGTCGCCCCAGAACTCGATGCGCAGGGGGTGTTCCTCGGTGGGCGGGAACACGTCGAGGATGCCGCCGCGGACCGCGAACTCGCCGCGCTTCTCGACCAGTTCCACGCGCGCGTACGCGGCGGCGCCGAGCGCGTCCACGATCTGGTTCAGATCGGCGTTCTGACCGGTCCGCAGGGACACCGGTTCGAGGTCGCCGAGGCCCTTGACCTGCGGCTGGAGCACGGAACGCACGGGAGCGACGACGACGGAGACCGGACCGGTGGCCGGGTCGTCGGAACTGGGGTGGGCGAGCCGGCGCAGTACGGCGAGGCGGCGGCCGACGGTGTCGCTGCGCGGGCTGAGCCGCTCGTGCGGCAGGGTCTCCCAGGAGGGGTACTCGACGACGCCGTCCGCATCCAGCAGCGAGCGCAGCGCGGCGGCCAGGTCCTCGGCCTCACGGCCGGTCGCCGTCACGGCCAGCACGGTGCGGCCGGCCTCGCGGGCCAGTGCGGCGATTGCGAAGGGGCGGGCCGCCGGGGGGCCGACCAGGTCGACGTGCATGCGGTTGCCGTCGGTCGCCGCCTTGATCGCTTCCGCGAGGGCGGCGTCCTTGACGACGGCGTCGAGCAGACCGTGCAGGCTCATGGAGGGGGTTTCCGTCCTGATATGGGCAACGCGAATCACCCGACACGCGGGGCGGGCCGGGGGTGTCCAGCCTACGACGCCCGCGAAGCGTTCACCCAGGAGAGCGATCGACTCTACGGAGAGTGAACTGTACAGTTCTGCACATGAGTGCATCGTTCCCCATCACCGAGGCTCGCGCCCAGTTCGGCTCCCTCGTGCGCCGGACGGCGACCGCACGCGAGCGCATCACCATCACGGATCACGGCCAGGACGCGACCGTGTTCATAAACCCCCAGGAGCTGGCGGAGCTGGAGTCGCGACTTGAGGACCTGGAGGATCAACTGGCTCTGGCCCAGTACCGAGCCCGACAGGCCAGCGGTGAAGTCATCGGCATCCCGCAGGACGAAGCGCGCGCACGACTCGGGCTGGAGCGCCGGTGAACTACACGGTCCTCTGGGACGAACCGGCCCTCGACACGGCGGCCAAGTACCTGGCCGAAGACCCCGACGGCTTACGCCAGGTGTTCACCGCCACCGATCGTCTCGCCTCCGATCCCCGGCCATCGGAAACCGCCGAATACCGCTCGCGCAATCTGCGTCGGATGCGCGTCGGGCGGTACCGCGTCATGTACGAGATCGCCGAGAGCACCGTCACCGTCTTGGTGATCCATCTCGGCCGTCGAACAGCATGACGAAGGCCGGGCCCGGTGGATGATCCACCGGGCCCGGCCCTTTCCCCCGCAACCCCCGTCCGCGGTGGCCGCGACGCGCCGAGCCGCTGCTCGGTCGCGCGCTGTTCGCTCGCGTGCTATTCGGTAGCGATCGCGTTCAGTACGTTCATCCGGCCCGCCCGGAACGCCGGGATCAGCGCGGCGAACAGGCCCACGAAGGCCGACCCGACGAAGACGCCGATGATCGTCGGCCAGGGGATGTCCAGGACGCCCAGGCCCTCCAGCGCGAGCAGCTTCTGTGCGGTCGCCCCCCAGCCCATGCCCAGGCCGAGGCCGAGGAGGGCGCCGAAGAGGGCGATGACCACGGACTCCATCCGGATCATGCGGCGCAGCTGGCGCCGGGAGAGGCCGATGGCCCGCATCAGGCCGATCTCCCGGGTCCGCTCGACCACCGACAGCGCCAGGGTGTTCACCACACCCAGGACCGCCACGATGATCGCCAGGGCGAGCAGGCCGTAGACCATGTTCAGGAGCTGGCCGATCTGGTCCTTCAGCTCCTGCTTGAAGTCGGTCTGATCGCGCACCTGGTACGTCGGGTACTTCTTCAGCGCGCCCTTCAGGGCCGCGTACGCCTGCTTCGCCTGTCCGTCGTCGGCCTTCGCGAACATGATCACGTTCGGCGGGATCTGGCTCTTGGGGACGTACTTCTCCATGGTGGCGATGCTGGTGTAGCGGGCGCCCTGGTCGATCGCGGTGGAGTCGTCGGTGACGGCGGCCACCTTCAGCTTCGCCGTACGGCCGCCCTTGAAGGCGACGGTGATGGTGTCGCCGACGTGCACGCCGTGCTTCTTGGCGTAGTCGGAGCCCACCGACATGGCGTCGGTGCCGTAGGCGTTCTTCAGGGTGCCCTCGGTGGTCGGGCGCCGCAGGTCACCGGCGTACGACGGGTCCGCGGCCGTGATGCCCGTGTCGTCCTTCTTGCCGTCGGGCGAGACGAGGGTGGCGTCGAGCATCTTGTAGTTGGTGACGTGGGCCAGGCCCGGGCTGTGCTCGATGGCCCGTTGCGCCTGCGGGACGATCGGCTGGTTGCCCTCGATGATGAAGTCCGCACCGACCGACTTGTCCAGTTCACTGGTGGCGGAGGCGACCATGGAGGAGCCCACCACCGACAGACAGGCGACCAGCGCCAGGCCGATCATCAGGGCCGCGCCGGTGGCTCCGGTGCGCCGCGGGTTGCGCAGGGCGTTGCGCTCGGCCAGGCGGCCGACCGGTCCGAAGGCCCGCAGCAGGACCGCGCTGATCACCCGGACCACGCCGCCGGCCAGCAGCGGGCCGATGACGACGAAGCCGATCAGGGTCAGCACGATGCCCAGGCCGAGCAGGAGCGAGCCGTCGCTCGCCTTGTGGGCGCTGGCCGCCGCGTACAGGGAGACCGTGCCGGCGCCGGTGAGGACCAGGCCGATCAGTGCGCGGATCCAGCCCGAGCGGACGTCGGCCGGGGTGCCCGCGTCGCGCAGCGCGGCCATCGGGGAGACCTTGCCGGCCCGGCGGGCGGGCAGGTAGGCGGCCAGCACGGTGACGACCACGCCGAGCACCACGCCCACCACCGGGGTGGTGGCCTTGATGGTCAGGTCGCGCGTCGACAGTTCCATGCCCGCCGCGCCCATGAGCTTCATCAGGCCGACCGCGATGCCGACGCCGGCGGCGACGCCGAGGATCGAGCCGATGAAGCCGAGCAGCAGCGCCTCGATCAGCACCGACCGGTTGACCTGCTTGCGGGAGGAGCCGATGGCCCGCATCAGGCCGATCTCCCGGGTGCGCTGGGCGACCAGCATCGAGAAGGTGTTGATGATCAGGAAGATGCCCACCAGGAACGCGATCCCGGCGAAGCCGAGCATGGCGTACTTGATGACGTCCATGAAGGAGCCGACGTCCTTGCGGTTCTCGTCGGCGTTCTCCTTGGCCGTCTGGAACTTGTAGGGCCCGGTCAGCGCCTGGGCGACGCTCCGCTTGAGCTGTGCGTCGGAGACGCCGGCCGCGGCGGTGACGTTGAGCTGGGTGTACCGGCCGGCGGTGCCCAGCAGTTGGTGCTGGGCGGTGGGGGTGTCGAAGTAGACGACGGCGGCACCGGGGTTGGTCACCTTGAAGGTGGCGATGCCGACGATCCGGGCGGTGAAGTCACCGGTCTGCGCGATGGTGCGCAGTTCGTCGCCGATCTTGAGGTGGTGCTTGTCGGCGGTGTCCGCGTCGACCATCGTCTCGGCCGGGCCGCGCGGGGCGTGCCCGGAGGTGATCTCCATGGACCGCAGGTCGTTGCTGGTCCAGTTGCCGGCGATGGTGGGGGCGCCGCTGGTGGCGCCGACGTTGTTGTTGTCGCCGTCGACGACGGTCACCTGCGTCGAACTGACCGCGCCCTCGGCCGACTTGACGCCGTCCACGGACTTGACCCGGTCCAGCGTGGCGGCGGGCAGGGACAGCGGCACGCCGTTCTGCGGGGTCCCCTCGTTCTTGGCTTCCTTCGGTGCGACGGTGACGTCGGACGCGGTCACCGCGAACAGCTTGTCGAACGTCGTGTTCATGGTGTCGGTGAACACCAGCGTGCCGCACACGAACGCGACCGAGAGCAGCACCGCTGTCGCCGACAGCGCCATGCGTCCCTTGTGCGCGAAGAAGTTGCGCAGCGCGGTCTTCAGGACGGTCATGACGTACGCCCCCGGGCGTCGAAGTCCTTCATGCGGTCGAGGACCTGCTCGGCGGTGGGCTGGTGCATCTCGTCGACTATGCGGCCGTCGGCGAGGTAGAGGGCCCGGTCCGCGTAGGAGGCGGCCACCGGGTCGTGGGTGACCATCACGATGGTCTGGCCCAGTTCGTCCACCGACCGGCGCAGGAAGCCCAGCACCTCGGCGCCCGCCCGGGAGTCGAGGTTTCCGGTCGGCTCGTCACCGAAGATGATCTCCGGCCGGGCGGCCAGCGCGCGGGCCACGGCGACCCGCTGCTGCTGCCCGCCGGACAGCTGGGTGGGCCGGTGCTTGAGCCGGCCGGCCAGTCCGACGGTCTCCACGACCCGGTCCAGCCACGCCTTGTCCGGTTTCCGGCCGGCGATGTCCATGGGCAGGGTGATGTTCTCGATCGCGTTCAGCGTCGGCAGCAGGTTGAACGCCTGGAAGATGAACCCGATCCGGTCCCGGCGCAGCTGGGTGAGCTTCTTGTCCTTCAGACCGGTGATCTCGGTCTCGTCCAGGAAGATCTGTCCGGCGGTCACCGTGTCGAGACCGGCGAGGCAGTGCATCAGGGTGGACTTGCCGGACCCCGAGGGGCCCATGATCGCGGTGAACTGACCGCGGGCGATGTCCACGTCGACGTGGTCGAGTGCGACGACCCGGGTCTCCCCCGAGCCGTACGCCTTGACGACCTGCCGCGCCCGCGCGGCAACGGCCGTACGCTCGCCAGTACCCCCATGCCTGGGAATGGTCACAGCCGATGTCACGGTAAGTCTCCTATGTCGGTTTTGCTGGTGCTGGATGGATGCCGGCGGGCGTGTGAGGACGCGCAGCGGTACGACGATGAGTCTCATGGCTGACGGAGGTGGCGCGCGCTGGTGCGCGGCCCCGTCTTCTCCTGGGGAAAACCCCACCCCCGCCGTTGGGAGCGTCGCCCCCCAGCGACGTAAAGCCAGGTTAAGGACGACGGCCGCGGCCTTTCGTCCTCCGCCGGTACGAACCCTCCCCCCACCCCAGTACGGAGGTCCCCCTAAGGGGCGTCCACCACTGGGTGGACCCCCTCCGGGAACCTGTCCACCCTTCGCCCCAGGACGTCTCCACCCCGCCGGCGAAGCCATCCGCCCTCCCGCCCGGGACGCCCGAACCCTCCCACGGGGACGCCCGAACCCTCCTGCCCAGGTAGTCCGCACCCCCCGGCCCAGGAAGTCCGCGCCCTCCCGCTCCGGAATCATGCGCCCTCCCGCAGCGTCAGGAACAAGTGCGAAGCTGTGTACGGCAAATAGCTGCATAGGGAAGCAAAACAGGGAGGGACTCCGGGTGAGCCGCACGAAACCCGCGATACGGGACGCCGCTCAGCAGACCGGAACGAGCCGTCGGGGCGCCGTGGTCGCGGCCCTCATGCTCGCGATGGCACTGGCCGCACTCGACTCCACCATCGTCTCCACGGCCGTCCCACAGATCGTCGGCGATCTCGGCGGCTTCTCCGTCTTCTCCTGGCTGTTCTCCGGCTACCTGCTCGCCGTCACCGTCACCCTCCCCGTCTACGGCAAGCTCTCCGACACCTTCGGCCGCAAACCGGTCCTGGTCGCGGGCGCGATCGTCTTCCTCATCGGTTCGCTGCTGTGCGCGCTCGCCTGGAACATGGGCGCGCTGATCGCGTTCCGCATCGTGCAGGGCCTGGGCGGCGGGGCCCTTCAGGGCACGGTGCAGACCCTCGCGGCCGATCTGTACCCGCTGAAGGAGCGCCCGAAGATCCAGTCCAAACTGTCCACGGTGTGGGCGGTGTCCGCGGTCGCGGGCCCCGGACTCGGCGGCGTCCTCGCCGCCTACGCGGACTGGCGGTGGATCTTCCTGGTCAACCTGCCCATCGGCGCGGCGGCCCTGTGGCTGATCGTCCGCCACCTCCACGAGCCGGCGCGCGAGCCGCGCAGGACCCCGCGCATCGACTGGGCCGGCGCGCTCGCGGTGTTCGCGTGCGGCGGGGCGCTGCTGACCGCGCTGGTGCAGGGCGGGGTGGCCTGGGCCTGGCTGTCCGGGCCGTCCCTCGCGCTGTTCGGCACGGGCCTGGCCCTGGTCGCGGTCGTGGTGTGGGTGGAACGCCGGGCCGCGGAGCCGATCATCCCGGGCTGGGTGTGGCGCCGCCGCACCATCGCGGCCGTCAACCTCGCACTGGGCGCGCTGGGCCTGCTGATGGTGGCGCCCACGGTGTTCCTGCCGACGTATGCGCAGTCGGTGCTGGGCCTCGCCCCGGTGGCCGCCGGATTCGTCCTCTCCGTCTGGACCCTGACCTGGCCGGTGTCCGCGGCCCTGAGCCAGCACGTGTACCGGCGCATCGGCTTCCGCGACACCGCGCTGCTCGGCATCGGCGCGGCCACGCTGATCCTGTTCGCGTTCCCGTTCCTGCCCTACCCGGGCGCGGCCTGGCAGCCGACGCTGCTGATGCTGCTGCTCGGCGCCGCGCTCGGCCTGTTCCAGCTGCCGCTGATCGTCGGCGTCCAGTCGACGGTCGGCTGGACGGAGCGCGGCACGGCCACCGCCTCCGTCCTCTTCTGCCGGCAGACCGGCCAGACCATCGGCGCCGCCGTGTTCGGCGCCATCGCCAATGGCGTCCTGGCCGCCCGCCTGGGCGGCGCGGGCGACCTGGACTCCGTCACCCGCTCCCTGGACGACGGCACCGCCGTGGAAGCCACCCGGCACGCGATCGCCGACGCGGTGCACGCCGTGTACCTGGGAGCGGCCTGCGCGGCGGCCCTCGCCTTCCTGGCCCTGCTGCTCCTCGCCCCGCGCCGCTTCCCGGTACTGACGGACTGACGGGAAGGACTCAAGGACTGACGACGTCCGGGTGTGACGTCCGGGCGCCGCGGGCGCGGGTCACTCCGGTTCGCTCCGGTTCACTCCCAGGCGGTACGCCCCGTCAGGGAGGTGAGGCTGTTGCGCACGCAGTCCATCTGCGCCTGCATCTCGTCCCACTCCTCACCGTGCTCACGCAGCACCCGCTCGGTCTCCCGCGCGATCCGCTCCTCCTCCGCCCGAGCCGCGGCGACGATCTCGGCGGCCCGCACGTGCACCTCCTCCTGGTACCGGCGGACCACCTCCCCCGCCGCCCCGAACTCCCGCTGCGCCGCGACGAGCGCGGCCTCGGCCCGGGCCACCGCCTCGGTGTCCCCGATCTCCCGCGCCGCGGCAAGCTCAAGCTCCTCGTGGTCCGCCGCCGCCCATACCGCCGCATGCTCCTTGGCCTGTTCGGCGAGCATCCCCGCGGTTCGCTGCCGCATCTCCCGCAGGGCGGCCAGGGCCTCGGCGCGCTGCTCCTTGACCGCGCGCCGGCAGCCGATGCGCGTCTCGTCCGCCTCGGCCTGCGCCGCGAGCAGCCACCTGCGGGCCCGTTCCTCGGCCTCCTCGCGGAGCACGACCACCTCCTCCCCGGCCGCCCGGCGCACGCCGAACCCGTACTCCTCGGCCCGGGCCACCTCCTCCTGCGCGGCACGCCGGGCCGACTCCCGCAGCACCGCCGCCTCCTCCTCGGCCAGCCGGAAGATCTGCCGCGGCCCCTCGCCGAGCGTCTCGTACGTCTGCGGCACCGCCCGCCCGGCCGCCTCGCGCAGCCGGTCCGCCTCCGCCTCCATGTCCTTGGCCAGTACGGTCAGCCGCGCGGCCCGCTCCCACGCCGCGTCCCGCTCCTGCGAGAGCGCCGCCAGGTACGCGTCCACCTGCTCGGCGCGGTAGCCGCGCCCCCGGACGCTCAGGAAGCCGTGCGACGACATCGATGCGCTGCTCATCCCGGGAACCCCTCTCCGTCGAACACACACGAAATGATGATTTCGACGCACAACAGGATGAAACAGGCACAAGCGCTAATCGGCCGCAAATGTTTATGACACGCAAAGAGGGCCGGATCCGATCACTCGACCGGACCCGGCCCCACGGGCTCACCTGGACGCGACTACAACAGGCCGTCCCACATCTGCTCCAGCAACACCGACCACCAGCTCTCCGGCGAGCCGAGCGCCGCCGGGTCGAGCGAGGCGAGCTGCGCCTGGAAGTCGACGGTCCAGCGGCCCGCCTGCTCCTGGTTCAGCCCGTACCGCAGCCTCCACATCCGGCCGAGCAGCGCCAGACAGCGCACGAACTCCGGCAGCCCGGTGTTCACGAACTGCGGCGGCACGGACGCCCCGCCCGGCCCCGCCTCCATCGGCACCGCGACGATGTTCGCCGTGCCGTACTGCACACAGAGCGACCGGCCGAAGTCGGTGCCCATCACCAGGTACGAGGCCGCGTCCGGGGCGCACCGCACCCCGCGCTCCTGCGCCAGCTCGGCCAGCGTCGGCACCGGCCGGTCCGGCTGGGTCTGCGCCCAGAAGAACGGCCCCATGTCCACCGGCAGCCCGGCCACCACCAGCGTGTGCGCCACCACCGGCGGCACCCCCTGCCGGTCCACCGCGGCCTGCTCGAACCGGTACACGCCCGGCCCGAACGCCGCCGCCAGCTCCTGCGCGATCCCCTCCGGCGGGACCGGCGGCGCGGCGTGCACCGGGGGCAGCGGCGCCCGCACCGGCCCCGGCCGCGCGGGCCCGTCCGCCACCTGGTGCAACTCGCCCTGATGCGCGAGCAGTTGCCGCATGCCCTGCTGCCGGCTCGCGTGGTCCGCACCGTACGGCGCGATGCTCGTGATCCGCGCCTGCGGCCACTGCTCCCGGATCATCCGCGCACAGTAGGCGCCCGGCAGTTCGCAGGACTCCAGCTCCGTGTGGAGTTCCAGCACCTGGTCCGGCGGGACGTTCATGGCGCGCAGCTCGTGGAAGATCTGCCACTCCGGGTGCGGCGTGCCCGGCGCCGACCGCCGGATCAACTGCTGCTCGGAACCGTCCTGCGCGCGATAGCGCAGCACGGCCTGATAGCCCGGGCCGACCGTCGGCTGCGCCTGCTGCGGATAGCCGTAGGCCGGGGGCGGCCCGGGGGCCGGCTGCCCGGGGGCGGGCTGTCCCGGCACGGATTGCCCGGGTGCAGATTGCCCTGTTACATGCTGGCCAGGCATGGATTGTCCCGGTGCGGCTTGGCCCGGTACCGGTCCGGCGGGCGGCGGTACCGCGCCCGGCGGCATCGGCGGCGGGGGGCCCTGCGGCATCCCGGGAGCCTGCGACGAGGCAGGCGCGCCGGGGCCGGCCGGCGGGTTCGGCACGCCCGGGGCACCCGGAGCACCCGGGGAACGCGGCGCACCCGGAGGCTGCGGGGCGCCAGGGGACTGCGGGGCACCCGGAGACGGCTGGGAGCCGCCGCCCACACCGCCACCGCTGCCCGGCAGGTTCACGTCGCCCCATACGGTGGCCGCGTGGTGCACACTGCCCGGCGGGGTGTCGCCCGGGGCGCCGGACGCACCGGGACCGGTGCCGCCCGGGCCGCCGGGGACCTGCGGCGACGCGAACTGCGTGGGTGCGTAATCGCCGGGCGGCGTACCCGGTGCGCCTGTCCTTCCCGGCGCACCCGGCGCACCGGGACCGGCGGCGGGCGGAGGCGCGTTCCCGGGCCGCGCACCCGGGGCGCCCGGCGCACCCGGCGGCGGGGGCGGCATGCCAGGACCGCTGTTCCCACGGCGCGGCGGCGCGGACCTGTTGGTGACGTCACCCGCGCCGGCCACCAGCGGCGTACTCCCCTGTGCCGCCCCCGGCGGAGGCGGCACGGTGGGCCCCTGCGGATGAGCAGGACCGCCCGGCACCGCACCCGGCGGCGGGGGTCCGGGAGCCACCGGCCCCTGCGGACAGCCGTACGAGGGCACGCCCGGCGGAGGCGGCGGCGCGCTGCCCCGCGGCGCACCCGGCCCGGACGGCGGCGTACTCCCGCGCGACGCGTCCTGCGGCGGAGGCGGCAGGGCGCTCCCCTGCGGGGTCGGCACGGGCGGCGGTGTGCTGCCCTGGGGACCGCCCGGCGCCCCGGGCGCGTCCGGGACACCGGGACCCGGTTCGATCACCGTGCGCGGCAGTTGGCTGCCGCCCGGCATCAGGGCCGTCTTCGCCTCCGGCGGGACGGCGGGCGGTTCGGAGCCGTCGTCCGAATCGCCCAACGGCGGTGCGAACACCGTCGCGGGCAGCGGTACGGAACGGTCCTCGCCGAGTTCCGCGTTGGTGTCCGTGCCCGCCCAGGGCGTCGCCCCCGCGGGCGTACCCGGCGAGACCGCACCGGCCCCGTCACCGGCACCGGCACCGGCACCGGCACCCGCCGACGAACCCCCGGACGGGCCCCCGGAGGGACGCCCCTCCGACATCCCCAGCTTGTCCGCCGCCTCCTGCAACCACTCCGGCGGACTCAGCAGGAACGACGTCTGGTTGAGGTCCACCCGCGCCGCGGGCGCCCGCGGCTCCTGGGCTTCGTGCGCCGCCCGGCCGTACTCCTCCTCGAACCGGCGGACCACCTCCCCCACCGGCAACGCCGGCCACAACGTGGCCTCCCCGCTGTCCCGGGCGATCACCAGCCGCTGGGCGCCCGCGTCCGAACGCGGCCCCGCGGCCCGGTCCTCGCCCCACACCACGAAACCGAGTTCGAACTCCCGCACCCGCACCTCACGATGCTGGTACGCGGGCACATCCCCGTTGATCCACTCCTCCGCGCGTTCCTGCGCCTGAGCAAACGTCACCATCGCAAGCTCACTCCCCCGCAGACCCGGCCGACGACACCGGCACCGCACGCGCGAAACCGCCGTCCACCATCAGATTCGCCACCGTCGACAACTCCGGCGGACTGCCCGCGAGCCGCGACAGGAAAGCATCGAAATCCTCACCGCAGGGCAGCAGCAACCGCTCCACCCGCTCCGCCGGCGGCCACGCCGGATCCACGTCCCGCGCATCGTCGTACACGCAGAACCACACCGAACCGACCCGCTCACCCCTGACCTGCACCGCCAGCAGCCCGCCCTGGACGAAGCCCACGCCCAGATAGTCCTTGGTCAGATGGTCACGCAGGCACTTGTTCACATACACCAGGTCGTTGACCGCGGCCTCGTCCCGCACCGTGAAGAACGGCTGGTCCAGCAGCAGCCCCAACTCGGCGTCCAGCGCCGTGCCCACCGGCGCACAACCGCCCGCCGCCTTCAGGAAGGAGCGGTACGCACCCGGCAGCCGGTACCCGAGATCCTCCTCGACCCCCTGCACCTGCTGCTCCGTCACCGCCACACCCGACTTCGGCAGCCCGAAATGCGCCGGACGCGTCTCCTGCAACGGCCGCGTGCCCCGCTTGCCCTGGTCGACCCGGGCCGTGGCGACCCCGCCGTGATGCCGCAACAGCGCCTTCACCTCG
Source organism: Streptomyces sp. NPDC006012 (assembly GCF_042871185.1). Classification (NCBI taxonomy): domain Bacteria; kingdom Bacillati; phylum Actinomycetota; class Actinomycetes; order Kitasatosporales; family Streptomycetaceae; genus Streptomyces; species Streptomyces sp. NPDC006012. The sequence goes on from NZ_JBIAIE010000018.1 coordinate 25,094, forward strand.
ACCGGAATCAGCTCAAGGCGCCGCGAACCCACCACGTGGTGCCAGGTCCAGCCGTGCGGAGTGGCCACCTCCGGAACGGTGTCCCACAGTTCGTGCCCGTCCGCCGACAGCGCCGCGTTCGCCGACACATAGTCAGTCAGCCGCAACTCGTCGACGCCGAAGCCCTCCGGCGGATCGGCGATCTCCGCCGCCGCACGCGCATAGGGAGAGAAATCCGGATGACCACGCTCGTCGACCCGTACCCCTCTCGGATGCCGCGCCGCCCGCACCGGATCCGGAAAGTGCACGACCTGCCCGGCATAAGCCGCGTTCGGCGGCGCAGCCCCTCCCCCAGCCTGGCGGCCGGGTGGCGCCCCCAGCCCGGGCCGACCTGTCGTCATGGCGCTTGCCCCCTGCGGCACTCTGTACGGGCCACGACCACACCACGCACGGCGCGCACGACCCGTATCCGACTGTCTGTCCAACGTCACCGACGCGTTGACCGCACCCATCGCGACCCATCGCGGTGCCGACAGCCTATGCGGTACGCAGGCACCGGTCACCGGGCCTCCGCTTCCGTGACCAAAGGTCACCGCACCGTGACAGCCTGCCCAAATCCGGGCGTGTCGCACCGCCCCAGCTTCCGCACCCGCCACGGCATTTGGCACTCTGTGTCCTTCGGGGGATGCCCGGGAGGTAAAGACGATCATGAACGCGACGCAGACGGGACCACATGCGAACGCCCGCGCCGAAGCCCTGGCCGCTACCGGCGACGGGCCGTCGGGCGACCCCCGCATCGGCTGGAGCCACACCGAATCACCCCACGTCCCCACCCTGCTCCACCGCCGCGACGGCATCCTGCCGACCGTCGCCGCCGCCCTCTCCGTACGCGGCGACACCCTCACCGGCACCGCCGCCCGCGGCGACCACGGCCCGTCCCTGCACCCGCTCGTACAGGACTTCCTCGACACCCTCACCAGCGACCAACGCGACCGCTTCACCGGACGCTGCGCCGAGACCATCCTCATCTCACGGCACCTCACCGCCGCCGACGCCACCCGCAGCAAACGCGCCGCCCGCAAACCCATGACCAACGGCGAAGCCCGCAAGGCCCTCAAGCACGCCAAGCTCACCGCCCGCCGCATACGCGAGGACGGCGACCCCCTGCACGGCGCCTTCGCCGCACCCTGCCGCGCCTGCACCGCCCTCATCGACCACTTCGGCGTCCGCATCGTCGACCCCGCCGCGAAGAACCGCTGAACACCCCCGGCCACCACCCGCACTACCCGCACTACCCGCACTACCCGCACTACTTCGCACCACCTGAACCACCCACCCGCACCACCAGAACCACCCCGCACCACCCCGCACCACCCCGCACCACCCGAACCACGCCTAGATCTCGACCGACCGACAAGGGCAGATGCACACCGACCGCGCCACCTCCACCCGCTTCACCGCACCCGTCGACGTCGCCCTGCGCGCCGCCGGCTGGCAGCCCGGCCGCTGGGACATACACCAGGCCGAGGTCTGGGCCGACGCCCTGCGCGCCCACGCCTCACCCGCCGGACACCGGCACGCCGTCTTCCCCGCCGCGGTCGAAGCCTGGGCCGAATTCGGCAGCCTCCACATCACCCCCACCGGCCCGGGCCGCCAGGTCGCCCCCGCCGCCCTGCACCTCGACCCCCTGCACGGCCTGCACCACGCCCGCACCCTCGGCGACCTCGGCCGCGCCCTCGACACCGAGACCTGCCCGCTCGGCGCGGAACCCGACACCGGCGCACTGCTCGCCATCGACATCGAAGGCCGCGTCTACGCCCTCGACCACACCGGCGACTGGTACCTCGGCCCCGACATCGACCGCGGCCTCACCACCCTCATCGCCGGCACCCAGCCGACCCGCCTGACCGCAGGCTGACCCACCACCCACCACCCGGCACCCGGCACACACCGCACCGGGCACCCTTCGGCCCTCACCCCGACCACCGGACACCCGGCACCGACCGCAGGAGCGCCCCGCTCACACCGCCGCAACGACCGCCGGAATCACCGCCGACACCCGGAAACCCCCCGCATCCGTCGGCCCCGACACGAAAACGCCGCCCAACGCCACGACCCGCTCCCGCATCCCGAGCAGACCATTGCCACCGGACGGCAACCGCGCCCCCGAAGCCGACGACGGCTCGGGCGGCGGCTCGTTCTCCACCTGCATCGCGATCTCCGACCGGCGATGCGCCAGCCGCACATACGTCTTGGCACCCGCCGCATGCTTGTGGACGTTCGTCAACGCCTCCTGCACCACGCGATACGCGGTCCGCTCGATCTCCTGACCATACGACCGCCCCTCACCCTCCACCGAGAGATCCACCACCATCCCCGCGGCGGCCGACTGCCCGATCAACTCGTCCAACTCCGACAGACACGGCCCCTCCCCCACACCGTCCTCCGCCGCCGCCCGGGACGCCGCCGCAGCAGCAGCCACCCCCACAGCCGCCAACGGCACCGGATCCGGATCCCGCGCCACCCCCTCCCCCGAACGCAGCACCCCCAGCATCTCCCGCAACTCCGTCAACGCCTGCCGGCCCATGTCCCCGACCAGCGCCGCGTTCCGCACCGCCTTCTCCGGATCCTTCCGCGCCACCGCCTGCAACGCCGCCGCATGCACCACCATCAGACTCACCCGGTGCGCCACCACGTCATGCATGTCCCGCGCGATCCGCGTCCGCTCCTCACCACGCGCCCACTCCGCCCGCTCCTCGGCCCGCTCCGCGAGCAACTGAAGCTCACGCTCCAGACTGTCCGCACGCTCCCGCAGACTCTCCATCAGCCGGCGCCGCGCACCCACGTACAGCCCCAGAAGCACCGGAGGAGCCGTCAACCCCAGCGAGGTGGTGATGGACGCGAACGGCTCGAACCAGTCACCGAGCGTCAGATCCCCGCGCGCCATGTCCTGCCGCACCCGCAGGAACGTGACGATCATCGTCCCGACCATCGACATCCCGGCCAACGCCACGATGATCCGACGTGGCAGTTCGGCGGCGGACAGGGTGTACAGGCCGACGACACCCATCAGGAAACCCATCTGGGCCGGGGTGATCGCGATCGCCACCAGAACGACGGCGATGGGCCACTTCCGGCGCAGCAACAGCACAGAACCGGCCAGCACCCCGAACAGGATCCCGACCACCACCGGGATCCCCGCGTCCCGGGCGAACGGCACGCCCTCCGCCCCGCACTCCGCGGCGGACACCACCGCAAGGCTCACGTCCAGCGCCGCACTGCGCCGTCTCACCCACCACCAGGGCCCCGCATGGGCCGCAGTGCGGTCTTCCCCCGTCATGGTCATGCGACCAGCCTACGGGCGCCCGGTGCCGCTTTTCCGGTGAGTTTCGTCTATCCGCACCCACCACACTCCGTGAGCGAACGACCCCGAAACGCCCGGATATCCCTCGAACTGCTGAACCATTACCATCCGCCCTCGGAACGGATCATTCCGGCCGGACGGTATGTCCATGGAACACGTGAGCGGCAAGTACGCCGACTTCGAAGGGCTGCGGGAGCGGGCGGTGGCGCTGCGGCGGGCGGGGCTCAGCCGACGGCAGATCCGAGACCGCCTGCACCTCGACAACAACGACATCCTCAATCGGCTCCTCGAAGGCGAACCGCCGCCGGAATGGACGAAACGACCGAACGCGAAGGACGACCTGCGGGACCGGGCCCGGGAACTGCGCCTTCAGGGCTGGACGTACGACCGGATCCAGGTGGAGCTGGGGTGCTCGAAGAGTTCGATCTCCCTGTGGGTCCGAGACCTGCCGAAGCCGGACCGGAGGCGGAACACGGAGGAGGCGGCGGCCATCGCCCGCAAGGGCTGGGAGGAGAGGCTCCGCATCCGCGACGAGGAACGGCACCAGACGAAGGTGGCCGCCGAACAAGCGATCGGTGACCTGTCCGACCGCGAGGTGTTCCTGGCGGGCGTGGTCCTCTACTGGGCAGAGGGCGCCAAGGACAAGACGTACAACCGTCGCGAAAAACTGCAATTCATCAACAGCGACCCGAATGTCATCCGGCTGTTCCTGCACTGGTTAGAAGTGCTCGGGGTGGAGCGCGAACGCCTGCGTTTCCGGGTGAGCATCCACGAGTCAGCCGACGTGATCGGCGCCGAAGAGTTCTGGGCCGGACTGGCAGGCGTGGCGCCGTCCACCTTCCAGAGGACCACCCTCAAGAAGGACAACCCGAAGACGAGCCGGAAGAACACGTCCGAGGCGTACCACGGCTGCCTGACCATCTATGTACTCGGAAGCGCCGACTTGTATCGTCGCACTGAGGGCGCCTGGTACGGCATAGTAGGAGGCGCCACTCGACAGACCGACTAATTGTCCGGTTTGGTAGAGAATATTCCCCCGTGGTGTAATTGGCAGCACTGTGGCTTTTGGTGCCATCTGTCCGGGTTCGAGTCCTGGCGGGGGAGCCACGTTCGGTTCGGGCCCTGACCCCCCCAGTCAGGGCCCGCTCTCATGTCCCCAACAAGTCGCCCCGGTATCCTGCGGATGTCCCCAACCCGTCAAAGCCGAAGGGCAACTCCGTGAGCGCCATTCGCCCGGCCGCCGTCGTCGTTCTCGCAGCGGGTGAGGGCACCCGTATGAAGTCGGCCACACCCAAGGTCCTGCACGACATCTGTGGTCGTTCCCTGGTCGGCCATGTGCTTGCCGCCGCACGCGAGTTGACCCCTCAGGAACTGGTCGTCGTGGTGGGGCACGCGCGTGAGCAGGTCACCGCGCATCTCGCCGAGCTGGATCCGCAGGCGCGGACGGCCGTGCAGGACCGGCAGAACGGCACGGGGCACGCCGTGCGGATGGCCGTGGAGGAGCTGGGGGGTGGTGTCGACGGGACGGTGATCGTGGTCTGCGGGGACACTCCGCTGCTCACGGGTGAGACGTTGCAGCGGCTCGCGGCCGTGCACCATGGCGACGGCAACGCCGTGACGGTGCTGACGGCGGAGGTGCCGGATGCGACCGGGTACGGGCGGATCGTGCGTGACGGTGTCTCCGGTGCGGTCACGGAGATCGTGGAGCACAAGGACGCCGACGAGGTCCAGCGCGCGATCCGTGAGATCAATTCGGGTGTGTTCGCCTTCGACGGGCAGTTGCTGGCGCAGGCGCTGGGGAAGTTGCGCCGGGACAACAGTCAGGGTGAGGAGTATCTGACCGATGTTCTCGGGATCCTGCGGGAGGCGGGGCATCGGGTGGGTGCGTGTGTGGCCGGTGATCACCGGGAGATCGCCGGTATCAACAACCGTGTCCAGTTGGCGCAGGCGCGTCGCATTCTCAATGACCGGTTGCTGGAGCGCGCCATGCTGGCGGGTGTGACGGTGGTGGATCCGGCGACGACGTGGGTCGATGTGACGGTTTCGTTCGAGCAGGACGTGGTGGTCCATCCCGGTACGGAGCTGCTTGGTTCGACGGTGTTGGCCGAGGGTGCTCAGGTGGGTCCCCGTGCGCGGCTGACGGACACGGTGGTGGGTGCGGGTGCCCGGGTGGACACGACGGTGGCGGATGGGGCGCAGATCGGGGCGGGGGCGAGTGTGGGTCCGTTCGCGTATCTGCGTCCGGGTACGCGTCTGGGGGTGAAGGGCAAGGTGGGTACGTTCGTGGAGACGAAGAATGCCCGGATCGGGGAGGGTACGAAGGTGCCGCATCTGTCGTATGTCGGTGATGCGACGATCGGTGAGTTCACGAACATCGGTGCTGCGAGTGTGTTCGTGAACTATGACGGGCAGGACAAGCATCACACCTCTGTGGGTTCGCACTGTCGTACCGGGGCGGACAACATGTTTGTGGCGCCTGTCACGGTGGGGGACGGTGCTTACACGGCTGCGGGGTCTGTGATCACGAAGGATGTGCCGCCCGGTTCGTTGGCTGTGGCCCGTGGGCAGCAGCGGAACATCGAGGGTTGGGTGGCACGGAAGCGTCCGGGGAGTGCCGCTGCGAAGGCTGCGGAGGAGGCGTCGGGGCAGGGGCGTAGCGAAGACTGACCGGAAACGGGTACGTGAAACACGGCGTACCGTGATAAGTGCACATCCGCACCCACCAGCCGAGTCGGCCTCTCTTGCTCCGGGAGGTTGTTCGCAGGGCTGGCGACACCTCTGAGGAGACAGTGCTGTGACCGGGATCAAGACGACCGGCAAGAAGAAGATGATGTTCTTCTCCGGCCGCGCCCACCCCGAGCTTGCGGAGGAGGTCGCCCATCAACTGGGGGTCGGGGTCGTCCCGACGAAGGCCTTCGATTTCGCCAATGGCGAGATCTATGTCCGGTACCAGGAGTCGGCTCGTGGTGCGGACTGTTTTCTGATTCAGAGCCATACGGCGCCGATCAACAAGTGGATCATGGAGCAGTTGATCATGATCGACGCGTTGAAGCGTGCGTCGGCGCGCTCCATCACGGTGATCGTGCCGTTCTACGGTTATGCGCGGCAGGACAAGAAGCACCGTGGACGGGAGCCGATCTCGGCGCGGTTGATCGCGGATCTGATGAAGACGGCGGGTGCGGACCGCATCCTGACCATGGATCTGCACACGGATCAGATCCAGGGTTTCTTCGACGGTCCGGTGGATCATCTCTTCGCGTTGCCGTTGCTGGCGGACTATGTGGGCGAGAAGGTGGACCGCGGCAAGCTGACGGTGGTCTCTCCGGATGCCGGCCGGGTCCGGGTGGCGGACCGGTGGTGTGACCGGTTGGGGGCGCCGCTGGCGATCGTGCACAAGCGCCGCGACAAGGACGTCGCGAATCAGGTGACGGTCCACGAGGTGGTGGGTGAGGTCAAGGGCCGGGTGTGTGTGCTGGTCGATGACATGATCGACACCGGTGGGACGATCTGTGCGGCCGCGGACGCGTTGTTCGCGCACGGTGCGGAGGACGTCATCGTGACGGCGACGCACGGGGTGCTCTCGGGTCCGGCGGCGGATCGGTTGAAGAACTCGCGGGTGAGTGAGTTCGTGTTCACGAACACGTTGCCGACGCCGGGTGAGCTGGGCCGGGATCTGGACAAGATCACGGTGTTGTCGATCGCTCCGACGATTGCGAGTGCGGTGCGTGAGGTGTTCGAGGATGGTTCGGTGACGAGCCTCTTCGACGAGCAGTGAGGTTTCTGCAGGTGTCCGGCTGAGCGTTTCGCCGCCGGGCGGGGCGGGTCACCGCCTGCCTGAAGATCCTTTTGGGTGTGGCCTTCCTGGCCGAGTAGACTGCTCAGGTTGCTCGGCGAGGGAGGCCGTGTCCCGTTTTGGGCGGGGTACGGCGGTCCGTTATCGACGCGCTCTTCGTAGCAGGCCGTTCGTGGCCGGGTGACTTTCCCCAGGCTCCGAGCGGGCCGGGGTGCCCGCAGTCCTACCGCCTCTACGAGGAGTGATCATGTCCGAGGTGAAGCTCGCCGTCCAGACGCGCACCGAGTTCGGCAAGGGTGCCGCACGTCGTGTCCGCCGTGACAACAACGTTCCCGGTGTTCTGTACGGTCACGGCTCGCAGCCGCTGCACCTGACCCTGCCGGGTCACGAGCTGCTGCTCGCGCTGCGTACGCCGAACGTCCTGATCGCGCTGGACATCGACGGCAAGTCCAACGAGCTGGCGATCCCGAAGGCCGTGCAGCGCGACCCGCTGAAGGGCTTCCTGGAGCACGTCGACCTGCTGCTGGTCAAGCGGGGCGAGAAGGTCACGGTCGAGGTTCCGGTGCAGGCCGAGGGCGAGCTGGCCCCGGGCGGCAACCTGCTGGAGCACGTGCTCGTCGCGCTGCCGGTCGAGGCCGAGGCCACGCACATCCCGCAGGCCGTCACGGTGTCCGTCGAGGGTCTGGAGGCCGGTGCCTCGGTCCTGGCCAAGGACGTCGTCCTGCCGTCGGGTGTGACGCTGGCGGTGGAGGAGGACGCGGTGGTCCTCCAGGTGCTGGCCGCGCAGGCCGAGGAGGCCCCGGCGGAGGCCGCCGAGGGCGAGGAGGCGACTGCCGAGGCGTGATCCGCGGCTCGGCGGTATAGGCTCCAGCCGCCGCTCCCTCGGGGGAGCGGCGGCTGTTGTGTGTGAAGGAGAAGGCCGTGACCACCCCTGTAGGTGCCCCCTGGCTGATCGTCGGGCTGGGCAATCCGGGACCCGAGTACGCGATGAACCGGCACAATGTCGGGTTCATGGTGGCCGATCTGCTGGCGGCGCGGATCGGGGGGAAGTTCAAGCGTGCCCAGAAGGCGCAGGCGCAGGTCGTGGAGGGCCGGATCGGTCCGGCCGGCCCGGCGAGCCGGCGGGTGATCCTGGTCAAGCCGCAGTCGTACATGAATCTGTCGGGCGGCCCGGTGAGCCAGCTGCGGGATTTCTACAAGGTGCCGGTGGCGCACGTCGTGGCGGTCCATGACGAGCTGGACATCGATTACGGGACGCTGCGGCTGAAGCTGGGCGGCGGGGACAACGGGCACAACGGGCTGAAGTCGATCACGAAGGCGATGGGGCCGGACTACCACCGGGTGCGGTTCGGGATCGGGCGGCCGCCGGGGCGGATGCAGGTGGCCGATTTCGTGCTGAAGGATTTCTCGTCGGCGGAGCGCAAGGAGCTGGACTACTTCGTGGACCGTGCGGCGGACGCGGTGGAGTGTCTGGTGGCCGACGGGCTGGAGCGGGCGCAGAGTTCGTACAACTCGTGACGGTGTGGGCGCCCGGGTCCGCCTCTGGGGCCGGCCGGGGCGGTCCGGCAGTGAGGTTTGACTCGGGGCACAGTTATGGCCAATGATCCCGGCCATGCCCGCCTCAGCTGCCACGTCCCGTCAGTCCCCGGTCACCGCGCTGCGGTTCGCCGCGATGGGGGCCCTCGCGGTGCTGATCCTGGTCGCGGGGGTGTGGGGTTCGTGGGGGACCGCGCAGTACGCGATGCTGACCAAGGGCCGGGAGAGCGGCACGGTCAAGGTGACGAGCTGCGCCGACGACACCTGTTCCGGGCCGTTCACGCCGGATTCGCCGGGGGCGAAGGCCCGCCGGAGCGTGGTGATCGCGCAGAGCGTCGCGGTGCGCAAGAACGAGACGTACGCGGTGGTGGTGAAGCCGGGTACCGACGAGGTCGTACGGTCGGGTCCGGCCGGAGTCCTGAACGCCTGGGTGCCATTGGGCGGTGCGCTGCTGCTGGCCGCGGTGGTGGTGGCGGGCGGACTGCGGCGGGCCCGGATCGCGTGGATCCTCGCGGGTGCCGGGTTCGTGCTGCTCACCTCGACGTTCCTGGCCATCTAGTAGGCGGCTTCGGCGGTCCTGGCCGTACGGGTGGATGGTTCCGGCGTCGCCGGCAAGAGCGGTGCCCCCACGCCGTGTCGGGTTTCCGTGGGCGTGGGGGCACCGTCGTGCCGGGTGGCCGGGGTCAGCCGGTGTTGCGCAGGCCCGCGGCGACGCCGTTGACCGTCAGGAGCAGGGCCCGGGAGAGCAGCGGGTCGGGCTGCTCGTCCGCGGCGGCCGTGTCGCGCTGCCGCTTGAGCAGGGCGACCTGGAGGTAGGAGATGGGGTCCAGGTAGGCGTCGCGGATGGCGAAGGTCTGCTTGAGGACCGGTTGGGCGTCGAGCAGTTCGTCCTCGCCGGTGATCCGCAGGATTTCGCGGACCGTCAGTTCGTGTTCGGCGGCGATGGTGTCGAAGACGTGCTTCAGTTCGTCGGGGACGAGGGTGTCGACGTAGTGGCGGGCGATCCGCAGGTCGGTCTTGGCGAGGGTCATCTCGACGTTGGAGATGAAGTTGCGGAAGAAGTGCCACTGTTCGTGCATCTCGGCGAGGACGGTGTCCCCTTCCTGCCGCAGGCCCGCCTCGCGCAGCGCCTTGAGGCCGGAGCCGACGCCGAACCAGCCGGGGACGATCTGCCGGGACTGGGTCCAGCCGAACACCCAGGGGATGGCGCGCAGTCCGTCGAGTCCGGCCCCGGAGTCGGGGCGGCGCGAGGGCCGTGAGCCGAGGTGCAGGTCGGCGAGTTGGTCGACGGGGGTGGAGGCGAAGAAGTAGGCGGGCAGGTCGGGGTCGTCGACGAGGCGCCGGTAGGCGGTGTGGGCGGCGTCGGAGACGACGTCCATGGCGGCGTCCCAGCGGGCCAGGGCCTCCACGGACTGCCGGGGAGCCGTGTGCAGGGCGGATGCCTGCAGGGTGGCCGCGACGGTCAGTTCCAGGTTCTCCCGGGCGAGGGAGGGGACGAGGTACTTGTCGGAGATGACCTCGCCCTGTTCGGTGACCTTGATCTCGCCTTCGAGGGTGCCCCAGGGCTGGGCGAGGATGGCGTCGTGGGAGGGGCCGCCGCCGCGGCCGACGGTGCCGCCGCGGCCGTGGAAGAGGCGCAGCCGGACGCCGTAGCGGTGGGCGACGTCGCGCAGCCGGCGCTGGGCGCGGTGGATCTCCCACTGGCTGGTGGTGATGCCGCCGAACTTGGACGAGTCGGAGTAGCCGAGCATGACCTCCTGGACGTCGCCGCGCAGGGCGACGAGCCGTCGGTAGGAGGGGTCGGAGAGCATGTCCTCCAGGATGGTGTCGGCGGCCTTCAGCTCGTCGGTGGTCTCCAGGAGCGGCACGATGCCGATCTTCGCCCAGCCTGCGTGCAGGTCGATCAGGCCGGCCTCGCGGGCGAGGACGGCGGCGGCGAAGACGTCGTCGGCGCCCTGGCACATGGAGATGATGTACGACTCGATGACGTCGGGGCCGAAGATCTCCAGGGCGCGCTTGACGGTCTGGAAGACGCCGAGGGTCTTGGCGCCGGCGGCGTCCACCGGTGCCGGGGTGGGTGCGAGCGGCCGGCGGGAGCGCAGTTCCTTGGCGAGGAGCTTGGACCGGTACTCGCGGGGCATGTCGGTGTAGCGCCAGGACTCCTCGCCGAGCCGGTCGAACAGCTGACCGAGGGCGTGGTGGTGGGCGTCGGCGTGTTCGCGTACGTCCATGGTGGCGAGCTGGAGGCCGAAGGCGGCCAGGGTGCGGATGTTGCGGCCGAGGCGGCCGTCGGCGAACAGGCCGCCGCGGTGTTGCCTGAGGGAGGTCTGGATGAGGCGCAGGTCGCCGATCAGCTCGGCGGTGCCGAGGTAGTCCCGGCCCGGTTCGTGCGGGGTGCCGGTGGCGAGGCGCTGCTTGGTGTTGACGAGTTTCTGGCGGACGCAGGTGGCCTTGAGCCGGTAGGGCTCCTCGGCGTTGAGCCGCTTGTAGCGGGGGCTGATCTCCGGCAGCAGGTCCAGGTCGGTGTCGAGGGACTGCAGGAGTTCCTCGGTGGCGCCGGTGTAGCGGATCGAGTTGGAGAGGAAGCCGCGCAGTTCGTCGATCATCTCCAGGGCGTCGTTGATGCCGTGCTCGTGCTGGAGGATGAGGACGTCCCAGGTGACGTCGGGGGTGACGTTCGGGTTGCCGTCACGGTCGCCGCCGATCCAGGTGCCGAAGGTGAGCGGGCGGCTGGCGTCGGGGATCTTGACGCCGACGCGCTCCAGTTCCGCGGTCAGGTCCTCCAGGACGTCGCCGACGGCGCCGGCGTGCAGTTCGTCCAGGTAGTAGATCGCGTTGCGGGCCTCGTCGGCGGGTTCGGGCCGTACGACGCGCAGTTCGTCGGTCTGCCAGACCAGGTCGATGTTCTCGGCCAGCCGGGTGTCGTGCCGGCGGCGGTCGGACTCGATGACGGGGGTTTCCAGGAGCGCGGCGATGCGCCGGAGCTTGGTGAGGACGCTGCGGCGCGCGGCCTCGGTGGGGTGCGCCGTGAACACTGGGCGAACGTTCAGGTGCCGGGCCGTCTGCTTCAGGTGCTCGGGGTCGGCGTCCTTGAGGCGGTCGGCGGTGCGGGCGAGCAGGCCGCCCTCGGCGGCGCGTCGGGCGCGCAGTTCGCGGCCGCGGTGGACCTGTTCGGTGACGTTGGCGAGGTGGAAGTAGGTGGAGAAGGCGCGCACCAGTTTGGCCGCGGTCTCCAGTTCGGTGCCACGCAGCAGCTCGGCGGCGGCTTCGCCGTCCTCGCGGGTGAGGCGGCGGACCTTCTCGACCAGTTCGAGCAGCTCGGGACCCTCCTGCCGCACGAGGGTCTCGCCGAGGAGGTCACCCAGTCGCCTGATGTCGGCGCGCAGCTCAGTGCTGGTCGTGATGGTCTGATCGTCGGCACTGCTCACAGATGCGACTCCTTGCAGTGTTGAGGATGTGTGTCGCGTCAGCGACTCCCCAGACGGGCGGTAGTGGGAGACGGGAGGGTTCGTCCTTAGGAGAACCCGGTCGTCCGCCGCGGCGGCGGGTGCCGCATACGGGCGGGACTGCCGGGAAGTAATCAGAGCGGACCGCGCTGTCCGACCGGGTTCCAGGATAGGTGTCCATGCGGACGCGCAGGCTCACGGGCTCTTGCCGCGGCACGCGGCGCTGCCATACTTACGACGCCGTAGGTTACGGAACCGTAGGGACGACCGCTCCGTCCCGTACGGTTCCGGCGGCCCGGCACCCGTCTCGGCCCTCGACTCCCCAGGGGACGTCCCATGACCAGTAGTTCCGATGTGATCGAAGACGACCGGAAGGCCACCGACCCCTTGGTCCCGTCCGCCACGCTGGGTGGCGAGCAGAAGCGCTCGATCGAGCAGATCACGCTGCTGCTGTTCATCACCGTCCCGTTCCTCGCGCTGGTCGCGGCGGTGCCACTGGCCTGGGGCTGGGGGGTCAGCTGGCTGGACCTCGGTCTGCTGGTCTTCTTCTACTACCTCGGCTGCCACGGCATCACGATCGGTTTCCACCGCTATTTCACGCATGGCGCGTTCAAGGCGAAGCGGCCCTTGCGGATCGCGCTTGCGATCATGGGGTCGATGGCGGTCGAAGGTCCCCTGGTGCGGTGGGTGGCCGATCACCGCAAGCACCACAAGTTCTCCGACGCGGAGGGCGACCCGCACTCGCCGTGGCGTTACGGCGAGACCGTGCCGGCGCTGATGAAGGGCCTGTGGTGGGCTCATATCGCCTGGATGTTCGATGAGGAGCAGACGTCGCAGGAGAAGTACGCGCCGGATCTGATCAAGGACCCGGCGATCAGGGCGGTCTCCCGCCAGTTCGTGATGTGGACCGTGGTGTCGCTGGCGCTGCCCGCGGTGATCGGCGGCCTGGCCACCATGTCCTTCTGGGGCGCGTTCACCGGGTTCTTCTGGGGGTCCATGGTCCGGGTGGCGCTGCTGCACCACGTGACCTGGTCGATCAACTCGATCTGCCACGCCGTGGGCAAGCGGCCGTTCCGCTCCCGCGACCGGTCCGGGAACGTGTGGTGGCTGGCGGTCCTGTCGTGCGGCGAGTCCTGGCACAACCTGCACCACGCCGACCCGACGTCGGCCCGGCACGGTGTGGAACGCGGTCAGCTGGACTCCTCGGCGTGGTTCATCCGCCGGTTCGAGCGGTTCGGCTGGGCGTACGACGTGCGCTGGCCGTCACGCTCACGTATCGATTCGCGCCGCAACACCGGGGAAGGCGGTTCCGGACGCGAGGCGGAGACCGCGCAGACGGCATGATTGACGCCGTGGCGACCGACTCCAGCACCCCAAGTCCCGAGAAGCCGCGGCGAGCGCGCCGCACCCGCATGACCGGTGCCGAGCGCCGCCAGCAACTGCTGGAGATCGGTCGTACCCTCTTCGCGGCGAAGGGTTTCGAAGCCACGTCGGTGGAGGAGATCGCGGCGAAGGCCGGGGTCTCCAAGCCGGTGGTCTACGAGCACTTCGGCGGCAAGGAGGGGCTGTACGCGGTGGTGGTCGACCGCGAGATGCGCCGCCTGCTGGACATGGTGACCAGTTCGCTGACAGCCGGCCACCCGCGTGAACTGTGCGAGCAGGCCGCTTTCGCGCTCCTCGACTACATCGAGGAGTACACGGACGGTTTCCGGATCCTGGTCCGCGACTCCCCCATCCCGCAGTCGACGGGTTCCTTCGCCTCGCTCATCTCGGACATCGCCACCCAGGTGGAGGACATCCTGGGCCGTGAGTTCAAGAGCCGCGGTTTCGACCCCAAGCTGGCGCCGCTGTACGCGCAGGCCCTGGTGGGCATGGTGGCGCTGACCGGCCAGTGGTGGCTGGACGTGCGCCGCCCGAAGAAGGCGGAGGTGGCCGCGCACCTGGTGAACCTGGCGTGGCACGGCCTGGACGGCCTGGAGCCGAAGCCGCGGCTGATCGGGCACCGTAGGAGTTAGCGGTGCCCACGACAACCGGGGGATGATCACCCGTTGTGATGACCCGTTGCCGGTTTCGGCGGCTACCGTGGGTACCCAGGCCGAGAATCCCGCTCATGGGAGGAATCACCATGACTGCCGAGCCGGGCGCCGCACACGACTCCGAGCCCGGCATTCACCTGCCCGTGCCGCCACCCGAGGGTTTCACGGTCGACGACCTGTTCACCCTGCCGAACCTCCCGCCGCACACCGAGTTGATCGACGGGAGCCTGGTTTTCGTGAGTCCGCAGCGTGATTTCCGCAGCATTGTGATCGACTTGCTGATGGTGGGCCTGCGTCGGAAGCTGCCGAGCGGGTTGAAGGTGCGTCGCGAGATGACTGTCGTCCTGAATGACCGCAACGCCCCGGAACCCGACGTCTGCGTCATCCGAGCGGATGCCTTCACCGGCCGGGAGCAGACCCGGTACCGGGCCGAAGACCTGCTCCTCGCGGTCGAGGTCGTCTCGCCGGACTCCGAGGCCCGTGACCGGGACACCAAACCTCTGAAGTACGCGGCCGCCGGCATCCCGCACTTCTGGCTGGTCGAGATGGCCGAGGGGGATCAGCACCCGGTGGTGCGGACCTACACACTGGATCCGGCGAGCAGGACCTACGTACTCACCGGCATCCACCACGACAAGCTGGAGCTGTCCGTGCCGTTCGGCATCGACATCGACATCAGCTCGGGCGCGCTCGACGAGCTGTGACGGCCGGCGCCAGGAACTCCAGCCGGTTGCCCACCGGGTCCGCGCTGAAGAAGCGCAGTGCGGCGATCACCCTCATGCCTCCTTCACGGCGACGGCGAACAGCCGCCGGAAGGGCAGGACGGTGCCGTACTCGGTGCTCGGGTACGCCTCGCGCAGCAGGCCGCGGTAGTCGGCGAGGAACGCGTCCCGGGCCTCGGGGTCGTCCGCGAGGGCGGTGAGGACGGGCCTGAGGCCGCTGCCCTTGACCCAGTCGAGGACGGGGTCCTCGCCGGTCAGGACGTGGTGGTACGTCGTCACCCAGACGTCGGGCGTGCAGCCGAGCCGGGCCAGGTGGTCCAGGTAGACGCCGGGGAGGTGGACGGAGTCCGTGCGGCGCAGGACGTGGGCGAGGCGGGCCCGCCAGCGGGGGCCGGCGGCGAGTTCGCGCATCAGGGCGTGCAGCGGCGCGTCGATGTTGTCCGGCACCTGGAAGGCGAGGGTGCCGCCGGGTGCGAGGGCGGCCAGCCAGTGCGGGAAGGCGTCCAGGTGGCCGGGGACCCACTGCAGGGTGGCGTTGGAGACGATCAGGTCGTACGTCTCGCCGGGCGTCCAGTCGGCGAGGTCGGCGGGGGCGAAGTCGAGGTGGCCGCCGCCGGGTGTGGGGCCGGCGTGGGCCCGGGCGTCGGCGAGCATCTGCGGGGAGTTGTCGTAGCCGGTGATGTGCGCGGTGGGCCAGCGGTCGGCGAGCAGCCGGGTGACGTTGCCGGGGCCGCAGCCGAGGTCGGCGATGCGGGGCGCCGGCGCGGGCGGGTCGGGGACGCGGGCGAGCAGGTCGGTGAAGGCACGGGTGCGGGGTCCGGCGTACCGGAGGTACTGGGCGGGGTCCCAGGTGGGGGAGGCGGCGGACATGGCGGGCTCCTCGGGGTCGTACACCGTTGTGATCGCCACTCTCCTCCCCGATATACCTTGACGTCAAGACACTTGAAATGAAGATACTCGATCTCAAGAGACTTAATGTCGACACAACCATTACACTGATCGCCATGGAGGACGAGGTCGATCGGCTGGTCGCGGCGTGGCGCCGGGAGCGCCCGGACCTCGACGTGGAACCCCTTGAGGTGCTCAGCCGGGTGAGCCGGCTGGCCCGGCACCTGGACCGGGCACGTCGGCTGGCCTTCGCCGAGCATCAGCTGGAGCCCTGGGAGTTCGACGTCCTGACCGCGCTCCGGCGGGCCGGCACGCCCTACCAGCTCTCCCCCGGGCAACTGCTGACCCAGACCCTGGTCACCTCGGGCACGATGACGAACCGCATCGACCGGCTGGCGAAGAAGGGCCTGGTCGAGCGGCTGCCCGACCCCAGCGACCGGCGCGGCGTGCTGGTCCGCCTCACGCCGAAGGGCCAGAACCGCGCGGACGAGGCGCTGGCGGGCCTGCTGGAGCAGGAACGGGCGATCCTCGCGGAGCTGTCCCGTACCGAGCGCACCGAACTGGCCGGGCTGCTACGCCAGCTGACCGCCCCGTTCGACAACATCCCTGGTTAGGTCGACCGGACCCACCCCGGCGCGGCGGGCCAGGGCCACGGCGGCGAGGGTGGAGTGGACGCCCAGCTTGCCGAGGACGTTCTGCATGTGGGTGCGCACGGTGTGCGGGGACAGGAACAGCCGCTCGGCGACCGCCTTGCGGCCGAGCCCGGCGACCATGCAGCGCAGCACCTCCCGCTCCCGCGGGGTGAGCGACTCGACCAGTTGCTCGCTCTCGCTACGGTGCTTGCGCGCGGCGGTCAGTTCGCGCAGCACGCCAGTGAGCAGCGCGGGCGGCAGATGCGTCTCGTCGCGCAGCACACCCCGGATGACGTTGAGCAGCCGGGACAGCGAGCAGTCCTTGGCGACCCAGCCGGACGCGCCGGCCTGCAGCGCGAGTGCGGCGCGGCGTGCCTCGTCCCGTTCGGCGAGGACGACGGTCCGCACCCCCGGGTACGCCGATCGGACCCCCGCGACCAGCGAGATCCCGTCCACCAGGCCCTCTTCGTTGCTCGCCTGCACCGGCACCGCGGCGCGTGCGCCGGGCAGCAGGCCGCCCAGATCGGCGTCGACGAGCAGCACGTCGAAGCGGCGGCCCTCACCGGCCGCCCGCTCCAGGCAGCGCAGCGCCGCCGGGCCGCTGCCGGCCGCGGAGACCTCCACGTCCGGTTCGGCGGCCAGAGCCGCGGCGAGCGACTCGGCGAAGATGCGGTGGTCGTCGACGACCAGGACTCGGATGCGAACCATGAAACCCCCTTCCCCATGCTCTCGACGAGCAGGGGATGCCCCCAAAGGTCCGAGGAACGACGACCTTGCGGGTACGACGCTGTGGCTGGCGGAATCGACCACACGGCCGCCGCCGTGCTGTCACTGCTACCCCCGCCGCGGGCGTCGTACCCGCCTGTCTCGCCCCCTGATCGGCACCGGCCCCCACCGGTGCTGCTCATCAGAGTACGGATGGGGGCCGGATGGGGAAGCCAATTCGCAGAACTCGGCGTCCGACGCGTTTATGGTGTGCCGCATGTTTCGTATTGAGGCAGAAGTCGACAAGGCCCGACGTGATCTGCTCCGGTCCCGGCTGCGGAACTCCAATACGACGGCGTCCCCTGCCCTGGCCGCCCTGAGCGGCACGCCCGGCGCACGCGAAGTCCCCCTGCATGTCTGGGCGTTGGACGCCTCGGGGGAGCTGGCCGGCGGGCTGGTCGGCCATACCTGGGCGGCCTGGCTGCACCTGACGTACCTCTGGGTCGACGCCCGGCACCGTCGCGCGGGCCTCGGCGCCCGTCTGCTCACGGAGGCCGAGCGGCTGGCCGGCGAGGACCGCGGCTGCTGGGCGGCACGGGTGGAGACCTGGGACTTCCAGGCGCCGGAGTTCTACCGGAAGCAGGGGTTCGAGGTGGTGTGCGTGATCCCGGACTATCCGCCGGGGGTCACGGAGTACACGCTGACGAAGGCGCTGGTCCCCTAGCTGAAGGCTGTCGGGCCTCTGGCCGAGGGCGGGACTCAGCAGTGAAAGGCCGCCCACGCGGGGCCTGGGCGGCCCGGTGCTCCCGAAGCCGCGGGAGCGCCGCAGCTTGAGACCGTGAGCCCGCCTGATGCGGTCGCTCTCCCGGGTGTACGGCAGCGGCCGCTGCTAGCTTGACCGGCGTGGATCACGGTCGTGTGCTGGAAGCGTTCTGCCTCGAAGCCGGGCGGCTCTCCCGTGTGGTCGCCGCTCTGTCCGAGTCCGAGTGGGATCGTCCGACGCGGTGTGAACCCTGGTCCGTGCGCGCGTTGCTGGGTCACGTCCGGGTGGTGATCGCGTGGCTGCCGCAGATGCTGGACGCCCCTGCTCCGGACGGGGCCGAGGTCACTGCGGTGGAGTACTACCGGCCCGACGACCGCTTCAGCCCGCAGACCGACGCTGCGCGTATCGGCCTGGCCCAGAACCACGCGGCCGGGCATGCCGACGGCGCCGCGCTCGCCGCGGACTTCGCCGCGATGTGGCAGCGGGTGGCTCAGAGGTGCCGGGACGAACCGGCGGGCCGCGTCGTGCGTACGCGTCACGGCGACGCGATGCTGCTCTCGGAGTTCCTGCTCACCAGGGTGGTGGAGGTCGCGGTGCACGGGCTGGACCTGGCGGACGCGCTGGGACGCGAACCGTGGCTGACACCGCAGGCCGGTGCGGCCGTGCTGGAACTGCTGCTCGGGCCCGGGCAGTTGGACACCGCGCGTGAACTCGGCTGGGACGGGCCGGCCTTCCTGCGCAAGGCCACGGGTCGCGCGACGCTCGACGCCGCGGAGACCGCCCAGGTCGAGCGGATCGGCATACGGTGGATCACGCTGGGCTGACAGGCGGCAGCGATCTCCGACGGCCGGCAGTCGGCCACACCGATCACAGCGGGGGCGGCGCCAGGCGTCCGTGCCCGGCGCCGCCGTCCGCGGTCAGCTCAGCCGGTGCGCCCCCGCCGCCGGTACCGCCTCGAAGGTGCGGGGGGCCGTGAAGCCCGCCGCGGCGAACGCGGCCTGGACCGCCTTGGTGATCGTCTCGACGTCGGACGCCTCGGCGAGGACGATCGCCGAGCCGCCGAAGCCGCCGCCGGTCATCCGCGCGCCCACCGCGCCCGCCTCCAGCGCCGTGTCGACCACCAGGTCGAGTTCGGGGCAGGAGATGCGGAAGTCGTCCCGCAGAGAGGCGTGACCCTCGGTCAGGACCGGGCCGATGGCGCGGGTGTCGCCGGACTCCAGCAGGGACACGACCCGCTCCACCCGCTGGTCCTCGGTGACGATGTGGCGCACCAGGCGGCGCACCTCCTCTTCGTCGCCGAGCCGAGCGAGCGCGGCGTCGAGACCGTCGTAGGGCACGTCCCGCAGGGCGTCCACGCCCAGCAGGGCCGCGCCCTTCTCGCAGCCGGCCCGCCGCTTGCCGTACTCGCCGTCGCTGTGGGCGTGCTTGACCTGGGTGTCGACGACCAGCAGGCGCATGCCCTCGGCGGCCAGGTCGAAGGGGATCTGCCGCTGGGAGAGGTCGCGGGTGTCGAGGAACAGGGCGTGGCCCGCCTCGCAGCACGCGGACGCGGTCTGGTCCATGATGCCGGTGGGCGCACCGACGTAGACGTTCTCGGTGCGCTGGCACAGGCGGGCCAACTGCCAGCGTTGCAGGCCGAGTTCGTACAGGTCGTTCAGGGCCAGCGCGACCACGACCTCCAGCGCCGCCGACGACGACAGGCCCGCGCCGGTGGGGACCGTCGAGGACAGGTGGATGTCGGCGCCGGTCACCGCGTGGCCCGCCTCGCACAGCGCCCAGACCACGCCGGCCGGGTACGCCGTCCAGTTCCGGTCGGACTGCGGGGCCAGCGCGTCGAGCCTCAGTTCCACGGCCGGGCCGGTGCCGCCGTCGATGTCCGCCGAGTGCAGCCGCAGCACGCCGTCCGTGCGGCGGGTCACGGCGGCCGTCGTCACATGCGGCAGCGCGAACGGCATGACGAAGCCGTCGTTGTAGTCGGTGTGCTCGCCGATCAGGTTGACCCGGCCCGGCGCCGACCAGACGCCCTCGGGTTCGGCTCCGTACAGCCGGACGAAGTCCTCGCGGACCTGCTGTGTTGCCACTGCTGACGCCATCTACTGCCCCTTGGAGATGTGCTGTGCGAACGTCCAGGCGTCCGCGATGATGCCCGCGAGGTCCGCGCGGGACGGCTGCCAGCCGAGCTTTTCGCGGGCCGTGGCCGCCGAGGCCACCAGGACCGCGGGGTCGCCGCCGCGGCGGGGGGCGACGACCTCCGGGACGGGGTGGCCGGTGACCCGGCGGACGGTCTCGATGACCTCGCGGACCGAGAAGCCGTTGCCGTTGCCGAGGTTGCAGATCAGGTGCTCGCCGGGGGCGGCGGACCGCAGCGCCAGCAGATGGGCCTCGGCCAGGTCGGCGACGTGGATGTAGTCACGGACGCAGGTGCCGTCGGGGGTCGGGTAGTCGTCGCCGTAGACGGAGATGGCCTCGCGCCGGCCCTGGGCGACCTGGAGCACGAGCGGGATCAGGTGCGACTCGGGGTCGTGGCGCTCGCCGTACGCGCCGTACGCGCCGGCCACGTTGAAGTAGCGCAGGGAGACGGCGGCGAGGCCGTGCGCCGTCGCCTCGCTCGTGATCATGTGGTCGACGGCGAGCTTGGTGGCGCCGTAGGGGTTGGTGGGCCGGGTGGGGGCGCTCTCCACGATCGGGACCTGCTCGGGCTCGCCGTAGGTCGCCGCCGTGGAGGAGAAGACCAGCCGGCGCACGCCCGCGTCGCGCATGGCGCCGAGCAGCGCCATGGTGCCGCCGACGTTGTTCTCCCAGTACTTCTCCGGCTTCGTGACCGACTCGCCGACCTGGGAGGAGGCGGCGAAGTGCAGCACGGCGTCGTAGGAGGAGTCGAGCCACTTGGCGGCGTCGCGGATGTCGCCCTCGACGAAGGCCGCGTCGGCGGGGACGCCCGCACGGAAACCGGTGGAGAGGTTGTCGAGGACGGTCACCTCGTGACCGGCCTCCAGCAGGTGCTGGGCCACCACGCTGCCGACATAGCCCGCACCGCCGGTGACCAGATACTTGCTCATTGACTCGTTACCTCTCGCAGTCGCTCGGCCGCGCGCTCCGGCGGCACGTCGTTGATGAACACGCTCATGCCCGACTCGGAACCCGCGAGGAACTTCAGCTTGCCCGAAGTCCGGCGAATGGTGAAAAGCTCCAGGTGAAGCGCGAAGTCGTCGCGCGTCACACCGTCGAACTCGTCCAGCGCGCCGAACGGGGCCTGGTGCCAGGCCGCGATGTAGGGCGTGGAGGGCTGACCCGTGCGGTTCCCGCCCGCGGCGTTGTCGGCCACGGTCCGCTCCCCTTCCGTCCGCTCGTCGAAGATCCGGTCGAAGCGCCGCAGGAGTTCCAGGTAGACCTTGGGGAATTCTGAGCGCGCGGCCTCGTCGAGACCCAGCAGATCGGGCACCCGGCGCTTCGGGTACAGGTGGACCTCGTAGGGCCAGTGCGCAGCGTACGGCACGAAGGCCACCCAGTGTTCCGCTTCCAGGACGACCCGTTCGCCGGCCGTCTCGCGCTCCAGGACGGCGTCGAAGAGGTTCTCGCCGCCGGTCGCCTCCTTGTGGGTGGCCAGTGAGCGCAGCATCAGCGCGGTGCGCGGGGTGGTGAAGGGGTAGGCGTAGATCTGGCCGTGCGGGTGACCGAGCGTCACGCCGATCTCCGCGCCGCGGTTCTCGAAGCAGAACACCTGGTGCACGGCGGGCAGATGGGACAGTTCCGAGGTCCGGTCGGTCCACGCGTCCAGTACCAGCCGGGCCTGCTCCTCGTTCAGGTCCGCGAAGGAGGAGTCGTGGTCCGAGGTGAAGCAGACCACCTCGCACCGGCCCGAGTCGCCGGCCAGCGAGGGGAAGCGGTTCTCGAAGACGACGACGTCGTACGACGAGTCCGGGATCTCGCTGAGCCGGCCCTCGCGGGTGGGGCACAGCGGGCACTGGTCGGCCGGCGGGTGGTAGGTGCGGCCCTGCCGGTGCGAGGCGATGGCGACGGCGTCGCCGAGCAGGGGGTCGCGGCGGATCTCGGAGGTCGTCGCGGTCGCGTCGAGCGGTCGGTGGTCCACCGCGTCGCGCACCGTGTCGTCCCGCAGGTCGTAGTAGATCAGCTCACGACCGTCGGCCAGCCGGGTCGAGGTCTTCTTCACGCCGGACTCCTCATATGTCCGCACCCAATCATTCAACACAATCAAACATAACGGATCAGAATCCACACCCCCTCGCACGATCACAATCAAACAAAGAACACCATGGAAACTCTCCAACACCTGAACGCCGAGGCATAGCTTTCGCTACGTATCAGTTCGCGCAACGAAGCGAGTACTCATGCAAACCCCCACACAAACCCCCACATATCTGGCAGCGGAGCTACGGCTTCCCACCAACTGGCTCGACTACACGATCCTGGCGATCTACTTCGTCGTCGTGCTGGGCATCGGCTTGGCCGCCCGCCGGTCGGTCAGGACCAGCCTCGACTTCTTCCTCTCCGGGCGCTCGCTGCCCGCCTGGATCACCGGCCTCGCCTTCATCTCCGCCAACCTCGCCGCCACCGAGATCCTCGGCATGGCCGCCAACAGCGCCCAGTACGGCGCGTACACCGTCCACTGGTACTGGATCGGCGCCATCCCGGCCATGGTCTTCCTCGGCCTGGTGATGATGCCGTTCTACTACGGCAGCAAGGTCCGCTCGGTCCCCGAGTTCCTGCTGCTGCGCTTCGACCGGTCCGCCCACCTGCTTAGTTCGATCCTGTTCGCGTTCGCCGCCATTCTGATCGCCGGTGTGAACCTCTACGCCCTCGCGATCGTCGTCGAGGCCCTCCTCGGCTGGCCGCAGTGGGTGGCGATCGTGGTCGCCGGCCTCTTCGTGCTCGCCTACATCACCCTCGGCGGGCTGTCCTCCGCGATCTACAACGAGGTGCTGCAGTTCTTCGTGATCCTGGCCGCCCTCATCCCGATCACCATCCTCGGCCTGAAGAAGGTCGGCGGCTGGGGCGGGCTGACCGACAAGCTCACCGCGGCCCACGGGGACAACTTCACCACCGCCTGGGGCGGCACCGGCATCGGGCACGTCAATCCGCTCGGCGCCAACTGGCTGACCATCGTCCTCGGCCTAGGCTTCGTCCTGTCCTTCGGCTACTGGACGACCAACTTCGCCGAGGTGCAGCGCGCCCTGTCCGCGAAGAACCTCTCGGCCGCCCAGCGCACCCCGCTGATCGCCGCGTACCCGAAGATCTTCATCGTCTTCCTGGTGATGATCCCGGGCCTGGTGGCCGCCGCGCTGGTGCCGAACATCGGCACCTCGTCCTCCGGGCTCCAGTACAACGACGCCATCCCCTACCTCATGCAGGAACTGCTGCCCAACGGCGTGCTCGGCATCGCGGTCACCGGTCTGCTGGCCGCGTTCATGGCCGGTATGGCGGCCAACGTGTCCTCGTTCAACACGGTGTTCACGAACGACATCTGGGCCAAGTACGTGGTCAGGGGCCGCGAGGACGCGTACTACGTCCGCTTCGGCCGGCTGATCACCGCGATCGGTGTGTTCGCCTCGATCGGCACGGCGTTCCTGGCGTCCTCGTTCTCGAACATCATGAGCTATCTCCAGACGCTGTTCTCCTTCTTCAACGTGCCGATGTTCGTGGTCTTCATCGTGGGCATGTTCTGGAAGCGCGCCTCCGCGAAGTCCGGCTTCTGGGGTCTGCTCGCCGGGACCGTGACCGCGATGGTCAACTACTTCGTGCTGTACAAGAAGGACATCATCAGCATCCCCTCCGACCAGGGCGCCAACTTCGTCTCCGCCATCGCGGGCTTCGTCGCCGGTGCCGTCGTCATGGTCGCGGTGTCGCTGTTCACCAACCCGAAGCCGGCCGAGGATCTGCAGGGGCTGGTCTACGGCACGAGGTCCCCGGGGATGACCGAGGCCCCCGCGGCCGGCGACGACGCCTGGTACCGCAGGCCCGCCCTGCTGGGCTGGGGCGCCGTGGTACTGGCCGCGGCCTGCTACATCCCGTTCTCGTTCTGACGGCCACCGAAGGGAGTCCGAGCAACCATGACCGAGCAACCCGAACACCCCGAGCACTCCGGGCACTCCGAGCACTCCGGGCCGTCCGGATTTTCCGAGCGGGACGTCCAGCGGGAAGTCAGCGAGCTGGAACAGCGGTCGACGACCGCCGCCCGCATCTTCGACCTGCGGCGCATCATCGGCGGCCTGTTCGTCCTGTACGGCGTCATCGTCACGATCGTCGGCATCACCGACTCGCAGTCCGCCATCGACAAGGCGCAGGGCGTCAACATCAACCTGTGGACCGGCCTCGGCATGCTGCTCCTCGGCCTGTTCTTCCTGGCCTGGCTGAAGCTCCGCCCGACCCCGCCGCCGGTCCCCGCGCAGCCGGAGCAGGACGCAGCCGGACCTGAGTGACGACGCTCCCGGCGGAGGTGACGCACCCCGTCGGGCGCGTGGTCACAGGGGAAGCAGAAAGAAGCAGAAGCAGAAGCCGAGAGAAGAAGCAGAGAGAAGAAGCAGGGAGAAGCAGAGGAAAGGGGCCGGAGTCGCTAGGGCTCCGGCGGTGGCTCCGGCCCCTGCCCCGCGTGCGGGGCGTGTGGTGCCTGCGGGGCGTGCGGCGTGCCGTCGGGCAGTGCACCGGCCCGGTCCAGCAGGCCGGTGCGGGCGGCCAGGGCCGCCGCCTCCAGGCGGGAGCCCACGCCCAGTTTCATGAGTACCCGCTGGACGTGCGTCCGGGCGGTCGACGGGGCGATGCCCATCCCCGCGGCGATCAACCGGGTGTCCTCGCCGTCCGCGACCCGGACCAGGACCTCCACCTCGCGCGGGGTGAGCATCTGCAACAGCCGCTGGCCCTCGTCGTCGGGCTGGGCGGCGGGATTCAGCAGCTCACCGAAGGCGCCCTGGAGCAGTTGCGGAGCGACGGCCGCCTCCCCGGTCCGGGCCTTCATGATGGCCCGCTCGACCCCCTCGATCCGCTCGTCGTGCCGCACGTAACCGGACGCACCGGACGCGAACGCCGCAGCGATCCCGCGCGGGGACGGCACCGGCCCGAGGACCACCACCGCGACCTGGGGGCGCTCCCGCTTGATCTTCACCACCGGGTCGAAGGTCCCCGGCTCGGCCGGTGCCGCGGTGCCTAACAGGCACACCTCGGGCGCGCGGCTGATCACCAGATCAGCCGCGCCCACGGACGGCGCCGCCGCGGCGAGCACCCGGTGCCCGCGCAGCTTCAGTGCCGAGGCCAGCGCCTCCGCGAGCAGTCGATGGTCGTCGACGACGATGAGCCGCACTCCCATGGAGCAACCCCCCCAGTCCCCCCTACGGAGCCCCCACTATGGATGCCCACCGGTCCGCATGGACAGAGGACCCCCCGGCACCTCGTCCTTCATGCCCCCGGAAGCTACACGCTTGTTCGACGTTCCGCTGCCCCTACAGATGAGAAGTGCCCCGGATCGGAGGAATCTCTTGCTTTTCTGGCATTCGCGGGTGACGAGCGGGCCCCGTTCAGCCGCCGGCTCCCGCGCCGAACGCGACCACCAGGTACTCCTTGCCGTACGCGATCGACGCCTTGTGGGCATACGCCGACGACAGGTACAGGCGGCCCTGCCCGTAGCGGAACTCCGCGTACTCCGGTGACAGCCGGGTCTCCACGTCGCGCACGGCCCGGAGGGCCGGGTTCTCCAGCAGTACGGTCTCCTTGAAGGAGTTGCCGTCGATGCTGACGATCTGGCCGCCCTTGTCGTACGGCGGGCGCTTGTACGCGAGCAGGTTGCCGCCGTCCATGCGCAGCGGGCTGATCGTGTAGCCGTCGCCGGCGTCCGCGCGCTGGCCGGTCTGTTCGCCGGTGGCCAGGTCGAAGGCGACGATCTCGTTGGTTCTGTTGCGCGGACCGCCGCCGTCGTGCTGCTCGGTCGGCACGTACAGCCGGTCGCCGCCGACGACGATCTGCCGGCAGTACTCGATCCGGGCGGCGCCGTCGCAGCGGCCGGCGTACGAGTCGCCCGGCGCCGAGATCCTGGCGCGCAGCTTGCCGGTCCGGCCGTCGATGGAGAAGTAGTCGGAGACGCCGCTGCCGTCGCCCGCGGTGCCGCCGACGTCGGCGGCCACCACCAGCGGGTCGGCCGAGACGATCGACGCGTACTCGATGCCCGCGGTCATCTGGTACTCGGAGACCACCTTCCCGGACGTCGGTTCGAGGGTCTGGATGTGCAGCCGGCGGTTGCCGTAGCTGCCGCACTTGCGGACCGAGACCAGTCTGTCGCCGCCACCGTATCCGGCGTCGAAGCAGGTGTCGGACGGCTTCGGCTGCCAGAGCAGATTTCCGGAGGGCAGGTCGAAGGCGGCGCCGCCGCTGGTACTGCCCACGGCGACCGTGTTCCGGGCGATGGTGACGTTATCGAAGCTGACCAGCTTGTCACCGGACTTGACCGACTTCGTCCAGAGCTTGGTTCCCGCGTCGAGGTCGATCACGGCGACCTGGCTGCACCCCTCGGAGGAGTACTTCGCCGGCATCCCCGGCTGGAAGACGACCGCGGTCCTGTCGTCCGAGGTGACGTGGTCGGTGACCGAGCACACCGGGCCGGGCAGCTTGATCGTCCACAGCTCGGAGCCCTGGACGGGGTCGTAGCCGATGATCTCGGCGATGCCGCTCTTGGCGTACACCTTGTCGGTGAGCCAGGAACCCGCGGTGACGACCGTGTCGTCGGCCTTGGGCAGCGGGACCTTGAAGAGGACCTTGGAGGCGGTGTCGGCGGGCACCTTCTCCTTGCCGCCGGTGGCGCCGCCGTCCTGGGCGCTGCTGCCGCCGGTGCCGCTGCTGGAGCCGGCCGTGTCGTCCTGCTTTCCGGCGCCGTCACCGGACGACTTCGAGTACAGCACGCCACCGCCGACGATCAGCGCGATGGCCACGACCGCCGACACGATGATGACCAGCGGTGCCTTGGACTTCCGCGGGCCGCCGGGCGGTCCGGGCTGCGGCTGCGGCTGCGTGGGCATGGCCGACCCGCCCGGATAGCCGTAACCGGGTTGCTGGGCATACGGGTTCGGCTGCGCGTACGGGTTGGGCTGCCGGCCGGGGTGGCCAGGGCCGGGCGACTGGGCCGGGTAGCCGTAGCCGGGCTGCGTCGGTATCTGATGTGGCGTCTGGGGAGGTGTCTGGGGTGGGCCCGGTGGTGCGGACGGTGGGGGTCCCGGTGGTGCGGACGGTGGCCGCGGGGGTGCCGCGGGCTGCTGGGGCGGGCCGAAACCGCCCTGCTGCGGCGGCTGGTTGGGGGGTGGCGGCGGCTGGGTCATGACGGGTGCACCTCGAAGGAGCGCTCGAATACGGCGGGAAGGACGACGATGACGGCGGAGACGGCCGACACGACGGAGACGGAGACGGAGACGGAGAAAGCGGAAGCGGAAGCGGAAGCGGAGACGGAAGCGGAGACGGAAACCGGGACGGGGTGGAGACCGGGACCGGAACGGTGAACCGGGCTCACTTGCCGAAGGCGAGCATCAGCTTCTCCGGCGCGTCGTCCTTGCCGGTCAACCGGGTGGAGGAGATGTAGAACCGCCCGTCGACGAAGGCGACGGAACCGTCGAAGAAGCCGTTCTCGATGTTCGCGGTGCCGTGCGGGTTCCGCAGCAGCTCGGTCGTCCGGTGGTCGGCGCCCGACGTCGCGACGGACACGACCCGGCCGCCCTCGTCGTACGACGGCCGGACGTATGCGACGAGCCGACCGTCCTTCGCCGTGAGCGGCATCATCGACTCGTCCGCCGGGGACTTGACGCGCCACTTCTCCGTGCCGTCGTCGAGGCTGATCGCGACGATCTCGTTGGGTCCGCCGGCGACATCGGTGGGCAGATAGAGCGTGTCCGCGTCGGTGGCGACACCCGTGCAGCCCTGGAGGTTGCGCGCGACGCTCCCCCACCCGCACTGCGGGGCGAACTTCTCGTCGACCCGGACCTGCGAGCGGAAGCCGCCGCCGGCGGTGATGACCGAGATGTTCCAGACCTGCCGGTCCTCGTTGGTGAGGTAGACGACGAGCGGGTCGAGGGAGTAGACGCGCGCGACCTTCCAGCCCTTCTCGACCGGCCTGGTCCACTTGACCTTGCCGGTGACCGGGTTGAGTTCCTGGATCTCCTGGTGCTCGTTGCGGCCGGTGGCATCGCAGGAGGCCACCGAGACCAGCCGGCCGGCACCGCCCGCGAACGCGGTCGGGAAGCAGGCGTCGCCGTACCTCGTCCTGTCGTACAGCTTCCGGCCGCTGTCCAGGTCGTACGCGATACCGGACTGCGAACGGCCCACCATCAGCGTCTTGCCGACGAGGGTCAGTCCGACGGAGACGGTGCTGTCGAACAGCGCACCGTCGGGGACCTTGCCCTGCCAGCCCTTCGCACCGGTGTCCAGGTCGATCACCTGGAGCCGGTTGCACTCGGCACGGTCGCTCGAACCGCTCATGTACGCCACGACGACCTTGTCGTCGGCCGACTTCTGCGGGGTCACCGCGCAGATCTTCTCCGGGAAGGTGATCGGGGCCCAACTGGGCCTGCCGTCGGCCACGTCGTAGCCGAAGACCTGCTTGTAGGCGGCCTTCACCGCGGTCCTGCCGGTGATCCACATGCCGGGAGCACTGGCACCGGAGGCGGGCGCGTCGGGCGCCGGCTTGTACCAGAGCACCTTGGCCTCGCCGGGCTTGCGGCCCGCGTTGAGGTTCTCCGGGTCGCCGTCGCCGCTGCCGCTGCCGTCGCCGGGATCGACCGGGTCGGCGGAGGCGGAGGCGGCGGACTTGGCGTCGTCGGACCGTCGGGCGGCGGGCTGCTTCCCGCCGTCGCCACCGATCGCGTACACCAGACCGCCGATGACGAGCAGCGCCGCCACCGCACCGCCGGCGATCAGCGCGGGCTTCCGCCGGGAGGGGCCGGCGGGCGGCGGGGTGCCGGGTGCGCCGGCGGGGAACTGCGGCGGCTGCTGCGGGTAGCCGTAACCGGGTTGCTGGTACTGGGCGTACGGGCCCGGCTGCTGGGGATATCCGTACGGGCCGGGCTGGGTGTAGGGAGCCGTCTGGGCGTACGGGCCGGGCTGACCGTAAGGGCCGGGCTGGGCGTACGGGCCCGGTTGGGCGTAGGGACCCGGTTGGGCGTAGGGACCGGTCTGGGCGTACGGGCCGGGTTGCTGCGGGGAGCCGTGTCCCGGTTGCTGCTGCGGAGGGGGCGGGGGCTGTTGCGGCGGGGGCGGTGGCTGGGCGGGCGGGGTCTGCGGGGCCCCGGATCCTTCCCCCTGCGGCGGCCGGTCCTGCGGTGCTCCGAAGCCGCCGTGCGGCGGCTGGTCGGGCGGCTGGGTCATCAGCGCTGTTCCCCCTCGTTCACTGGCTTTTAGCCACGCCCTGAGGACCACGACGGCTGCAAGGCCGCCCGGGTTGGTTCTCAGTCGGCCCTTTTTACCACCCGGATCCAGCCGCCGAAGGAACCCGATCCAGCGCTGTTCCCAAGGGTGGACCGGCCCGTGATGACGCCGTTACGAGCGTTCACGCCCCCTTCACACGGCGCCCGCGAGGGCCGTGCCCCGGCGCGTACGACGGCATACGACCGCTTCCGGCCGCCTCGCGCACACCCCGGGAACGGACCGGGGAACGGGCGAGGACAGACCGGCGAACGGGTCGGGACCGGACCGGGGAACCGGCCCCTGCGCCCGCGTCGCGGTCAGGCGTCGGCGTCAGACGTCAGATGTCATCGTCATGCACCGTGGTCAGGCGTCCTCCGCGAGTTCCAGCCAGCGCAGCTCCAGTTCCTCGCGTTCCCCCGCCACCTCGCGCAGCCGCCCGTCGAGTTCGGCCACCTTCGCGAAGTCGGTGGCGTGCTCGGCGAGCTGTGCGTGCAGCTTGGTCTCGCTGTCCGAGAGCTTGTCCAACTGGCGCTCGATCCGCTGGAGTTCCTTCTTCGTGGCCCGCTGCTCGGCGGCGCTCCGCTCCGTCGTCGCGGGTTTGGGCGCCACGGCGGCGGACGCGGCGGACACGGCCGCCGCCATGCTCCGGCGCCGCTCCAGGTACTCGTCGATGCCGCGCGGCAGCATCCGCAGCGTCGCGTCGCCGAGCAGCGCGAACACCCGGTCGGTGGTGCGCTCGACGAAGAACCGGTCGTGCGAGATGACGATCATCGAGCCGGGCCAGCCGTCGAGCACGTCCTCCAGCTGGGTCAGGGTCTCGATGTCCAGGTCGTTGGTGGGCTCGTCGAGGAAGAGGACGTTGGGCTCGTCCATGAGCAGCCGCAGCAGTTGCAGCCGCCGCCGCTCACCGCCCGACAGGTCGCCCACCGGCGTCCACTGCTTCTCCTTGTTGAAGCCGAACGTCTCGCACAACTGCCCCGCGGTCATCTCGCGGCCCTTGCCGAGGTCGACCCGCTCACGCACCTGCTGCACGGCCTCCAGCACCCGCAGGGCGGGGTTGAGTTCGGCGACTTCCTGGGAGAGGTAGGCGAGCTTGACGGTCTTGCCGACGACGACCCGCCCGGCGACCGGCTGCGTCTCCCCCTCGGTGCGCGCCGCGTCGGCCATGGCCCGCAGCAGGGAGGTCTTCCCGGCGCCGTTGACCCCGACCAGGCCGATGCGGTCGCCGGGGCCGAGCTGCCAGGTGAGGTGCTTGAGCAGCATCTTGGGGCCGGCCTGGATGCTCACGTCCTCCAGGTCGAAGACGGTCTTGCCGAGCCGCGAGGAGGCGAACTTCATCAGCTCGCTGCTGTCGCGGGGCGGTGGCACGTCCTGGATCAGCTCGTTGGCGGCCTCGACCCGGAACCGTGGCTTGGAGGTACGGGCGGGGGCGCCGCGGCGCAGCCAGGCCAGCTCCTTGCGGATCAGGTTCTGCCGCTTGACCTCCTCGGTGGCGGCGATGCGCTCGCGTTCGGCGCGGGCGAAGACGTAGTCGGAGTAGCCGCCCTCGTACTCGTAGACGGTGCCGCGCTGCACGTCCCACATGCGGGTGCAGACCTGGTCCAGGAACCAGCGGTCGTGGGTCACGCAGACCAGTCCCGAACGCCGCTCGTGCAGGTGCCGGGCCAGCCAGGCGATGCCCTCCACGTCGAGGTGGTTGGTGGGCTCGTCGAGGACGAGCAGGTCCTGCTCCTCGATGAGCAGCTTGGCGAGCGCGATCCGGCGCCGCTCGCCACCGGAGAGCGGACCGATGACGGTGTCCAGGCCGGCCGGGAAGCCCGGCAGGTCGAGGCCGCCGAACAGGCCGGTGAGGACGTCCCTGATCCGGGCGTCGCCCGCCCACTGGTGGTCGGCCATGTCCCCGATGACCTCGTGCCGCACGGTGGCCGCCGGATCGAGTGAGTCGTGCTGGGTGAGCACGCCGAGCCGCAGCCCGCCGGAGTGGGTGACCCGCCCGCTGTCGGCCTCCTCCAGCTTCGCGAGCATCCGGATGAGGGTGGTCTTGCCGTCGCCGTTGCGTCCGACGACCCCGATCCGGTCCCCTTCGGACACTCCGAGCGAGACGCC
Source organism: Streptomyces sp. NPDC006012 (assembly GCF_042871185.1). Taxonomy (NCBI): domain Bacteria; kingdom Bacillati; phylum Actinomycetota; class Actinomycetes; order Kitasatosporales; family Streptomycetaceae; genus Streptomyces; species Streptomyces sp. NPDC006012. The sequence goes on from NZ_JBIAIE010000018.1 coordinate 56,452, forward strand.
GTCCAGCAGCGCACGCGTGCCGTACACCTTGCTGACGTTCTCGACATTGACCAGGTTGACGGCCATTTCACTCCTGTGCGCGGGGATCGATCAGCCTTCAAGCGTAGGGCCTGCGGGCGCGGGGACGGGGCGCGCGGGGGTCGTCACTCTTTGTGATGACATGATCGGGAAGCGGCCGCTACCGTTGAGGGCAGGCAGCAGGATCCCGTCCATGGGAGGAACCATGACCGCCGAGTCCGTAGAGCACCACGTCCGGTGGCCGGTGCCACCGCAGGACGGCTACACCGTGGACGACCTGTTCACGCTGCCGGATCTCCCGCCGCACACCGAGCTGATCGACGGGAGCCTGATTTTCGTGAGTCCGCAGCGCAACTTCCACGCCGACGTCATCGACCTGCTGGTCAGCGGTCTCCGGCTGAGCGTGCCGAAAAAATTCAAGGTCAAACGGGAAATGACTGTAGTCCTCGACCGGAGCAACGCTCCGGAGCCCGATGTGAGCGTGGTCTGGGCCAACGCAGTCAGCAGTGCGGACCAGACGCGCTATCAGGCGCAGGACGTACTCCTTGCCGTAGAAGTCGTCTCCCCCGACTCCGAGTCCCGCGACCGCACCACCAAGCCGCAGAAGTACGCCGCCGCCGGGATCCCGAACTTCTGGCGGGTCGAGGCGAGCGGGCCGAGCGGCGCGCCCGTCGTCCACGTCTACGAACTCGACCCACTCACCAAGGCGTACCTGCACATGGGCATGCACCGCGACCGCGTCAAGGTCGACCGGCCCTACCCCATCGACATCGACCTCACGGCGATCGACGAACTCTGAGCGGGCGGGAAGGGGCGCCTGCTCAGATCACCGTCGCCCCCACCGCAGGCCCCGCCGCCGTACGCACCGTCCGGCACGTCCCCGAAGCCCGCAGTTCCCCCGCCACCCGCTCCGCGGACTCGGCATCGCCCGCCAGGAACGCCGTCGTCGGGCCCGAACCGGAGACCAGCGCCGCCAGGGCGCCGGCCGTACGGCCCGCGGACAGGGTGTCGGCCAGTTCGGGGAAGAGGGAGAGCGCGGCCGGCTGGAGGTCGTTGGAGACGGCGGCGGCCAGAGCCTCCGGATCGCCCTTGGCCAGGGCGTCGAGCAGCGGTTGCGAGGCGACCGGCGCGGGAATGGCACGGCCCTCGGCGAGCCGGTCGAACTCCCTGAAGACGGCTGGTGTGGACAGCCCCCGGTCGGCCATCGCGAACACCCAGTGGAAGGTCCCGCCGACCTCCAGAGCCGTCAGCTTCTCGCCGCGCCCGGTGCCCAGAGCCGCCCCGCCGATCAGACTGAACGGAACGTCGCTGCCCAACTCGGCGCAGATGTCCAGGAGTTCGGCGCGGGAGGCGCCCGTGCCCCACAGGGTGTCGCAGGCCAGCAGCGCGCCCGCCCCGTCCGCGCTGCCGCCCGCCATGCCCCCGGCGACCGGGATGTCCTTGGCGATGTGGAGGTGCACGGCCGCCTCGATGCCGTGGCGTCCGGCGAGGGCGAGGGCGGCGCGGGCCGCGAGGTTGGTGCGGTCGAGCGGGACCTGAGGGGCGTCCGGGCCCGCGCAGGTGACCCGCAGTTCGTCCGCGGGGGTCACGGTGACCTCGTCGTACAGACCGACCGCGAGGAAGACGTTGGCGAGGTCGTGGAAGCCGTCGGGCCTGGCGGCACCCACGGCGAGCTGGACGTTGACCTTGGCCGGGACGCGTACCGTCACCGTCTCCGTCACTGGGCGGTCTCCTCGTGCTCGGAGTGCTGCTGGTGCTGCTGATCGTGGTGCTGCCGGGGCCGGTCGGGCTGGTCGGTGTGGCCGTCGCGCACGGCGCGGCCGTCGCGGTCGGGGCGGTCAGCTCGGCCGGGGCGACCATCGTGCTCGGCGGGTGTGCCGTGCTCGGCGATCCGGGCGAACTCCTCCACCGTCAGCGACTCACCGCGCGCCTGCGGCGGGACACCCGCGGCGACCAGTGCCGCCTCGGCCGCGGCGGCGGAGCCCGCCCAGCCGGCCAGCGCCGCCCGCAGCGTCTTCCTGCGCTGCGCGAACGCCGCGTCGACGACCGCGAAGACCTGCGCCCTTGAGGCCGTCGTCCGGACCGGTTCGGCCCGCCGGACCAGCGAGACCAGCCCGCTGTCCACGTTCGGCGCGGGCCAGAACACATTGCGTCCGATGGCCCCGGCCCGCTTCACCTCGGCGTACCAGTTCGCCTTCACGGACGGCACGCCGTACACCTTGGAGCCGGGCGCGGCGGCCAGCCGGTCCGCGACCTCCGACTGCACCATCACCAGCGTCCGTTCGATGCTGGGGAAGGTTTCGAGCATGTGCAGCAGCACCGGCACGGCCACGTTGTACGGCAGGTTCGCGACCAGCGTCGTCGGCGCGGGGCCGGGCAGCGCGCCGACCGCCATCGCGTCGGAGTGGACCAGCGCGAACCGGTCGGTGCGCTGGGGCATCCGGGCCGCGATCGTCGCGGGCAGCGCGGCGGCCAGCACGTCGTCGATCTCGACGGCGGTGACCCGGCCGGCCGCCTCCAGCAGGGCGAGGGTGAGGGAGCCGAGCCCCGGGCCGACCTCGACGACCACGTCGTCGGGGCGGACCTCGGCGGTGCGGACGATCCGGCGGACCGTGTTCGCGTCGATCACGAAGTTCTGGCCGCGCTGCTTGGTCGGGCGCACGCCCAGCGCTGCCGCCAGCTCACGGATGTCGGCGGGGCCGAGGAGGGCGTCGGGGATGGGGCTGCTCACGGCACAAGGGTAAGGGGCGACCGCCCCCGCTCGGCCCACCGCCCGGGCAGACCGGAGAGCCACGGCCCACGGGCCGCCGGCGGGGTGGCTCCACAGCCCAGGGGCCACCGGCCGGGTGCTCAGCTGTGCAAGCGCATCCCGCAGTGCGGCCAAGGGCTCGATCCGTGCCGTAGGTACAGCTTCTTCGCCCGGTAGGTCTGCTCCGACGGCGAGGCGTCCTGGGGGTGTCCCTTGCCGCCGAGGCCGTGCCAGGTGCGGGTGTCGAACTGGTAGAGGCCGCCGTACGTCCCCGAGGGGTCCACGGCCGCGGGCCGCCCGCCGGACTCGCAGGCCGCGAGGCCGCGCCAGTTCAGGCCCTCGGCGCCGTCCACGGAGGGCGGCGGCGGCTTGACGCCCACCCGTACGAGCTGGGTGCGCGGTTCGCGGACCACCTCGGCCCGCTCCCGGCGGGGCTTCTGCCGGACCCCGTTGACGGTCCGCATGAGGTACGTGACGCGCCGCACGCCCGGCTGCCCGGCGCTGTCGACCACTTCGATGCCCCGGAACAGCGAGGGGTCGTCCGTCCGGCTCACCTGGAACGGGATCAGCTCCTCCCGGACCTCCTTGGCGCCGGTCACCCGCAGCACGGTCACCGTCTGTCCGTCCCGCGGGAAACTGCCGAGCGGCACGGACGTGGTGTCCTGGGCGCGCAGGGTGACCCCGGCTGCGTGGACCGCCTCACGGACGGTCGCCGCGTTGGTGCGGACGACGCGGGCGCGGCCGTCGGCGATGACCGTCACCGCGCGTTCGGTGCGTACGTCGAGGGTGAGACCGGAGCGGCCGATGGGCCGGGAGCGCGGCACCGACAGATACGCGCCCTCCGCGCGCACCCCGAGCCGGCCGAGCATGCCCTCCACCGTGCGGGCCGTCGTCCACACCTCGTGCCGCCGGCCGTCGAGCGTGAGCCGCACGGGACGTCCGTGGTCCACGGTGACCTGGTCGCCGCTTTCGAGTTCGGCGTCCCGGCCGGGCGTGACCTGGTCGTGCGCGCCCACCGGCAGGTCCTCCTCGGCGAGCAGTTCGTTCACGTCGTCGGCGAAGGTGTGCAGGGTGCGCGCCTTGCCATCGACGTTCAGTTCGACCGCCTTGTCGTTGGCGACGAACGCGGTGGTGCCGCCGGCGAGGAACGCGACGACCAGGGCCTGCGGCACCAGTCGGCGCATGGCGGACTCCGAGCGCCGGGCGTTGCGCTCCCGCCGCCGACGCGCGGCACGCCGGTCCGAGCGGGGACGCAGACCGGACTCGTGCAGACCGGACTCGTACTGGCTCGCCGCACGCAGACCGGGCTCACGCGGACCCGCCTCGTACAGACCCGCCTCGTACAGACCCGCCTCACGGAGACCGGGCCCGCGCAGACCGGGCTCGCGCAGACCGGGCTCGCGCAGTCCGGGGTCACGCAAGCCGGGCTCACGCAGACCGGGTCCGCGCAGGCCCGCCTCCCACAGTCCGGGCTCACGCAAACCGGGCTCACGCGAACCGGATTCACGCGGACCGGGTCCGGGCCGGGTCTCGCCCGATGCCTGCCGGGGCAGCAGTTGCTGTTCGTAGGCGGGCCGGTAGGTGTCGCGGTACGCCCCGCCCGCGACGGGCGCCTCCCACATGCCGTAGCCCGTCGGGTCCGGGTCCGGGCCCGTGCCGTACCCGGTCGCCGGGGCCGGACCGGGGCCAGGAATGTACGTTCCGTACGGGCCGTACATCCCATCAGCCCCGTGCGTCCCATGCGTCCCATACGTCTCGTACTGCGGATTGCTCACACCGACACGCTCCAGAGGGCCAGAAGGGTCCAAAAGGCCCCCAGAACCTAGCGGAGCCCCCCTCATCCTTCAAAACGACACAACAACCGACAGTTGGGAAAAGTCGCCGCGCGACCGCCCGCGGTCAGTAGTCGAAGGCGCGGGCGGTGTTGACCCCCAGGGCCGTCGCCAGCACGTCCTCGCCGATGCCGCGCACGGCGGCCATCGCGCGTACCGTCACCGGAACCAGATACGGCGCATTGGGCCGTCCGCGGTACGGCGCCGGGGTCAGGAACGGCGCGTCCGTCTCCACCAGGACCAGTTCCAGCGGGGCGACGGCAAGGGCGTCGCGCAGGTTCTGGGCGTTCTTGAAGGTGACATTCCCGGCGAAGGACATGAAGTAGCCCTCGCGGGCGCACACTTCGGCCATCGCGGCGTCGCCCGAGTAGCAGTGGAAGACGGTGCGCTCGGGGGCACCCTCCTCCTTGAGGACGCGCAGCACGTCGGCGTGCGCGTCCCGGTCGTGGATGACCAGCGCCTTGCCGTGCCGCTTGGCGATCTCGATGTGGGCCCGGAAGGACCGCTCCTGGGCCGCCATGCCCTCGGGCCCGGTACGGAAGTGGTCGAGTCCCGTCTCCCCGACGCCCTTCACCTGGGGCAGCCCGGCCAGCCGGTCGATCTCGGCGAGCGCGTCGTCGAGGGCGGCGTCCCCGCCGGGTACCCGCGCCCCCTGCCGGGACCAGCCGTCGGGATCACCGTGGACGATCCGCGGGGCCTCGTTGGGGTGCAGGGCGACGGTCGCGTGGACGCGGTCGTGGGCCGCGGCGGTCTCCGCGGCCCACTGGGAGCCCTTGATGTCGCAGCCGACCTGGACGACGGTCGTCACCCCCACCGACGCGGCCTTGGCGAGCCCCTCCTCGACGGTGCCGGACTGCATGTCGAGGTGCGTGTGGGAGTCGGCGACCGGCACCCGGAGCGGTTCCGGGAGCGGCGGCGCCGCGTTCTTGTCGGCGGTGTCGGCGTTCGAAGACATGTCCTGATCCTACGGATCCGGACATCCCCGCCGATCAGCGAGCGGGTCAGCCCGCCTTGCGCTGGAACGGGTGGAGGAGGTCGGCCAGGTGCCAGTGGCGGTGCACCGGATCCCGCTCGGCGATCGGCGATGCCGTCGGCACCTCCGGGACCTCGACGGGTCCGGCCGCAGGCGTGCGGTGCGCACTCCCGTACGCCGCCGCGCCGCGCACCGACGCGACCTGCCCGGCCCGCATGATCCGCACCACCTGGCCGTCGCAGTTCTGGCACGCGGGCCGGCTCAGCGGCGACGGAACGATTCGCCCGTTCGCCACATATATGACGAACTGCGCACCGTCGGCGTCCGTGTGGTGCTCTATCTCGTACGACTGCTCCCAGCCGTGCCCACAGCGCATGCAGGCGAAGGAATACGACTCGTGAACGACGGCTGTAGCCGCACCGCGGAGGCCGGTCTGCCCTGCGATCTCACTCATGCCAGCTGCTCCTCTTGTCCGCTGGACAAGCGTCCCCTGCGTTCGGGACTCCCCCCGGAATCCCAACGGGACGGGGGACGGGTCCGCCCCCTCGACCCAGTGGACTCCTGTGCCGGAGCGAATGCACCGGGGCCTGTCGAGTGTTGGAGTCGATTTGGGCTTCCCTTGCCATTGGGCTCTCGGCGGGCAGGCGCGGCCTTTGCTTTGCGCGATCTCCCTTTGCTCCCGCATGGGGCGCACACCCGACCATGACGAAGCGCAGCAAACGGCGCCCCTCAGGGGCGCGGGGAACTGCGCGACCAGCCACAACCCACCCGCACGGCCCCACCCCCACCAGCACACCCGAACCCCGGACCCGCCCCGCCCACCGACGCCTCCGGCACCCCCACCCCATCCCACCCGGCGGAGCGCTACCCCTTCGCCGCCACCACCGCGTCGAACACCTCACGCTTGGGCACGCCCGCCTCGACCGCCACCGCCGCGATCGCCTCCTTGCGCCGCTCCCCGGCCTCCTCCCGCGCCCGGACCCGGCGCACGAGTTCATCGGCGCCGAGATCCGCGGGGCCGGGTGCCGGGGCACCCTCGACGACGACGGTGATCTCGCCCCGTACCCCCTCCGCCGCCCACTCGGCCAGCTCGGCGAGGGGACCGCGCCGTACCTCCTCGTACGTCTTGGTCAGCTCCCGGCAGACCGCGGCCCGCCGCTCGCCGCCGAACGCCTCGGCCATCGCGGCGAGGGTGGCGCCGAGGCGGTGCGGCGCCTCGAAGTACACCAGGGTGCGCCGCTCCGCCGCGGCCTCCCACAGCCGCGACAGCCGCTCGCCCGCCTTGCGCGGCAGGAACCCCTCGAAGCAGAACCGGTCGACGGGCAGCCCGGACAGCGCGAGCGCGGTGAGCACGGCGGACGGCCCGGGAACCGCGGTGACCCGGATGCCCTGCTCGACGGAGGCGGCGACCAGCCGGTATCCGGGGTCGGAGACCGACGGCATCCCGGCGTCCGTGACCAGCAGCACCCGCGCGCCGCCCAGCAGCTCCGCGACCAGCTCGGGTGTCCGGGCCGACTCGTTGCCCTCGAAGTAGGAGACGACGCGCCCCTTGGGCGTGACGCCCAGCGCCTGGGTCAGCCGGCGCAGCCGCCGGGTGTCCTCGGCGGCCACGACGTCCGCGTCCGCCAGTTCCGTCGCAAGCCGCGGCGGCGCGTCCGCGACGTCGCCGATGGGGGTGCCCGCCAGGACAAGAGTTCCAGTCACCCGGCCATCCTCCCAGGGGCGGTCGGAAGCGGGCTCATCCGGATCAGTACCGCCCAGGCGCGGGACTCACACAGAAGGGTTCCCTACGATGGCGCGGTGACCAGTACCGCGTCCTCCATGGACACCCGGCAGGGCCAGGCCCCGCACGACCAGCGGCCGTCGTGGCTGCGGCGACTGCGCCACCTCGGCTACCGGACGGACCCGGACGGGACCGACCGCGGCCTCGGCGACGCCCGCGACCGCCTGGTGCCGCCGTTCGCCGAGCCCAGCCCGCGCCTGTGGCACGCCCTGGGGGTGCCGTCCTCCCTGGCCGAGCGCATCACCCGCTGGTCGGGCTGGATCGGCCCGCTGCTGGTGACGCTGATGGCGGGCCTGCTGCGGTTCTGGCACCTGGGCAGCCCGAAGGCGGTGATATTCGACGAGACGTACTACGCCAAGGACGCCTGGGCGCTCGTCCACCGCGGCTTCGAGGTCAACTGGGACAAGAACGCCAACGACCAGATCCTCCAGTCGGCCGGGCATCTGGGCATCCCCGCGGACCCGGCGTACGTCGTGCACCCGCCGGTCGGCAAGTACGTCATCGGGCTCGGCGAGCTGATCTTCGGGTTCGACCCGTTCGGCTGGCGGTTCATGACCGCGCTGCTGGGCACGCTCAGCGTGCTGCTGCTGTGCCGTATCGGCCGGCGGATCTTCCGCTCGACCTTCCTCGGCTGTCTGGCGGGCGCGCTGATGGCGGTGGACGGCCTGCACTTCGTGATGAGCCGCACCTCGCTGCTCGACGGCGTGCTGATGTTCTTCGTCCTCGCGGCCTTCGGCTGCCTGGTCGTGGACCGGGACCGGACCCGGGCGAGACTCGCCGCGGCGCTGCCCATCGGCGCCGACGGCCGCGTCCGCCCGGACGCCCGCACCGGCGACACGCTGCGCCTGGGCGGGCGCCCCTGGCGCTGGGCGGCCGGTGTGCTGCTCGGGCTCGCCTTCGGCACCAAGTGGAACGGCCTCTACGTCCTCGCCGCGTTCTGTGTGCTGACGCTGCTGTGGGACGTGGGCGCGCGGAAGGTGGCCGGGGCCCGCAGCCCCTACGTGGCGGTGCTCAAGTACGACACCGGCTTCGCGTTCCTGGCCACGGTCCCGGTGGCGATCGGCGTGTACGTGCTCTCCTGGCTGGGCTGGATCCTCTCCCCCTCCGACGGCTCGGGCGGCTACTACCGCAACTGGGCGGCGACCGCCGGCAAGGGCGGCCCCTGGACCTTCCTGCCGGACTGGCTGCGCAGCCTGTGGCACTACGAGCACGAGGTGTTCGAGTTCCACGTCAACCTGTCGTCCCCGCACACCTACCAGTCCAACCCGTGGAGCTGGCTCGTGCTGGGCCGCCCGGTCTCGTACTTCTACGAGTCACCGTCCCCCGGCACGGACGGCTGCCCGGCCGACGCGGGCGGGAAGTGCGCCCGCGAGGTCCTGGCGCTCGGCACCCCGCTGCTGTGGTGGGCGGCCTGCTTCGCCGTCCTCTACGTGCTGTGGCGCTGGTTCTTCCGCCGCGACTGGCGCGCGGGCGCCATCGCCTGCGGGATCGCCGCCGGCTACCTGCCCTGGTTCATGTACCAGGAGCGCACGATCTTCCTCTTCTACGCCGTCGTCTTCGTGCCGTTCCTGTGCCTGGCGGTGGCGATGATGATCGGCGCGATCATCGGCCCACCCGGCTCCAGCGACACCCGCCGCCTGTTCGGCGCGTCGAGCGCGGGCATCCTGGTCCTGCTGATCGCCTGGAACTTCATCTATTTCTGGCCGATCTACACGGGCACCGCGATCCCGGTCGACCAGTGGCGGTCGCGGATGTGGCTGGATACGTGGGTGTAGCTGGGCGTACGTAGCGTGGGGGCGTGGCCGACGGCCGCGCCCCCACGGTCGTTGTCGGACATCTGTGATCACCGCCGGTCTCCGCCGGTCCCGGCGGACGACCGCAGAGGCCCACAGAAGCCTACGGACAGCCCGGAAACGCCGGGAAACGCCAGGAAAGGGGCATCGCGCTGCACGCGAGGTCACTGTCACCTTCCGGTGAACCGGCAGGCCGACTCTTACGTTTCCTCCTGAACAACGGAAGTCACCGGAAGGAGCTCCCATGGACAGCAAACGCCCACCAGGACCAAGTGGGGCAGCGGCGGGAAATGTTCACGGGCAAAAGGTGCACAACTTCTCGTATCCCGATCGCGAGAAGGGGCCGGTGGTTCCGGATGCATCGCTGTTGAGCGCCACGGGGATCGAGTTGGTGAACAACCCGGGTGCCTACAAGAACCCTCGACCGGTCCCCCCCGTGCCTGGAGCCGCTCAGGAGGTTCAGTCGAGCTACTGGGTCGACAACGACTCCGATTCCGAAACCGAATCCGAAACCGACGGCATGGACAAACAGATCAGTCGCTGGGCCAGGAAGCTGTTCAAGCAGACGCCGGCGAGGAAAGCCGCCGGACCGTCGGCTGCGTCCGATGCGCGCTGGACGGGCAAAAAAGCCGCGCCGCAGAAACCGCGGAAGCGGTGAGCTGAGCCTCTGCCTTGTGGCCGGACGGTGGTTCACCGGCACGAGGCTCTCGCGAGGCGGTGACCGATCACTGTTCGGACAACATCGGACAACAGGTTTCACATCCGCGTCATGCTCCGCCTAGAGTTCGTAGGTCTGGCAGGGGGCACGGGGAGGGGTGCGCGGTATGCGCAAGGGGGTCAAGGCCGCCGTCATCGGCGGCGTGTTGGTCATATTCGTGGGCGGAGCGGGTTACGGGACGTACAACGTCCTCTCCGCCCTGCGCAACGGCGACGTGTCGTCCACGCGCACCGGTCCGCCCGACGCCGCCGAGGTCCGGGAGACCACACAGAAGTTCTTCGCCGCCTGGGAACAGGGCAACGCGTCGGCGGCGGCCTCGTACACGAACAACGCGGGCGGCGCCGAACCGCTGCTGAAGGCGTACACGCAGGACGCGGACATCACCGGGGTGCACATCACGCCCGGCACGGCGACCGGTGCCACCGTGCCCTTCACGGTCAAGGCGACGGTGTCCTACGCCGGGAAGTCGAAGCCGCTCGACTACAAGAGCGAGCTGACGGTCGTCCGCGGCCAGACCACGCACCGCGCGCTGGTCGATTGGAAGCCGTCCGTCGTCCACCCCGGCCTGGAGATCGGCGACACGCTCGTGACGGACGAGTCCGCGAGCCCGCCGATCGACGCCGTGGACCGGAACGGGAAGGTGCTGACGAAGGACGCGTACCCGTCCCTGGGTCCCATCCTGGACACGCTGCGCGAGAAGTACGGCGCGAAGGCGGGCGGCAGCCCCGGGGTGGAGCTGGTGATCCGGCACCAGGCCGGATCCGCCGCCGACACCACGCTGCTCACCCTCGCCAAGGGCAAGCCGGGCCGGCTGCGGACGACGCTGAGCGCCGGCGTGCAGGCCGCGGCGGAGAAGGCGGTGCGCACGTACGACGAGTCGTCGGTGGTGGCGGTGCAGCCGTCCACCGGTGAGGTGCTGGCCGTCGCCAACCACCGCGCGGACGGTTTCAACGCGGCCTTCCTCGGCAAGCTGGCCCCCGGCTCCACCATGAAGATCATCACCGCGGCCACGCTCATCGACAACGGCATCACCACCGCCAACGGGCCCGCGCCGTGCACACCGGACGCGCTGTGGGAGGGCCAGACCTTCCACAACCTGAAGGACCTGGCCCCGAACCTGAACGCGACGCTCTCCGAGAGCTTCGCCCGCTCCTGCAACACGGCCTTCATCAAGTACACGGACGACCTGAAGACGGACTCGCTCACCCGGGAGGCCGAGGACCGCTTCGGCCTCGGCCGGGACAACTGGCAGACCGGCATCCCGTCCTTCGACGGCTCGGTGCCCGCCACCGGCGGCCCGGACATGGCCGCCTCCCTCATCGGCCAGGGCCAGGTCCAGATGAGCCCGCTGAACATGGCGTCGGTGACGGCGACCGCGATGACGGGCGCCTTCCGCCAGCCGGTGCTCGTGCCGCTCTCCCTCGACGGCCGCGAGGCCGCCCGGGCGCGCGGGCTGTCCGCGGGCACCGTCCAGCAGCTGCGGGCGATGATGAACCGCACCGCGACCAGCGGCACCGCCGCCGGTGTGATGGCCCGCCTCGGCGGCACCATCGGCGCGAAGACCGGCTCCGCGGAGGTCGACGGGCAGGCCAAGTCCAACAGCTGGTTCACCGGCTACCGCAACGACGTCGCGGCGGCGGCGATGGCCCAGGACGCCGGCCACGGCATCGACGCGGCCGGGCCGATTGTCGCAGCCGTGCTACGAGCAGGTGGCTGAAGTCACCCGTACAGGACGGGACTCCAGGGTGGTCGCCGTCGTTGAGAGCACAGGGACGACAAGGGTGACGGGCCCGGAGATTTCGCGGAGGAACTGAGGCAGTGGGCAAGAGAAGACGCGTCGCCGAGCGACGGAGGGCCAGGCCGGTCGTGCTCGGCGGCGTGGCCGCCGTGGTCGTCATCGGTGCCGGTGTCGGCGGCTACGCGCTCTACGGGAGCGGCGCCGCGGCCGAGGACGGCGGCCGGGCCGGGTCGACGGCGGACCACAAGCCGGTGAAGACCGGCCCGCTGACCGCCACCGAGGTGCGGACCGCTGCCACCCGCTTCCTGACCGCCTGGCAGCGCGGCCGGACCACGCAGGCAGCCGCCGCCACGGACGACGCGAGCGGCGCCACCGCGCTGCTCGCCGGCTACACGAAGGACGCCCACCTCCAGAACGTCAAGATCACCGCCGGCACCGCGGCCGGCCCCAAGGTGCCCTTCTCCGTGCGGGCCACGGTCTCCTACCGGGGAATCAGCAAACCGCTGGCCTACGACAGCGCGCTCACCGTGGTGCGCGCCGAGTCCGACGGCAAGCCGCTGGTCGGCTGGCACGCGGCCGTCCTGCACCCCGACCTCGCGGACGGCGACCGGCTGGTCACCGGCGAGTCCGGCACGCCGCCGGTGACGGCACTGGACCGCAACGGCGGGAAGCTGACCACGGCCGCCTACCCGTCGCTGGGCGCGGTGCTGGACGGGCTGCGCGAGAAGTACGGCAAGCTGGCGGGCGGCAAGGCCGGCGTGGAGCTGCGGGTGCTGCGCGGCGCGGCGTCGAAGAAGGCCAAGCTGTCCGACAAGACGCTGCAGGAGCTGAGCCAGGGCACGCCGGGCACGGTGAAGACGACGCTGAGCCCCGCCCTCCAGGACCTCGCCGAGCAGAAGGTCGCCAAGTCGGACCACGCCTCGGTCGTGGTGGTGCGCCCCTCGACCGGTGAGATCCTCGCGGTGGCCAACACCGGCCACGGCTTCGACGCGGCCCTCCAGGGCTCGCTGGCCCCGGGCTCCACGATGAAGGTCATCACGTCGTCGCTGCTCATCGAGAAGGGCCTGGCCTCCGCGGACAAGCCGCACCCCTGCCCGAAGACGTTCACCTTCGGCGGCTGGAAGTTCCACAACGACGACGACTTCGAGATCAAGGGCGGCACGTTCAAGGCGAGTTTCGCGCGCTCCTGCAACACGGCCTTCATCAGCCAGGCCGGGAAGCTGAAGAACGACGACCTGACCAAGCAGGCCGAGGAGGTCTTCGGCCTGTCCAGGAACAACTGGGCGATCGGCGTCCCGAGCTTCGACGGCTCGGTGCCGGTGCAGTCGGCGGCCCAGATGGCGGCCTCGCTGATCGGGCAGGGCGGGGTGCGCATGAACCCGCTCAACATGGCGTCGGTGGCCGCGACCGTGCAGGCGGGCAGCTTCCACCAGCCGTATCTGGTCTCCCCTTCGGTCGACCACCGCAAGCTGGCCACCGCGTCCCGCACGATGTCCGCGGGCACCCTCTCCCAGCTGCGCGAGCTGTTGCAGTACACCGCCGCGTACGGCACGGCGGCGGAGGCGATGTCCGGTCTCGGCCCCGATTACGGCGCCAAGACGGGGTCCGCCGAGGTCGACGGGCAGAAGAAGCCCAACGGCTGGTTCACCGCGTACCGCGGGGATCTGGCGGCGGCGGGCGTCGTCCAGGCGGGCGGCCACGGCGGTGACACGGCGGGCCCGATCGTGGCGGCCCTGCTGCGGGCGGGCGGCTGAGCGGGGACGGCCGGGCCCACCACCGGACGGGAGCGGCCGGCCGCCGAGGGGCGGGGGCCGCCCCCGGGCGGCGCCGCGGGCGGATGGTCACCGCGGCCGCGCGGTCACCGCGCCACGGGCGCGGCCGCCGTGTACGTACGGCGCAGGAACCGCAGCAGGGCCTTCGTCTCGAACTGGACCACCGAGACGCCGTCCGCGGAGTGGAACTCCACCACGGCCTGGACCCGTCCGCACGGCCACACCCGGATGCCACCGCCCTCGACCGGCGCCCGCAGGCCCTGTTCGAGCAGGGTGCGGGGGAACGTCCAGTCCCGCGGTCCGGGCAGCGACCCGGGCAGGCCGACGCCGACCGAGTCCGGGTCGGCCTCGGGGTCGTAGCGCAGGACGACGGGTACGGACGCGGCGTCGGCGAGGGGGTCCTCGGGCGTGACGATCCGGGCTCGTGCGTACTGTTCGACTACGGACATCGGACGGCCCCTAACACTGCGTCACCTATACGGAAGCTGTGCATCGGTGTCTTCCCGTCTCCCTTCAAATGTCGCATATTTCCAAGATTGTGCTCATTGGGAGGCGATCGATCTCGTCTGTGCAAAAAACGAGAACCTCGCTCTTGCAATTCGTTCGCAACAAGCGCCTAAAATCGGCCCGTGCATGTACCTGACGGATTCATCGACGCCCCTACCTCCGCCGTCACCGCGGTGGTCGCCGCCGGCGCCCTCGCCGTGAGCCTGCGCGGCGCGCGACGCGAATTGGACGAAAAGACAGCGCCGCTGGCCGGGCTCGTGGCAGCGTTCATCTTCGCGGTGCAGATGCTGAACTTCCCGGTCGCCGCCGGGACCAGCGGCCATCTGCTGGGCGGCGCCCTGGCCGCGATACTCGTCGGCCCCTTCACCGGAGTGCTCTGCGTGTCCGTCGTCCTGCTGATGCAGGGCATCCTGTTCGCCGACGGCGGCCTGACCGCGCTGGGCGTGAACATCACCGACATGGCGGTCGTGACCACCGTGGTGTCCTATGCCCTCTTCCGCGGCCTGCTCGCGGTGCTCCCGCGCAGCCGGCGGTCGGTCACCGCCGCCTCCTTCGTCGCCGCGCTGCTGTCGGTGCCGGCCGCCGCCGTCGCCTTCACGCTGATCTACGCGATCGGCGGCACCACCGACGTGGCCATCGGCAAGGTCGCCACCGCGATGATCGGCGTCCACGTGCTGATCGGCATCGGCGAGGCCGTGATCACCGCACTCACCGTCGGCGCCGTCATCGCCGTACGGCCGGACCTGGTGCACGGCGCCCGCGGCCTGCGGCAGGAGCTGAAGCTGCGGGTGAACGGCGAACTGGTCGACGCCCCGGCCGCACCCGCCCCGGCCCCGGCCCCGGCCGCCGCCAGGACCTCGCACCGCACCCTGTGGATCACCGGGCTCGCCGCCTCCCTCGTCCTCGCGGGCTTCGTCAGCTTCTACGCCTCCGCCAACCCGGACGGTCTGGAGAAAGTCGCCCACGACCACGGGATCGACAAGAAGACCGGGGACCACGCCTCGGCCGACTCGCCGCTCGCCGACTACGGCGTCAAGGACGTCTCCGACGCCCGGCTCTCCGGCGGCCTCGCGGGCGTGATCGGCGTCGGCGTCACCGTCGTCGCGGGCAGCGCGGTCTTCTGGGCGCTGCGCAGGCGCCGCACCCAGGAGGTCTCTCCCGCGGGCACGGACCTCTGACATGGGAGCCGGACACTCCCACCGGCTGTACCGGCACGGGCACTCGCCCGTGCACGCGCTGCCGCCGCACACCAAACTCGCCGCCGCCTTCGCCTTCGTCGTGGTCGTGGTCTCCACCCCGCGGGAGGCCGTGTGGGCCTTCGGGTTGTACGCCGTACTGCTCGCGGGCGTGGCCCGTCATGCCCGTGTACCCGCCGGTTTCCTGTTCAAGCGCCTGTTGATCGAAGTGCCGTTCGTGGCGTTCGCGGTGCTCATGCCGTTCGTGGCGGAGGGCGAGCGGGTGGACGTCCTCGGCCTGTCGCTGAGCGTGCACGGCCTGTGGGGCGCCTGGAACGTCCTCGCCAAGGGCACCCTCGGCGTCGCCGCCTCGGTGCTGCTGGCCGCCACCACCGAACTGCGCGCGCTCCTGCTCGGGCTCCAGCGGCTGAAGCTGCCGCCGCTGCTGGTGCAGATCGCGTCGTTCATGATCCGCTACGGCGATGTCATCACCGACGAGATGCGCCGCATGCGGATCGCCCGCGAGTCGCGCGGCTTCGAGGCGCGCGGGGTGCGCCACTGGGGCGTGCTCGCCAAGTCCGCCGGCGCACTGTTCATCCGCACCTACGAGCGCGGCGAACGCGTCCACCTCGCCATGGTGAGCCGCGGCTACGCCGGTTCGATGCCGGTCATCGACGAGGTGACCGCGTCCCGGGCCCAGTGGTCGCACGCCCTGGCCCTCCCCGTCACCGCCCTCGTCGTCTGTCTGCTGGGATGGACCCTGTGAGCACTGACCCGATCCCCGCGTCCCTGGCGGTCTCCGGCCTCGCCTTCGCCTACCCCGACGGCCACCAGGCCCTGTTCGGCGTGGACTTCAGCGTCGGCCGCGGCGAACGGGTCGCGCTGCTCGGCCCGAACGGCGCCGGCAAGACCACCCTCGTCCTGCACCTCAACGGCATCCTGAGCGGCGGGACCGGGACGGTGACCGTGGCCGGGCTGCCGGTCGGCCGCGCGCACATGGCCGAGATCCGGCAGAAGGTCGGCATCGTCTTCCAGGACCCGGACGACCAGCTGTTCATGCCGACCGTGCGGGAGGACGTGGCGTTCGGGCCGGCCGCCGCCGGGATCAAGGGGGACGCGCTGGCGGAGCGGGTGCGTACGGCCCTGGAGCGGGTCGGCATGCAGGACTTCGCGGACCGGCCGCCGCACCACCTCTCGTTCGGCCAGCGGCGCCGGGTCGCCGTGGCGACCGTGCTGGCGATGGAGCCGGAGATCCTGGTCCTGGACGAACCCTCCTCCAACCTCGACCCGGCCTCCCGCCGGGAACTCGCCGACATCCTGCGCGCCCTGGACGTCACCGTCCTGATGGTCACGCACGACCTGCCCTACGCGCTGGAGCTGTGCCCGCGCGCGCTGATCCTCAGCGACGGTGTGATCGCGGCGGACGGACCGACCGGCGACCTCCTGTCCGACGACGCGCTGATGCGGGCCCACCGCCTGGAACTGCCCTTCGGCTTCGACCCGCGATCGGTGAACGGGCGCTCCGCCCGGCTGTGACAGGTCCTGTGACGGGGTCCTGTTGCGGGCCATGTGACGGGTCCTGTCACGGGTCACGTGACGGGTCCGCCGTCGGCCCGCGGCAACATCGGCGTAACGGTCCCCCGCGGCCCGCGAAACGAAGGAATCGCAGGCTGACAGCGGGTGTTTCACCCACCGTCGAAGGCAAGCCGAAGGGAAGGACGGGCGTGGACGGCAACGGCACAGACGTCGGCGGCACCGTGACCGAGGGCTTCGAGCCGGTCAGGGAGGCGTTCCTGCGCAACTTCGACCGGCTGGGCGAGCGGGGCGCGGCGGTGGCCGTGTACCGGGACGGGCACCGGGTCGTCGACCTGTGGGGCGGCGCCAAGAACGTGGATGGAGGGGACGGCGCGGACGGAGGCGACGGAGGGCACGGCGCGGCGCCCTGGGAACGCGGCACCGCGCAGATCGTGCGCTCCGCGACGAAGGGCGTCGCCGCGGCCGCACTGCTCCTCCTCCACCAGCGCGGTGAACTGGACCTGGACGCCCCGGTGGGTGCGTACTGGCCCGAGTTCAAGGCCGCGGGCAAGGAACGGACCCTGGTACGGCACCTGCTCGCGCACCGCGCCGGCGTCCCGGTGCTGGACCGGCCGCTCACCCCGCGGGAGGCGGCCGACCCCGAGGCCGGCGCGGCGGCCGTCGCGGCCCAGGCACCGGTGTGGGAGCCGGGCACGGACCACGGCTATCACGCGCAGACCTACAGCTGGCTCACCGCCGAACTGGTACGACGCGTCACCGGCCGGCCGATCGGCGAGTGGCTGGCCACCGAGATCGCCGGGCCGGCCGGCACGGACCTGTGGCTCGGGCTGCCGGACGCGCAGGCGGCGCGCGTGGGCCGGGTCGGCCCCGTCGACGCCCCCGAAACGGCCGGCGGACTGCGGACCCGGCCGAAGCGGTCCGTCGCCGCGGCCTACGCCGACCCCGGCTCGCTGACCCGGCGTGCCTTCGCCGCGATCACCCCGCTGCCCGACGAGAACGCCCCCGACTACCGCGCCGCCGCCCTGCCCGGCTCCAACGGCATCGCCACCGCCGACGGCCTGGCCCGCTTCTACGCGTCGCTGATCGGCGACGTGGACGGCGGCCGGCGGCTGTTCACCCCACGCACCGTGGAACTGGCCCGCGGGGAACGGTCCGCCGGGCCCGACCGCGTCCTGGTCGTGAACACCCGGTTCGGCCTCGGCTACATGCTGCACGGCACGGCCTCGCCGCTGCTGTCCCCCGCGTCCTTCGGCCACCCGGGCCGGGGCGGTGCGCTGGGCTTCGCCGACCCGGAGTCGGGCATCGCCTTCGGCTACGTGACCAACGGCTTCCGGCAGAGCGTGACGGCCGATCCTCGGGCGCAGGCGCTGGTGGGGGCGGTGCGGGCGGCTCTCGGGTGAGCGCTCCGCCGGGTGGGGTGCGAGTCGTGCGCCGTCGTGCTCGTGCGGGGTGTGCGTCTGCGGGAGCGCGGGGGGTGGTCGCGCAGTTCCCCGCGCCCCTTTTCGGGGTGCCGTCGGCGTGACGTCGCGGTGGGGTGGGCGCACTCTGGAATCAGTGGTTCCGGAGGTGGTCGTCATGATGCAAACCACAGTGGGCTGGCATGTCGAGATGGAGTTCGAGGAGGACGATCAGCACACGCGGGCGGTGGCGCTGGTGCGGGTGCCCGACGGCACGGAGATCCGGGGGCACGGCCGGGCGAGCCGGCACCACACCGACTGCAATCAGCCACGGGTCGGCGAGGAGATCGCGGGCGCCCGCGCCCTCAACGAACTCGCGATGCAACTGCTGGCCAAGGCACACGGAGAAATAGACGCGATGTCCGGCCGCACCTCACACCCGATCAACGTCTGACCCCGACCGCCCCGAGGGGCGCCCCGCAGAGGGCACAAGACCCAACGCACCCGCCAAAGAACGGGGACGGGAGGCGCCCCAGGGGGCACGGGGACCTAAGCGCCCCCGAAAAAGGCACGGGGAACTGCGCAAGCAGCCACAACACACCCGCAGACGCACGAGGCGACCGGCCCCCTCCTAGGGGCGCGGGGAACTGCGCGACCAGCCACGACACACCCGCAGACGAACAAAGCGCGAGCCCCCACAGGGGCGCGGGGAACTGCGCAACCAGCCCCGCCCACCCCACCCCCGCGGGGAACCTACTCCGCCTTCTCCGCGAAGCTCGCGAAATAGGCGGCAGCCATGTCCTCGTCACCATGACCCTGCGCCGCGGCCCGCGCGAGGCGCTCGGCGGTGGCGGCGGCGATGTCGAGTCGCACATGCCCCCGCTCCCCCGCCTGCACGATCAGCCGCGCGTCCTTCCCGGCGGTGCTCACCGCGAACTGCGCCGGGCTCAGCCGGCCCTCCAGGACCAGCCCCGCCTTGGCCCGCAGGTACCCCATGTCGAGCGGCCCCTCGGCGATCAGGTCGAAGAAGCTCTGCGGGTCGACCCCGAGGGCCTGGGCGAGGGCGAGGACCTCGCCGCCCGCCGCGGTGACCGCGAGGACCCAGCTGTTGGCGACGAGCTTCAGCCGGGTCGCGCCGGCCGCGGCTCCGTCCTCGCCGGTCCACACGGTACGCACGCCGACCGCGTCGAAGACGGGCTTGACCGTCTTGCGGTGTTCCTCGGGACCGGCGGCCACCACGGTGAGCTGACCGGACTCGGCGGGCTGGCGGGTGCCGAGGACGGGGGCGTCGTAGAAGACGAGGTCGTGCTCGCGGGCGAATCCGGCGAGTTCGGCGACGGAGTCGAGACCGGCCGTGGTCGACTGCGCCCAGACCGCGCCGGAGGGCAGCGCGGGCGCCGCCTCGCGCATGACCTCCAGGACGGTGTCACCGTCGTAGAGCATGGTCAGCACGACATCGGCGTCGCGCACGGCCGCGGCCGGGTCGGCGGCGACCTGCACCCCGTCGGCGGCCAGCGGCTTGGCCTTGCTCGCGGTGCGGTTCCAGGCGCGGACGGTGTGCCCGGCGCGGGCGATGTTGCGGGCCATCGGGGCGCCCATGATGCCGGTGCCCAGGACGCTCACGGTGAGTTTCTCGGTCATGCGGTCGGTTCCTGTTCTCGGATGCCTGCTCGCGGATTCCCCTCGCCGCGGCGATCTTAGGCGCCCTTTTCGGTCAGATCGCGGTCATCGAGGCATCGGCGTCCGACGCGGTCGGCCTTTCCCCCCGTACGCCCCGTGAGCCCGTACGCCCCGTGAGCCCTGTTCACCTCGTTCATACGGTCAGGCGCCGCGCGGGCCGCGGCGCCGGTGGAACCACGAGGCGGTCAGCCGACCGGCACGCCGAGTGCGGGCAGGACCACCGCGTCCAGGTACGAGGTGAGGAACGCCTGCGTCGGCGGCTGGTCGTCGAGCAGCGCCCGGGTGGCGAAACCGCCGACCACCATGTGCACCAGGAACTCCAGCGCGGGACAGTCCGGGCGGACCTCACCCCGGTCGATGGCGCGCTGCACCATCGAGCGGAAACCCTTTATCTCGGGATCCACCACCAGGTTGCGGAAGGCCTCGCGCAGGTCCGGGTTGTGGTGCATGGCCATGGCGACACCCCGCATCAGCGCGGAGTTCCGCTCCATCTCGCAGTCGTCCTCGGCCGCCATCAGGGCGTGCAGGTCGCCCCGGAGCGTTCCGGTGTCGATCTCGTTGCCGATGCCCCGCTTGCCATGCCGGATGGCCTTCACGACCAGCTCGGCCTTGCCACCCCACTGACGGTAGAGGGTGGCCTTGCTGGACCGCGTGCGCGTGGCCACGGCGTCCATGGTGAGGGCGTCGTAGCCCACTTCCCGGAGCAGATCGAGCACGGCCTCGTACAGCTCGGCCTCGCGCTCGGGGGTGATGCGACTGCGACGTCCGGATGCAAGCACCGGCTCCACCGGAGCGACTAATGCCGCGCCCTTGGATGCCTCAGTCATGTCTCTCGCCCTTTCCCGCTCCGGACGACACGGTTTTGTATGGGATGAATGTAGCGCACACTTCAACGAAACGAAACCGTTTCGTACGTACCTTGAATCCCGTCAGTGCGTGCCGTGAATCGTGCCAGTGAATTGCACGCAAGAAGCCCTTTTCCCGGTTCCGTGCGAGTCGCCCTGAGTTGCCCGTTCCGCATCGGCCGGAAAAACATGGGGAGGTGAGTTATCTGCGTCTGCCCCACCTCAGCGGCGACCGGCTGTGCTTCGTGGCCGAGGACGACCTGTGGCTGACCCCGCTCGACACCCCGGGCCGTGCCTGGCGACTCACCGTCGACCGCACCAAGATCGGCCATCCGCGTTTCTCCCCCGACGGCCGCCACATCGCCTACACGACCTGGCACAGCCTCGTGCCCGAGATCCACCTGGCCTGCACCGACGGCGGACCGGGCCGGCAGCTTACGTACTGGGGCAGCGCCGACACCCGGGTGTGCGGCTGGACCCCGCCCGACCCGGACGGCCGCTGCGACATCCTCGCCGTCGCCTCCCACGGCCAGCCCTTCTCCTATTTCAGCTGGGCCTACAAGGTCTCCCCCGACGGCGACCCGGGCCGCAAACTGCCCTGGGGCCCGGTCTCTGACATCCAGGTCGCCGACCTCGGCGACGAACACCGGACCCTGCTGCTCACCGGCACCCCGCCGCACGAACCGGCCGGCTGGAAGCGCTACCGGGGCGGCGCCATGGGCCGGCTGTGGCTGCACGGACAGCGGCTGCTCGCCGGCATCGGCGGCCACCTGGACGCACCGATGTTCGTGGCCGGCCGGATCGCCTTCCTCTGCGACCACGAGGGCGTCGGCAACCTCTACTCCTGCGCGTACGACGGCTCCGACCTGCGCCGCCACTCCGACCACGACGCCTTCTACGCCCGGCACGCCGCGAGCGACGGGACCCGGGTGGTGTACCAGTGCGGGGGCGACCTGTGGCTGGTCGACGACCTGTCCCCGGACGCCGTACCGCGCCGCCTGGACATCCGGCTGTCCGGGCCGCGGGCCGGCCGCCGCAGGTACCAGGTCCCGGCCGCCCAGCACCTGGACGGCATATCGGTCGACGAGACCGGGCGGGCCAGCGCCGTCGTCGTACGCGGCAGTCTGTACTGGCTCACCCACCGCGACGGCCCGGCCCGCACCATCGCGGACACTCCGGGCGTACGGGTCCGGCTCCCGGAGATGCTCGGCTCGACCGGGCAGATCGCCTACGTCACGGACGCGACGGGCGAGGACGCCATCGAGATCGCCTACCTGCCCCGGGCCAGCGGCGACCGCGCGCCGCGCCGGCCGGCCACCGGTGAGCTGGGCCGGGTCCTGGAACTGGTGTCGGACCCGTCGGGCGAACGCCTCGCCGTCGCCTCGCACGACGGACGGCTGCTGCTCATCGACGCGGCCGAGGGCACCGGGAACGGCGCCGGGAACTCTGCCGACGGCACCGGCGGAAGCGGGGCCGTCCCCGGTGGAGGCGAGGTAGCCCCCTGTGGAGCCGAGATCACCGAGTTGATCCGGTCCGTCAACGGCCCGGTGAAGGACCTGGCGTTCTCCCCGGACGGGACCTGGCTGACCTGGTCCCACCCGGGGATCGGGCGCTCGCTGCGGCAGATCAAGATGGCCCGCGTGCCCGGCGCCGGACAGCCGGACCGGCTGATCGTCGACGTGACCAACGGCCGCTTCGAGGACGAGAACCCGGTGTTCACCCGGGACGGCCGCTACCTGGCGTTCCTGTCCTGGCGCGGCTTCGACCCGGTGTACGACGTCCACACCGGGGACCTGTCCTTCCCGCTCGGCTGCCGCCCCTACCTGGTGCCGCTGTCGTCCGCGACGCCCTCCCCGTTCGCCCTGAACCCGGACGGCCGTCCGGCGGCCGGCGGTCTGGACCCCGCCGAGGGCGGGCCCGGCGACGGGTCCGCGGTCACCGTCGAGGTCGAGGGCCTGGAGAGCCGGGTCACCCCGTTCCCGGTGACCGCTTCCAAGTACTCGGCGCTGCACCCGGTGGCCGGCGGCGGCCTGGTCTGGCTGCGCTGGCCGATCTCGGGCGCCCTGGGCGAGACCTTCGTCAACCCGGCCGACACCAGCGGACGCCCGACCCTGGAGTACTTCAGCATCACCAAGGCGAAGAGGTCCGAACTCGTCGGCCACCTGGACTGGTTCACGGTCAGCGGCGACGGCACCCGGCTGGTCGTGGTCGACGAGGGCGACCTGCGCGCCGTCCCGTCGACCGAGTCGGGCGACGCCGACACCACGGTCTGGATCGACCTGCGCCGCATCCTGCACGAGGCCGACCCGCCCGCCGAGTGGCGCCAGTCCTTCGAGGAGGCGGGCCGGCTCATCCGGGCCTACTTCTGGGACCCGGGCATGTGCGGCATCGACTGGGACGCGGTCCTCGACCAGTACCGGCCGCTGGTCGAACGCGTCGCGTCCCCGGACGATTTCGCGGATCTGCTGCGCGAGGTGCTGGGCGAACTGGGCACCTCCCACGCCTATGTCACCCCGGCCCGGCGCAACGAGGGCCCGCCCCACTTCCAGCGCTACCAGGGCCTGCTCGGCGCCGACTTCGTCTGCCGGGACGGCCGCTGGACGGTCCGGCGGATCCTGCCGGGCGACTCCTCCGACTCCCGGGCGCGTTCGCCGCTGGCCGGCACCGGCATCCGGGCGGGCGCGGTGCTCACCCAGGTGGACGGGCGGCCGGTGGACCCGGTGGCGGGCCCGTACCCGCTGCTGGCGGGCGCGGGCGGTACGACCGTGGAACTGACCTTCGTCCATCCCCCGTGCGACGAGGGCCCGCCGGACACGGCCGGCTCCGCGAGACGGAGGGACGAGCGGGACGCGACGGATGAACAGGGCGCGGCCGACGAGCAAGGCACGACGAAGGAGCAGGACGAGGCAGGCCAGGAAAGCGGGGCGGGTACGGAAAGCCCGGTGAACCGGGAGGACGGGACGGTTACGGAAGGCCCGGTGAGCCCGGAACGCGAGACGGGCCCGGCGCGGCGGGTGGCGGTGGTGCCGCTGATCGACGAGCGGCCGTTGCGCTACCAGGACTGGGTGGCCAAACGCCGCCAGGTGACCCGGGAGTTGAGCGGCGGCCGGTGCGGCTATCTACACATCCCGGACATGGGCGGCTCCGGCTGGGCCCAGTTCAACCGCGATCTGCGCATGGAGGTGTCCCGGCCCGCGCTCCTGGTGGACGTGCGCGGCAACGCGGGCGGGCACATCAGCGAACTCGTCGTCGAGAAGCTGACCCGGACCATCCTCGGCTGGGACCTGACGCGCGACGCCCAGCCCGTGTCGTACGCCTCCAACGCACCGCGCGGCCCGATCGTGGCGCTGGCCGACGAGGCCACCTCGTCCGACGGCGACATGATCACCGCCGCGATCCGGCTGCTGAAGTTGGGGCCGGTGGTCGGGCAGCGCACCTGGGGCGGCGTGGTCGGCGTCACCGGGCGGCACCGGCTGGGCGACGGCACGGTGATCACGGTGCCGATGAACGCGGCCTGGTTCGACGCGTACGGCTGGTCCGTGGAGAACCACGGGGTGGCACCGGACGTGGAAGCCCTGCGCACGCCGCTGGACTGGGCCGAGGGCCGGCACGTCGAGATGGACGACGCGATCCGGCTGGTCCTGGAACTGCTGGCGTCCTGGCCCGCGGCGACGCCGCCCGACCTCCGCGAGGTACCGGACCGCTCACGCCCCGGACTGCCGCCCCGACCCTGACCGCCCGCCCCCGTGCCCCGTGTCCGACCGCCCGCCCTCGTACGCGCGAACCAGCCACAGAGACCGGACACGGAGACGAGACCCGGCGAAACCGGGCACAGGAAGGGCGCCCCGCGTCCGGGGCGCCCTGTGCGGACCGGTGAACGACCGTGGCGTCAGGCGTCGTAGTCCTGGTCCATGCGGTCGTGCATCTCACGCTCGGTGTCCTGCGTGTCCCGCGGGTTCTGGCGGCCGCCGCGCTCGGGCTGCGGCTTGCCGCCGGGCTGCGGCTTGCCGGGCTGCTGCTGGCCCCGCTGACCGCGCTGACCGGCCTTCTCGCGCGCGCTCTGCTCGGCCTGGTCCCGCAGGTTCTTGGCCTTCTCCTGGAACTGGTCCTTCATACCCATGTGGGTTCACTCCCGTGAGGGTGAGGGGTGTTGGGTCCTCGATGGGCCCCCGACCAGATTCACACGGCCCGACACCCTACGCATGTCGATCAGTCACGGTGCGTAGCACGGGCCCGTTCGTCGGCCTCGCCGCCCGCGCCGACCAGTCCGGTGCGCATCCCCTGCAACCGGGGCCCGAACCGCCGCATCTCGCGCTGTCCGACCGTCCCGATGAGGGCCGGCAGGTAGCCCCGTACGCCCTGCATCCCGCGCAGCCACCACTGCCCGTACACATGGCTCGACCGCCGTTCGATCCCGGCCACGATCCGCTCCACCGCGGGCCCCAGCGGATAGGTCCGGTTGGCCGGCCACGGCAGCCGCCGGCGCAACTCCCGCATGGTCGCGTCCTGGTCGGCACCGCGCACCATGTCCGTGTCGGTCCAGGACAGATACGCCACCCCGACCCGCACCCCCTGGTGGCCGACCTCGGCGCGCAGGCTGTGCGCGTACGCCTCCACGCCCGCCTTCGAGGCGCAGTACGCCGACATCATCGGTGCCGGGGTGAGCGCGGCGAGCGAGGCGATCTGGAGCAGATAGCCGCGGCTCTCCACGAGCAGGGGCAGGAAGGCACGGGCGGTCACCGTCGAGCCGATCAGGTTGACCTCGATCACCCGCCGCCAGGCGTCCGGGTCGGAGCCGGCGAACGGGCCGCCGGTGGCGACACCGGCGTTGGCGACGACGATGTCCGCCTTGC
This sequence comes from Streptomyces sp. NPDC006012, assembly GCF_042871185.1. NCBI lineage: Bacteria > Bacillati > Actinomycetota > Actinomycetes > Kitasatosporales > Streptomycetaceae > Streptomyces > Streptomyces sp. NPDC006012. The sequence goes on from NZ_JBIAIE010000018.1 coordinate 81,821, forward strand.
CGAAGCGCTCCTTGACCTCACCGGCCACCCGGACCATCGCCTCGTGGTCGGTGACGTCGGCGTACCAGTGGCCGCTGTCGCCGTGCAGCCGCCCGGAGACCTCCTTGAGCGCGTCCGGCTCCAGGCCGACCAGCGCCACCTTCGCACCGCGCGCGGACAGCTTGCGGGCGAGCATCTCGCCGACGCCGCGTGCCGCGCCGGTGACGACCACGACCTGCCCTTCGAGGCCGGCCGCCCTGTTCACGCGCCCTCCTTGGCGTGCACGTCCGCACCGTCCACCGCGCCCGTACCGGTGCCCGGGGTGCCCGCCCTGCCGGTGTCCGCGACACCTGCCACGTCAGCTACGTCTGCCGTGTTCGCCATATCCGCCCTGCCCTCCCCGTCCTTCGCGCCCTTTGCACCCTTGGTGCCCTTCGCGTCTTTCACGCTTTTCGTATCGTCCGTGGGGTGCGCCGGGTCGTCGAGGTACGTCGTGACGAGGTCCCGGATCCGCCCGGTGACCAGTTCGGGCGCTTCCACCGGAGTCATGTGGCCGAGTCCGGGCAGTTCGGTCAGGCCGACGCAGTGCGGCAGCGCGGCGACGACGGCCCGTGCGTGCACCGGCGGGGTGAGCCGGTCGGCGGTCCCGGCGATCACCGCCGTGGGCACCGTCAACTCCCGTACGCCGTCGTCGAGATCGAGCCGGGCCAGCACCTGCGACCAGGCGTACCGCGCGCCGGGCGGGCAGGCGTGCACGATCCGGGCGCAGGCGTCCACCATGTACGGCGCGGAACCGGCGCCCATCGTCGCGTACTTGAGGATCCGCCGGGCCACCGGCGTGACCGGACCGAGCGGGGCGCGCACGCCCAAAATGCGCGCCGTGATCCAGGTGCGTGCGCGCCCGGCGCGCAGCGGCACGATGCGTGCCTCCGCGACCAGCCGCGAACTGCCCGTGCTGCACAGCAGGACGGCGGCGGTGTGCTCACGGAAGCGGGGCCGCGCGGCCGCCGCCAGCATCGTCATGGCGCCCATGGAATGCCCGGCGAGCACGGCCCGTTCGCCCGGCGCGAGCGTCTGGTCGAGCACGGCCTCCAGGTCGTCGGCGAGCGCCCGGGGCGAGCAGACCGGGTTCGCCGGGCTGCGCCCGTGGCCCCGCTGGTCGTAGGCGATGACCCGGTGGTCCACGGCCAGGTCCCGGATCTGGGCCGCCCAGAAGGCGGTCGAGCAGCTCCAGCCGTGGGCGAGGACGACCGGCGGCGCGTCCTTGGGGCCATGCACCTCGGCGTGCAGCCGCGCGCCGTCGGCGGAGACCACCGTCAGCTCGCGGACGGGCGTGGGCGGCGCGTAGGGGCCCGCGGTCACATGCGTCGGACGGCTGCTCATGCCCTCACCTCCACCGGGGCCTGGGTACGGGCGGGTACCCGCAGGACCTCGTACTCGGCGAGGTCCACCCGCCGGGTGGCACGCCGGAACTCCGTCGTCGTACCGGGCCAGATGGTGGTGTTGCGGCCGCTCGCGTCCAGGTACCAGCTGGTGCAGCCGCCGGTGCTCCACACCGTGCGCCGCATCCGCTCCTGGACCCGCTCGTTCCAGGCGCGCACCGCACCGGGGCGGGCGTCGAGGGCGGCCCGGCCGCCGAGGACGTCGAGCTGGCGCAGGTAGTCCGCCATGTAGTTCAGCTGGGACTCGATCATCAGGATCATGGAGGAGTTCCCGAGGCCGGTGTTCGGCCCGACGATCGTCATCCAGTTGGGGAAGCCGGCCGCGGAGGCCCCGCGCAGCGCCTGCATGCCGTCCTGCCACGCCTGAGCGAGGGTCCTGCCGTCCGCCCCGACGACCCGCTCGCCGATCGGCATGTCGGTGACGTGGAAGCCCGTCCCGAGGACGATCGCGTCGACCTCGGTCTCGGTGCCGTCGGCGGCGACCAGGGTGGTGCCCCTGACCTCGCTCAGCCCGCTCGCCACCACGTCGACGTCGGGCCGGGCGAGGGCCGGATAGTAGGAGTTGGAGAGCAGGATCCGCTTGCAGCCGATCCGGTAGTCGGGGGTGAGCCTGGCACGCAGCTCGGGGTCCTTGACGGCGCGGGCGATGTTGCGCTTGGCGAGCTGTTCGACCGGGCCGAGTTCGTCCGGGTGCTTGGTGAATGCCTGCACCTGCAGCTCGCGGATGCCCCACAGCAGTCCGCGCCGGGCCTGCGCGGTGATCGGCAGGTGCCGGTGCAGCCACCGTTCGGCACCGGTGATGGCCCGGTCGACGCGCGGCAGCACCCACGGCGGGGTGCGCTGGAAGAGGGTCAGCCGGGAGACGAGCGGCTGGATGGCCGGCACGATCTGGATGGCGGAGGCGCCGGTGCCGACGACGGCGACGCGCTTGCCGCGCAGGTCGTAGTCGTGGTTCCAGCGGGCGGAGTGGAAGACCTCGCCCGGGAAGGAGTCGAGCCCGGGGATCGGCGGGATCCTCGGGTCGGCCAGCGCCCCGGCGGCGGAGACGACGACGTCGGCGCTCAGCGCACCGCTGCTGGTCTCGATCTCCCAGCGCAGCTTCCCGGTGTCCCAGGCCATCCGCTGCACCTCGGCGCCGAACCGCAGGTGCGGACGCAGCCGGAAGGTGTCGGCGACGCGCTCCAGGTAGGCGCGGATGTGCTCCTGCCCGGAGAAGGCGCGCGGCCACTCGGGGTTGGGCGCGAAGGAGAAGGAGTACAGGTGGGACGGTACGTCGCAGGCGCAGCCGGGATAGTCGTTGTCCCGCCATGTGCCGCCGACGCTGTCGGCCCGTTCCAGGACGACGAAGTCGGTGATCCCCTCGCGGCGCAGCCGCACGGCCGCGCCGAGCCCGCCGAACCCGGACCCGATCACCGCCACCCGTACATGCTCGTGCTGGGCCATCCCGCAGCCTCCCGGCATCGCAACGGATTCTGCCAGTGAACACTGGCACGATGGGAGCGTAGGGCAGCTCCGTACCGATGGGTAGGGGGCGCGCGCGGGAAAGTTACCGGCGGTACGCCCTAGGCTGCCCCTGTGGCAGCAGACGGTGGCGGAAGCGACGGACAGGGCGGCGGCCGTCAGAACGGCCCCCGCGAGTACCGCATGGAGGAACTGGCCCGGCTGGCCGGCATCACGGTGCGCACCCTGCGCTTCTACCGCGAACGCAAGCTGATCCGGCCGCCCCGCCGTGAGGGCCGGATCGCCTGGTACGACGACCAGCACCTTGGCCGCCTGCGCACCATCTCGGCGCTGCTGGAGCGCGGCCACACCCTCAGCGGCATCGCGGAGCTGGCCGACGCCCTCGAACACGGCCGCGGCGTCGCCGACCTGCTCGGCGTCGGCACCCCCACCGAGGAGGAACCGGTCCGCCTCACCCCCGAGGAACTGGCCGACCGCTTCGAGGGCGAGGACACCCCGGAGAATCTGGCCGCGGCACTGGAGCTGGGCTATCTCGGCACGGACGGCAACGAGATCGTGCACATCAGCCGGCGCCTGCTGGACGTGTCGTCCGCACTGGTCCGCGAGGGCATCCCGCTCGCCGAGGTACTGGCGGCGGGCAAGCGGGTACGCGAACACGCGGACGCGCTGGCCGACATGTTCGCCCTGATGGTCCTGCGCCACGCCCCCGAGGACGACCTGGAACGCCTGCGCCCACTGGCCCGCAGCGTGGTCGAGGCGGAATTCTCCCTGGCGCTGGACAGACGCCTGCACAAACGGGACTGACGCAGGCACGGACGACCGGCCCGGAGAGCAGGCCGCGGCGGAGCAGACGGCCGCGGGGCGGGCCTACAGACCGCCGACCACCTACAGGCCGTAGACCAGCTACCCGCCGTAGACCATCCACAGAAACGCAATCCACCTACGGACCGCAAACCACCCAGGTCGCAGACGGACCACGACACCACGACCTACAGGTCGTAAACGACCGTCACCGGTGCGTGGTCCGACCAGCGTTCGGCGTGGGTGGCCGCCCGTTCCACGTACCCCTTGACGGCCTTGCCCGCGAGCCCGGGCGTCGAGACGTGGTAGTCGATCCGCCACCCGCTGTCGTTGTCGAAGGCCCGCCCCCGGTACGACCACCAGGTGTACGGCCCCTCGGTGTCGGGATGCAGCGACCGTACGACGTCGGCGTACCCGCCGTCCGCCGCGTCGAGGACCCGCGTCAACCAGGCCCGCTCCTCGGGCAGGAAGCCGGAGTTCTTGGTGTTGCCGCGCCAGTTCTTGAGGTCGATGTTCTGGTGGGCGATGTTCCAGTCGCCGCAGACGACGACCTCCCGCCCGTCGGCGGCGGCCCGCACACGCAGCGCCTTGAGATGGGCCAGGAACTCGTCCATGAACCGGATCTTCTCGTCCTGCCGCTCGGTGCCCACCTCGCCGGAGGGCAGATAGAGGGAGGCGACGGTGACCCCGGGCAGATCGGCCTCGACGTACCGGCCGCTCGTGTCGAACTCGTCCGAGCCGAAGCCGATCTGCACGCGGTCGGGTTCCCGCCGGGTGTACAGAGCGACGCCCGCGCGCCCCTTGGCGGCGGCGGGGGCGTGCACGACATGCCACCCCTCCGGCTGCCGTACGCCCTCGGGCAACTGCTGCGGCTCGGCGCGCACCTCCTGAAGGCAGAGCACGTCCGCGGAGGTCCCGGCGAGCCACTCCACGAAGCCCTTCTTCGCGGCGGCCCGCAGCCCGTTCACGTTGACAGAGGTCACCGTCAGCAAAACACTCTCCCCGGCGTCACGGCGGACCCCGGCTTCACGGCACGTCGTCCGAGGTCACTGTTAGCTCCGCGGCACGATACCGGCACACTGTACGAGGCCCCCGCCCGCTCTCTGCATAGAATTACGATACATAACATGCTTATACGCCCCGTCCCCTTCGACCACCCCGACGCAGTCAAGCTCAACGACGAGGTCCAGGCCGAGTACCGCCTGCGCTACGGCGACGACGGCGACGCCACCGCCCTGCACGTCCTGGACTTCACCCCGCCGAGGGGCGTGTACCTGATCGCCTACGACGACGACCACCCCGTGGCCACCGGCGGCTGGCGCAGCCAGGACGTCAACGGCCAGGGCAACGAGGACGGCGACGCCGAACTCAAGCGCATGTACGTGATCGAGCAGATGCGCGGCCGCGGCCTCGCCCGTCGCATCCTGGCCGCCCTGGAGGAGGACGCACGCGCGGCGGGCCGCATCCGCATGGTCCTGGAGACGGGCACGGCACAGCCGGAGGCCATCGCCCTGTACACCTCCAGCGGCTACGAACCGTGCACCAAGTTCGGCTACTACCGCCACCACGAGTCCAGCCTCTGCTACGCGAAGCCCCTGTAGCCGGGCCGTCCGCCCGCCGGCCCCCGCTCAACGGCACCGGTGACAGACCTCGTCGGCGTTACGCCGACCGCCGTCGGCGTGCACCAGCAGGAAAGCGTCAGTGAAGCCGTCTGCGCTGTGCCGGAGCGTCAGGGACGCGGTCGCAACAGTGCCGTGGACGTCGATGGCGTCGATGCAGCACTGCCACGACCGGGACGCATCGTCCGACGCGGGCAGGCCGGAGAAGAGGCCGCAGTACTCCTCCGGCCCGTGCAGCCCGTGCACGGCGAGATCACGGCGGACAGCGGCACTTCGCGACAACAACACGGCGGATCACGAAAACAACAGCGAGCCCCGGTCGGTTATCACCGACCGGGGCTCCGAGCTGCGTCGGGTGTTCACGAGCGCTGATGACGTGCGGCAATCCGAGGCCCTGAAGATCGTTCCCCAGGCTGTTGAAGATCGTTCCCCAAGGCCTGTCCAGGGTGCATGTCGTCACGTCACCGAGGGGTTACGGGTGGGACAGTGGTGTCTGCGGCCTTCCTGGATGCCGACGAAGGTGCTCGACCGCCAGCCGGGCTGCTGTACCGATCGCGGAGTCGGCCTTTGGTGCCCGGGGGGCGGGTCCGGCCGGTCTGGTGAATACCGCCACCGCGAAACGAGAACCGTCCGGGTATTGCACAACTCCCGCGTCGTTGTTTGCACAGCCGGGTACGGTGCCCGATTTGGCTGCTACCCGCACCTCGTCGCTGAAGCCAGTGGCAATCTTCCGGGTCAGCCGCTGCTGGCCGAGGATGGTCCGCACGGCCCGGCAAGCGTCACCCGGACCGGCCTCGTCCCGCCAGATCAGCCTCAGCAAGGTCGCCATCTGCCCGGCCGTCGCGCTCGTGATACGGCCGGGCCGCAGGGAGGGAGCGGACCGTGCGCGCTCCCAGACGCGCTCAGCGTCCGCCGGCGAACCCGCTTGACGCATCGCATGTCCCATATCCACCCACCCCGCGAAACCCGCGTCGCGGCCAATGGCGTCGAATTCCTGTCGGATCGTGCCCACCAACCGGATCCGGTCCAGACCCAAGCCGGCCAAGCGATCATGGATGCACGACAGCGATACCCGGCGAATCAGCAGGTCGGTTGCGGTGTTGTCGCTGATGGTGAGCATCATCCGGGCGATATCACGCAAAGAGACCTCGGCCTCATCCTCAAAGATGCAAAACCCCTGACCGCCCGGCGTGGCCTGCGCCGGCGAGAGCCGAACGCGCTCCGCCGGATCCAGGCGCCCCTCGGCTCCCTGACAGAACAGCTCCAACGCCACCACGATCTTGAACGTGGACGCGGCAACCACCAATTCGGTATCTCCAAACACCACCCGGCCCTGACCGTCGACGTCCAGGACAGCCACACTGCCCTTGCATCCGGCCTCGGCGAACACCTGCTCCAACGTGTCCTCGATCATTCGGCCACGATGACCCGCCCGACCCGCATCCTGCGGACGATTCACCAACGGCGAACCTCCCGCCCTGATCCGCAAGACGACGCCACCACGACGGCTCCCCAAGAGCCGTGCCGGAACCGTAATTCGCCGACAAATGCTGTCACTGCAGGAACGGAGCCGGGGGTGGCTGGTCGGGCACCCTCCCTGGACTGTCTGCTATCTCACTCAATCTGGACGTCAAATAGCTTGTGGTGGGCGTGAGTTGTTTTTTGCGGTCGTTGGTGGACAGCTCGTGCGATCTTGTGGTTTTGGCCCGTACCGTGTGGTGCGGCCTTGGCAGGACTGCAGGGTCTTTCTTGGGGCGTCGGCGGGAGCCAGGGGTGGATCATGGCGTCGTACTTTGAGCTTTTGGACCGGGAAGAGGCGGCCGTGCGTGACTGCCTGTCCGGACTGCGCGAGGAACTCGAGCGGGTCCACCAGCAGATCGGTGAGGCCGAGAACCGGCTGCAACGGCTGGCCATCACCCGGGAAACGCTGGAGTCCTTGCCCACAGAGAAGCAGATGCAAGGCGGGCCGATCGGATCTGGCGCTCAGACCCCGGCTGCGGATGAAGCAGCAGTCCCTTCCGGGACGGCATCCGAAAGGTGGCAGGAACCCGTGGGGCCTCTGGAGTGGGAGGAGGGCCGGCGGCGGATGCTGTCGCTGCTGGCCACTGCGGGGCGGGCGATGAAGGTCCGGGAGATCGCTGCGGCGGTCGGGGAGGACATCTCGACCCCGGCGCGGGTGGAGACCACCCGTGGGCGTTTGAAGCGGCTCGCGGAGGAGGGTCACGTCGTCGAGGGTCCGGTCGGCTGGTTCGCCATCGCCGCGGGCAGTGCCGCCACGGGCGGAGAGGGGACGGTCGGCGAGGGCTGACACACAGGCTCCTGCACGGCCCTGCGGGGCTGGTGACAGGAGAGGGTCGGCACCGCCGCAAAGCCGTGGAAAGCGACGGCGGTGCCGGCACGCGAGCTCCCTACAAGGTGGCTCATCGCGTGTCCGAGCGTATGCGAGGTCGGCGGCGCTCGGCGGGTGGAGCCACGAAATCGTCATGCCCGGTCGCTGTTGGTGCGGTATCGGGCAGGGATTGAGGCTTCATGACCCATCTCCCGTTCGAAGACGCCCGTTTGAGGCCAGAGCGGAAGCCCGAGACCGACGGCGAGGCGGGCCACGGTGGCCACGTCGGGCCACGAACGTCCGTGGATCAGGTCCGCGATGGCCTGCCGGTTGACTCCGCAGGCGTCCGCGACGCCGCGCAGGCTCAGACCGCGTTCGGCCACGGCGGCGGCGAGAGCGCGGGCGATGTGCTGGACGGCGGCGGCGCCGGGGTCAGCGAGGTGGCCGTCGGGCCAGGTTTCCGGATCAGTGGCAAGCTCCCGCGGCGGCTTTCGCCTGTTCATGCCTCCGACCATGCAGATGCACTCCTTTCCGTGAAGATCGACTTCAACCCCTTCACTGGCTGCTTGACCAGCCGGTGGAGTTGGTCTGTGACACTGAGCCCGGAGATTTCCGACCGGATCCGCGCCTACCAGCCCAGGCTGCCGTCCCAGCGGTGGGACGCGGTTGCTGAGCAGGTCCGCGCAACGGTGACGGCTACCGCACCGGCCACCTGCTACGAGGCACGGCGGCTTCTGCATGCTGTTGGGCGCCTGGCCGTCTGGGCCGACCAGCAGGGCCTGCCCCCAGAGCCGGGAACATGGCTGCGGACGGAGACGATCGACGCGTTCGTGCTCTCCGGCTGCACCGGCCTGCACGGCTCCACGGTCCAGACCTACCGGGCCTGGTTGCGCCGCACACGCGAGGCACTCGTGTGGGTACAGCGCGGCGAGGCACCGCCCGTACGGATCTCCTCTCCTCGCAGGCCACAACCACCCTATGGACCTGCCGAGTTGACTGGTCTGCGAGCCTGGGCGGGACATCTGCCCGGCCAAGCCCGGCGGGATGGCCTGGCCCTGATGGCGCTCGGCGCAGGCTGCGGCCTGACACCCGGCGAAGTCGCCGCTGTTCGCGGCGGACACGTCGATGTCGGCTGCGGAGTCCCTGTCCTGGACGACACCTTGGTGGGCCGCCTGGTGGCCTGCCGCGCGTCGTGGGCGCCGGTCCTGACGGAGCTGGCCGAGTCGGCAGGGGGCGGCTTCCTGTTCCGCCCCGGGCGGAAGGTCGAGGCCGCGAAGAACCTCGTGTCGTCCTGGCCCGCCCGCCATCAGCCGCCGAACGGTCTGCCTCGGCTGTCGGCCCGCCGTCTTCGTTCGACGTGGATTGTCGGTCTGCTGGCCGAGGGCATCAACCCGGCGGTGGTGGCGGATGCGGCAGGGATGTCCTCGCCCGCAGGCCTGGCCCCCTACCACGGCTGGGTTCCCTCACTGCCTCGTGAGGAGGTCATCCGGCTGCTGCACGGGCACCGCCGGTGATGCCCCGCCCGGCGGCGGACGAGACCGCCGCCCGAGCGCTGCGGCCCCGCATCCGGCCCGGCAAGGTCACCTTCATCGAGGACTCCAAGGTCGGCCAGTTGCTGACCCTTCTCGACCGCTCCGGAGTCCCCCAGCAACTGGAGGAACTCCTGCAGCACCGTCCCGGACCACCCGGAGTACGGCCCCGGACGGTGCTGGCCGGCCTGCTGCTGGCCGCCTACTTCACAGGCCGGGCGACGGTCGCCGAGGCCTGGCGCATCCTGCACTTCCGCCTCCGCCCCCGGGCCCGGACATGGTTGGGCATCGATCCCGACCCGCCCAAGACTGCGCGGGAGAGTATCGCGGCCAGCCGCCGTCTCTACCGGGGTTTCGACCGGATCACCACGGTCCTGGACCCGGCCCGCTGCGACCGTCGCTCCCGCCTCCCGCAGGACATCGCCGACGACCACGCGCGCGTCTGGGGTTCGTCCGCCGGGCTGGAGGCGGCCGAGCGGCTCCAGCTCTTGGCGAACCAGCTCGTCCTGGCCCCGGTCCGCATGGCTCAGGAGCGTGGGCATCTGCGGGGCTGGCGCGGGGACGTCGGTGTCGACGCCACGGCGATCCCCGTGCTGGCCGATCCGGACAGCGACCGCAACGGGACCGCATCGGTGGAGATCACCGCCGGCTGGCACTACAGTGGCGGATCGGACAAAGGGATTTTCGGTTACAGCGCGACCTTCGTCGTCGCCGCCCACCGCCGACCGCCCGGCCAAGCGGCCGGGGATCCCACCAGCTACCCGCAGATGTGTGTCGGTCTGGTCCTGGACACCCCGACCGTCCACACCGGACGCAACGCGATCACCGCTCTTGAGGCCCTGTCCGGGCTCGGCCTGCCGGTCGGCACCTGCGCGGCCGACCGGGCCTACACCGGATGCTCGCCGGAGAACTTCCAGATCCCTGTCCGCCGCCTCGGCTACCGCCTGGCCCTCGACTACAAGGCCATCGATCGCGGCACTCAGGGCAGTTGGCAGGGCGCCCTCCTCATCGACGGCACCCTCACCTGCCCCCACATCCCCACCGCCCTGGCAGGCGCCACCCACCGGACCGACGACAAAACGGCCCGCGAGATCCGGGACAACCCCCAGCTCACCGACCGCATCGCCGCCCGCAGCCCGTTCCACCTCAAGACGAAGGAGGGTCCGGACGACCGAGGCTCGATCCGGCTGCACTGCCCGGCCTCCGGCCCGTCCCCTTCGGTGAACTGCGCACGCCGCGACCGCCTCCGCCCACAAGGCCCCCGCACCGCAGGCCCGCCACCGGCGGTGCTGGACATCAGCGACGCCCGCCGCCGCGCGGCCCACCCGGCTGCCAAGCCCACCATCCAACTCCCCTCCAAGGAGTGGCTCGACCCACCACCCGCCGAGGAACTGCCGCCGGTCTGCGGGAAGTCCGCCATCACCGTCCCCGCGGACGCGTCCGGTGATCTCAAGACCGCCAAGTTCCGGCAGGACATCCCCTACCTCTCCGCCGCCTGGCTCGCCGCATACAAGCCCATCCGATCCCATAACGAAGGGATCCACGGGCGACTCAAGAGCGACGAGATCGACATCGGGAACCCCAAACACCGGCCCGCCCCCGGCCAGGTTTCCCAAAACCTCCTCGTCGCCCTCCTGGTAACCGCCGGGAACCTCGACATCCTCGAAACCTGGCTCTACCAGCGAACCGGCATCCACCTCACCGACACCGACTTCACTCCCGACACCACAGCCGGCACCGCACCACCAGGCGACCAGCCAGGCGAGCTCGCACCCGTCACCCACACAGGGCTGCCGCCCCCACATCAACCCGCTGATCGCTGAACAGGCAAAACAACCGCTGACGCCCACCGCCAGCCCCGGCACCTCGGGGCTCCTCGTGCTGCCCACACCACCCGCCGAAGGCTCAGCCTCACCGAGCGCAACAGCGACCAGCGCCATGACCACCCCGAACACGGTCGAACAGACCCCGGAAACGACAAAGATCCCGACCGATCATGAAGATCGGCGGGATCTCGTCAACCACTCCCGAGCTAACTCGAGAACAGTCGTGCGTGGACCTGAGGGGATTCGAACCCCTGGCCCCCTCGATGCGAACGAGGTGCGCTACCGGACTGCGCCACAGGCCCTTGCAACGAGTGAAACTTTAGCATCCCCGTCGGGGTGCTTGGAAATCCGTTCCCCGACTGGTCAGGGGCCGGGTTTCCGGCTGGTCACACCGGCTTTCGACGGCTGCCGGACACCGCCCCTCCCGACCACCGTCCCTCTCGCGCACCCCGCCGTCACCACTGCCCCGCGCCCCGCTGCCGTCGCTACCGCGTCGTCAGTCGGGCCGACGCCATCGGCCAGGCCGACGTCACTCGTTGGCCGCGCGCGGCCGTTCGCCGTCCTCGTACTGGTCGAACAGCGGCGTGCGTCCGCGCTCGCGGGCGCGGCGGGCGGAGGCGGCCCGGCGCGCGTCGCTGCGTCCGCCCGCCGTCGGCTTGTCCTCGGCCGGGCCCGCCGACTCCCCCGTCGGCGCATCCGGCCCGTCCGGCTCGGCGGGCTCAGCGGACTCGGCGGGCTCCGCCTCCTGCTCCGGGGGCACGGAGCTGGAACGCGCCGAACTCCACGCGTCGGGTGCCGCCAGGTCCACGTCGGAGGTGGCGCGCGGCGCGACCGGCGCGGTCACGTACGTGGGCAGCGGCACCGGCACCGGGTCCCAGCTGTCGCCGTGTCCGGGGCGCTGCTGGCGCTCGCGCTGCTGGTCGACCCATTCGGCGTGGTCGGTCTGCTCGACGAGCGCACGCCGGTCGGCGGCCAGCGTGGAGAGTGCGGGGTCGGCCTCCGGCTCAGGTCCTTCCTCCGCTTCGTCGGCGGTGGCGCCCTGGTCCACGGGCGCGCGCCGACGCGGCTGGCGCTCCCTGAGCCGCTGCGCCGCGACCTCGGCCCGGCGCCGGTCCATCTGGTAGGCGAACCGGCGGCGTTCCTGGGCGCGCAGGTAGGCGATGTACCCGCTGAGCAGGACCGCGGGCACGCCGGGTGCCCACAGGAAGGTGAGCCCGCCGACAGCGGCGACGATCGCGCCGAGCGTGAAGGCGAGGAACAGCAGCACCGTGGTGCGCCGACGGCGCGCGAGCACCTTCGTGCGCCGGGCGCGTGCCGCGGCGGCCTGTGCCGACAGGGCTTGCCGGGCCGCCAGGGCGCCCTGCTGTGCGGACACGGCCGGGGATTCGGCCGCCTCGGCGGACGGGGAACCGGCCGGGGCGCCGGACGCCGACGCCGACCTGGACTCACGCGCGGACGCCGACGCCGACCTGGACTCACGCCCGGAGGCCGACGCGGACGCCGGGACCGCCCCGTGCTCCCGCCCGGAGGCCGGTACGGACGCCGACACCACCCCGTGCTCACGGCCGGAGGCCGGCACGGAGCCGGACTCACGCGCGGGCACCGGCACGGAGCCGGGCACGCGCGGCCGTTCGGGGCGTCCCGGCGCCACCGGTTCGGCTTCCGCCTGCGCCTGACGGCGACTCCGGGGCATGGCAAAGGCCCGGACGTCCACCGAGTCGGTGACGGCGCCGGGCGCATTGTCGGTGTCGGGCTCCCCCTCGCGGGCGGAGCGCGACCGCAGGTCCTTGGCGTATCGGCGCTCCATACCCGCCCGTCCGGACAGGAGCCGGATGGCGGTACTGAAGCGTTCCGTCGGACGGGCCTCGTTCAGCTCGTCCTGCCTACGGAGCCACATCGGCACCAAGTAGGCGGCCCAGGCCCCGACAATGACTGCGTAGATGAGGCCGCTGCTGCTCACGCCTCACACGGTAGAGGGGTTTGCGTGAGGCCATCTGCCAATTGGGCCGGTGTGTCGCACGATCAGGCTGATACTTCCAGCTTTTTTGCCATCGATGTGATCAGCGGACCGCCGTTCCCGAGAATTTCGTTGCCCCGAGTCGGTCATCCGCCGATCAATTTCGAACAAGTATTCAATTTTCGCACTACCCGGGATTCCCCGGAGCGTTCTGCGGATTCCAGGGGGCGGATGCGCTTTGCCCGCTCTGGGCGTTCTGCACACTCCCGGTGTCCGTCGTCCGCCGGGATCGCGCCCGCGCCCAGCGCGCGCGCAGCCCGTCCGGGACCTCCTCCGCGGTGAGCGCGAAGACGAGGTGGTCGCGCCAGGCCCCGTCGATGTGGAGATAGCGCGGCCGCAGTCCCTCCTCACGGAATCCGAGCTTCTCCACCACCCGGCGGCTGGGCCGGTTCTCAGGGCGGATGCAGACCTCGATGCGGTGCAGGCCCACGGTGCGGAAACAGTGGTCCACCGCGAGCGCCACGGCCGTCGGCATCACCCCCCGGCCGGCCACCCCCTGGTCCACCCAGTAGCCGATGTGCCCCGAGCACATCGATCCCCAGGTGATCCCGGCGACCGTCAACTGCCCCACCAGCCGCCCCTGGTACTCGATGACGAACGGCAGCATCCGGCCCGCGTTCGCCTCCGACCGAAGGTGCCGGACCATCTGGCGGTAGGTCGGGCGGTGGGTGATCGGCCCGCTGGGCGTGGGCGGCGGAACGGTCGCTTCCCACGGACGCAGCCAGTCCCGGTTGCGCCGGTTCACCTCGCGCCAGGAACGCTGGTCACGCAGCCTTATCGGCCTCAGGACGACCTCGCCGTCCGTCAGCACCGCGGGCCAGGACGGGCCGTTCAGCGCACACCCCCTGGGGGTACTTCCCCAGCTGCCGCCGGGGGCACCCCCACCCGGGCCCCTCGGGCACCGGGAGAGGGTCTGGAGTCCTCGTCGCCCGCCTGCGCGGACTCGGCAGGCGGCACGGACTCAGCAGGCGGCGCGGGGTCCGTGGTCTGCCCGGGCCCGGCGGGCTGCACGGCGTCCGCGGACGGCATGGGATCCGCGGCCTGTGCGGGGCCTGCGGCCGGCCGCGGGTGGTCGCCGCCGCGGATCTGGTCCACGGCGTGGACCAGCAGAGGCTCCAGGACGGCCAGCCCGTCCTTGACCCCGCCGGTGGACCCGGGCAGGTTGACGATCAGCGTCCCCCGCGCCACTCCGGAAAGCCCCCGCGAGAGCGCCGCGGTCGGCACCTTCTCGCGTCCGAACGCCCGGATCGCCTCGGCGATGCCCGGCACCTCGCGGTCGATCACCTCGCGGGTCGCCTCCGGCGTGCGGTCGGTGGGCGAGATGCCGGTGCCACCGGTGGTGACGACGACGTCGTACCCGGCCTCCACCGCCGCCCGCAGCGCCGCCTGAACCGGGTCCCCGTCCGGCACCACCTGCGGCCCGTCCACGGCGAACCCGAACCGTTCCAGGCCCGCGACGACGAGGGGCCCGCCACGGTCCTCGTAGACACCGGCGGCGGCGCGGTTGGACGCGGTGACGACCAGCGCGCTGTACGGAGCGGTCAGCGCACCACCGAGGAACGGCCCGCCGCTCATGCCCGGCTCCAGTCGCCCGACTTGCCGCCCGTCTTCTCCTCCACCCGCACGTCCGTGATGACCGCTCCCTTGTCGACCGCCTTGACCATGTCGATCACGGTGAGGGCGGCCACCGACACCGCGGTCAGGGCCTCCATCTCGACACCCGTACGGTCCGTCGTCTTCACGGTGGCGACGATCTCGACGGCGTCGTCCGCGACCGACAGGTCCAGTTTCACACCGGACACCGACAGCGGGTGGCACAGCGGGATCAGGTCCGGGGTGCGTTTGGCGCCCATGATGCCCGCGATGCGCGCGGTGGCCAGGGCGTCGCCCTTGGGGACGCCCCCGCCGCGCAGCAACTCGATCACCCGGGGCGAGACCAGGACGCGTCCGCTGGCGCGGGCGGTGCGCGCGGTCACGTCCTTCCCGGATACGTCGACCATGCGGGCCGCGCCCGCCTCGTCGATGTGGGTCAGTCGGTCCTGCGTATTCATGCTGTGTGGCGGCTTCCGGTCGGGTCCGTAGGGGTGCGGCGCACGGTTGTGTCGTGCGCGACACGGTACCGCCAACTCGCGGTGCGCACCGGAGCGGGACCGCGGCCCGAACGCTCACGCCGACCGGGCCGTGCGGGCCGTACGGTGCTTGCGTCGTCCGTGTGGGCATCGTCACCCGTCCCGCGCTTCCCGGCGCCCTTCTGGGCGCTGCCGGGCCGCGGCGGGCCTCGCTCGCCCCGCCCGGGTACCCGCTCAGCGGAGCAGGATCACCTCGACCTCGGCGCCGGGTTCGACGGAGGCCATGTCCTCGGGGACGACGATCAGCGCGTCCGCGTGCGCCAGGGCTGCGACCAGGTGGGAATCGGCACCGCCCACCGGCGTCACCTCGCCGTCGGCGTAGCTGCCCCGCAGGAACTGTCTGCGGCCCTTGGGGGAGCGGAGCGGCGCATCCGCCGTGAGGGTCGCCCGGACCCGGGGCCGGTGGATGTCCGCCAGCCCCATCAGGGCGCGGACGGCGGGGCGGACGAACAACTCGAAGGAGACGTACGACGAGACCGGGTTGCCGGGCAGGGCCAGCAGGGGTGTGTGGTCGGGGCCGATGGAGCCGAAGCCCTGGGGCTTGCCGGGCTGCATGGCGAGCTTGCGGAACTCGACGCCGCCGCCCGCCTCGTCCGCGTCACCGAAGTCCGACAGCGCCTCCTTGACGACGTCGTACGCCCCGACGCTGACGCCGCCCGTGGTGACCAGCAGGTCGGCGCGGATCAGCTGGTCCTCGATCGTGGCGCGCAGGGTCTCGGCGTCGTCGGTGACGGCGCCCACCCGGTAGGCGATGGCGCCGGCGTCGCGGGCGGCGGCGGTGAGGGCGAAGCTGTTGGAGTCGTAGATCTGGCCGCCGCCGAGCTCCTCGTCGGGCTGGACCAGTTCGCTGCCGGTGGACATGACGACCACACGCGCGCGCGGGCGTACGCGTACGGTGCCGCGGCCGATGGCGGCGAGGAGGCCGATCTGCGGCGGGCCGAGGACCGTGCCGGCCTCCAGGGCGCAGACGCCGGCCCGCACGTCGCTGCCCTTCAAGCGCACGTGCGCGCGTGGCTCGGCGGAGCGGTACACCTGGACGTGCCCGGCGGCGCCCTCGGGCGCCAGGCTGCGGGCGAGCATCCCGGTCGCCGGGCCCTCGTCGAGGCCCCCGTCGGTCCACTCCACGGGGACGACGGCCTCCGCGCCGGGCGGCAGTGGAGCGCCGGTCATGATGCGGGCGGCCTGGCCGGGACCCACCCGGACCAGGTCCGCCGCGCCGGCCGCGACGTCCCCGACGACCTCCAGGACGGCGGGGAACTCCTCGCTCGCGCCCGCGACGTCCGTGACCCGCACCGCATACCCGTCCATGGAGCTGTTGTCGAACGGCGGCAGCGAGACCGGCACCATGACGTCGTCGACGAGGACGCAGCCCTGGGCGTCGAGCAGTTGCAGGTCGATGGGTTCCAGGGGGCGAACGGTGGCGAGGACGTCCTCCAGGTGGTCGTCCACCGACCACAGGTGGTCCGGGTCGGCGGAGCGGGGCGCGGCACTGGTCAAATCGCTACATCTCCTCGGCTACGAAACTGCGAAGCCAGGTCCGGAAGTCCGGGCCCAGGTCTTCACGTTCGCATGCGAGTCTGACAATGGCACGCAGGTAGTCGCCACGATCACCGGTGTCATAGCGGCGGCCCTTGAAGACGACGCCGTGCACGGGGCCGCCGGTCTTCTCGTCCTGGGCGAGTTGCTGGAGAGCGTCGGTGAGCTGGATCTCGCCGCCGCGGCCGGGCTCGGTCTGCCGCAGTATGTCGAAGATGTGCGGGTCGAGGACGTAGCGGCCGATGACCGCGTAGTGCGACGGCGCGTCCGCCGGGTCCGGCTTCTCGACCAGGCCGGTGACCTCGACGACGTCGGCGTCGCCGGTGGCCTCGACGGCCGCGCACCCGTAGAGGTGGATCTGCTCCGGCGCGACCTCCATGAGCGCGATCACGCTGCCGCCGTGCTGCTCCTGGACCTCGATCATGCGCTTGAGCAGGGGGTCGCGCGGGTCGATCAGGTCGTCGCCGAGCAGGACGGCGAAGGGCTCGTGCCCGACGTGCGGAGCCGCGCACAGGACGGCGTGGCCCAGGCCCCTGGGGTCGCCCTGGCGCACGTAGTGCATGGTCGCGAGGTCGCTGGACTCCTGGACCTTGGCGAGCCGCTCGGCGTCGCCCTTCTTCTCCAGGGCCGATTCCAGCTCGTAATTGCGGTCGAAGTGGTCCTCAAGGGGACGCTTGTTGCGTCCCGTGATCATGAGGACGTCATCGAGCCCAGCCGACACGGCCTCCTCGACCACGTACTGGATCGCCGGCTTGTCCACGACCGGCAGCATCTCCTTGGGGGTGGCCTTGGTGGCCGGCAGGAACCGGGTGCCAAGACCTGCTGCGGGAATGACAGCCTTACTGATCCGGGGGTGCGACTGAGTCATGCGCGCAACCTTATCCGGTGCCTTTGCGAGAAAACTGTGACTCCGGTTAATTCGCTCTCATATGAGCACATTAAGAAGGGTGCGAGAACGATCTGTGGAACACGAAGCACGCCTGGGCGACCCTGACAAGCGGACGTTGCGGCGAGAGATCCTCGCAGTGAGGAACAGGTTGACGGCGGATGACATCGAGGAGGCCGGCGCCGCACTGGCCGGGCGGGCGCTGGAACTGCCCGAGTTGGCGCGGGCCCGCACGGTGGCGGCGTACGTCTCCGTCGGGAGCGAGCCCGCGACGCGGGCGCTGCTGGACGCGCTGCACGCGCGCGGTGCGCGCGTTCTGCTGCCCGCCCTGCTGCCGGACCAGGACCTGGACTGGGGCGCGTACGCCGGGGAGGGCTCCCTCACACAGGTCCGGCACGCCGGGCGGATGACGCTCCGCGAACCGGCGGGAAACCGGCTGGGCCCGCAGGCGGTGACGGGTGCCGACGTGGTCCTGCTGCCCGGCCTCGCGGTCGATGCGCACGGGATGCGGCTGGGTCGCGGCGGCGGCTCGTACGACCGCGTGCTGGCCCGTCTGGAGCGTGCGGACGCGCGCCCCGCCCTGGTGGTGCTCCTGTACGACTCGGAGGTCGTCGAACGCGTTCCGGCCGAGGAGCACGACCGTCCCGTGCACGCCGTCGTGACGCCGTCCGGTGTGCGCCGCTTCGGGACCGGCTGACAGCGGCGGCCCGCAGTCCCAGCCGGGAACGCCCCGGCCACAAGGGGAGGGCCCGCTCACGCGCGCGTGAGCGGGCCCTCCCCCATCAGCCGTCAGCCGGTCACGGATTGAGCACCAGGGTGTCGCTCGTGCTCTTGTCGACCGCGTTGCCGGAGTAGGACCAGGGCAGCAGCTCGCCGTTGGCCCACTTGTCGGTCTGGTCGGTGTAGTGGGCGCTGTAGGCGTGGCCCGAGGCGCCCGTGAGGTTGATCCACTTGGACTTGTCGAGGTCGGCCAGGTTGACCACCATCCGCATGGACGGCACCCACACGACGCCGTAGCCGCCGGCCGCGTTCCAGCCGGTCGCGTCGACCGCCGCCTCGCCGCCGCCCAGCTCCCACGGGCCGCGGTTGAGGGCGTACCGCAGGATGCCGGGGCCGTCCGTGCCGAGGGTCTGGTTCTTCAGGAACAGCCGGTGCAGCCGGCCCCAGCTCCAGGTGTCGATGTCCTTGCCGAGCTTGGCGGTCAGCTCCCAGCGGGCGTCGATCATGGCGCGCTTGAACAGCTCGTCGCGGTTGTCGGCGGACGGGCGGCTGCCCGTCTTGGAGGCCGGCGTCTTCCACCAGTCGCTGTCCGTCTTGTCCAGGAGGGTGCGGACCACCTCGAACCAGCGGTCGCCGCCGTCCGGCTGCGCCTGGTCGTCGGCGCGCTGGCCGCACTCGCGCACCTTGGTGTCGTCGTCCACCGGACCGGTGCCGCCGACCTTGTCGACCCACAGGCACTGGCCCTTGACCCGCAGCTCCTTGGGCAGCTTGTTGCCGAAGGCGAGCTTGAGGGTGTTGCGCCAGACCGCGTTGAAGTAGGCGGCCGCCGCGGAGTCGGCGTCCTGGGTGTAGTCCCAGCCCTCCAGCAGCTGCTGCGCCTGGCGGACGTCCTTGTCGTCCACGTGGATCTTCAGCAGCTTGGGCACGAGCAGCTTGGCGATCTCGCTGCTGTTGTCGAGCTGCATCTGCCGCATGTCGTCGGTCGAGATCCTGCCACCGTTCTTGATCTTGGACTCGATCAGGTCGGTGATCCGCTGGCTGCGGGTGCCGTATCCCCAGTCGGTGGTGAGCGTGTACGGATACTTGTCCGCGTCGACGACGGCCTGGTTGGCGGTGACGATGTAGCCGCGCGAGGGGTTGTACTCGTAGGGCAGCTCGTCCTGCTTGATGTACCCGGTCCAGGCGTACTTGGCGTCCCAGCCCGGCGCCGGGACCGATCCGTCGTCGCCCTTCGCGCGCGTGGGGATCTTTCCAGGCAGCGTGTAGCCGATGTTGCCCTGGGTGTCGGCGTAGACCAGGTTCTGCGAGGGCACCTCGAACAGGGCGGCGGCGTCCCGGAAGTCGCTCCAGTCCGCCGCCTTGTCGAGGGCGAACACGGCGTCCATGGTGGTGCCCGGCTGCAGGGCGGTCCACTTCAGGGCGATGCCGTAGCCGTCGCCGCGGTCCGGCGCCGCGGTGTCGACGGAGGCCGTCTTGCCCACCTTGACGAGTTCGTCGTCGCGGTCGGACAGCAGGGGCATGCCGTCGGCGGTCTGGCGCACGACGATCGTCTTGGGCTGGCCGCCGGCGACCTTGATGGTCTCCTCGCGGCTGGTGAAGGGCCTGACCTTGCCGTCGTACAGGTAGCCGTCGCCGGTCAGCTTCTCCAGGTAGAGGTCGCTGACGTCGACACCGGAGTTGGTCATGCCCCAGGCGATGTCGCCGTTGTGGCCGATGACCACGCCGGGCATGCCGGCGAAGGTGTAACCGGTGACGTCGTACTGGCACTTGGCGGAGCGGGTGCGGCAGTGCAGGCCCATCTGGTACCAGACCGACGGCAGCGCCGCCTCCAGGTGGGGATCGTTGGCGAGCAGCGGCTTGTGGGTGATCGTGTACTTCCCGGACACGACCCAGGCGTTGGAGCCGATGCCCTGCCCGTTCACGCCGACGGCCGTGGGGAGGTTGTCCAGGACGCCGTAGAGGCCCGACAGCTGGCTCGTGAGGCCCGCTCCGGAGCCGGAGGTCCCCGGGTAGCCCGACGTGCCCGTCGCGCCCTGTGTGCCGCTCGCAGCGCCCGTGCCGCCGCTCTGCGCGAACGCCCGGGTCAGCTCGTCGTACTGACCCTCCTGGACGATCGCCTTGTTGCGGCTGTAGGGGTACTCCGGGTAGAGGTCCTTGATCTGCTGCGGGCCGAGGCGGGTGGTCATCAGGGCGCGGTCGATCTCGTCCTGCATGTTGCCGCGCAGGTCCCAGGCCATCGCCTTCAGCCACGCGATGGAGTCGACCGGGCTCCACTTCCCGGGCTTGTAGTCGCCTGCGAACCCGAGCGCCGCGTACTCCAGGGAGATGTCCTTGCCGTCCTTGCCCTGGAGGTAGGCGTTGACGCCCGCGGAGTACGCCTGGAGGTATTTCTTCGTCGCGCCCGACAGCTTGGTGTCGTACTCCTGCTGCGCGATCCGGTCCCAGCCCAGGGTCCGCAGGAACGCGTCGTTGTCGACCTGGCTCTTGCCGAACATCTCGGACAGCCGCCCGGAGGTCATGTGGCGGCGCACGTCCATCTCGTAGAACCGGTCCTGCGCCTGGACGTAGCCCTGCGCCATGAACAGGTCCGCGTCGGAGGAGGCGTAGACCTGCGGGACGCCGTAGCCGTCCCGCTTCACCTCGACCGGCCCGGACAGTCCGTCGAGCTTGATCGAGCCCGTGGTCTGCGGGAAGGACGCGCGCACGGTGCTGATCGACCAGTACGACCCGTAGGCGATGCCGCCGACTATGGCAAGGACGAGGACCAGCACGAGCAACTTGGCTCTGCGCCCCTTCTTCCTGCCTGACCTGCCCGGCCGGGCACCCGCCTTCCTGCCGGATTTGCCGGGCTGGGCACCCACTGTGGCGGTGGTGTTCGGGGGCATCGCTGTCCTTGCTGTCCTAACGCGAGCGGCAGGTCGGGCTGTGACTTGAATGAGCGCTGGAGCAACCATAGGCGCAGGAACCCGAGCCGCTTGACCCGGACCGGGGAACCAGCGCGGACGGACGTTCGATCCCGCCTCCCCCAGCGTCAAGAAAGCGTCAAGAGTTAGGTAAGGTAATGAAGTAGTTGAGTGGTGCGGCCCGCCGCAGGCTCGACTGTGTGTACGTGAGCGTCGCGCCCCCCGCGCGCGACCCGGTGAAGGGATGCGCTGCTGACTGTCGACCACCTCAACCAGCTTCTGCTCGTCTGCTCCCTCGTGCTGCTCGTCGCCGTCGCGGCGGTGCGGATCTCCTCGCGCAGCGGGCTCCCGAGCCTGCTCGTCTACCTGGGGATCGGCGTCCTCATGGGCCAGGACGGCATCGCGAAGATCCAGTTCAGTGACACCGAACTGACCCAGCTCATCGGGTACGCGGCCCTGGTCGTGATCCTGGCCGAGGGCGGCCTCGCCACGAAGTGGAAAGAGATCAAACCCTCGCTGGCCGCGGCCTCCACGCTGGCGCTGTTCGGCGTCGCGGTGAGCGTCGGGGTGACGGCGTCGGCCGCGCACTACCTGGTCGGGCTGGAATGGCGGCAGGCGCTCATCATCGGTGCGGTGGTGTCCTCCACGGACGCAGCGGCGGTCTTCTCGGTGCTGCGCAGACTCCCGCTGCCCGCGCGCGTGACGGGCACACTGGAAGCGGAATCGGGCTTCAACGACGCCCCGGTGGTCATCCTGGTCGTCGCCTTCTCCACCGCGGGACCGGTCGCGCACTGGTACGTGCTGCTGGGCGAAATACTGCTGGAACTGGCCATCGGCGCGGCCATCGGACTCGCGGTCGGCTGGCTCGGCGCCTGGGGCCTGAGACACGTGGCGCTGCCCGCCTCCGGCCTCTACCCGATCGCCGTGCTGGCCATCGCCGTCACCGCCTACGCGGCCGGCGCGATCGCGCACGGCAGCGGCTTCCTCGCGGTCTACCTGGCCGCGATGGTCCTCGGCAACGCCAGGCTGCCGCACTGGCCCGCCACCCGCGGCTTCGCCGAGGGAGTCGGCTGGATCGCCCAGATCGGCATGTTCGTCCTGCTCGGCCTGCTGGTCACGCCGCACGCCCTGGGCAGCGACTTCTGGCCGGCCCTGGTCATCGGCCTGGCGCTGACCCTGGTCGCACGCCCGCTGAGCGTGCTGCTCAGCCTGCTGCCGTTCCGGCTGCCGTGGCAGGAGCAGGCCCTGATGTCGTGGGCCGGGCTGCGCGGCGCGGTGCCCATCATCCTGGCGACGATCCCCATGGTGAACGGCGTCCCGGGCAGCCGTCACATCTTCAACATCGTCTTCGTGCTGGTCGTCGTCTTCACTCTGGTCCAGGGGCCGACGCTGCCCTGGCTGGCCCGCCTGCTGAAGCTCGGCGACGGGGCGGAGGCGGCCGACCTCGGGATCGAATCGGCTCCCCTGGAGCGGCTGCGCGGCCATCTGCTGTCCTTCGCGATCCCCGAGGGCTCGCGGATGCACGGCGTCGAGGTGGGCGAACTGCGCCTGCCCGCCGGGGCCGGGGTCACCCTGGTCGTACGGGACGGAAAATCGTTCGTCCCGACGCCGACGACCGTGCTGCGGCGCGGGGACGAACTCCTCGTGGTCACCACCGACCCCGTCCGGGACGCCGCGGAACAGCGACTGCGGGCGGTCGCCCAGGGCGGCAAGCTGGCCGGCTGGCTGGGCACGGGCGGCACGGGGACGGCACGCTGAGGAGAACTCGGCTCCCGGCCGTGGGCGGACGGGCCTGCTTGCGGGCCTGCGGTCCGCGGACGCCGGAGGGGTACGCCTGCGTGGGCAGCGGCGGATGGGCACGCGCGCGTAAGTGGTGCATTTCTTCGGACGGGCACGCGCGCGTGGGGCTGCGTTTCCTCGGACGGGCACGCGCGCGTAATAAGGGGTGCATTTCCTCGGACGGGCCGCATTTCCTGGGGCGTGCCGCCTCTTGGGGCGTGACGTACGGGGTGGCACGTTTCACGCCGCATCGCGTGACGCGTTTCATGCCGCATCGCGTGACGTTTCATGCCGGATCGCGTGAGGCGTTCTATATACGGCTTGCGCCTTCCGTCGATCCCAGGCGAACGCGCCTCGTGGTGCGCGGATTCACAGCCGTACGCCATTATGAACCCTGTACGCTGAAGGCACCCCTGATCGAACCAACTCTGTCTGACGCAGAGCTGGCGCGACCGTATGGCGGCCGGACGCCCTGAGTGGCGGCGCCGGTATCTACCGCAGTTCCGCGCAAGAGGACAGCTCTCGGCGCCCCGCGAGGCGTGTGGGCCGAAGGAGCGTGCTCCCGAGGCGTACGGGCCCGGCAAGGGATCGCGCTACCAGGCGGCAGAAAGGCACGGCCGTGGCGTCCACGGTCACCACCGAGCCGTCGGAGAACCCGGCGGCACCGTCCCGCCCGGGATACGGGCAACTGCTGCGCATCCGCGGTGTATGGACGTTCCTGCTTCCCGGCTTCGCCGCACGGCAGCCGTTCGCGATGCTCACCATCTCCATCGTGCTGCTCGTGCAGCACACCACCGGCTCCTACGGCGTCGCGGGCGCCGCCGCGGCCGTCACCGGCGTCTCCATGGCGCTGTTCGCCCCGTACAGCGGGCGCCTCGCCGACCGCAACGGCCAGCATGCGGTGCTGATCCCCGGCGTCCTCGTGCACGCGCTGTCGGGCCTGTCGCTGACGGCCCTCGCGTTGTCGCACGCACCCCTGTGGGCGCTGCTGGCGGCCGCCGTGCCGACCGGCGCCTCGGTGCCGCAGATCGGCCCCATGGTGCGCGCCCGCTGGGGCGCGCGACTGCAAGGGTCCCCGCTGACGGCCACCGCCGTGGCCTTCGAGTCCGTCACGGACGAACTGACCTTCGTCGTCGGCCCACTGCTGGCCACGGCCCTGTGCACCGCGGTGGCCCCGGCCGCCGGGCTCGTCACGGAGGCCGCGCTGACGCTGCTCGGCGGCCTGCTGTTCGCCGGTCGCAGGAGCAGCCAGCCGCCGGTGACCGAGCGCGGCCACGCGCGCGTGCGGCAGCCGTCCGCACTGCGCATCCCCGGCGTACGGGTTCTGGTCGTGGCGTTCCTGGGCATCGGTTCGGTCTTCGGCGGCATGCAGGTCTCGCTGACCGCGTTCAGCGAGTCGACCGGCCGGCCCGGCCTGAACGGCGTCCTGTACGGGACGTTCGCAGCGGGCAACATGCTCTCCGGCATCACGTGCGGAGCGATCACCTGGAAGGCGGCGCCGCCGCGCCGCCTGGTGATCGGCTACGCGGCGCTCGCGCTGACCGCGTCGTCCCTGTGGATTGCCCACTCGGCGCCGCTCCTCGCCGGGCTCGGCTTCCTGGTCGGCAGCTGCATCGCGCCCGCCCTGATCACCGGCTACACCCTGGTGGGCGACCTGGTGGCGGCCGGCGCACGCACCGAGGCCTTCACCTGGCTGACCGGGGCGGTCGCGCTGGGCCAGGCGGCCGCGGTCACCGTCGCCGGCCAGCTGGAGGACCGGGCGTGGGACGGCGCCGGATTCCTGGTGCCGATGGCGGGCACCCTGCTTGCCCTGGCGACCCTGCTGACGCTGCGCTCACGGCTGGCCGGTCCGCCCCGGGCCCGGACCGTGGCACGTGGCGTCGGTCACCGAGCGCCGGTCGCGGTGGACTGATCCCCGGGAATACGTCACTATGGACCGTCGTTAGCACTCATCGAGTGAGAGTGCCAGGAGGAAGACAGTGCCCACCTATCAGTACCAGTGCACCGAGTGCGGCGAGGGCCTTGAGGCGGTGCAGAAGTTCACCGACGAGTCCCTGACCGAGTGCCCCGCTTGCGGTGGCCGCCTGAAGAAGGTGTTCTCCGCAGTCGGCATTGTCTTCAAGGGCTCCGGTTTCTACCGGAACGACAGCCGCGGTTCCTCTTCGGGCAGCAGCCCGACGTCGAAGCCCGCCGCGTCCGGCGCGTCGTCGGGCTCGTCCTCCGACACGAAGCCGGCGTCGTCGTCCTCGACGTCTTCTTCTTCGTCGTCCTCGGCGTCTTCGTCCTCATCTTCTTCCTCGTCGTCGAGTTCCAGCGGCAGCTCGGCCGCCTGAGACTCCTCTTCCTGAGACCCTGCCGTCATGCGACGGCGGGGTCTTCGGCATCCTCTCCGGCCTCGGCTTTCCCACCCTTTTCCGCGCAGCTAGTGTGCTCGTCATGGCGAACGCAGAGATCGGCGTAATAGGCGGCTCGGGTTTCTACTCGTTCCTCGACGACGTGACCGAACTCCAGGTGGACACCCCTTACGGTGCTCCCAGCGACTCCCTCTTCCTGGGCGAGGTCGCCGGGCGGCGGGTCGCCTTCCTGCCCCGGCACGGCCGTGGCCACCATCTGCCGCCCCACCGCATCAACTACCGGGCCAATCTCTGGGCCCTGCGGTCGGTGGGCGTCCGCCAGGTCCTCGGCCCCTGCGCGGTGGGCGGCCTGCGCCCCGAGTACGGGCCCGGCACGCTGCTCGTCCCGGACCAACTGGTGGACCGTACGAAGGCGCGGGCACAGACGTATTTCGACGGGCTGCCGCTGCCCGACGGGACCGTGCCGAACGTGGTGCACGTGTCCCTGGCCGACCCCTACTGCCCCGTCGGCCGGAGCGCCGCGCTGAAGGCGGCACGCGGCCAGGACTGGGAACCGGTGGACGGCGGCACACTCGTCGTGGTGGAGGGACCGCGTTTCTCCACCCGCGCCGAGTCGCTGTGGCACCAGGCGCAGGGCTGGTCGGTGGTGGGCATGACCGGCCACCCGGAGGCGGCGCTCGCCCGTGAACTGGAGCTGTGCTACACGTCGTTGACGCTGGTCACCGATCTCGACGCGGGTGCGGAGACCGGCGACGGGGTCTCCCACGACGAGGTGCTGCAGGTGTTCGCAGCCAATGTGGACCGGCTGCGGGGCGTGCTGTTCGACGTGGTGGCGGCGCTGCCGGACAGCGCGGCACGGGACTGCCTGTGCGCCGGCGCGCTCGGCGGGATGGATCCCGGGTTCGAGCTGCCGTAGCGCGCTGACGTCCTGGCTGACCCTGCGATGCGGTGATGCCGCGATGCGGTGGCGCCGTGATGCCGTGGGGTCGTGGCGCTGTAGCGGAATTCCTCGTTCGGGCGGCCGAGTTGTCCACAGTCCGCCCGTGATCCACCGGCTCCGGCGAGTGTCGGCGCGAGGCGTCATCGTGGGATCGCAAACCGATTCCGCACGCAGGTGGTGACCTCATGTCCGTCTCTCCACCGTCCGCCGATCCCTTGTCCGTCCCTCCGCGGCCTTCCGCAGGGCTGTCCTACCGCTCCACCCAGCCGCACGGTCCCTGGCCGGACACCCCGCGGCCGGCCTTCCGCACCTCACTGCCCTCCACCCCTCCCCCGCAACACTCCTCCCCTCCTCCACGGCGATCCTTCCCCACCCCCCGGCAGTCCCCTCCGGCCGCCTGGCCCCCTTCCTCCGCCAGTCCACCTCCGGCCGCCCCTTCGCCGCCTCCCGCCTTTCCCCCGTCTCCTCTCCCGCCTCCGGCCTCTCCCGTTCCCGTTCCCGAGCTACGCCCGCCCGGCACCGACGCCCCGGCCACATGTGAGATCCCGCAGTTCGCGCCGGTGCGGGTGCGCGGCGGACGGTACGGGCTGCAACGGCTCGTACGGCACCGCGGGCGTGCCCTGGCGGCCGGGCTCGCCGTCACCGCCGCCGTGCTCGTGGCAGCCGGACCGCAGGCCGCGACGGATCCCCACCGGCCCGAGCGGGCCCGCGGCCATCCCGCGATCGAGCCCGCACGGCGGACGGCCGCAGGCGCGGCGGTCGAGGCGGTGACCGCGCCGGTCCGGATCGCCGACGCCGCCGCCGTCCGGCTGCTGCGGCCCGGGGACCGGGTCGACGTCATCGCCGCGCCGGATCCCGCGACGGGCGGTGCCGCCCGGGTGATCGCGCGTGGAGCGCGGGTGACGCGGCTGCCGGAGCCGCTCGACGGTGCCGTGGAGAGCGGGGCGCTCGTCGTGCTGTCGGTACCGCGCGCCACGGCGGCCCGACTCGTGGGGGCGAGCGCGACGGCGCGACTGGCGGTGACGCTGTGCTGAACCGGCGCGGACATTGTCTTGACGACACGCCGTCAAGTCCCTCGTTAGAGGGAAGGAATTGGACAGGATGGCCGCATGGTGCCGTAGGTTGCGGAGCGTTTCGTTCCACACCCTGTGCGCACGAGGAGAGTCCCCGAGGTGAGCGAGAAGCAGGAACCGAGCATCTGGCAAGGCTTCAAAGCCTTCCTGATGCGCGGCAATGTCGTCGACCTGGCGGTCGCGGTGGTCATCGGCGCCGCCTTCACGAACATCGTCAACGCGGTGGTGAAAGGCATCATCAACCCGCTGGTCGGAGCGGTCGGCACCCAGAACCTCGACCACTACAGCTCATGCCTCAGCTCGTCGTGCAAGGGCGACCAGGGCATCCAGCTGATGTGGGGCTCGGTCCTCGGCGCCACACTGAGCTTCGTGATCACCGCTGCGGTGGTCTACTTCCTGATGGTGCTGCCCATGGCGAAGTACCTGGCCCGGATGGAGGCCCGCAGGAAGGACCGGGAGGAGAAGGGGCCGGAGGCCACCCCGGAGGTCATCGAGGTGACCGAGCTGGAGGTGCTGAAGGAGATCCGCAACGCACTGGTGGCGCAGCGCGGTTCGGGCCACGACGCGCGGTAGCGGTCCCGAGGGGTCTGCTTCAGAGGTGGTGGGGCGGCTTCTCGTCGAGGAAGCGCTTCAGGCCGGCGGCGGAGTCGCCGTCGTCGGTCTCGCCCCAACCGCGGTCCGTGTCATCCGAGGACTGCTGGTCGAGCGGGTCGTCGAAGATGAGCGCGGCCCTGGGGTCGCGCGGCTCGGGGGCGGTGGTCATGCCTCAAGGGTACGGCCCAGGGACCGCCGCCCGGCGCCGAGTGCGCCGCCGGGATCGGTTCGGACACCGTCCGACCTGGCCGGTTCTCCGGCGTGAGATCCACCCCAAGACTTGTGAACACATTCACAAGCTTTTCGTGGGGATTTCTGCTGTGCTGAGAGGCATGACGCCGAGTCCCCCTCCGACGCCCGCTTCCGCGGACACCCCGCATCCACCGCGCCCCCTGCGCAGACTCACCGCCCGCGAACGCGGCGAGCCGCACCGTGTCGCCACGCCGCTCGAACTCTTCTTCGACCTCTGTTTCGTCGTGGCCGTGGCACAGGCGGGGGCCGAGTTGGTGCACGCTGTGGCCGGGGGGCACGCGGGCAACGGCATCCTGAACTACGCGATGCTGTTCTTCGCCATCTGGTGGGCCTGGATGAACTTCTCCTGGTTCGCCTCGGCCTACGACAACGACGACGTGCTCTACCGCGTCATCACCCTGGTCCAGATCGCCGGTGTCCTGGTCCTGGCCGCGGGGATCTCCCAGGCGTTCGAGAAGCACGACTACATGGCGGTCTGGCTCGGCTACGTGATCATGCGGGTCGCAATGGCCACCCAGTGGCTGCGCGCCGCGAGAACCGCCGAGGGCGCGGAACGGACCACGGCACTGCGGTACGCGGCCGGTGTCCTGCTGGTCCAGATCGGCTGGGCCGGGCTGGTGGTCCTGCCTCAGCACGCACGCCCCTGGGTGTTCCTCGTGATGGCCATTGCGGAAATCTGCGTGCCGGTGTTCGCGGAGCGCCACCACACCACCGCCTGGCATCCGCACCACATCGCCGAGCGGTACGGGCTGTTCACGATCATCGTGCTCGGCGAGACGATCGCCGCGGCCACGGTCGCCGTGAAGTCCGCCGTGTCCGAGCACGACGCGCTCGACACGCTGCTGCCGATCGCGGCCGGCGGCCTGCTGATCGTCTTCTCGGCCTGGTGGATCTACTTCGCGGTGCCCATCCACGGGCATCTGCGCTCCAACAGACAGTCGTTCCTGTGGGGTTACGGCCATTACCTGGTCTTCGCCTCGGCGGCCGCGATCGGCGCCGGACTGGAAGTGGTGGTCGAACAGACCGTGGGCACCTCACACATCTCGGCCCTCGCCGCCTCGGCGGCCGTCACCCTGCCCACGGCGCTCTACCTGCTGACGGTGTGGATCCTGCACTCGCGCCACTTCAAGGTCGGCACCGCCCAGCAGGTGGTGCTGCCGCTCGCAGCGCTGCTGGTGATCTGCTGCACCTTCCTCGGCCACTGGGCGGTACTGGCAGCGGGCATCGTGACCACACTGGCGGTGGCGGCCGGAATCGCGCTGACGACACGGAGGACGGCGCACGGAAAGGAGGCGAGACCCGCCGCACCCGCCTCCTGACACTCCTCCGGACGTTCCTCCGGCTGCCTTCGGCGGATGCGCTCCCGGGAGAGACTGGCCGTCATGACAGTTGACGCATTGACGGACGTCGCCGGGCTTCGAGTGGGGCACGCGACCCGCACCGGCGAAGGACGCCTCACCGGCACCACGGTCGTCCTCACGCCGGAGGGCGGGGCCGTGGCCGCCGTGGACGTGCGCGGCGGCGGGCCCGGCACCAAGGAGACCGACGCCCTGGACCCGCGCAACCTGGTCCACAAGGTCGAGGCGATCGTGCTCACCGGCGGCAGCGCGTACGGGCTGGACGCCGCCTCCGGAGTGATGGCCTGGCTGGAGGAGCGGGGACGCGGGATGCGGGTCGGGGCGGATCCCGCACATGTCGTGCCGGTGGTGCCGGCCGCCTGTGTCTTCGACCTCGGGCGGGGCGGTGACTTCCGGGCACGCCCGGACGCGGCCACCGGGCGGGCGGCGGTCGAGGCCGCCGCGGCGAACGCCCCCGGGGCGCCGGTACCCGAGGGATGTGTGGGCGCAGGTACGGGCGCGGTGGTGGGACAGCTCAAGGGCGGGATCGGCACCGCGAGCACGGTCCTCGGCTCCGGCATCACGGTGGCCGCGCTGGTGGTCGCCAACGCCGCGGGATCGGCACTGGATCCGCGGACGGGTGCGTTGTACGGGGAGTTGTTCCAGGGGCCGGTGACCTATCCGGAGGCGCACGTCCACGAGGCGGCGGGCCGGCGCCTGGCCGAGGCCGCCGTGCAGAACCAGGCGCCGCCGCTCAACACCACGCTGGCCGTGGTCGCCACCGACGCGGACCTCTCGAAGGCCCAGGCACAGAAGGTGGCCGGCACAGCCCACGACGGCATCGCGCGCGCCGTACGGCCGGTGCATCTGCTCAACGACGGCGACACGGTGTTCGCGCTGGCCACGGGCGAACGCCCGCTCGACGCCGGAAACCCGCTCGCGCTCAACGAGATCCTGACGGCCGGCGCGGACGCCGTGACACGGGCGATCGTACGAGCCGTACGGTCCGCCGCGCCGGTGACCGGACCTGGTGGGGCGTGGCCGTCGTACGAGGAGTTGTACGGAGCTTCGTAGGGGCGGGGACGATCGAGGGGTGGGGTTGGAGGTGGGGCGGGAGCGTGGGGTGGGGTTGAGGGTGGGGGTGGGAGGGGGCGGAGGGGGAGGGAGGGGGAGGGGAAAGGGTGAGTAAAGCGGCTGCCGGCTGGCGGGGAGCGGCGGTCAGCCAGGTGGCCGAGGGATGGGTGTGGCGGGCAACAGCAGCAAGGCGGAGCGGCAGCCGGGCGGGGACGATTGGGGCGGGGGCCGTGCGGTGCGGTGACCATGGCCTGGGCGGTCGCGAGGGGTAGCGGGCCCCGGCCGTTGCGGCGCAGGGCGGCCGCGGTGACTCGTCGTGGGTGCCGGCGCGGCCTTGCCTCGTTCCTGCCTACTCCAAACCTTGCTTGTCGCAACCTACTTGGCTGGCCACAGCCCTGCCTTGTCCCAGCCCTGCCCTGTCGCGCCCTTGGCTGGCCACAGCCCTGCCTGTCCTGGCCCTGGCCTAACGAGCACCCCTGCCCTATCGGGTCCCTGCTCTATCGCGTCCCTGCCTTGTCCCGGCCCCGCCTCATAGCGCCCCTGGCCTGACGCGCCCCTGGTTTGTCCCGCCCCCGCCTTGCCCCCGCCCTGGTTTATCGCGGTTCTGGATTGTCGCGGTTCTGTCACGTGACTGTGCTCATGAGTCGACGAAGCGAACAAATCTGGGCGTGGGTGCCTTCTCACTTCGCGTACGGAAGCGGATCACCCACACCACACAAACTTGGAGCAGCTCGTGACTACGCCGAACATCGCAGCGCGGCGCGTCGTGGTGGCCAGTGCCGCCCTGCTGGTCGGCGCCCTGACCCTGACCGCGTGCGGCGGCAACGCCGGCACCACGATCAACGACGGGAAGGGCGGCGACTCCTCCACGACCTCCGCGGCGAAGATTGCGATCTCGGCGAAGGACGGTTCGACCGGCGCGTCCATCAACACCACCGGTGTGAAGGTCAGCGACGGCAAGCTGAGCGACGTCAAGTTGACCGTCGCGGGGTCGGGACAGGCCGTGCCGGGCACGGTGTCGGCCGACGGCTCCAGCTGGAAGCCGAAGGAGCGGCTGGAGCGCGGGACCAAGTACGAGATATCGGCGACCGCGAAGGACGCCGACGGGCGCACGGCCGCGGCGAATTCCGTCTTCACCACGGTCAGCACGGAGAACAGCTTCATCGGGACGTACACGCCGGACAACGGCACCACGGTCGGCGTCGGCATGCCGGTGTCGTTCACCTTCGA
The DNA here is from genome assembly GCF_042871185.1 of Streptomyces sp. NPDC006012. Taxonomy (NCBI): domain Bacteria; kingdom Bacillati; phylum Actinomycetota; class Actinomycetes; order Kitasatosporales; family Streptomycetaceae; genus Streptomyces; species Streptomyces sp. NPDC006012. The sequence continues at coordinate 113,631 of NZ_JBIAIE010000018.1, forward strand.
CAAGGCCATCAGCGACAAGAAGGCCGTGCAGTCGCACATCAAGGTCAACTCCGACAGCGGGCAGCAGGTGGTGGGGCACTGGTTCGGGACGCAGCGGCTCGACTTCCGGCCGCAGGAGTACTGGAAGGCCGGCTCCCGGGTCACCGTGGACATCGACCTGGACGGCGTCGAGGGCGCGAACGGCGTCTACGGGGTGCAGAAGAAGACCGTGACGTTCACCATCGGGCGCTCGCAGGTCTCCACGGTCGACGTCAACACGCAGACCATGACGGTGGTGCGGGACGGCACGACCCTCAAGTCGGTGCCGATCTCGGCGGGCAGCCCGGAGCACACGACGTACAACGGGCAGATGGTGATTTCCGAGAAGTTCGTCCAGACGCGTATGAACGGATCGACGGTCGGGTTCGGCGGTGAGTACGACATTCCGGATGTGCCGCACGCGATGCGACTGACCTCGTCGGGGACGTTCGTCCACGGCAACTACTGGTACAGCCAGGGCAATCCGCCCTTCGGCCGGCAGGGCACGAGCCACGGCTGCGTGGGGCTCGCCGACGTGCAGGGCGCGCAGGGGGACACGAGCGGCAAGTGGTTCTACGACAACTCGCTCATCGGGGACGTGGTGGTCGTCAAGAACTCGCCGGACACCACCGTGGCCCCCGACAACGGGCTCAACGGCTGGAACATGCCGTGGAACCAGTGGATCGCCGGTAGCGCGGTCTGAGTGACGAAGTGCCGCCTGACCGGCGGCTTTTGATGGATCATCGGGCCGTGCGGGAACTTTTCCGCGCGGCCCGCGCGTTTTCCCGGCGTACGTTTTCTCGGTTCCCGGACATGATGTCCGATCGAGGGGCTACGGTATGCACCCACAAGGTGACATGCAGCAACGCCGGGAGAAGCCTTGAGCGTTCCGTACGAGACAGCAGCGTACGACCCAGCCGAGTCGCCCGAGTCTCCGGAGGAGCACCTCGCGCGGCTCCTCGGCCGTGCCCTGAACTCCTTCGAACTGCCCGACGAGGCATTACGGCGGCTCGACTGCGCGCTGGCGCACGACAGTTCGCTGCACTCGGCCCACCACAGTGCCGGCCTGCACCGCGAGACGTACCGGCATACCTGGCTGCTCACCGACGGCTGTGCGATCACGCTCTGGGAGCTGGTGCACAACACCGCGCCCGACAGCCAGCCGGCGCACGAGATCTACGCCGACGAGGAGGAACTGCGCGCCGCCACCGCCCGGCTGCCGCTGCCGCCCGAGAGCCCGGACTTCGAACTGCCGGTGCTGGCCCAGCTGCCACCGGCCCCCGCGCCGCGGCACGCCTATGCCCCGGACGACTCCGCGGACCACGCCCGCCGGCTGCTGCGGCGCGCGGAGAACGCGGACCGGCCGGACACGGAGACGGTCGCGCTGCTCACGACGGCGTGCGCGCACCAGATCACGCAGGCATTCGGGCGGCCGGGGCGGACCGGCCGGGCGGCGGTCGGCATCTCGCTCTACGAGCACGCGTTCCTGCTGCGCGACGGCAGCGAACTCTCCCTGTGGGAGGTCGAGCACACGGCGACACCGGACGGCCGGCACATGTGCGAGGTGTACGGCACGGAGGACGCGGCCCGGGCCGCCATGGAACGCCGGGCGGCACGCCGGCCCTGAGGACGCCCGAGCACCGCGCCACGCGCGCCGCGTGCTCCTCACGTCCGCACCTGGCAGCGGCTTACACCCGCGCCCGGCGACCGCCGTCGGCCACCAACGCCTGCGGACATCCGTGCCCGGCGACCGCCGCCAGCCACCACCGCCGCCAGCCACCACCGGCGGCCGTCAACCACAACCGACTGCCGACATCCGCACCCGGCGGCAGTTGCTGTCCGCACCCGGCGGCGGGTGATGTCCGTGCACGCGCGCCGATCGGTGTCCGGACCCGGCGCGGCGGCTGATGTCCGGACCCGGCGCGGCCGCTAATACCGGCCGAGTTGCCGCACCAGGCCGGCGAACGCGTCCTGTTCCGCCGGGGTCAGTTCGACGGCCTCCACGTGGGGAGCCGCCTGACGTTGGTGCGGGACGCCGGACAGGATGCGACCCGATCGACCGGCGGTACCCCCGGAGCGGCGCCCGCGCAGCAGAAGCGTCAGCACGCCCGCCCAGGCAACCGCCACCAGGACCAGCAGGCTCGCACCCAGCGTGGCGAGGATGGAGAGGTAGTCAGGCATGCGCCCAGTAGACACCACGGGCCGGAACTTACACCCCGGACCGTGACCTATCTCGCAGGTGCCGTGAATCACTCACAACACCCTAAAAGGACACGCCCGGAACGGGCACGTCACGCCTGATCAGGGGCGTGGGGACGAGGGGGCGTGGGGACGCCGACCGTGCCACTGCCACTGCCACTGCCACTGCCACTGCCACTGCCACTGCCAGGGCGATACCGGGCCGATGGCGGTGGCGGTGGCGGGCCGGATCATGTGCGGGCGGGGGCGGCCCCGGCAGTTGAAGCGGCTCAGGCGGCTCAGGTCGTCCCGCTCTCCCAGGGGAAGCCGCGCAGCGCGCTCAGGTTGCGCAGCGCGAGCGACGCGGGGCCCTCCTCCCCCGAGGCCGCCGCCGAACCCGCCGCCCATGCTTCCACGGCCACCCGCACCGCCGCGCTCGCCACCGCCGCGGCGAACCGGATCTCCGGCGTCAGCGAGGCGCCGTCACCGGCGCCTTCCCGCCCTGGGACCCTGGCACCGGCGCCCGGCCCGCCCAGCCGCGCCGCCAGGTTCTCCGCCAGCATCCACTCCGCCGCCTGGCACACCTCGGCCCACACCCGGCGCAGCCCGGGACTGGTGTGGGCGAGGCGGACGAGGGTGCGGACCCACTCCCAGGATGCGACGGAGATCCCGGTGTCGGGGGTGAGGATGTATCGGGTGGCGTGTTCCAGTGCCGCGGGCAGGGAGAGGTCGGCTGGTGCGTCGCGTACCGCGTCCGCCCAGCGCCGGCCGCCCTCGGCATAGAGCGGGGCGACGGCCTCCTCCTTGGTGGCGAAGTACCGGTAGAAGGTGCGCGGGGCGATGCCGGCAGCCTGGGCGATGTCCTCGGCGCGGGTGGCACGCAGACCCCGGCTCACGAAGAGGCGGGCCGCCGTGCGGGCGATCTCCCGACGGGTCTCTGCCTTGCGCCGCTCGGTCAGGGAGGCCGTGGAAGCGCACGGCAGGACGGAAAAGAGCTGGTCAAAGCCGCAACCGAGGGGACTAGGGGTGGTCACGTCGGCAGGTTATGCCCCTGTGGCAGAATCTGCCATCCGGTGGGCCACCCCGGGGTTCAGGTACGGGGTGACCCACCGTTTCCGCCGAGAACCACGGACGACCAGCGAACGACCGGGGACGGGGAACGCCCGGGGAACGGCCGGCGAAGCGCCCGGCCGACCCCGCGCCCAGCCGAACGGCCGAACGGCCGGCGAAACGACAGACCGGGCTGCCGGTGAACACGCCGGCGAACCGGACAAGGCCGTACGGCCCACCGGAGATCGCAAACGAGACACGCCGTACACACGCCCGTACAAGAACCCGCACCGGCCGAGGAACGAAAAGAGAAGCCGGGCTCCGGCGCCCGGGGGGGGTAGGCGCCGAAGCCCGGCTCTGGGAAGGTCCCGGCGCCGGGGGGGAGTGCGTCGGGACGTGGCTCTGGGGAACGTGTGCGGCCGTGGGACCGCGGTCCCTGGCCTGCGAACCCCAACTCCTGGGCCCTGAGGGTTTGTTCCCGGGGGCCGGGGAGTTGAAGCGACGGTACACAGCCATGTTTGCGCGGTCTTCCGCCACCCGGCGTACGCGGGAGGCGGCACTCGCACCACACCTGTCGCGAAGGAGCTTCGCACCCGTCAGGTGCGGCCCGCTCCCGTCGCTCACGCGGCGGCGTCGAAACCGGTCTGGCGGGCCAGCTTCTTCAGTTCGAGGAGCGCGTGCTTCTCGATCTGGCGGATGCGTTCACGCGTCAGTCCGTGCTCCTTGCCGACCTCGGTGAGCGTGCGCTCCCGGCCGTCCTCGATGCCGTACCGCATCTTGATGATGGATGCCGTGCGCTCGTCCAGGCGGCCGATCAGTTCGTCCAGGCCCTCGCTGCGCAGCAGTGTGAGCACGGACTGCTCGGGCGAGACCGCCGAGGTGTCCTCCAGCAGGTCGCCGAACTGGGTCTCGCCCTCGTCGTCCACCGCCATGTTCAGCGAGACCGGGTCACGGGCCCAGTCGAGCACGTCGATGACGCGTTCCGGCGTGGAGCCCAGTTCCGTGGCGATCTCCGCGGGCTCGGGGTCGCGGCCGTTCTCCCGGTTGAACTCGCGCTGCACGCGTCGGATCCGGCCCAGTTCCTCGACCAGGTGGACGGGCAGCCGGATGGTGCGGGACTGGTCCGCGATCGACCGGGTGATCGCCTGGCGGATCCACCACGTGGCGTAGGTCGAGAACTTGAAGCCCTTGCGGTAGTCGAACTTCTCGACCGCGCGCACCAGGCCGGCGTTGCCCTCCTGGACCAGGTCCAGCAGGGGCAGGCCGCTGCGCGGATAGCGCCGGGCGACGGCCACGACCAGGCGGAGGTTGGAGCGGATGAAGATGTCCTTGGCCCGCTCCCCGTCGGCGACCAGGGCCTCCAGTTCCTCACGGGTGGGGTCCGAACGGGACTGCTCCTCGCCGTCGAGGACTTGCTGCGCGAACACACCCGCTTCTATGGTCTGGGACAGTTCGACTTCCTTGGCGGCGTCGAGCAGTGGTGTACGCGCGATCTCGTCGAGATACATGCCGACCAGATCGCGGTCCGCGATCTCGCCGCCACGGGCGCGGGCGCTGGTCGCCGAGTCTGCCGTCTCTCCCCCAGAGCCGATTGCCTGGGAGGTACCCCCACGGGCGGACTGACGACGGGCGACGGCACGGGTTGCCATGCGTGCTCCCTTTCGAATCGGGGTCCCCCTGTCCGGCCGGAGCCGGGCCTCAGGGGAGGGCTGGCGGGTGTTCCTTGCGGACACTCAGCACTTCGAGAACTCCTGAGACTCTCGTCGAGTGCCCGGCATCCGAAGGAAACAACGACTGTAATCCGGACAGAATTCCCAACCCGCCCACCAGTTTTTCTGATCATGCAGTACCCTGTGCCGCCACGGGGGAGGCGTGATGCCGTCGGAACGTACAGAGGTCCAGGTCAGGCCGGGGAACGAGAGCGATCTCGAAGCCCTTACCGATCTCTACAACCACTACGTACGCAAGACGCCCATCACCTTCGACACCAGGGTCTTCACTCCGCAGGAGCGCCGCCCTTGGCTGCTCTCCCACCCGGAAGACGGTCCGCACCGCCTGTTGGTTGCCGTGGAGCCGGAGTGTGAGGAGATTCTCGGCTACGTCACGTCGAGCCCTCATCGTCCGAAGCCCGCGTACGGCACCTCGGTGGAGACCACGGTGTATGTCGCACCGCACGCGGTCCGCCGGGGCATCGGGACGCTGCTCTACACGGCCCTCTTCGCGGCCCTGCCCGGCGAGGACCTGCACCGCGCCTATGCGGGCATCACCCAGCCCAACGCGGCGTCGACCCGACTGCACGAGCGGTTCGGTTTCCGGTACGTCGGCACGTACCGCGAGGTGGGCCGCAAGTTCGGGCAGTACTGGGATGTGGCCTGGTACGAGAAGGACCTGTGACCCGAGGCGCCACCACTGCACGCACGGGCCTCTCAGCCCGACGCACCCCGCGCCTCGCACGCCTTTCGCCCCGCACCCCCGCTGCACTCCTCGCCCCGCACCCCGCTGCGCTCCTCACCCCGCAGCTCCCTCGACCCGACGCACCCGCGCCTCACACCTCGCGGCCCGCGCACCGTAGAACTCGCCGCCCGCTCACCCCGCACCCCGCGGTGGTCAGCCGAACTGCACCGACCGCTTCGCCATCCCCATCCAGAACCCGTCGATCACCGATTTCGGAGCGGCCGGCCCGCTGTCGCCGGCCGCCGCGCCCATGGTGACGAACAGCGGGGCGAAGTGCTCGGTGCGCGGATGGGCGTACCGGCCGGCCGGGGCCTTGTCGAGGAAGTCGAGCAGGGCGTCCCAGTCGCGGGTTTCCAGGGCGCGGCGGCCCCAGTCGTCGAACTCGGACGACCAGGTGGGCACGCCGCCTCCCGTGTGGCGCAGCGCGGCCAGGTTGTGGGTGAAGAAACCGGAGCCGATGATCAGTACGCCCTCGTCGCGCAGCGGTGCCAGCCTCCGGCCGATCTCCATCAGGCGCACCGGATCGAGGGTCGGCATGGAGATCTGCAGGACGGGGAGGTCGGCCGCGGGGAACATCTCGACCAAGGGGACGTACGCCCCGTGGTCGAGGCCGCGGTCCGGGATGTCCTGGACCGGGGTGCCGGGGGCGTGCAGCAGCTTGCGCACCGACTCGGCCAGTTCCGGGGCGCCGGGGGCCGCGTAGGTGACCTGGTAGTAGTGCTCCGGGAAGCCCCAGAAGTCATAGACGAGGGGGACGGTCCGGACGGCGCCGAGGGCGAGCGGCGCCTCCTCCCAGTGGGCGGAGACCACGAGGACGGCTTTGGGCCGCGGCAGGTCGGCGGACCAGGCGGCCAGCTGGCCGGGCCAGATCGGGTCGTCGGCGAGCGGCGGGGCGCCGTGGCTCAGATAGAGGGCGGGCATGCGCTCCGGTGCGGCTGCGGACATGGCGGCGGCTCCCTCCGGCGGCCCGGGCGGTACCGGGCGGCCGATTCCGTGGACGTACACATACTTTAAAACTCAAGCGTTCTGCGTTCTCGAAACCGTACGCCAAACTTGTTCAACATTCAAAAAAATTTCTCGTACAGTGACTTCATGAACACGGCACCCGGCTCCGCCTCGCACCACGGCTGGCTCACCGACGAGGAGCAGTGCGTCTGGCGCTCGTACCTGCACGCCACGACGTTGCTGGAGGACCACCTCGACCGCCAGTTGCAGCGCGATGCGGGCATGCCGCACATCTACTACGGCCTGCTCGTCCAGCTCGCCGAGGCCCCGGCGCACCGGCTGCGGATGACCGAGCTGGCCATGAAGGTGAAGATCACCCGCTCCCGGCTCTCGCACGCCGTCGCGCGCCTGGAGAAGAACGGCTGGGTACGCCGCGACGACTGCGACTCCGACAAGCGCGGCCAGTTCGCGGTGCTGACCGAGAAGGGCCACGAGGTGCTGCGACGCGTCGCGCCGGGCCATGTGGCCGCCGTACGGCAGGCGCTGTTCGAGCGGCTGACCCCGCAGCAGCAGAAGGCCCTCGGCGAGATCATGGAGATCGTCGCCGAGGGCCTTCAGCCGAACGATGCGGGCGCGGACCTGCCCTGGCTCCGCTGAGCCGAGCGGGCGCCGCGGTGCCTCAGTGGGCGACCACCGGCACCGCCACCTCGTCGTCGGCGCCCGCACCGGCGACCACCGCGCCGCCGCCCGGCCGGCCGGCGTTGACGAGGGTCAGGGCGATGGCCGCCGCGACCACGAGGATGCCGACCGCGCACCAGATCGCGCTGCTGTAGCCGTGCACAATGCCCTGGAGCTGGACCAGCTGCCGCTGCGGCCCGGTCGCCGCGGTGGCGATGTGGTCCTTGATGTACGCGGTGGTCGCGGAGGCGGCGATCGTGTTCAGCAGGGCCGTACCGACCGCGCCGCCCACCTGCTGCGAGGTGTTGACCATCGCGGAGGCGACACCGGCGTCCCGCGGCTGGACCCCCTGCGTGGCCAGCGCCATGGCGGGCATGAACGCCGTACCCATGCCGAGGCCGAGCAGCATCATCGCGGGCAGCACCACCGAGGCGTAGGACGAGCCGATCTCCAGCTGGGCCAGCAGCAGCATGCCCACCGCGGCGAGCAGGAAGCCGGGGCCCATCAGCAGCCGGGGCGCGACCCGGGTCATCAGGCGGGCACCGATCTGCGTCGAGCCGGTGATCATGCACGCGACCATCGGCATGAAGGCGAAGCCGGTCTGGATCGGCGAGTAGCCCTTGACTACCTGGAGGTAGTACGTCAGGAACAGGAAGGTGCCGAACATGGCGATGATCGCGAGACCCAGCGAGAGGTAGACGCCGCCGCGGTTGCGGTCGGTGACCACGCGCAGGGGCAGCAGCGGGGCCTTGACCCTGGCCTCGGTGACGACGAAGGCCACCAGCAGCACCACCGACGCGACGAGCAGCCCGATGGTCATCGCGTCGCTCCAGCCGTCGGACTCGGCGCGGGTGAAGCCGTAGACCAGCGAGACCAGGCCCAGGGTGGACAGGATGACGCCGGGGATGTCGAGCGGGGAGCGGTTGCGGCTGCCCTCCGGCTCACGGATGACGAAGTAGGCGCCGGCCGCCGCGACGATCGCGAACGGGATGTTGACGAAGAAGGTCCAGCGCCAGTCGAGGTACTCGGTGAGCACACCGCCGAGGATCAGGCCGACGGCGCCGCCGCCACCGGCGATCGCGCCGTAGATGCCGAACGCCTTGGCGCGCTCCCGGGCATCCGTGAACATCACGGCGAGCAGGGACAGCGCGGCAGGGGCGAGCAGGGCGCCGAAGACACCCTGGAGGGCGCGGGCGCCGAACATCGTCGAACCGTTGGTCGCCACACCGCCGAGCGCGGACGCGACGGCGAAACCGGCCAGACCCAGGACGAAGGCGCGCTTGCGGCCCCACAGGTCGGCTATCCGGCCGCCGAACAGGAGCAGTCCGCCGAAGGCGAGCGCGTAGGCCGTGACGACCCACTGCCGGTTGGCGTCGGAGATGCCCAGGTCGGTCTGGGCGGAGGGCAGGGCGATGTTCACGATGGTGGCGTCGAGGACGACCATCAGCTGGGCGAGCGCGATGAAGACGAGCGCTTTCCAGCGGTTGGCATCGGGGACGCCGAGAGCCTTGGAGGCTGTTTCAGACATGGAGGTACCCATTTCGGGACTTCGGGACTTCAAGACCTTCAGCGGGGAAGGCCGGGACGTCGTGTTGGAGGAAGCGATCGAGAAGCGGTGACGAGGTGGGCCATGGCGAAGTGGTCGAAGGAGATGCGCTTGAAGGAGGCGCGGCCGAAGGCGACGTGATCGAAAGCGATGCGATCGACGGCGCTGCGATCGAAGGCGACGTGGCCTAAGAAGAGGCGATCGAAGGCGGTGTGACCCAAGAGAAGGCGATCGAAGGCGATGTGGTTCAAGAAGAGGTCATCGATGGTGGAGTGGTCGAAGAAGAGGTGATTGAACGTGAGTTTGCCGAAGAATGGGTGAACATATGTTCGATCATGTGGGAAGGCAGGGTGAAGCGATCGATGGTGAACGGCACGTCGCCAGTGACGGCCGAAGGGCATGTGCCTGAGGACCGGGCCACGGCCCGGAACTGAGCGTCAGACCCGGCGCAGGTCCTCCAGGGTCGCCGCCGTACCCGGCAGGACGGAACGGGCCGGAGCCCGCAGCCCGTCCAGGAACAGCTGCAGGTGACGGTGGACGAAGCGGTCCACGCCGAAGCAGCCGACCCCGGCCGGCGGCCGGGACAGCTGGGCCACGGCGACCGTCACATCACCGACGCCCACGTCCGGCCGGAGCTGGCCGGCCGCCTTGGCACGGTCCATGACCTCGTTGATGAGGCGCTCGGTACGCTCCCGCGCGGCCTCCAGATCGGGGTGGTCCCGGTCGAAGGTGCTGGAGACCATCGGACACAGCGCGCTGATCCGCTCGTCGGCAGCGGTGTGCACGAACCGTTCCAGCGCCGCGAAGGCGTCCCCCGTCTCCGCGAGCGCCTCCTCGGCCGCCAGCGCCGTACGGTCCATCACGGAGCAGACGACCTCGCACACGAGGGCGTCACGGTCGGGGAAGTTGCGGTACACCGTGGCGTTGCCGACGCCGGCCCGGCGGGCGATCTCGTCGAGCGGCACGTCCGGCCCGTACTCGACGAACATCTCCCGGGCGGCGCCGACGATCCGCTCCCGGTTGCGCAGGGCGTCGGCACGGGGCCTGGATGCCTTGCGCTGCACGGCGGTCGCGGTCTGCACGGCGTACTCCTCGGTGGTCTTGAGCCGGTCATTCTGGTCGGTCCGGAGATCAGAAACAGCCCCCTTCGCTCCGACGCAGATCTAAACGGGGAAACGATCCCCGGTTATTTCCCGCCCCGGCGACGAATCCCTGTGACCTGACTCACATTCATACGGTCGAGAAACCCACGATCGGTCTCCTCCAGCGCGCGCCGAGCGACAGGTCGGCACAGGGTGATCGCAAGGGTGCAGCCGGTGACCGGTGGCTGCCGTGGAGCGAAAGGCCCATGATGCAGCCGCAGCCGATCGCCCGTCGGATACGCCCGCGGCGTGTAGCCGCACTCGCGTCCGTGACCGTCCTGACGCTGGCGGTCAGCACCTCCGCCGGAACCGGTCACCTCAGCTCCGGCGCCTCCGCCACGGGTGCCGGCTCGGCCGCTGCCCTCGCCCGCAAGACCGCCCTCGCCCCCTGCCTGATCAACGGCGCCCACGAAGTACAGATGACGGAAGGCGTCCCCACCTCCGGCGGCTACTCCCCGTCCACCGGCACCGTCCGCGCACTGACCCTGATGGTCGACTTCCCCGACGCGCCCGGCGAGGGCGACGCCCTCGACCGCTTCCGCGAGTTCTTCCCGCAGACGCAGGAGTGGTTCCGCACGGCATCCTACGGCCGTCTCGACTACCGCCCCGAGACCCCGATACCGACCTGGCTGCGGATGCCGAAGGCGTTCGCGGACTACGGCATAGAGCGCGGCGCCCCCTTCGACCCCGGCTACCGTCAACTGGTCCAGGACATCGTGGCCGCCGCCGACCCCGCCGTGGACTTCAAGTCGTACGACCTTCTGAACGTGCTCGTCAGTCCCGACGCCGGCCCCTCCGCTCTGGACACGGTGCTGTCCGTGACCTTCGCCGGCAACGGTGAGGCGCCCGTCGCCGACGGAGTTCCCGTCGCCAACGCCTCCTTCGTCTACTCCCGCCAGGACGACGGCTCCGGCTCCTACGCGCACACCGGCTTTCGCGTACTCCCCCACGAGAACGGCCATGTCTTCGGCCTGCCCGACCTCTACACCCAGGACGGCGGCGGCGCGGTCGGCCACTGGGACATCATGAGCGAGGACTGGGGCGCCAACAACGACCTGCTCGGCTGGCACAAGTGGAAGCTGGGCTGGCTCGACGCCGACCAGGTGAGCTGCGCGGCCGCCCGGGGCCCCAAGGAGTACACGCTGACCCCGCTGTTCCGGACCGGCGGCCAGAAACTCGCCTTCGTCCCGCTCACCGCGCACACCGGCTACGCCCTCGAACTGCGCAGCCACGGCGGCAACGACGAGGACGTCTGCCACCCCGGCGTCCTGATCTACAAGGTCGACGCGAACGTCGACACCGGACGCGGGCCCGTCACGGTGTACGACGCCCACCGCGACAGCGGCGGCTGCACCCGCAGCCCCAACGTCCACGCCGAACTCTCCGACGCCCCCTTCGCCCCGGGGGAAACCTTCAAGGACCCGCACCACGGCATCACCATCGAGGTGATGGCCGCGGAGCACGACGGGGACGTCAAGGTGCGGGTGCAACGGAAGTAGCCGACGCCGGCCTCCTCGGGCCGCCGCTGCCCCTCGACCGCGCCCGACCGCGTACATCCATCCGTCGGAGTCCACCCCGAAACGGCGACCGAGGGCGAACCCAGCCACGGTCGAGACGTACCCGCTTCACCGCGGCGCCCTTGTGTTCGGCCCTCGGGCCGGGCGGCTCGACCGGGGACGTTTCCCGGGAGCCTCGCCGCGTCACAGGTGCCGGAGGATGTCCTCGACGCGCTCCTTGGCGTCGCCGAAGAGCATGGCGGTGTTCTCGCGGAAGAGGAGCGGGTTCTGCACTCCGGCGTATCCGGTGGCCATGGACCGCTTGAGGACCACGACGTTGTCGGCCTCCCACACGCGCAGTACCGGCATTCCGGCGATCGGGCTTCCCGGGTCCTCGGCGGCGGCGGGGTTGACGGTGTCGTTGGCTCCTATGACGAGGACGACCGAGGTGCCGGCGAGATCGTCGTTGATCTCGTCCATCTCCAGGACGATGTCGTAGGGCACCTTCGCCTCGGCCAGCAGCACGTTCATGTGTCCGGGGAGCCGGCCTGCGACGGGGTGGATGCCGAAGGTGACGTCGACGCCTCGGTCGCGAAGCTTGGCCGTGAGGTCCGCGACCGGGTACTGGGCCTGGGCGACGGCCATGCCGTAGCCCGGAACGATGGCGACACTGGCGGCGTTCCTGAGCAGGCCGGCCGTCTCCGCGGCGGTGGTCTCACGGTTCTCCCCGTCTTCGGCACCGCTGCCGGCGGCGGGGGCTTCGAGGCCGAAGCCGCCTGTGATGACGGAGAGGAAGGACCGGTTCATGGCCCGGCACATGACGTACGACAGGTAGGCGCCGGAGGAGCCGACCAGCGCGCCGGTGACGATGAGCAGGTCGTTGTCGAGCAGGAAGCCGGCCGCCGCGGCGGCCCAGCCCGAGTAGCTGTTCAGCATCGAGACGACCACCGGCATGTCACCGCCGCCGATGGAGGCGACCAGGTGCCAGCCCAGTGCCAGTGCGAGCGCGGTGACGGTCACCAGCAGCCACAGCCGCGGCTCGGTGACGTACCAGGCCGTCAGCGCCGCGAAAGCCGCCGGCGCACCGACGTTGAGGAGGTTCTTTCCGGGCGGCATCAGCGGGGCGGACTTGATCCTCGCGGACAGCTTGAGAAACGCCACGATCGAACCGGTGAAGGTCACCGCCCCGATGAACACCCCGACGAACACCTCGGCGTGGTGGATCCTCAGCAGCGATCCGGTCAGCTGTGGTTCGGCCAGGTGGCCGTCCCAGCCGACCAGGACGGCGGTGGCGCGACGAAGCTGTGCAGCAGCGCGATGAGTTGGGGCATCCCCGTCATCTCCACCACGCGGGCACGCCAGATTCCGATGCCCGCGCCGATGAGCACCGCGGTCGTCAGCAGCACGATGCCCGGCGTCCGGGCTGGTGCGGAGCCTTGGTCGTAGGAGAGCCAGACTGTGGCGGCGAGCGCGGTGGCCATGCCCGAGATGCCGTAGGTGACACCGGAGCGGGAGGTCTCGTGGTTGCTGAGGCCGGCGAGGCTCAGGATGAACAGCAGGGCAGCGACCAGGTAGGCCGCGCCTGCGGCGGATGCTGCGGTCAGCAGACCGGGAACAGTGTCGGACACAGCTCGATTTCCTTGAATTGCGTGGTGTGTGCCTGCCGCGTCGCGGTCAGCGGGCGGTCCGCTCGGCCGTGGAGAACATCGCGAGCGTGCGGCGTGTGACGGCGAAGCCGCCGAAGATGTTGACGCCGGCCAGCAGGACCGCGGCGCAGGCGAGCAGTTGGACGGGCGGATCGTCCTGGGTGATCTGGAGCGCGGCGCCCACGAAGACGACGCCGGAGATCGCGTTCGTCACCGACATCAACGGTGTGTGCAAGGCGTGCTGCACCTTTCCGATGACGTAGAAGCCGATCACGACCGACAGGGCCAGGACCGTGAAGTGCTGGGGCAGCGGGGCCGGGGCGGTGGCGGTGACGCCGAACAGCACGGCGAAACCGGCAGCGAGGAGGGCTGCTCTGCGTCCGCGGCGCGGCCCGCTGTTCACGGCCCGGTGTGTGGTCTTCTGCCCCACTGCCGGTTCGGTCGATGTCGGCTGGGGAGCCGCGGAGACCTGTACGGGTGGCGGCGGCCACGTCTTGTCACCGTCGCGTACGACGGTGACGGACCGCTGGACCACGTCGTCGAAGTCGATGGTCAGCTCGCCGTCCTTGCCGGGCGTCAGCAGCTTCAGCAGGTTGACCAGGTTGGTGCCGTAGAGCTGGGACGCCTGCGCGGGCAGGCGTCCGGGCAGGTCGGTGTACCCGAGGATGACCAGGCCGTTGTCGGTGACGACTCGCTCGCCGGAGACCGATCCCGCCACGTTGCCGCCCTGGGCGGCTGCCATGTCGACGATGACGCTGCCCGATTTCATGCTCGCCACGTCCGCGGCCGTGATCAGCCTCGGTGCCGGGCGGCCCGGGATGAGGGCGGTGGTGATGATGATGTCGGCCTCGCGGGCCTGCTCGGAGTAGATCTCCGTGGCCCGGCGGTCGTACGCCTCGCTCGTGGCCTTCGCGTAGCCGTCGGAGGACTCCATCACCTCCTCGACCTCGACCTTGAGGTACTCGCCGCCGATGGACTTCACCTGGTCGGCCACCTCGGGCCGGGGGTCGGTCGCGCGGACGATCGCGCCGAGGCTGCTCGCCGCGCCGATCGCCGCCAGGCCCGCCACGCCGGCGCCCGCCACGAGCACCTTGGCCGGGGGCACCTTGCCGGCCGCGGTCACCTGTCCGGTGAAGAACCGGCCGAACTGGGCGGCCGCCTCGATGACGGCCCGGTAGCCGGCGATGTTCGCCATCGAGCTGAGCACGTCCATCGACTGGGCGCGGGAGATGCGCGGTACGGCGTCCACGGCCAGCGCCGTGATGCGGCGCGTGGCGAGCGACTCGACGAGGTCGGGCCGCAGGGCCGGACTGAGCATGCCGATCACCGTCGCTCCGTCGGCCAGCCGCGAGATCTCCTCCTGGGTGGGCGCGTTGACCTTGATCACCACATCGCTCGCCCATGCCTCGCCGGCACCGATGATGCGGGCACCGGCCTCGCCGTACGCCTCGTCCGCGAACGATGCGGCGCTGCCCGCGCCCTTCTCCACCACGACCTCGTACCCGAGTGCTGCCAGCTGCTTCACTGTGCTCGGCGTCGCCGCCACCCGGGTCTCCCCGGCGGGTTCCGCCACTACCCCGAGACGTGTCATATCGCTCTCCTTGTGTCGTCCTTGGTGTCTCGGTGGTCGCTGCGCTTCACACGGCGCTGTCCAGACCGACGAGCAGCTTCGCGATACGCCACTCGCCTTCGGCGTGCTGCAGCGTGAACGTGTAGAAGCCGGTCGAGGCCAGGGCCGGGATCTCCCCTGCGTTCGTCGTCAGCATCAGGTAGGCCCACACCGCTGCGGTGCCGGCGTCCCCACTGCGGAAGAAGATGTTGGTCAGGTGGTGCCTTCGCTGATCGGTCTGTGCTTCCGTCGCACCCCGCACCAGGTCGAGAATCGCCGCGCGTCCGATGAACGGGCCTTGTTCGACCTCGTCGGCGATCACGGCGGTCCAGGTGGCGTCCTCGGTCAGGACGCCCTCCAACGCCACCAGATCCCCGTGATCCAGGGCGAAGACGTAGCGCGCCAGCGTCTGCTGGACGGCGAGTTGCTCTGCGGGGTTGAGATTCACCTCTCCCGCAGGCGTTGCGTTGAGGTGGCTGCTTCCCCAGCCGAAAGCCGCGGTTGTCGTCATGTCAGACCTCGCTCGTGCTCGGTTGTCGGGTGAGAGATTCGGGTGAAAGACGGGGCGTGGTCGGCGAACGCGGCCGCGAAGCGTGCGGTGGGAGGGCCGGTGCGTGACGTCAGCGGCACGCACCGGCCCGCGACCGACCGTTCTGCCGTCAGGCCGCCGGCTCGCCGTCTTCGGTGGCGGTGATGTGCCGGACCGTGGTGTACGCGGCGTCGTCGGGCATCAGGAATACGACCGTCTCGGTGATCTCCTGCGGCGAACCGATGGCCGCCGGCGCCCCGGGGTGACCGTCGGACGCGCCTGTGGAACGGCCCGCTCGTTACTGAGCGGCCGTGAGCACGATCTTGCCCTGGATGTGGCCCCGGGCGGCGCGTTCGTGCGCCGCCCGGGCGTCCGCGAGCGCAAACGTGCTGTCTATCGCCACGCGGATCGTGCCCGCGTCGAGCAGGCGGCCCACTTCGGCGAGTTGCGGGCCGTGCGAGCGGACCTGGGTGCCCGAGACCGTGACGCCCAGCTTCGCGACCTCTTCCTCGTCGTACTCCCCGAAGAACACGGGGAACAGGGCGCCTCCGCGCTTGAGCGCGCGCAGGAAGCGACTGCTCTCACTGCCGCCGACGGCGTCGAGAACAAGGTCGGCGTCGTTCACGAGTTCCTCGGGACGGCTCTTGGTGTAGTCGATGAACTCGTCGGCGCCCAGCTCGCGCAGGAACGCTTCGTGCGCGCCCGACGCCACCGCGATGACCCGTGCACCCCTCCACTTCGCCAGCTGCAGACCGAAGTGCCCCACGCCGCCCGCAGCCCCGTTGACGAGCACCGTCGCCCCGTCGAGGGCCACCGGGATGTGCCGTGCTTCCTGGAAGGGCGAGGGGTGATCGTGTCCGAGCTCGATCATGAACTGCCACGCCGTCAGCAGGGACATGGGCGCCCCGGCCGCGTGGACGTGATCGATGCCGGCCGGCTTGCGCGCGAGGTCCGACGCGGGCGCGGCCACGTATTCGGCGTACGCCCGGCCGTCGAAGCTGGGAAAACGGAGGAGCCCGTAGACCTCGTCACCGACGGAGAAGTCCTCGACGTCCGCGGCGACGGCCTCGACGACGCCCGACACGTCCGTCCCCGGGATCACCGGCAGGTCGAACTTCGGCCGCACCTCCGGGGGGATGTTGCTCAGCCCGTCGCGCAGGTACCAGTCCGGAGGATTGATGCCGACCGCGTGAACGCGGACGAGCACCTCACCCGGCCCCGGCACGGGAATCTGCACCTCGTCGTAGCTCAGAACCTCAGGGCCGCCGTGCTCATGCAGCCGGATCGCCTTCATTGTGCGTGCTGGCATCGTTTTCTCCTGCCCCTGCCTGGGGGTACGCTGACTGGATCAGTGATCCGTTTATCCGGACCGCTGATCCGAATATATGGACCACCGATCCGGATCGTCAAGTGGACCACCGATCCGGATAGACAGGAGGGGTAGATGCGGGCCGACGCCAGGAAGAACCGTGACCACCTGCTCGCAGTCGCGGGCAGCGTCATCACCGAGCAGGGCACCGAGGCGTCGCTGCGCGACATCGCGCGCAGGGCCGACATGGGACTCGCCACCCTGCTCCGCCACTTCCCCACCCGCGAGGCGCTGCTCGACGCCCTGCTCCGCACGAGCTTCGATGAGCTGACGGTACGGGCAGGCGAACTCGAAACGTCGAGTTCGCCCGAAGACGCTCTCGTTTCATGGCTGCGCGACTGCGTCGCCGTCGCACACGAGTACCGGGGCGTCACGGAGCTGATGGCGGCCGCCATCGAAGAACCCGAGTCCGCACTCCATGCTTCGTGCGTCGCCATGCGCGCAGCCGGCACGGGGCTCCTCGCCCGTGCTCAGGCCGCGGGCACAGCGCGGACCGACATCGACGGCACCGATCTGTTTGCGCTGGTAGCGGCGCTCGCGTGGCTCGGTGATCAGCCCTCGTTCGCACCACGTGCCGATCACCTTCTCGACGTCGTCGCGAGTGCGATTCTGGCAAGCTGACGAGCGCGCGGAGCGGCGTCGCCGAGAGGAACACCACCCTCGGGCCCCATGGCTGACATCGTCACGCGCGGACCGGCGGATTCGGCCGCCGCCCGGCAACGAGCGGTTCGACGCCGAGTTCGCCGAGGCGGCCCAGGGCACCGGCATCGAGCTGCGCGCTCCCGCAAGCGCACGACCGCCGTCAAGTGGCTCAGTGCAACCCGCCACCAACTTGCCGCCGCCGCACCCCGCCCGCCCACCTGCACCTACCTGCCCGACCAGCCCAGCCGGCTTCACCGCCCAAGAGTCACCTGCCACCACCAGGCCACCCGCTACACTGACGGCGATGGCGTAGCCCTCGCAGGCCGCGCTACCGCAGACCTGTCGGGATGCAAGCGAATGAGGTTCGTCCAGCTTCGGGCGAATTCCAGACACAATTTCCGACAGATCCCCGCCTTCGTAGCTCAGGGGATAGAGCACCGCTCTCCTAAAGCGGGTGTCGCAGGTTCGAATCCTGCCGGGGGCACCAGCCAAAAGGCCCCGGACCGATCTTGGTCCGGGGCCTTTGACATCCAGTTTTGACATCAACGCGGGTGATCACGGGCGATCACTGACGACCGGGGCGCCTCTTCCTGAGCAGCCGGTCCATGTGGCTCATGGCCTCACGCTGGGTGTCCTGGACGACGTGCGTGTACACGTCCATGGTGATGCTGATCTGGGAGTGACCCAGGATCTCCATCACGACGCGGGGCGCGACTCCGGCCGCCGTTGAGGAGCGTGGCCGTGCCGTGGCGAGCGTCGTGCAGGCGGATGACACGGAGGCCGGCGGACTGGGCGATGCGAGTGAAGGAGCGGTACAGGTTGCGCGGCTCGACCGGGCGGCCGGTGCGGGTGGTGAAGACGTAAGCGGACTCCTGCCACTTCTCCCCCGCCTTCGCGCGGGCAGCCGCCTGCCGCATGCGGTGCCAGCGGAGGGGCGCAATGCAGAGGGCGGGGAGCGGAACGGCGCGGCGACGGCGGCTCTTGGGGTCGTCGTCGTACAAGACGCCACGGCGGCGCTGCACCTGCTGACGGACGTAGAGCACGCGGTTTTCGAGGTCGAGGTCCGACCACCGCAGACCGATGATCTCTCCTCTGCGGAGGCCCATCGCGATGGCGAGCACGAAGGCCGCGTAGAGCGGATCTTTGCGAGCGGCGGTAAGGAAGTCGAGGGTTTCGTCCAGCGTCCACGGGCTCAGCTCCCGTGCCTTGATCTGGGGCGGCTCGACGAGCTTCGCGACGTTGCGCGTGATCAGTTCCTCGCGGCAGGCGGAGGACAGCGCCGACCGCAGTACTCGGTGCGACTCCTTGGCCGTCGCTGCGGTCGTCTCCTTCTCCAAGCGGACGAGGAAGCGGCGCACGTCGGCGACGCCGAGGGATTCGAGCCGTTTGACGCCGAGGAGCAGCACCAGGTAGAGCCGGACGTGCGCCTCGTACTTGTCGAACGTGCTGAGCTTGCGCCGCGGCTTGATCACGTTGTCGAGCCAGTACGGCAGCCACTCGGAGAGCTTGGCCGACTTGGTGGGTACGGGCACGCCCTGGTCGACCTTGTCGAGGAGTTCGCGGCGCTTGGCGTCGCATTCGGCCCAGGTCTTGCCGTAGGCGAACTTGCGGGCGCGGGTGCCGTCCGGCTGGAGGACGTAGACCGCGCACTGGAAGCGGCCGTCTTTGCGCTTGGTGATGGTCCCCGCCCCGTTGGGGTTCCGCTTGCGTTGCTGGGCCATCAGGCAGCCGCCTCCAGTTCGTTGGTGATGTAGTCGTGGACGGCCCGCGCCGGGATACGACGGCACCGGCCGATGGTGATCGAGGGCAGACGGCGCGAGCGGATCAGGTCGTAGACCGTGGAGCGGCCGAGCTTCAGCCGGGTCATCACATCGGCCACCGTCAACAGCTCGTCGTCATGCACGGGTCGGCTCTCCTTCCGTTCCGGGGGCAGGTTCGAGGGACGCGGCAAGCCAGGCCTCGGCGTCGGAGAGGCCGGTTCCGGCGAAGACCCAGTGGGCGAGGACGAGGGTCGTGTCCGGGTCGGCCTCGGGTGCGGGCGTGGCTTGGGCGCGGCGCCAGTCGGCGCGGGCGTCGCGGAGGGCGCCGAGGGTGGTGGAGTAGCGGCGGGACTTGGTGGAGAAGTGGCCGCGGAAACCGAGCATGTGCGCCCAGGCGCGGAGGCGTAGATCTTCCAGGTCCTTGCGGGCGCCGAGGGTCCATGCGGTTCGGACCAGTTGGCGGGCGTGGTCGCTGATATCGAGCTGGGCCAGTTCGGCGAGGAACTTGAGCGGGCGGTCGAGGGCGCCTGTCGCGGTTTCCGCGCCCTTGGTGGCGTACTTGGCGATGTACGCGGCCACCGCTCGTTCGGTCAGCTCCTGGCCGTCGTTGAAGTCGGCGGATCGGATGGTGCGGACGTCGAGTTGGCGGCCGAAGGTGAAGGTGTGGGTGCGGCCGTCGACGGCGGGGCCGTCCACGTGGACCTTGGTTGCTGCGGCGTGGATGGCGTCGGTGAGGAGTTCAGCCGTAGCCCAGACCGGGGGCGTAGTGCCTCCCCCGCCGGGGCCGTCCAGGCGGATGACCGCATGGAAGTGGACAGCGCCCCTCTTCTGGTACTCGGCCACCTTGGCGAAGGACACGCGCGCGTGGTCGCGGAAACGGCGTTGAGAGAGGCCCGCGCGCTTGGCGACCTCTCGGCGGAGGTACGTCGAGAAACGCCGCCACAGGGCCCCGGCGTGCGCGTTCCAGAGCACAGCCGCTTCGGTAGTCGTACGTGTCAGGGTCCAGCGGAGTGCCAAGGGCGGCGTCCTCCTGGTCGTGCGGAACGCCGCAGCGGCAGGGGCGGACAGTCCCGGCCGGGCCGGTCGGGCGGTTGTGCACCGGGCCGAAACTGGGCGCGGTGAAGGTGGCGAAGACGCGTGGGTGTGCGGCGACGTGTTCCGGGATGCCCTTGCCGCCACGCAGGCCGGAGGTGATCAGGTGGAAGGTGTCGCGACGGTAGACCTCGGCACAGGCCGGGCAACGGGTCGTACGGCGGTTGTTGCAGCGGACGAGGAGCTGTCCGGCCGGGAGAGCCGACGAGTCGAGGTGCTGGAGGGTGCGGCCGATCTCGCCGGTCCGGGTGTCGACGTCGTATTCGGTGCGGTGGCCGTCGAGGCGGATCGGGTGGGTGCAGCCGCCGAGGCCGGAGAGCTGCTGGAGGAGACCCGGGAGCGTGCCCTGTGAGGCCAGGTTCGCAATGTCCGGCAGTGGGGCCGGGGTGGTGCGGGTGAAGATGGCGTTCTCCTTCTGACTGGCTCGGTCGAGAGGGATGGGCCCGGGGCAGTGGATGCTTGGCGGTATCGAGCCGCCCCGGGCCTCAGGCGCCGTTCAGCGCCGGTGGTGCTCGCGGAGCAGGGAGCGCAGGACCACCGCGGCTACCGCCACGGAGATGGCCGTGACGGCGACGGCGGCCAGGAGCGCGGTGAGGACCACGCCACCCGTGATCACGGCCGCAACGGCGCCGGTGCTGACGGAAACCGACGGGAGCGCACGGCGTACGGGCGTCGGATCGGCCGGGGTGTGGGTGTGCATGGGCGGCGGCACGGGGCTGTCTGGGTACTTGGGCAGGAACACGGCGAACCTTCTCTCATCTACTCGTCTAGTTATGTGTGCCGTTTATGACGGTCACGCCGGAACGCGTGCCGGACTCGATGGCCGGGGCCAGGAAGGTGCGCGAGAGCCAGAAGCCGAAGAGGGCGATCAGGACGACGACCCAGACGCGGACGCCGAGGAACTTGACCGCTCCCCAGGCGAAGAGGCCGAGGACGAAGACGAGCGGCAGGCTGACGGTCACAGTGGGGCAGGTCCTTTCAGCGGACGGGGCAACGGTGGGTGCGGGCGGCGAGTTCGGCGGCGGCGCGGCTGTCGTAGTCGGCGGAGAAGCCGCAGCGCGGGGCGGTGCAGGCGGCGGTGTGCTTCTCGCGTCCTCGGTTGTCGTAGGCGGTGCCGACCTGGACGGGGCCGATGCGGGTGACGTGGCGGAAGCGGCGGTTGGCAGTCATGGTCAGTACTCCTGTCGCAGGCTGGAGCCAGGGAAGTCGTGCAGGATACGGGCGGCTTCGGCGGGGTCCGAGGCGCGGTCGGCAGCTTCTTCGGCCAGCAGTCGCGCCAGCGCCGGGCGGCCGGTGGCAGCCATCTGACGGGCGGCGTCGAGGTAGTCGGCGGCCGTGTCGAAGTTGAAGTGCGGCATGTTCCCCTTCTTCAGGCGAGTTGGGCGGCGATGGCTTCGGCCAGAGGCTCAGGTACGCCGAGCCGGGCGCGGAGGGTCGGGGTGTCGATGGGGGTTCCGGTACGGGCCTGGTGTTGGTTGGCGACCTTGCGGGCGTGCTCGACGAGGGCGGCCGGGACGGGGACGGCGGGACGCTCGGGTGGTGTCTCTATGGCCGCGGGGTGTGGCGGAGGCTCGGGCGAAGGTTCAGGCGCCTCCTCCTGGTCCTCAACTTCCTCGGAACCGGCGATGGCCGTCGGCGCGGAGTGGGCGAGGAGGGTTCCGCCGAGGAAGGCGACCGCGGGCCAGCCCGCGACGAGGATTCGTAGCCATGCCGGCGCCTGGTGCATGTCGAGCAGTCCGGCCGTGGCGACGTTCGCGCCGAGAGAGGCAGTGAGCGCGATGACGAACCATGACCACCCGGCCGCTTTCGCGTCACCGGACCGCAGCCGACGCCAGGCGGCGACCAGCAGCAGGTCAACGCTGATCGGGTAGGCCCACGCTTTCCATCCGTCCTGCCCGGCCGCCGAGGCGATGTCGTGCAGATGGGCGAAGGACAGCGCTGCGGCAATGACCGCCTGGACGAGCACCGCGTCCACACGGGCCAGTTGGGCGCGCACGATGCGACTCCTTCCGGGTTCAGGCATGGGAGGGGTAGGGACGTGGCGTGAGACGGTCACGCCGACCGAGGTGAGGGAGCGATGGTCAGTCGGTTACCGGTCGCGGCTTGACGACCGGGGCCGGTGTCTCGACCGGCCGTTCGGGCACGTCGGGCCGGAAGGGCTTGAGCGCGGGTAGGTCGGGCACCAGGTGCGCCGATGCGCGGCAGATCTCGGCGGCGTCGCCGAGGGACAGGTACGGCGTGCGGATGCGGGACCAGCCGCCGGAGGTGTCACCGGCGACGGCGAGGCCGGGCCGTTCGGGGGCGATGGCGCAGGCGGCGTAGACGGCTTCGGGTGCGATGTCGCCGAGCGCCATCTTGGCGGATGCTTCGTCGTTGACGCGGTGGCAGACCCGGCCGGTGAGCTGGGCCCGGAGCATGGTTGCGCCCTTGCCCAGTTCGGCGCCGAAGCGCTGCCCGCAGACCTCCAGGTAGATGCCGGCGGCGCGGCCGAGCTGGGCGAGGCGGATGAGCTGGGTGACCATCTCGTCCCGCCGTTCCTCGTCCTTGCGCGTGGCGACGAGGAAGAGTTCGGCCACCTCGTCGACGAACAGCACGACGGGAACCGGGCGTTCGTTCTCGGGCAGGCCCCAGATATCGGAGGTGATCTCTTCTTCCGGGGTGTCCGGGGCGATGCCCTGCCGGGCCTTGATCAGGTCGTATCGGTCCTCCATTTCCCTCACGAGCACGGGCAGCAGGTCCGCCGCCTGATTAGGGTCGGTGGCCAGGGCAGACAGCCGGGCGGCGAACGGGGCCAGTTCCACGCCCCGCTTGCAGTCGATGCCGACCAGGGCGACCGGTTGCCGGGCAAGTTCTGCGATCAGATGGCGCAGGTACATGGACTTGCCGGAGAGCGTGGCGCCGAGGGTCAGTTGGTGAGGGACGGTCCGGTAGTCGCGTAGGAAGGGGGTGGCGTCTTCCCGCAGTGCCACCGGCACCTTGAGAAACCCGGCCTCGACCTTGCGTGGCATCCGGACCTTGCGCAGGACGTCGAAGCCGACGAGCCGCAGTTCGACCACGCCCGGCTTGATGGTCGTGACGTAGACGGCGTGCACTCCCCAGGCGTGCCGCAGCCGCTCAGCCGAGGCGGCGACGTCTGCCGGTTCCTGTCCGGGAGTGAGCCGGAGACGAAGCCGCAGCCCGGGCGACGTGGGCCGGATGATCCCCCGGCGGGGCGGAACGGGACGGACCTCACGCCGGGTGGTGGCCTTGACCGCCCACGCCCGCAGCCGGGACGGCGCCACGGTCAGCCCGCATGCCTCCATGGCCGAGGTGTACGAGCCGAGCAGCCGGACCGTGGATATCGGCAAACCGATGGTGGACCAGTAGACGCCCGGGTGCTGGGCCCGGGTGTAGGCGGCCCCGCCACCGAGCGCGACGAGGGGACCACCCACCTCCAGAAGCGTTGTCAGGTCGGCCATCAGGCAGCGGCCCCCGAGGCGGCCGGGAACGCGGCCGGAGTCACGGCGGCAGCCCGGTAGGCGATGCCGTGCCGCTGCTGCCCGTTGAACACGGACTCCCACGGCCGGGCCACCAGCCCCGGCAGCGAGACCGGCGCCCCGAGGGCCAGCCCCTCCGAGATACCGCCCTCCGGGACCGTGACCTTGACCAGCGACGATTCGCCGTCCTCGATGTAGACGACGCCGATCGTCATCAGGGCCTCACCGCTGTTCGCATCCTTGGCGATCTCGCCGGTCTGACGGTCGCGGACCTTCGGCTCGGGAGCCTCGGTGAGCAGGATCGTCGCGGCGGAGGTCTCAACACGGATGGTACGCAAAGCACTTTCCCATCTACTCGTCTATACAAGAGTCGTCCTGCGAACCCGATCTCCCGGGTTCGCGTGGACCACCTTGCCACACGGGTTGCCCACTCGTCTATACGAGTATGCATGTCGGCGTGTACGAGTTCGGAAAGACGTCCCCGCGCACCACCGCAAACCAGGACGATCAGGTCGCCGGAAGCTGGTACGACAGCACGTACGCGTCCGCCGCCATCACCGTGTCGCAGACCTCCACAGCCCGCCCCTCGGCATCGAAGGCGGTCCGGATCAGATGGATCACGGGCACGCCGGAAGCCAGCCGAAGCGTCTTGACCTCAGCGGGCGAGGGCATCCGGGCCCGGATCTCCTCCTCGAAGTGGTCGAGCCGGTGCCCCAGCTCCTCAAGCCGGCCGTAGATACCGCCGGGACCGGGGTTGGGCTCAGCGATCGGCGTGCCCCGTGCAATATCGAGCGGCAGATACGACGTGGCGAACTCCACCGGCCGCCCGTCCAGCAGATACCGCCGCCGACGGGCCAGCACCCGCCGCACGGAACCGAGCCGGGCGGAGACGTCCTGACTCGCCTTCTCCTCCTTGACCTCCAGGCTGTCGACCTGCGGGTGACTGCCGGCCGCGTCTGCCTCCACAATGAACGCGGACTTCCCCTGCTCCCGGTGCCGCCGGGCGAACCGGTCCGAGGCAAGCCGCCGCACCGGGGGACGTGGCCGCACGAACACGCCCTTGCCGTGCTCGGCGTGCACCAAGCCCTCACCCTGGAGGATGGAAAAGGAGTTGCGGACCGTCATCCGGGAAACCCCGTAGTGCTCGACAAGATCAGCCTCGGAAGGCAGCTTCTCGCCCTCCCTGAACCGCCCGCGGTCGATGGCCTCGCGCAACTGGTCGGCGATCTGCCGGAAAACCGCACGATCGCTCGTGGGGTCGAGAGCGCCGAGGAGGCCGGAGGAAAGAGGGCTCACAGTGTGTACTCCTTTAGGTATCTAGACGAGTGGGCGAGTGTTGTTGCTACGGTGGAAAGACTAGCCATCCGAGAGGGCCGAGGAACGTGAGTACAGAACGCCCGCACTCCGTGAGCGTCGCCGGGGTCGTCGTCGACGGCCAGGGCCGGGCCCTCCTGATCCAGCGCCGCGACAACGGCCACTGGGAACCCCCGGGCGGTGTCCTCGAACGCGAGGAGACCATCCCCGAAGCCCTCCAGCGCGAAGTCCTCGAAGAGACCGGCATCAAGATCACGCTTCCGGCGACCCTGACCGGCGTCTACAAGAACATGACGGGCCTGATCGTCTCCCTGGTCTTCCGCTGCCAGGCCGCCGACGGCGTGCCCACCACCGGTGACGAGACCCGCGCCCTGCGCTGGGCCACCCGCGAAGAGGTCACCGAGCTTGCCGACGAGGCATACGCGATCCGCGTCATCGACGCACTCGACGCAACGACTCCGCCGGCCATCCGCGCCCACGACGGCGTGAAACTCGTCTAACCCGAACCCGCTGCACATGGCGGCCTACCAGCACGAAGGAACTTGTATGCACGAGTATACGAGTACGACTCGGGTCTGGGGGCTCACTTGCCCAGGATTCCCGGAAGAGGTCAGCCGGGCCCGCCGCTGGACCCGGGACATCCTGCGCGGATCACCCTTAGCCGAAGACGCCGAACTGATCGTGAGCGAACTGAGCGCAAACGCGATCCTCCACACGGCCAGCGGTCTGGAATCCGGCCGCTTCCACCTCGCCCTTGCCGTCTCCCCACAGGTGATCGCCCTCTCCGTCACCGACGACGGAGGCACCGCAACGGCCCCAAAAGTCGAGGACCAGGCCGAAGACGCCGACGCCGAGCACGGCCGGGGACTGGGCCTGGTCAGCGCCATCGCCCACCGGGTCGTGGTCCGCAACAGCCACGGCGGCTACACGGTCACCGCGGAACTCTTCACGCAACCCAGCATGGGAGAAGGCACGTGCTGACATCGACCACAGCTGAAGAGTTGGCCGCAGACGGACAGCGCTCCCCATACCAGTGCTGGGCCGCCGCCTACCCTCTGCACGAGGTCCGTCCCATCACGCTGGGAGAGCACGACGCCGCAAGCCCCCCCCGCCTGGCACTGCGCTGGCTGCTGAAACGCACGAGGCGCATCACGGACCAGCTCGACATGGCGTACGCACAGCCAGGCCGCCACTGGCTCACCGACGAGACGGAGCACGAACGAGCCCTTGCGCATCTCGCCTTGGGAACGGCCTACCAACTCACCCTGCACGACGAGAACACGCGCTACGTGCTCGTGGCCTACCCCCGAGGAGCGGCATCGTGAGGGGAACCATGCGCGGCTACTGGTGCGAGTGCTGGACCGAAGGCCTCACGGAGGGAAGGCCGCCGGCACTCCGGGCATCCTTCGACGCCTACTCGGCATCCCAGGCGGACAGATGGGTCGCGGTCACGCTCCGCACGATTTCACCGGCGCTCGATCCCGACGCATCCGAAGAAGCCTGGGAATGGCTGTACAACGGCCGCATCGAGACAAGGAGAGCCCTCCTGCGTGCCAAGCCCTGCACCGTGTCAGTCACCCAGGCCAGCACCCGCATCACCTGGACGATCCGACCCGTGCGCTTCGTACCTCTCGCACACCGCCAGGGCGCTGAACTCCCAGCGTGCGCGTACGACTTCAAGCCCCAGCCAACCGACTGAGTTACAACTTTCTCTACTGGTTCAAGGCGGCTCGCTCCGCTCCCCGCGCGCGGCCCGGCCCCCGGCCGGGCCTGCGCTCCTGTCTCCGCCCCGCTCCAGCCCGGCCGGCTCCACAGCCCTTTGCAGGAAAACGCACCACGAACTGCCCATCCCGATAGTATCAGCTCATGGCTTGGAATGATAAACACTCCTTTCGCGATTGCCCCTGGTGCGGATTACGTAATACGCGCCTTACCGTAGCCCACACCGAGCAGGAGTTTTCAACTAGAACAGGTGCCGCCCGTTATTGGGCAACTCTTGGGTGCCCGAGTTGTGGGGGTGCCACCCTGCTCGAACACAGCAATCCGCACGATGAAAGCGATACAGTCTTCCTGTCCGTGCCGACAGGATTGGAGGAATCGGTAGGGATTAAACACCTACCTAAGGATGTCGAGCAATACCTCATGGGCGCAATTCGCGTTCTTAGCATCGGGGAACCCGATGCCGCAGCCGTGCAACTCAGGAGGACACTCGAAGCTGCAGCAGCGCATTTTCAGATTAGCGAAAAAGCTCTCGTGAAAAGTATCGAGAAACTGATCTCTGATGGACACGTAACCAAGAGCTTCGCGCCCGCCCTGCACCACATTCGTGTAATCGGTAACCTTGGTGCTCACGCAAACGATGAACGCGTCGGCCAAGAGGCTGCCGAGAGAGTCCTCCGGTTCACGATACAGCTCCTAAGGAACCTGTTTGAGGTGCCCGGTGAGCTGCAGATGCTGACCCACCAAAAAGTCCAAAACCAGAAGGGGAATTAGGCGACGATTGAATCGTTGCGCGTCCGCTTAACTGAGGTGGAAGGGGACCCACTTCCACCTCAGTACTCTCTCAACAGAAAATACTTCAGGATTTCCGCTTGGCGAAGCGGAGGATATCTTTAGAGATCCTTCCCATAGCTTCCGCATTCTCCAGGTCGCGGAGCTGCGACCGCGAAACCCCAAGCTTTGCGAAGCTTGCCAAGTCGAGCAAATACATACTCCTGGCCAGTTTCACGCAGCCGATTTCTTGGAGATAATCCAGGACTGTCCTGGCCCTCTTATTTGAACCAACAACCAGATTATCCATCATCGGCTGATAGACAGCAGCCTCTCCGTCTTTCGCATCCTTAAACCGGAGAACAATCCGGCGAAATTCCAAGTAAAGCGCACCTTGTTCCCGGGCGTCGGCAGCTAAACCGCCTAGATCGAGCCGTCGCTGGTACTTAGACCACGGAAAAGACAGGTGATCGTCGCACAACAGGATCACATCGGAAGATTCTCCCTGAATCTTGACATGCTCGCTAATCAGCGATCGAACGTTCAAAACTACAGGGGTTTCTCCCCTGTCGACGTACGCTTGCAGCTCACGGGCTGCAACCATTAGGTCTGCACAGGAAATATAGACACTCGATCCGAACTTGAATGACGGCCGATCTCCTCCCAAAATCACTTCAGGGACATCCCAAATGTTGGCATAACTCAGCTCGCGCGGAAATGCGATACTTACTGTCCCCTCGTGCGTGAGGAACTGCAATGGAGCCGCGCTAGCACTACCTCCCCGCACGATGGAGAAGTAAGCAGCCAACCTGTTTCCTGCTCTACCGATGGATGTCAGCAGTCTATCGCCAACCTCACAGGCAGATTTAAAGGACTCATAGAGTGCCCCTAGATCCTCCGAATGGCACGCAGACTTTTCGCTCGAAGTTGACTTACCTAGACTGTGCGAAAAAAACCCGTACATCGGGGAATGCTTCCAGTCTGAAGATAGGATATTTGATCGGATTCTCTTGGCTGCCTCCAGCGAAGTGGAGGGACTCAGTTGCGCTCGCGCAGTCACGTAGTCTCTGAAGATTACGTTGAACCATCCCTCTCCCCTCAAAAATGGATGATTAGACAACTGCGTATCAGCGGCAGTTTCATAACTTTCACGCAGGTTCACAGGCAGGCTGGCGGGTAGATTCAAATCGAGTTGCATGCCTTCGACGTAGTCCAGCAATCGAGCGCACTGCTCCTCTGGGGTATAGAGAACAGACAGGAGCGCTGAACTTCCGTGCCTCTGAAACTCTTCAACCTCTTGAAACTGGGCGACGAATTTTGATTGCTCTCGCGCAAGCAGCTGATCAATTACGCTTGCGACGAGGTCCCAATGCACGAACCCCTCGCGGCTGGTCGAACCGATTGCCGAGTTTCCGAGGTTAGCGAAGTTGTCCACAGCAAGGTATTCAGCAGCAACGTCCAAAACAGGGGCGTATCCAAGGAAATCACGCACATCGGGTTCTTCCCAAAAGCCTTCCCGCTTTGGCGTGATAGCCGACGCGAGAACTGTGAATAGACTGTCCCTCTCTTTGCCGTATGGGCGTGAATGCTTGAGATGTAGCGGCTCCTTCTCTTGATTTTGATAAACATCCGTGACCTTCCTTTCGAGGTACCGCTCAGACTGCTCCTTGCCGAAAGGACGGATTTCAAAATGGCAGTATGGCAATTTCCGCTCATCAAAAATTTCCTGGATGACACGTGAGCTTTCAGCTCTAGAAAGGACCACGAGGGACGGCCGACCGCCGACAATCTGCGATGCTGCACCAGCAAGCCCGCGCACGAATGCCCGAAAATTCGCCTGCCCAGATCGCACCTCCGCTTCATCCAACGCGTCTACGATGAGAGTAGCCTTGCTTTCCAGTAAAGCCTCTTGGTACCGGGCATTCTTCCTGATACCAAAAGATCTGGCTGGCATGCCGTCCACAGTCCCATCTCCAACTTGGAGACGGGACAGGTCGAGGATGGGGCATTTGAGTTTATTGCTCATATATTCCGCTGCTGTGCTTTTCCCGACGGCAGCAGGGGCCGTGATCAACATGAGAACTGGAGTCAGTGGAGCAGGGTTTTGCTTTTCTCGAACTTCAGGAACCTCATAATCTAAATTCGGCTCTATGCCTTCCCTCATCCCATAGTCATTGCTTTCCAAGCCGTACCAGCTGGGCGACGTTGGCAGCAATTCGCAGAGATCGTCGAGAAGCATGCTTTCTCCGAAACGTTAGTCGGCGGCCTTGCTCCTATGGGTAGCACGCTAGATCGTCGACTGCATGGGAGATCCGGTTTATTACCTTCACCCCTTTAATCTGATTTGACAGATACTAGGGGAAATCGTATGGGGCATGAGGTGCTCGTGGGGCTAACCGACCGTGGCCGATGCAGTTCCGGCTAGACGATGGCTGGCTCAAACAGAGGATTCGGATGCCGGGCGCGCTTACGAGCTCAGGCACTTGCGCCAGCTTTGGCAACGCGTTGCCTACGATCCCGCGCCAAATCGAACCTGCCGTAGGCGGTTGCGCCGGACTCCATGGTGTAAACCTACGCCGACAGCGCGACGGTCGTGGTCGGTCGACGCACCCACCGTCGTGGCTGGCTGTCGTCGGCTGAGGTTCGTGCCACTGTCGTGCCAGATGCAGGGGTCAGCCACGGTCAACGGGGGTGTCTCGCGGTCGAGTTCTCGGCGGCCTGACCAGGTATCGAAGCTCCAGGTCAGCGTCCTTACTCCCCCCGCTTCTCTCCTAAGGTGGTTGTCCAGCGCGCTCAGCGATTCCATATCCGCTGGAACTCCCCGGCCGGGATGGGTTCCAGCGGATCCGCCTCAGGATCGATCGCTTGGTCTGTCAGGCCGCCGTGCTCGTCCTCCAGGTGCTCCCAGCTGTACCGGTGGAGCTGGCCGGCCGAGGTCAGCTCGGCCTGCTTGATGACGATCAACTCGCCGCGGTCGGGTACGGCCTCGATGTACCAGAGGCCGCCTTCTTCGTCAGCGTGGCGGAAGTGATGCCGCAGGGTGGCGCTCTCGTCGAGTGCTCGGTAGTACGCCATGATCTCTGCCGCGATGCGCTCCAGGTCAACCACGGGACCATCGTGCCAGCGAGCGTGCGCAGTTAGGCCGCCCTGACATCCATAAGTGACATCAACGGCGCCGGACGCCAGCACTCTTAGGCAGTCCGACATGGCCAGTGTGACCGAGTGGTTCCCTGGTGGTACCGAGGAGTGATCGAACTCCTAAAGCGGGTGTCGCAGGTTCGAATCCTGCCGGGGGCACAGAGAAACACCAGTTCAGAGCCTGTGTGGACACGAGAAGGGCCCTCCGCGGAGATCGCGGAGGGCCCTTCTCATGGGTGCTGGGAACCTTCTGGGAACGCGCCGTCAGGCAGCTCGCTCATCGGGAACATCGGGACGCCTCGGGCTCGTCGCCGGAGACGTCGGGAGCCTCCTGATCGTCGCTGGGAAGGTCTATGTCAGGCTCGGCCTCTTCCAAACTCCCGGTACGTGGGACGACTGCGAGGACAGCATCCGCTCGGCCTACATCGGCAGCGCCGCATCGCCCTGCCCACCGAGTGCGTCTACTCGCTCAAGAGTCACTGGGAACGCCAGCAAGACGAACGTCGGGACGGGCTGGAGGGGCAGCGGGTTCGTCTTCACCACCCCGAACGGCGGCCCTCTCGACCCCGCCAGCCTCACCCGTCACTTCGGCCGACTCCTCAGCCGGGCAAAGCCCCCGCCGCATTCACTTCCACGACCTCCGACACTCGACCGTGGCCCTGCTCCTCGAACGCGACGCCCAGCAGGCCACGTTCGCCGTCGGTGGTGCTTTCGCCGGATACGTCGAGGACCGGCTCGCCGAGCCCATGGGCGTCCAAAGCCCTTACAGCGCCGCCAGTTCGGCTATCCACAGACCGTGCCGCGGGGCCCTTCGCCGTTCCAGGCGCCGTGCCCACACGCGTGCCGCTACGTCCGCTCAGCACCCCCTCCGGAGGAGTCCGAAGCCGCTCCCCCAGTACCCCCGATCATGGCCCCGAGCCGGTCGGCGATGACCCGGTCACGGTCGCTGGCCATGTGCTGATGACGGTACGACGCTGTCGCCAAGTTGGTCGCCGGAAGGGTGGCGCCTGCCGAAGTGCATCGTTTCTGCGATGCGCAACCTCCCCCCGCTGCTCCCGGAGCCGGGCGGAAGGCGGGTGAACGAAAGGGTGGGGTCGCACGGTGGTCATGAGGACTCTTGGAGAGGCAGGGGCGGGGGCCCGCCGCGGTCGGAGGTCGGCGGGCGACGGGCCGCGCGGCGGTCACACGCATTGTGCCGTCTCGCCCGGATGCGTCCGGTCGACCTGCGGCCTGCTGGCCTCCAGCCAGGAGCGGAGCGGGCCGGCGCCCCGCTCGGGGTCGAGCGTGAGGTGCAGACGCGTCCCTCTCCCCGACGAGAACGCCGGGTAACTGCGTTGCTCGCCCGCGGCGAACAGCAGCCGGAGAGCGTCCGCGACGTGCCGGGCCGCTTCGGCGTCCATGGAGACGATGCGGACCTCGACCCTGCCCTCGATGGGAGGGGCATCTGGAGCGTCCACGGTCAGCGATGAGTACAGTGAGTGCAGGGATTCGGTGGTCATCGGGGAACCTGTCCCGGGCCGGAAACAGCCCGTATGGTCACGCGGCTCCAACCGTGCCGCGCGCCGAGGACGAGACCAGCCATGCCACCGGTGTACGAAGTACCCTCGACTCTCTTCACCCTACTCCTGGCACCCTCGCCCGCGGCCGCTCCGGCTGCGGGCGACGTACGGTTGAGGTACCGAGGGCATCACGCGCTCCGGCCGCCACGCCGGGGTCGTCCTCGGTGAGAGACGGACCCCGGGCCGTCCCAGTGGTCGGCGCGAAGACGGGTCGGCATCATGTCCGCCGTGGTCGAAGCAACTCCGCGGGGGCTCACCCTGGCTGGGGCCACGCTGAGTACCCGCGCTGGTCCACGCCCTGGCCGAGGGGAAGCGTGATGGCCTTTTCCCGGCTGGACATCCGTCGGCGAAACCGCGGGGAGCGGACGCTCGTCACACTTGCCGGTGACATCGGACCGGCCACGACGCCACTGCTGCGGGCCGCACTGGAGCAGTGTCTGCTGGACGGTGTCACTGTGATCGACATCGACCTGACCACGGTCGGTGCCTGCGACGCCAGGGGCTTGGACGTCCTCCTGTCGGCGTCTCGGCGGGCCGGCCGGGTTCATGCCTCCCTGCGGCTGCACCACCCGTGCGCGCAGATCACCCAGCTCCTCGCTGTCACCGGATCTGCTTCGCTGCTCCTTGCGGCTCCGGTGAGCCCCGTGCCGCCCGCCGTACCCGGCGACCTCATGAGTACCGTGACGGGGATGCCCGAGGACCCCGTTCGTCGGGCGGACCAGCCGGTCCTCAAGGAGGCGATCCGCCTTCGCCGGCTGACCCGCTGGCAGGTCGAAGGCATGCGCGAGGACATCGCGGACCTGGCTGCGGCGTCCGTCACGGGCACCCCCTGCGACGCTTACCACGACCGTGGAGACTTCCTGCGCCGCTTGGCGGTCATGGCCCACCGCCCCGGCTTCGCGCTGCTGGTCGCCGAGACTACGGTGCTGGTCGGTTGCGCCTTCGGTTTTCCGGTGGGCCCTGACGGCCCCGGCCGGCGGGGGTTCGACGGAACGCTCCAGGAGACCATCCAGCGGTTCACCTCCCGCGCGCGGTTCGTTGTCCTCACCCTGGTCGTGGCCCATCCGCACGCTCAGCACCGCGATATCGCCCACCGCTTGCAACAGCGTCTGCTCACAGAACTGCACTCCTCCCTCGGGGTCACCCTGCTGCACCCTGCTGACCTGGCAGGACAAGCCGCCTTCTCGTCCTGGGGCTGGCAGAACCTGGGTGAGGTCGTCGGGCTGCCCGGCCCCGTCGCCCCCTGCGTGTTGAGCCTGCCCGCCGAGGGGCTGTCCCCGGTACGCCGATGATGTGACGGAGGGGCGATGAGCCGGCGTTCGTGCCGGCCGCGGCGGTCACACCACCCGTCGTCGGCCGTACGGGTATATCTCCGCGCGACCGCTGCGCGCCGCGCCGTCCGCCACGGCCGGAGTAGCCTGGCACGTACCGAGAGCTTTTCGGGCGCACGACCACGGCGGCGCCGTTCCCGGCGAGTGACAGACACCGGCAGCCGGAGGCCGCCTGGGACGGGATCGCACCATGGACGCCATCACCAAGCCCTCCGAAGGTCCGGCACCAGGTGACGGACACACCTACCGGATGCCCTTGCCCCGGCTGCGACTCACGCGGGACGCCAGCCACGGCCCTCTGGACGGGGCGTGGTGGCCACGCTGCGCCGAACTGGAACTGGAGCTGCCCGCGCTGGTCGGCTCCTTGGACCCGGGCGTCGGCACCGTCACCCATGTCACCGTGGGGACCGCCGCCTGGCCGGATGCCCCGCAGAAGGTGATGGCGCCCGCGCATGTGATCGAGGTGGTCCTGACCGACCTCGCCGCCGAGGCGCATGCCATCACCGTGGACTGCGGCACCGTGGGGCGCTGGGAACTGCTGGTGATCCCACCGGACGAGCC
This sequence comes from Streptomyces sp. NPDC006012, assembly GCF_042871185.1. NCBI lineage: Bacteria > Bacillati > Actinomycetota > Actinomycetes > Kitasatosporales > Streptomycetaceae > Streptomyces > Streptomyces sp. NPDC006012. The sequence goes on from NZ_JBIAIE010000018.1 coordinate 147,654, forward strand.
GGCCGGAACGGCTGCCAAGCTGCTGATCGCTGCCGCCGCCCCCGGGAACTCGCTGTCGGCTCCGCGCCTGCTCGCACTCGCCGAGTGCGGCCCCGACGGCCAGGACACATGGGAGTCGGAAGGAGGAGCCGGACTCAGATGAGGAGCCCCATCCGGTCGGGCCCACATGCCCGGCCGATCCGGGCGTCTACGACCCCTCGATGGAGCGATGACACCGGCAGACCCTGCGTCGTCCCAGCCCGCCCCCTGGCCGGCCCGGCCCGTGGCGGGTGAGTGGATGACGACCGGACGGCGCCCGGACCGCTCCGAGAGCTTCGGGGAAGCTCTGCTGGGCGAGGTCCTCGATCGCGCGCACGAACTGCCGCCCCATCTCATCGGGCCTTTGGTCGCCGACGTAATGGAGCGGCTCGGGGGCCGCCGACCGCAGGTGCTGCTGCAGGACTACGGACAACTGCTGCTGGTACCCCTGCCCGGCGACGGCCTCACGGAGGGCGAACCGCAGGTGATCGACGACTCCGAGGCGGGCCGCTGTTTTCTCGACTCTCACCCCGTCGAGCTGCCCGAAGACGACGGCGTGCGGGTCCACCTGCCGCTGCTGGACGGCGGAGACCAGGTCGGGGTCATGGCAGTGACGTTTGACGGCGTCGATGACCACGACCGCCGTATCCTGCGCAGGCTCGCCAGCCTGGTGGCCGACCTGCTGGTGACCAAGCACGGCTACTCCGACCTCTTCTTCGGTGTCCGACGCGGTGAACCGATGAGCATCGCCGCGGAGATCCAGTGGTCCCTGCTGCCACCGCTGGCGATGATCATGCCTCGGGTCGCCGTGGCCGGGATCCTGGAACCCGCCTATAACGTGGCGGGGGACAGCTTCGACTACGCCCTAAACGGAGACGTCCTGCACGTGGCCATGATCGACGCGATGGGCCACGGCCTGGACGCGGCCACGATGGCCACCGTGGCCATCGGTGCCTACCGCCACGCCCGCCGCGCCGGCACCGGACTGCCGGAGATCTACGACTTCATGGACCGCGCTGTGGCGGACCAGTTCGGCCCCGAGCACTTCGTGACCGCGCAGATGCTGCAACTGGACACCACGACGGGACATCTTCAGTGGGTCAACGCCGGGCACCCGTCACCGATGGTCGTCCGTGATCATCGTGTCGCCCTCCGGCTGACCGGTCCGACGACCCTCCCTGTCGGCTTCGGCGGTCCCGAGCCGCAGATGTGCGAGATGAAGCTCGAGCCAGGGGACCGCCTCCTCTGCTTCACCGACGGATTGATCGAGGAACACGCGACGGGTGAAGATCAGTTCGGAGAGACCCAACTGATCAGCTGGGTGGACCAGTTGGAGAGAACCGGCCGCGGGATCCGGACGGTGGCGCGCTCCTTGTCCCACGCGCTCAAGCGGGCGCGGGGCGGACACACCACGGACGACGCGACGCTGCTCCTGGTGGAGTGGCGCGGCTGACCTCACCGGTGTCGTCCGGTGTCGCTCCGCCGCCCACGGCTCGCTCTCAGTCCGGCGGCACCTGTGCGCTTCCGGTGTCGATGAGGATCTGTTCCGCCCGGGTGACGTTGTCGGCCCGGACGGCCTGAGCCATCGCGGCGCGGGCGGCCTCGGGTGCCGCGTCCGGCGGAACCACCAGCAACGAGAAGATGTCCTGATCGCCGCGAGTGATCAGGACGGTGTCGTCGCCCACCGGAAAAGAGTCGATGCGCACCACCCGGTCCTCGACGACGATCCGCGTCGGGAGCCCTTCCCAGGCCGCGACGTCCAGCCCGACGCGCGTGACGGGGCCGAGGTGGCCGGTGAGGGCGCTCAGCAGCGCGGGCAGCTCGGCACCGATGTCGCGCGACCGCGGCCACCACGCACCATCGAGGACACCCTCACGTGCCTCCGTGGTCTCCAGCCGAAGCAGCGCACACCCCGGCTGCACGGCCTCGTGAACACCACTGGGCAGATGCCGGGAAACAGGCCGCGCATCGGAGCCGGTCATGAGGATCACCCGTCTTCGGGAATCGGTGCGATCAGGGACTCGTCTCGCCGCTCCCACACTACTTCTCGTACCACGGGCCTCGATGTTTCCAGAGCCGCCCTTTCCCGGGCAGCCGGCCAGTCCCCGAACCGGCTGTGTGATCGCGACCATGCCACGCTCGCACCACGAAGTCCTTGCGCTCCCACAGACCCGGTGCCCCGGCATCAGCCTTCGTGAGGCACTTGCACCCTTGTGTATAAGCGGTCAGTGACCGGTTTCGAGAAGGGCAGTACATCGAGGCTGGGTTGGTGTACCGAGTCACCTCACCAGCGACGTGGCAGATCCACCGAGGCTGCGGCGAATGTGCCTGCCATCCGGTCGGGCCGTGGTGTGCTCGGCGGGGTGGTCACCGGACGGGCAACCTGATGCGTCGCAGCCAGGTCTCGACTTCGGTGTCGGCGCCTTTGACCTCTTCGCCGCGTACCGCGAGACCCTCGGCGATGGTTGCGCCGGGGCAGGAGGCGGCGTAGTCGCGTTCGGTGGTGCCCAGGCCGCTCACGGCGTAGGTGGTGACCGGGAGGATGGTCTTGCCGCGGAAGTCGAGGGCTTCGGTGAACGTCGTCATGATCATGGGTGCTCGGACGTTCCAGATGGGGCTGGCCAGGAGGATGGTGTCGTAGCCGTCGAGGGAGGGCAGGCGGCCTTCGACGGCAGGGTGGGCGTCGGTGTCCTGCTCACGGAAGTTGCGCTGGACGGTGGCGTCGTAGTCGTGCGGGTAGGGGTCGGCGGCCTGGATGCGATAGGTGTCGCATGTGATGCGGCTGCCGATCTTGTTGGCCAGCACCTCGGTGTTGCCGACCTTCAGGTCGGTACGGCCGCCGTAGTAGTAGTTCTCGCCCGGGCGGGAGAAGTAGGCCAGCAGGACTCGTTTCACGTTGCTTCCGGTCGTCGCGGCGGACTGGGAGGAGGTGGGGATGCCGGACCGCGGTGAGGACGGTGAGCAGCTCCGCCAGGTAGGTCGCGCTCAAAGCGGCGGTTGCGGTCAGCAGCGCGCCGCGCAGAACGGTGCACCGGCCCGGCGGGGCGCCGTGCTGCTGTGGCTTGATCATGGTGGGCGGCTCCCGGTGAACCGTGGAAGCCGGGCGGGTGCCCCGGGCATTCGCTTGAGGGCATCCGCGGCCGGCGAGGGGCAGTGGGTGAGGCGTTCAGCTGTCCAGGCGGCGCCCTGCGAGCCAGGCGACCATCTCGGGGTCGTGGTGGTCGAAGAACAAGGAGCGGCCGGTGTCGAGGGTGGCGATCTGGGCCATCTGCTCGTCGGTGAGCTCGAAATCGAAGACGTCGATGTTCTCGGCCATGCGCTCGGCGCGTACGGACTTGGGGATGGCGACGACGCCGCGCTGGGTGAGCCAGCGCAGGACGACCTGGGCGACGGACTTGTCGTATGCCTTCCCGATCTCGGCGAGCAGCGGGTTGGTGAACAGGTCGTTCTTGCCTTCGGCGAAGCCGCCCCAGGACTGGATCTGCACCCCGTGCTCGCGCATGAGGTCCTGGTAGTCGGCGCGCTGGAAGAAGGGGTGAGTCTCGATCTGGTTGACCTGCGGGGTGATGTCGTTGTTGATGATCAGGTCGATCAGCCGGTCGGGATAGAAGTTGGCGACCCCGATCGCCTTCGCCGCCCCCTCGCGGTTGAGGGCCTCCATGGCGCGCCACTGACCGTAGACGTCGCCGAAGGGCTGGTGCATCAGGTACAGGTCAAGGTGATCCAGGCCCAGCTTGGTCAGGGACGTCTCGAACGCGCGGCGGGTGTTGTCCTCGGCGGGGGCATCCTGGACCCACAGCTTGGTGGTGACGAACAGCTCCTCGCGCGGAATGCCGCTGGACTTGATCGCGCGGCCGACGGCTTCCTCGTTGCCGTAGGCGGCGGCGGTGTCCAGCAGTCGGTAGCCGGCGGCCAGTGCCTCGGCGACGGCGCGCTCGGTGTCCTCGGCAGGGATCTGGTAGACGCCGAAGCCGAGGATCGGCATCTCAACGCCGTCATTGAGGGTGACAGTCTGCATGAGCGGGATGTTCCTTAGCTGTGCGGGTGAGGGCGGGTGGTCAGGGGCGGATGAGGGCCTTGAGGACCTGGCGGTCGGCCATGGCCCGGTAGGCGTCCGGTGCCCGGTCGAGGGCGAATTCCTGGTCGAAGACGCGGCCGGGGGCGATCGTGCCGTCCAGGACGTCGGGCAGCAGTGCGGGGATGTAGGCGCGGGCGGGGCTGGCGCCGCCGGTCAGGGTGACGTTGCGCATGAACTCGGCCCGTACCGGCCGCCGTTGCGGCACGAGATGTGCAGGCCCTTGGCGCAGTAGTCGCAGGTGTTGTCGCTGTAGGTGAACGAGGCGACGACCAGATCACCGGCCTTCAAACCGGTCACGTCCGCGCCGGTCTCCTCGACGACGCCGAGGAACTCATGACCCATGGGGCGGCCGGTGCCGGTGGCGGGCATCGACGCGTAAGGCCACAGGTCACTGCCGCAGACACAGGACGCGACGACCCGCACCACGGCGTCGGCGGGCTGGACGATCTTTGGGTCGGGCCGGTCCTCGACGCGGACGTCGCCGGCTCCGTACATCACTGCTGCACGCATGAAAGGTGTTACTCCAAACGAGGGGCGGGGGCGCCACGCGAAGCGCGGCGGGCCGGGGCGGGGTCAGCGTTCGAGCATCTGCGCCTGGGCCTCGGTGTGGGTGTCGCCGGCGGCGGGCGGCAGGCTGGAGAGCTTGTCGAGCTGCTCGGCGGTCAACGCGAGGGCATCGGCGGCGGCGTTCTCCTCGACCCGGCTGACGCGCTTGGTGCCGGGGATGGGGGCGATGTCGTCGCCCTGAGCGAGCAGCCAGGCCAGCGCTACCTGACCGGGCGTGGCACCGGCCTCGTCGGCCAGGGCCTTGACCTCGTCGACGAGCGCCAGGTTGTGCCGAAAGTTCTCACCGGTGAAGCGGGGGTTGTCGCGGCGGAAGTCGTTCTCGTCGAACTGGTCGGTGGAGCGGACGGTGCCGGTCAGGAAGCCGCGGCCAAGCGGGGAGAAGGGCACGAGACCGATGTTCAGCTCCCGCAGGACGGGCAGGACACGGTCCTCGATGCCGCGGTTGAACAGGGAGTACTCGGACTGCACCGCGGTGACGGGCTGGACGGCGTGGGCGCGGCGGATCGTTTCCGGGCCGGCCTCGGAGAGGCCGAAGGCGCGGACCTTGCCCTCGTCGATCATCTCCTTCACGGCGCCGGCGGTCTCCTCGATCGGCGTGTTCGGGTCCACCCGGTGCTGGTAGCACAGGTCGATGTGGTCGGTGCCGAGGCGCTTGAGGGAGCCCTCGATCGCGGTGCGGATGTTGGCCGGGCTGGAGTCCAGGTTCCACGCGCCGTCGCCGCCGTGCGAGACCAGGCCGAACTTGGTGGCCAGCACCACCTTGTCCCGTCGGCCCTTCAGCGCCCGGCCGAGCAGTTCCTCGTTGGTGTAGGGGCCGTAGATCTCGGCGGTGTCGATGAGCGTGACGCCCAGCTCCAGCGCTCGGTGCACGGTCCTGATCGACTCCGCGTCGTCGGTGCCCGAGCCGGTGTAGCCGTGGGACATGCCCATGGCGCCCAGCCCGATCCGGGAGACCTCCAGGTCACGCAGCTTGATGTACCGCATCTCGCCCTCTTCCGATCATGGGTGTCGCCTGGTCTCTCACTTTCGCCCGGCCCGGCAGGTCGTGCCGGTTGAAGCCCGGGCGGCGCGAGGGGCCGGCGTCTTCCTCATTCGCCTTCGCCCGGATTCGCTCGGGTGTGGCAGGGCGGGCTCTTCGGGGGTAATGGCAGGGCCCCCCTCCCGCCCGCGTAGCGGGTGCCCGGCGGGTGAGACTGGAGTCATGGCATCCGAGAGCGCGCACAGCGAGGGCGCCGAGCTGGGCCGCTTCCTGCGCGCCCGCCGCACCCAGACCAATCCCGAACACGCCGGCCTCACCGTCGGCGCCGGCATCCGCCGCACCCCCGGCCTGCGCCGCGAGGAGCTGGCCACCCTCGCAGGCATCAGCATCGACTACTACGTACGCCTGGAACGCGGCAAGGAGACTCGCCCCAGCCCCGCCGTCCTCGACTCCCTCGCCCGCGCTCTGCACATGGACGACCAGGAGCACCAGCACCTGCGTGAGCTCGCCGCCCGTGCCGCCCGCTACGCGCCCGAGCCGCCCCCGGCCCCGAGCCGCACCGTGCGCCCCCACCTGAAGCTGCTGCTCGAGTCGCTGCGCCCGAACCCGGCCTACGTCATCAGCCGCAGCATGGACATGCTGGCCTGGAACCCCGGCGGCCTCGCCCTGTACGCGGGCCTGGACGACTGGCCGGCCAAGCACCGCAACCTCGCCCGCTACCTCTTCCTCCACCCCGCGGCCCGCAACCTCTTCAGCGACTGGGACCGTCAGATCACCGGCTGCGTCGCCTGGCTGCGCGCCGTGGCCGGCACCGCACCTGACGCCCCCGACCTGAGCAACCTCGTCGGTGAGCTCCTCCTCAAAAGCCCCGACTTCTCACGTCTGTGGGAACGCTACGAAGTGACCGGACGCAAACCTGCTGCCAAGACGTTCCGCCACCCCCAGGTCGGAACACTCACGCTCACGTCGCAGTCCCTGCACGTGGAAGGCACCCCCGGCCAGCGCATTGGCGTCTATACCGCCGAGCCCGGTAGCCCCGACCACGATGCGCTGCTTCTGCTCGACGTGACTGCGCCGCCTGCCGCCAGCCCCACGCAGCGGGACGCGGCACGTCGACAGAGCTGAGCGCCCCGCCCGTACTGTGGCAGGAGCGAGAGCCGCGACTTACCAGTGCCCGCGACTGCGCCCGGACGGCTTGCCGTTCCTGCTGTCGCCGCGGTTCGAGTACGACGTCGCGCTCAACGCATACTTCCTTCAGGCGAATCTGACGGCTCCGTGGAACAGCAACGCCAATCGGGCCAGAGCCCTGGCCCGGTTCTTCACGTTTCTGCATACCGCGCGCGGTGGGAAATCGTGGAGGGCTGCCACTGAGGCAGATCATCTGGCGTTCCATCAGTGGCGCCGCCGGGACGAGACGGGACCTTGCGTCGGGGGCAGTACCTGGAATCGCGAAGTGGCGCTGGTCAACCAGTTCTACGCGTGGGCCGTGCGGCAGGGACACGTCGCGGCGGTTCCGATCCCGCATCGCGCCGCCCACCCCGCGCCGATGGGGTCGGTCGTCCGGCCCACCGGCCCCTCCACGGTTCCGGCGACCTACGCGCATGACGAGAACGGGAAGCGCATCGAGTGGATGCCGTCGGCGACCTACCGGCTCTGGCGGGATGTGGGGCTTCGCGGCTACGGCCCTGACGGACTGCCCGCGGACCGGTTCCGCGGCCGGTGGGCGGCCCGCGACGCGACGTTCAGCGACCTCATGGTGTGCACGGGCTGCGGCTGAGTGAGCAGGCCAGCGTCACCGTCTTTGAAATCCCCACCAGCCCTGCCCTGGGCGGATACCAGCGGTTCTGGCTGCCCGGGGCGATCGCGAAGAATTTCTCCGCCCGGTGCTGCTCGTCGCGACGGACCTCGTGCGGACCGGCGGACAACTCGGCCAGGGTGATGGCGGTGATCGCCATTTCGTCCGGCAGTTTCCTCGGAAGCCACCCACCGGCGCAGAATCATGGTGTCGGTGTCGAGGAGCCCCTGCTCGTACGGCGAGCGGTCAGCGGGCACAGGGATCGTCCAGGTAGGTGTCGGCCGTGGCGTCCTGGTCCGCATGGAACGTGTCGAGGCCGATGTCGGGAGCGGTCCTCGACATCGCGGCGAACTCCTGACGGGAGACGAACCGACGACGTCGCCGCAGAGGGACGAGCTGACCGATCGGGTGTCCGTCATGGGTAACGGTGAACGACTGGCCGCCCTGTGTGGCGTCCCGCCGGAACGGATTCAGCACACACGAGAACGGGAAATCCCGCGAACAAGCGAGAACTACGGAGGGGCATCTGACCAGGTCAGCCGTCCTGCGGTCAGCCTTCATGCAGGTCAGGGACCTGACCAGGGAAAACTCCTAAAGCGGGTGTCGCAGGTTTGAATCCTGCCGGGGGCACACGGCCAAGGGCCAGTTCAGAGGCTTGATCCTCTCGAACTGGCCCTTTCGCGTGATCACGGCCGTGCCACACACGTGCCACAAGGTTCGCTAGGAGTCCACATCACCCCGTTCCTTGCGGATCATCGAGCCGAGCCGATCGGCGATCTCACGGTCACGGCCGTTGACCATGTGCTGATAGATCAGCGCCGCTCGGGGCGTGCTGTGGCCCATCCGGGTCATCAGCTCACGCAGGCTCGCACCGACGCCGCGAGGGTGTTCCCCGTATGCCGAAGATCGTGGAAATGTGCGTCTGTCGTGACCTCGGCATCCTTCCTGGCATTGATCCAGTCGTCTCGGAAGTTGCTCCGCCGCAGTAGGACGCCCTGAGGCCCGAGGAAGACATGTCCGTCACGACCACGCCCGGCGTAGGCGTCGAGATGCCGCTTCACGTCCGGCGCGAGTTCGGTCGGGAAGGCCACCGGCCGGACCCCGGCATCTGACTTCGGCGCCTTGTCGAAAAGCGCTCCCGTCTGCGTTTCCGCCTGTGAGCGTCGGACCATGAGCGCCGCATTGTCCGTGTCGACGTCGCGGCGGCGGAGCGATGCCAGCTCCCCGAACCGCAGGCCCGTGAAGGCGGCCAGGAGGACGAGGAGCCGATAGCGCGGGGCGATCGAGTCGGCCACGGCGAGGACTTCGGCCACCGTGAGGACGGGCCGCTCTGGCACGTCGTAGCGGTCGGCGCCCTTGATGCGGCACGGGTTGCGCCGGATCAACTCGTCATCAACGGCCGTGCTCAGGATCGCCCGCAGGATCTGGTACGCCTTGACCACCGTCGGCGCACCGGTCCGCGTCAAGCACCCGTCGTCACTTCGCTCCTCCGGGCGGGCACACAGTGCATGAAGTCAGAACACGTCGTGGCTGGGGCGGTCGCCTCCACGGCTTTCAGGCAGCCGCTTTGGCGCGAGCCTCGAAGATCACGGCCCCAACGCCGTGCTTTACCGGGCAGATCCACAGACTGCCCGACGCGCCGGAAGCTTACGGGGCCATGATCACTCGCGCCAAAGCAGTTCCCGCCCAAAACCCGCTCCGCCGACCTCATCGGTACCCTGCGGATCCCTGCTCCGAAGGGATCGGGATTGGAAGACCGCACGCGCTAACCGAGATGCCCGACACCGCGCGTAGCAGCAAGCGGGTGGCCCACTGACAGGCTCGGCGGGCCAACCGGCAAGCCGCGTCGCGGGTGTGTCGGCGGCTGGCCCTAGGGTGCCCCCGTGAATGTGGATGATCTTCAGTGGCAGTTGAGCAACCTCGGCGGCGTCCTGCCGCGGATCGTGGACGAGATCCTCGAACGCGGCGGCCTGGAGGCCCTAGTGGAGGCGGCACGGGAGCGTGAGGACTGGTTCTGCGCTGCGGGTGCGGTGCGGGGGTTGTGTGCGGTGGAGGAGTTCGGACGGGCCTGGACGGTGGTGGAGCCGTTCGCGGCTACCGGCTGGCAGCCGGCGGTGCGGGCGGGCGCCGACGTCCTGTTGCGGTGGGGCCGCGTCGACCAGGCGCTGGAGCTGGCGCATCCCAAGAGGCCGCAGGAAAACGCGGTCGACGCGTGGCGGGACTACGCCGAGACGCTGGTCCGGGCCGGGCAGGTGGACGACGCGATCGGCGTACTCGGCCCGCACCTGCGCGGCGGGCGCCTGCTGGGGGCCCTGGTGGAGATGACCGAGGGCCAGGGATGCGACGAGCGGGTGTTGGAGCTGCTGGCCCCGATCGCCGAGGAGGTCCGGCACGACCCGAAGCAGTGCGACGACCTGTGGGGTGCCCTCCCTGCACAGGCCCGGGTCTTGGAGCGGTCCGGCCGGGCGGACCAGGCAATCCGGCTGCTCGGCGCGGACATGGCCGCACGCCGGTACGGGCCGCAGAACAACGTCAAGTTCTATGCCGAGCTGCTGGCCCGACACGGTCGGGTCGAGGAACTTCGCGACCTTGCCGACACCCAGAGGTACGCCGCCGTAAGCCCGTACGTGACGGCCCTGGAGAACCTGGGCCGAGTCGGGGAAGCGGAGGCGTACCTGCGCGACCTCATCGCCGCCGAGCATCCGGGCTGGCACGAGAGCACACTGATGGGACTGCTCATCCGTCAGGGCCGGGTAGACGACGCGATCGAGGCGGTGGAGCACACGTTCGACGACCTCTACGACGGGAACCTTCTCCAAGCGACCCTGGTCGTGCTCGCCGACCGGGGCCTGCACGACAGGGCCCTTGGACTCACGGAAGGGCGCAGCCCCGAATTCCTGGCGGAGAACGATGAGTTCTGGCTCCGGTCCAACCGGTGGTGGCTGATGGGAGAGTCGGGACGCGCCAGGGAGGCAATTGCGGAGATCCAGGCGTTGCCGGCCGACAAGGTGGAGGACCGCGAGCTGACCATCGCCTGGCTGCTTGCCCAGGACGGCCGTGTCGAGGAGGCCATCGCCCTCCTACGCCCGTTGCCCGGCGAACGGGCCGCGACCGACCTGGCCGAACTGCTGATCCGGCAGGGCCGCCTCACCGAGGCCATTGCCGTCATCCCCGACGTGGCCGCCCAACGGGAGGAGAAACGACGCCACCAGCCCGGCAAACCTGAGCGACCGAGCAGCCCATAGTTCGCATCGAGGAGGTCACCAGCGCAGGTCCCCGTGCCACTCTCGTGCCAGAACGGGCGGGGGATCAGAGGGAATCAGGGGGCGCAGGGGGACGCGCCGCCGAATCTGCCCAAGGCAGTGAACCCGCAGGTCAGGCTTGTGACCACCTCATCTCGCTCCTGAAGAGGTGGTAGGAAGCGGTGGGTTGTCTCTTTCAGCCCGCGCTTGTCCATGCATCTGGGCGGGGCACCAGCACTGCGGAGACCACCGCGTGGGACGAGGCCATGACATCGCCCACGAATCGCAGGCGCCCGATGTCGAGTCGGCGCAATGCCGGACCGTGGTCGGCGGCGACGACGAGCGAGACCGCGAACAGAAGAAGTCGCCACAGGGCCATCACCGGGCGGCGCACCGCGCGGGGCAGCTCCGCCAGGGAGGCGTGCAGCCGCTCGCAGTGGAACGGCACGTGACGCTCCTCGTCGGACAGGATCCGCCCCGCCACATCCGAAGTGAGCGCATCGCCGGTGCCATCGCGCAGGGCCCGGTAATAACGCAGTGCCACTACTTCCGCGATCATCAGCACCAGCAGTTCCATGCGCAGGCCCATGAGACGCCGCAGCCGTACGAAGACCGTGTCGCTCCAGTGCGCAGTCAACGTCGGCACGCCTCCGGCAGCCAGCAGCCGCGCAAGCAGACGGGCGTGGTTCTGTTCCTCGGCAATGAAGAGACGGACAGCGAGCCCGTAGTCGGCGTCGCCGGCCTGGTCCGCCTTGCTGACGAGGTTGGCGCCGTCACCGTCCTCGCCGACCTGGAATCGCTGGATGCTGGCCCACACTGCCGGATGCAGCGTCGCGTTTTGTCCCCAGTCCGGATCACCCTGGGCACGCCTGCGCTCGCGCTCGTCCTCGAACCGCCTTGTCCACTTGGCGAAGCCGCCCGTATGCACCCGGTCTCCCCTCTCCGGAACACGGCCACCGTGCCCCGGAGAGGGACGACGCAGGCGGACACCAAACCGTTCCACGGCTGCCAGGCGCCCACAGCTCACAGATTCACCTGCGCGCGCCGGGCAAGAGGCCTGCCGGTCCCCTCGTGAACAGCCACTTCCCAGTACAGATTGACATCAGCAGCTGACATCAACGTCGTCGGGCAACGATGAATCCGGGCAGTCATGAAGGGATCAGCAACCGCCCTCAAACACGACTACGAGCAGCCCCACACCCTCCGCTGATCGAACTCCTACAGCGGGTGTCGCAGGTTCGAATCCTGCCGGGGCACAGAGAAACATCAGGTCAGAGGCTCCATGGACCCTCCACTGACGCCGCGGAGGGTCCTTGGTGTGCTCGATGGGAACATCCCAGGAATGCATTGGTGAGTGATGTGGGAATTTCGCACTGCTCATACGGTAGGAGAATTCGGTGAAGTTTCCCCGCCACCCATCGGCCGTCCCGACGGCCTCGCCGCCTTCTAGCTCTCTGTCGCCCGTCTGTGATCGGACCAGACCGCCGCACGTGGGTAAGGTCCGTCAGGAGGTGAGGATGGAGATGCCGTCTCCGAGCAGCTTCAGCCCGAGGACGAAGAACAGGGCCGCCATCACAGCGACATGGTGCTGAGCTGCCCAGTCCTTCCAATTGCCGAGCGTGGTTTCGGCTCGCTCTCCTCCAAGCAGGTAGACCCCCAGGGGGGCCAGGAGGCCGAGGGCAGCGATCACGACGAAGATCACCAGCGACGCGATCTCCTGCCCGACCGGCAGTCCCGCTGAGCCGATAGCGGCGCCTGCGGCAATGGTCAGCGGTGCGTTCTTGGCGTTGAGCGCGGCCAGAGCCGTTCCGAGTCCGAGCACCTTGCCCGGCGAGAGGCGGTCCATCGCGCCCATCCATTTCGGCAGCTGCGCTTGCGAGGGGTCCCTGGGGCGCCGATGCCACTGCCGGGCGCCGAAGGCGACGAGGAGCACACCCAGAGCGATTTTGAGAGCTCCCACCCAGGTGGCCGGGTGATGATGGCCGGAGGCGCCTGCAGGGGAAGCGATCGCCAGCATCACTGCCCCCAGCGCCGAGAGCCCCAGTAGCCAGCCGACGGTGAAGAGGACCCCGTTGAGACGTCCCCGAGGCGTGGCGAGGATGAGGATGACTGCGATGATCGGGAGCGGGCTGATCGCGACGCCGGCCGCAAACCCCAGCACGTCACCGAGAACTTTGCCCATGATTGCCTCCAGGTGGGGTCAGGGTGGCGATCGCGTTGAGCAGGTTCGGCGGGAGCGGGCGATCCGGCCGCCTGACGTGGAGCAGCGGATCGTCGTGCGCGTGCCCTGGGGTGCGTAACAGGAGCCCTGACCGGGTCGCAGCCTGTCGGAGGCCTATCCGCAACGGCTCGGCAGTCTCCTTTGAGCCCGGTCGAGTTCCAGACGGCAGCCGAGGGTCCTGCCGCACCGTCCGGCTTACGGCAGCCGACGCGGCTCTTGGACGGAGTGGCGGGGGAGGCGGTTGCCCGAGAGAGTGACACGGCCTGCTCGGCAGGTCTGACTCCATTTTCCTGCGCCTTTACGGATCTGTCCTCAGGAGCTTCTCAGGTTGGAGACGATCTCGGCCTGACGATTGCCTGCGGGCGCACCACGTAAACGGTACGTAGCGGGATCGTGCCGGGATGGAACCCGAACTGATCAGGCCGGGTTTCGCATCCGCCATCGGCTCATCACACCAGCCGTTGCCGGAATGCGAGGCGGCACAGGCGGGCTCAGGATTGGTGGTGAGGGCTATGGGACCTCGTACCGGGGCGCCTGACGGCTCTCGAACCGATCCGTGGCAGGAGAACCTGATCATGACTCCGACATCGGACGCGGCCCGTCCTGCCCATCCTGAACACCCCGGCAGGACGGATGGCGTCTGCAACGAATTCACCGTTTTCACGAAAATCAAACCGGGCGAGGCCGATGCGTTGCGTGCGGATCTCGCCACGCTCGCCGACGCGGCGGATGACGAGAGGGTTCATGCAGCGGTGCGCCAGATCGGCACACTGCATGACGCACGGCATGTAATTTTCGACAACGACACCCGGTTCATGTTCGCCAGTGTCTTCGACGGCTCCTGGGACACCTACATCGACGACTTCGCCAAGACGGTGGTCGGGGCCCGCTTCGACAAGGTCTTCTCGCACAGCGAAGGGTTCCCCGGTATCCACGACCCAGGGGTGAAGGAATGGTTCCTGGCCCACCAGGAGCCCGCGGGAGTCTTCGTCAGTGCCTATCCCGATCTGACCGTTCAGCAGATCTTCAAGGACCAGCGCGTGGACGACGCGTTCCAGGAGGTGCTGGATACCGCCGAGTTCCGGGCGGCGCTGGAGAACCCGGCCAATGCAGAGCTGGTGTCCACGCCTGCTTTCCAGAAGCTGCTGGAGGTAGCCGCAGGCTAGGCGGCCTGGAACGTATGACCGCAAATCCCGGCCGACCCGACATCACTGGACCGCGTCGGCGGGCGCGGGGCCGCCCATGTGGGGCTGCTCAGGCTGACACCGATGTGGAGCACAAACCACTATGAACACGACGGGAAGCAGCAGCGCGGGCGTCGTACGCGTCGAGATCGACGACATCCAGAGCGGAGCACTGCGCCCACGGCCCGCGCCCTACCAGGGGAAGTACATCTTCCTGCGCGTCGATGACCGCCACGCCGGACGCGCCCTGCTGCGGCGGCTGCTCCCGCTGACCGCGGCTGGTCTGCCCGAGGTGGACCCGAGACGGGATGCCTGGGTGGCGGTGGCGCTCACCTATCAGGGGCTGGAGGCACTGGGAGTGCCGCAGGAGTCACTGGACAGCTTTCCGCGGGCGTTTCGCGAGGGCATGGCCGCTCGGGCGGAGCTGATCGGTGACCTCGGTGAGAGTGCGCCGGCCCATTGGGAGAAGCCATTCGGCACGGGGGACGTTCATATCGCGTTGAGTGCCCTGTCCTCCGATGCGGCGCAGCTGGACAAGGAACTGGAGCAAGCCCGTGTCGCTTACCAGGACACGCCCGGTGTCCAGGTGATCTGGCAGCAGGACGTCCGCCAGCTCCCGACCGGGCGGACCACCTTCGGATTCCGTGACGGCATCAGCCATCCGAACATCGAGGGCGTTGGACTGCCCGGCTCCAACCCGCAGGAACCCCCCATCAAGGCCGGCGAGTTCATCCTTGGCTACCCCGACGAGACGGGCAACCTGCCGCCCATGCCCAGCCCCGATGTGCTGGGGCGTAACGGGACCTACGTGGCCGTCCGCAAGATCCACACGAACGTTGCGGCCTGGCGCCGGTACCTGCGCGCGAACAGCTCCAGTGCCGAGGATGAGGCACTCCTGGCGGCGAAGATGGTCGGGCGCTGGCCGAGCGGGGCGCCGTTGACGCTGTCGCCGGAGCACGATGATCCAGAGCTGGCGGCCGATCCGCGGCGCAACAACAACTTCCTGTACCGGGAGAACGACGACCGAGGGTTCCGGTGCCCCGCAGGTGCGCACATCCGGCGCACCAACCCCCGCGATTCCACCATCATCGGTGACGCGCGGATGCACCGGCTCATCCGCCGCGGCACCACCTATGGTCCGCCGCTTCCGGAGAGCATGTTGGAGGACGACGGCACGGACCGGGGTCTGGTCGGTGTCTTCATCGGGGCCCACCTGGAACGACAGTTTGAATTCATTAAGGCCGAGTGGGTCAATGACGGAAACTTCATCGGCTACCCCGGCGAAAAGGACCCGGTAGCCGGACATCACGGCGGAACCGGCACTGTCACCATCCCGGAGAAGCCGGTTCGGCGTCGCCTGCGGAATCTGCCCAGCTTCGTGGTCACCCGCGGCGGTGAGTACTGCTTTCTGCCGGGGCTGCGCGCCCTGCGCTGGCTCGCCGAACTGGAGAGATGAAAGCAGTACCACCCTTGAGTCTCCACCCGCTCTCCATGGAGAGGCCGAAGCCATGGCAGCACAGTTCGTCCGCTACACACCGGACGTCGAAGACAATGAACCGGCCTTCGAACAGAACCTGCGGACCGTGATCGAGAAGACCGAGAGTTACATCACCGAGTCCGTCAAGGCCGGCGGCGCAGGTCGGGCCCTCCGAGACGCCCATGCCAAGGGCTACGGACTGATCCGAGGGCAGGTGGAGATCCTGAACGGAATTCCCCCCGAGTACGCCCAAGGAATCTACGCCACTCCGGGAACCCACGACGCGCTCATCCGCTTCTCCAACGGCTCGCCTCACGCCGGAGCCGACGCACGACTGGGCAGCGCCACCGGACTGGCGCTGAAAATTTTCGGCATCCCCGGCCCGACCCTGTTGGAAGACGAGCCGGACACAGGAACATTCGACTACACCAACATCAACGGACCCGTATTCTTCTGCAACACAGTCGAGCACTACCTGTTCATCCAGGAATTGTTCCTGAACGCGCCGGCCTACTTCTCCCAAGGCCGAACCGGCGCGCATCGCTTCTTCGCCGACTTCGTGACCGGAAAAGGAACCCTGGACCAGGACAACTGGGCATGGGACGAGTTCCTGGCCTTCCTGCGTCTGTCCAGGATCCCCCCTGCCAACGTACTGCTGTCGACCTACTGGACGATGGGCGCGGTCAGGCACGGGGACTACATCGCCAAAGTGCGCATCGCGCCCGACCCGCGCTCCGCCGCAGCGGTGGTCCGGCGCACCATCGACCCGGCCTCCGCAGCGGAGGTCTTCCGTCCGGCGCTGGAAGCCGAGTTGCAGGAGCGGCCCTACACCTTCGACATCCAGGTGCAACTCTGCACCGACCTGGAGCGGATGCCGGTGGAGGACACCACGATGGAGTGGCCCGAGCAACTCTCCCCGTACGTCACGGTGGCCACGCTGCACTTGCCGCAACAGGACATCTCCGGCCCGGAGAACCTGGAGAAGATGGACGCGCTGTCCTTCACACCGTGGCGGGTGACCGCCGAGCACACCCCCTTGGGCAGCATCATGCGGGCCCGCAAAGAGGTCTATCGGCACTCCTCCATACTGCGGCACACCCTCAACCAGCAGCCGCGCACAGAACCGCATGGCGCCGACGAGGTGTTCGGCCCGGCCCACCACGACGATGCATCAGCGAACGCAGACCACTCTCCCGGCTCAACGCCGTCCCCGGCCTGACCACAGCTGCACATCATCTGCGGTGTTCACTGATTCGTGACAGACCGGTTTCGACCCCGCCGCCTTCGCCCGTCCGGTCCGCGCCGCCCGTCACGGCGGCGTCCCCGGCGGCTTGGCAGTCGCGGGCTCGTGCGCGACGGTGTTCGGGAGCTTCCGCCCGCCGCGTGCTTCCGGGCCGACCCGGACCCAGACCTAGACCTAGACCTAGACCTAGGGTGCCCGATGGGTCGGCACGGTCCCTGCGACTCTCCCGGCTACGCGGTGGCGGTGGCGCCCCGCGGCGCGTGGCTGCGGGGCGCCTTGTGGGGTCTAGTCGACCGGCTGCCCGTCGTGCGTACCGCCCTTGCAGCGGTTTTCCGTCAGATCGGGGGTTCCGCCGCCCTGCTTGCACTCAGAAGGGGTGACGTAGGATGCGGCACCCTGTGCGGTGGCGGTGGCGGCTCCTGTGAGGCCGAGTCCGGCGAGGGCTGCCGTGGCGATGACGGCGGCGAGGATTCGTCGAATGCGCATTCGGTTCCCCTTTCACGGATTTCCTCGGTTGGGGCACTAGCCAGCTTGATCCTCACCCATGTGGGTGGCACGTCACGTTGCGCCATTCGGGTGGCCTCGATGTCGCTCACTGCGCCCCTGCCGACGGACACCGGCCGACTGCCTCGACCCCACACCTTGATGACCGTGCTTCCTGTCGATCACCCTGGCGTCGAGGGCAGCGACGAAGACGAAGGGGACACGATCGAGCAGGACTGCGCCGTCGCCATCGCTCCATAGCGCCGGCGCTGTCCGTAGCGCCGGCCATCAGTAGCGGTGGCCGGGCCAGTGCGGGTCCGTCCAGCGGTCCTCGTCGGTGAGTCCGAGCAGCCGTATCCGGTGCTGCAGATCCGTCGGTGCGCCCGACTCGCGGAGCCGCACCGCAGCGTGGTCGAGGAGCCAGGCGACCAGGTCGGCGCGTATCTCCTCCTCGTCGTTCTCGTACCACCTGACGTCCCACGACAGTCGGTCACCGAGGAGGTCGTACTCCCACTCGGCGACCGCCTCGGCGAGACGTCGGTCGCTGAGGTGCCCGGTCTGCTTCTCCCAGTCGGCGAGCCAGGGGCCGACCGTTCCGGACGCCTCCGCACACATCGCGAAGACCTGGTGTGCCGGGACGGCCGCATCCGGATCGGTGAGGCTCTGCACCCACCAGGCATGCAGGAACTCGCGTACCGGACCGGCGTGCTCGTCGGGCCACTGCTGCCAGTGGCCGCGGGCGAAGGAGAACCCGGCCTCCTCCAGCTCGAACAGAGGCTCCGCGCGACCGGCGACCAGGACCGTGGCGAACTGGGGCAGGATGCGGCGGAGCACGGCCGCGTGATCGGTCCAGTCGATGGCCTGCCAGGTCCGGTGCAGGAGGTCCGGCTCCAGTTCCACGTCCGGCGTCTTCAGAAGGGAGAGCTCCTCCGAACTGCCCCAGTGGCAGTCGCAGTTGCTTTCGTCGGGATGCGCGGTCATGCCGGCGAAGGTGACGGAGAGGCTGTCAAGGGCGGCGCTGAGGCGGCGGCGCGCGGGATGCTCGGCGAGATTCATGGGTGCCATGCCTTCGAGGACTCCGGCCGGCTTCCGTCGGCCGAAGGTTGCGACTGTACCCGGTGAGGCGCACCGGCCGCTCTGGGAAATGGGTGCGGACCGCGGTGGGCCGACAGCGACGGTGCGGGGCGCCGAGCCCGGATCTGCTCGGATTTCTCCGTCGTCGTCCCCGGGACGCGTCCGTAGACCGTCCCGTCCCCGGGACGCGTCCGTAGACCGTCCGGCCCTGGCGGACCGGGGGGTCGTTCATTCTCGATGTGCGCGTCGGGGACGGCCTGTTGCTGTTGTGCGGCGATGGGCTTCGGTGCCTGTCCGGTCGGTACGGCGGGACCCGGTGACGGAGTCGGGCACCCGATCGCCTCGCCCCTTCATGTGCACCATTTCATTTGAACCATTCCTCTCCCAAGCCCGTTGCGATGTTCGCGGAAGCGCGTACGAGGCCGTGCCGGGACGGGGTGCCGTTGGGAGAGGACAGGGGGAGGCGGCCCGCAGGTCTGGCGGACGGGCTTCGTGACGGTTGGTGAGAGGCGGGGACCCGGCAGCCCGCGTCCGTGGTTTCCAGCCGCCTCCTCAGCACAGCTCATCAAGGAGTGACATACATGATGTTCACCATCCCCCGCTTGAGAGCGCACCTGACCCGACGCAACGTCGGCGTCGGCGTGGCGCTAGGACTCGTGCTGGGTACGGTCGGCGCCGGGATCGTGCTCTCCCAGCCGTCCGAGGTGTCCCTGGCGGGCGAAGCGGTGGGCAGTCAGATCACCGGCTTCGCCGACAAGTGCATCGACGTGGCCGACGGCAACAGCACGAGCGGCACGCAGGTCCAGCTCTACGACTGCAACGGCACACCGGCCCAGCAGTGGTCCAACCCCGGTGACGGAACTCTGCGGGCGTTCGGCAAGTGCCTGGACGTCCGGTACGGCAGCACCGCCGACGCGGCGGACGTACAACTGTGGGACTGCAACGGCACCCCCGGCCAGCAGTGGGTGATCACCGAGGCCAAGGACATCGTCAACCCGGCCGCGAACAAGTGCCTGGACGTGCGCGCTTACAACAGCGCCAGCCGCACCCCCCTCCAGATCTGGCCCTGCCAGGGTGCCGCGAACGAGAAGTGGAACGTGTCCGCGGGCGGCACCTCGTCAGTCCCCGACACGCAGAAGCCCGCTCCCGCCCCGCCGGTCGACAATGGGCCCACGTCCGGATTCGTCGTCACTGAAGCGCAGTTCAACCAGATGTTCCCGAACCGCAATCCCGTCTATACGTATGACGGGCTGCTGGCGGCACTGAGCGCCTACCCCGCCTTCGCCAACACCGGCGACGACACGCTGAAGAAGCGGGAAGCCGCCGCCTTCCTCGCCAACGTGAACCACGAGACCGGCGGTCTGGCGCACATCGTCGAGCAGAACACGGCCAACTACCCGACCTACTGCGATGCCGGCAAGCCCTTCGGTTGTCCGGCAGGCCAGGCGGCCTACTACGGCCGCGGCCCCATGCAGCTCAGCTGGAACTACAACTACAAGGCCGCGGGTGACGCGCTCGGCATCGACCTGTTGAACAACCCGGGTCTGGTGGAGAGCGACTCCTCCGTCGCCTGGAAGACCGGCCTGTGGTACTGGAACACCCAGACCGGCCCGGGCTCGATGACACCGCACGACGCCGTGGTCAACGACGCCGGCTTCGGCCAGACCATCCGCTCCATCAACGGCTACCTGGAGTGCGACGGCAAGTACCCCGCCGAGGTGCAGAGCCGGGTGGATTCCTACGTGGGCTTCAGCCAGATCCTCGGGGTCGATCCGGGAGGCAACCTCTCCTGCTGAACCTGAGCGCGCCGACCGCCGTCCCGTGACGGAACAGGCACCGGAGGGGCCGTACCGGCGGATCCAGTGCCCGTCGCACGGTGTCAGCGGCCGGTGTCCCGGCACCCAAGCACGTGACGTGGCCCCGCGATCCGGCCGTCGTGACGCGCATCCGGGTCGGGGGCCATGCAGGAGATCCGGGACATGGTGAAGGACCGGTTGAACTCATGGCACTGCGGGAACAGGGCGCCCGCCCACCTGCGGGGGTTTCCCGGGCACATACGCCCGGGAAACCCCGCGCTGCCGGAGATCAGCCGACGCAGCCGGGAACCGGACTCGGGCTGTTGAGGCAGTTGTTCGGGGTGTTGGCCCGTACCCGGCTGGCGGTCAGGTTCACGGTGCCGCCGTTGTTGTAGATGCCGCCGGGGTTCACCCCGCTGGCCGTGTTGTTGCTGATGTTGCTGGCGTTCACCGTGGACGTTCCGCCGGGGGCGCTGGGTACGCCGTTGGCCAGGCCGCCACCGCCGTTCGGCGCGGTGTTGTTGACGATGTCGGTGGCGTTGACTCCCAGCGTTCCGATGCTGGCGATGCCGCCGCCCACGTTGCCGGCCGTGTTCCCGCTGATCTGCGAGGCGTTGACGGAGGTCGTGCCGTCGCTGACGATGGCGCCGCCGTTGTTGGCGGCGGTGTTGCCGGTGAACACGGACGCGTTCACCCGCGCCTGGGAGCCGTTGAAGACGCTGATACCGCCGCCGAAGTTGGCGTGGTTGTTGCGGATCTGGACGTTGTTGAGGTCCAGGGAGCCATTACCCGTGACGACGATGGCCCCGCCGGCGCCGTTCTGCACCGAGCTGCCCGTGGCGTCACCGTTGGTGAGGGTGGCGTTTCGCAAGGTCAGGCTGCCGCCGTCGACCGTGAAGATGCGGAAGGTGCCGGACACCCGGGTGAAGGTGTTGCCCTTGGCGTTGATGACGATCGGTGAGGTGATGGCGGGCAACTCGCTGGTCAGCCGGTAGGTGCAGTTCGCTGCCACATTGAGCATGTCGCTGCCGGGGGTGCTGTTGGCGGTGTTGATGGCGGTCCGCAGGGCGGTCTCGTTGCATGCCACAGGCAGCGTCGCGGCCGAGGCGGGGGAAGCCAGCACGATCGGGGTGATCGTGGCGGCGGCGCCCATGGTGAGTGCCTGGAGGGCCAGGGCAACGGGCTTGTGCGTGAGCATGTCACTCCTTCTGAAGTCGTACCCGCCGCGGGCGTCCGGGCTGCCGGAAGGGGTGGGTGCGGCGCCGCAGGCTCGGGTGTCGAGCCAGAAGTGCCCGGCATACCCGACGCCATCACGAATTGACCATAATTTACGCCCTATGGTCGGGCGCGATGCACCTTGTTGGTTGAACCAGGACCGAGACCTGCCAGGCACTGCGCCGCCCCACCCGCGGGACTACGGGCTGGACGCCCGGTGGGGGTACCGGTGGGGGTACCGGTGGGGGTACCGGTGGGGGTACCGGTGGGGGTACGGCAGGCCGGCCACCGAATCCGAAGCAGTTCTCCGGCGCTCATCCACTGCGTACGTCTGCCTGGCCCGCCGGCCCGGCCACCTCGTCGACCAGGGGCTGGACCCGGAAGGGGATGACGGCGCTCAGCGCGATGACCGTCGTACTGCGGCGGACGCCCGGCACCTCCAGGACGTGGTCGATCACCTGCTGCACGTGCTGGTTGCTGGTGCCCGCGATACGGCACCAGATGTCGCCGGGGCCGGTCACGATGTGCGCCTCAAGGATCTGCGGTACGGCCCGAAGGCGGGCGGTGATGTCCTCGCGGGCCGGCTGGTCCACCTCGAACGTGGTGAACGCCTCGACCACGTGACCGAGCGCGGCGACGTCCACGTCCGGCCCGTAGCCGGTCACCACGCCGGCGCCGGTCAGCCGGTCGAGCCGCGCCTGCAACGTGCCGCGCGCGACGCCGAGTTGCCGGGCGATCTCCAACAGGCCCTCACGCGGGCGCTCCCGCAGCAGGCGCAGCATCCGGCCGTCGAGCGTGTCCAGTCCCTGGCGTGCCACCGTACCTGCCGATCTGCCACCTCGGAGGCACCCCTGTGCCCCATTTTCTGTCAGATTAACAAGAAGATAGTCAGTCTGTTGCAGATACGGCTGCCGGTGACCGACGCTGTTGGTCCCCGTCGACCAGGAGCCGTCGTGAGGCAGCACACCCACCCGTTCATCCCCTACCGGCCCGACCGGTACGGCGAGGCCGAGATGGTCCGTCGGGGGCAGGACTTCCTGTCGTTCCTCGACGGGCGGCGCAGCGTGCGGTACTTCAGCGACGAGCCGGTGCCGCGCGCGTGCATCGACCTTGCCATCGCCGCGGCGAACACCGCTCCCTCCGGCGCCCACCTGCAGCCGTGGAAGTTCGCCGTGATCGGCGACTCCGAGACCAAGCACCGCATCCGGGTCGCCGCCGAGGAGGAGGAACGGACCAACTACGAGGGCGGCCGGATCCCACCCGAGTGGCGCGCTGCCCTGGCACACCTCGAAACGGACTCGGACAAGGGCTGTCTCGACGTCGTGCCGTGGATCGTCGTCTGCTTCGCCGAAAAGAGCACCGCGCTGCCGGACGGCTCGCTGCGCAAGAACTACTACGTGAACGAGAGCGTCGGCATCGCGTGCGGCTTCTTCATCGCCGCGTTGCACGCGATGGGGCTGTGCACCCTGACCCACACGCCCAACCCGATGGGCTTCCTCACCGAGATCTGCGAACGGCCCGGCAACGAACGGCCCTACATCCTCTTCCCCGTCGGCTACGCCGCAGCCGACTGCGAGGTCCCGGACCTGGCGCGCAAGTCGCTGACGGAGGCGACCATCGAGAGCCCGGGCATGCGCTGAACCGGGTGATCGCGAAGCTCTGCGCCGCCGGTGCCGGTACTGGTGCCGGTACTGGTACTGGTACTGGTGCCGGTGCCGGTAGCGAGGTGCCGCGTCCCGCGACGACGGCACGGTCAGCCTCAGCGACCTGGCACCCG
Source organism: Streptomyces sp. NPDC006012 (assembly GCF_042871185.1). Classification (NCBI taxonomy): domain Bacteria; kingdom Bacillati; phylum Actinomycetota; class Actinomycetes; order Kitasatosporales; family Streptomycetaceae; genus Streptomyces; species Streptomyces sp. NPDC006012. The sequence continues at coordinate 170,803 of NZ_JBIAIE010000018.1, forward strand.
GACCGATCGGCGCGAGCGCGGTCGTACGGCGTATCGGGGAACCGGTCCAGACCGACCCCGGGCTGATGCGCACCCTGCGGCATGCCGGGGTCCGGCCCGGCGCCGTCGTGGACGTGACGTCGTCGCCCCGCGGCGTACGGGTCGGCAGTGGCGCAAGGACCGCTGAGCTGCCCGTGCGCACGGCCGCCCACGTCTTCGTGGCCAGGCGCTGAGTACGGGCGGGCGGGCGCCGGCCCGGCGTTCCGTCCGCAGGTCGCAGAACCGGTGGAATCGATGGAGCCGGGGCGGCCGGTGGAATCGGCGCAGCCGGATGTGCCCCTCACGTGGCGACGCTGTCGGCGAGGGGCACACCCTGCGTGGACATCCGCCTCGCCGGGCCTGTCATGAGGCAGAGCGCAGCCTTGGCCCGTCAGCGGTACCCGCCTTCAGGCTGGCGGCGGTTCGGCGGCGCGGCCAGCCGGGGAGGGCATCCGGGTGAGCCGCCGGCATCGTGTCGGTGTCCAGGGGGTGGCCGGGCCGCCGTACGGTACGGGGAACGGCCGCAGGCCCCCGGCCGACGGGGACGTCGGTCAGGGGCCTGCGGGGTGGTCGGATCAGGCGGCTGGATCAGCCGTCGTTCTCCGCCGAGGGGATGTACGCGCCGGGCACGTCGTTCGGCGCGTAGATCTTGTTCTCACCGGGGTACGGCGTCGAGAAGTTGTGCGTCTGGTACCAGGTGAAGTGGTCCATCTGCACGGGGTTCGCGAAGTCGGGCACGGCCTTGGTACCGGTCAGCCGCTGCTTCGACTGCCAGGTCGTCCACTGCGCCGCGACCTTCTGCTGCGCCGCCGGGATCTTGGTGTTCGTCGGCGCGGGCGCCGCGTTGCGGTTCTGCGGTGCCGGGGTGTCCGAGCCGCAGGAGGGCTGGGTGCTCAGGCCCAGGGTCAGCGAGGTCCGGTTGGGCACGGCCGTGAACGGCGTGTTGTCCGGCTTGTCGGTGAAGGCCCCGTACATGGGGGTGGCTGCGGAGTCCTTCTGGTTCATCGGGTGGACGCCGAGGATCTGCTCGATGGTGCGGATCATCGTGATCTGCGAGTAGTAGCGGCTGTCGACGGTGCCGCGGTTGGCCCACGGGCTGATGACCTGGACCGGGGCGCGGTGGCCGTCGACGTGGTCGAGACCGGCCTGCGAGTCGTCCTCGACGACGAAGATCGCCGAGTCCTTCCAGTACTTGCTGTGCGAGATCTCGTCGACCATCCGGCCGACCGCGAGGTCGTTGTCCGCGACCTGGGCGGCCGCGTTCGCGGGACCGCCGGTGTGGTCGTTGGACAGCCAGAACATGTTCAGGTCGGCAGGGCCGTTCTTCTCGAAGTCCTGCTTCCAGATCTGCTCCTTGTAGATGTCCGGGACACTGGTGTCGAACATCGGGAAGCCCTGCACCGACACGTCGTTGAGCGACGGGATCGCCGAACCCACCTGGATGGGGTAGGCGGTCTTCTGCCCGGTGGCGTCCATGTTCTTGGCGTCGCAGTACAGGTTCTGCCAGGACGCGCCGGACGGCTTGGTCTCGGACGACTGGAACTCGCCGAAGTCCTTGACGGACTTACCGGCCGCCTGCGCACCGGACCAGATGAAGCCGGTCTTCTGGTGGCCGAGCGCGTCGTTCTCGGTGTCGTAGCTGCGGGCGTACTCGCCGGCCGAGGACTCGGTGTACTCCGGGTTGTCGGCCTGCATCAGCCAGTTGTGACCCTCGGCGGAGTTCGTGCCGATGTCGTAGAAGTTGTCGTACAGCCCGAACTGCGAGGCCAGGGCGTGCTGGTTCGGCGTCACGTTCTCGCCGAACTGCGTGAACGCCGCGTTGCCGTTGCCCTGCTTCATGTCGCCGAAGACCTGGTCGTAGGTCCGGTTCTCCTTGACGATCATGAAGACGTGCTTGATCGTCGAGGGGTCCCCGATCCGGTTCGGGACCGCCACGGCCTTCCGGTGGCTGCCGCTCTCGCCCCCGGCCAGCTTGACCGAGTTCTTGGTCCAGCCGTTCTGCTTGAAGACCTTGTGGGTCTCGGCCTTGATGACCTTGTCGCTGGGCAGCGTGAACTGCGTCAGGCTGGAGGTCGTGTCGTGGGTGGCGTGCGCACCGGCGGTGGCGTTGGGACGGCGGGCGTCAATACCGCGGGTGTTGGAGACGACCACGGTCTCGCCCACGGTGGTGATCTCCGAGGGGAAGTAGTCCGTGGGGAGCAGGCCGACGTAGCCGGCCGGCTCCTGCGCGGACTTGTAGCGGTAGACGGCGACCGCGTTGGCGCGGCCCAGCGTCACCAGCAGGTGACCGTCGTCGGTGAGCGTCACCGCGTTCGGCTCGTAGCCGACCGACGCCTCCGGCCACGGCTGGGTGGCGATGGTCTGGACGACCTTGTCCTTGCGGCTGTCGATGACCGACACGTTGTTGTCGGCGGTGTTGGTGACGAACACCGCGCCGTTCTTCGTGTAGACCGAGGTCGGGTGCAGGCCGACGTCGATGCTGCCGACGGCGGCGGCGGAGTCCGCGAGGTTGATGACGCTGACCGTGCCGGTGGTGGTGGCACCGGTCTTCGGGTCGGCCGGCACCTGGGTGCCGTAGGAGTTGATGGTGGTCTCGCCGGCCTTGGCCGGACGCCCGCCCTCGTTGCTGACGTAGAGCTTGCTGCCGACCACGACCATGCCACGGGGGGCGTTGCCCACGGCCCAGCTCTGCTTGATGGTCCCGGTCGCGGCGTCGATGGCGACGACGCGGTTCTGACCGTTGACCGCGGAGTACACGGTGGAACCGTCGGCCGAGAACACCGCGGCGCCCACCAGGGCGTGCTTGGAGCCGTCGGCCGGGATGGCGACGGCCGTCGGGCCGGCGAGGGTGCCGTCCGCGTTCACGGTGAACTTGGTGTAACCGTCGCTCTGGCCGAGCCACAGCTGCTTGCCGTCGGGCGAGTAGGCCGGGCCCTCCTGGCCGACGGAAGCGCTGCTGATGCGCAGGTCGTCCTTGGCGTTGGTGCCGACCTTCTGCTTCACCTGTCCGGTCTTGAGGTCCATGATGACCAGCGCGGCGTCACCATCGGTGACCGCGGCCGCCAGGTTGGCGCCGTCCGGGCTGACCGTCGACGACATGATCTTGCCGCTGTTGATGACGGTGCGGCTGCCGTACGGGTCGATGTACTGGTCGGAGGAGATGACCTGACCGTCGGCCGTCTGCTGGCCCACCTGCTGGGTGCCGAACTGGCCCGTCTGGGCGACAGCGGTGCCCGTGACGGCGAGGACGACAGCGATGCCCGCCGTCACCAGGCTGGCCCGGCGGCCTACGCGTCTGCCGAAAAGGCTGATCTGGTCCTTTTCGGCAATCCGACGCTGCCGTGTTACCTGCATGGAAATTTCCCTTCGAGGTGCGAGCAGTCCGCCGTGGTCGGTGAACTGCCGCTGCGGGGTCGGTGCGTCCCCGGCCGGCGTCCGGACGCGGAAGCAGCCGTCGGCTTCTTCCGGTCCGTCGCCGTCGGCCGGAGGACGACCGTCTGGTACGACGTCGAGTTGGTGGTCAGCCGTCCCTGCGGCTTCGACGTCGGAGGAATGCCAGAAGACGACGCAGGCCCGTCGTTGGGGGGTTTGCTGGCAACGTTGTCCGTAGTAACGGTGGTCGAGGTCACCGGCCGGTCTCCGGCCGGTCGGTGAGGGCGAGGAACGCGGCTTCGAGGGGTGAGACCACGGGGGCGAGTTCGCGCAGCGCCACGCCGGACCGCACGATTTTCACCACCAGGTCGTCGAGGGCGGGCTGCAGAGCACGTACGACGAGCACGCCGCCGTCCTGCCGGATCCCGGCCCCGTCCACGGCCTGGACCCCGGCCGTCTCCCCGGCCAGCCGGCGGGCGGCCTCCGGGTCGGAAGCGAGCAGCCGGTAGTCCAGCTCACGGTTCTCGGCGGCCAGTTCGGACAGCGGACCGGAGAACACCACCCGCCCGGTGGCCAGGATGGTGACCTGCGAACACAGCGCCTCCAGGTCGTCCATCCGGTGACTGGACAGCACGACGGCCGTCCCGCCCTCCGCCAGCCGGCCCAGGACCCGGTGCACCT
>NZ_JBIAIE010000019.1:0-164285 GCF_042871185.1 Streptomyces sp. NPDC006012
GCAAGCGGTTCTTCCTGGACGAGTTCGGCATCGAGAACGACGAAGCCTGGCTGCCCGACACCTTCGGCTTCGCCGCCGGCCTGCCGCAGATCATCCGGGCCGCGGGCTCGACCCGGCTGCTCACCCAGAAGATCTCCTGGTCGCAGACGAACAAGTTCCCGCACCACACCTTCCAGTGGGAGGGCATCGACGGCACCCGGATCTTCACCCACTTCCCGCCGGCCGACACCTACAACTGCTCCATGAAGGGCAGCGAGATCGCCCACGCGGCCCGCAACTTCAAGGACAAGGGCGTCGCCCGGCACTCCCTGGCCCCCACCGGCTGGGGCGACGGCGGCGGCGGCACCACCCGCGAGATGGTCGCCAAGGCCGCCCGGCTGCGCGACCTCGAGGGCTCCGCGCAGGTCGTGTGGGAGACACCGCAGGCGTTCTTCGACAAGGCCCAGGCCGAGTACCCCGAGCCGCCGGTCTGGGTCGGCGAGCTGTACCTGGAACTGCACCGGGCCACCCTCACCAGCCAGGCGAAGACCAAACAGGGCAACCGGCGCAGCGAGCACCTGCTCCGCGAGGCCGAACTGTGGGCCGCCACGGCCGCCGTCCGCACCGGGTTCAGCTACCCGTACGAGGAACTGGACCGGATCTGGAAGACGGTGCTGCTGCACCAGTTCCACGACATCCTGCCCGGCTCCTCCATCGCCTGGGTGCACCGCGAGGCCCGGGCGACCTACGAGCGGCTGGCCGGTGAGCTGACGGGCATCATCGACGCCGCCCAGCGCGCGCTGGCCGGCGAGGGCACGGTCCCGCTGGTGTTCAACGCGGCCCCGCACGCCCGCGCCGGGATCCCCGCGGGCGCTGCCGGCGCCCCGCGGGCGACGGCCGGCACCCGGCTCACGCCCCGGCCGGACGGCGGACACGTCCTCGACAACGGCCTGCTGCGCGTGGAGATCGACGGGCGGGGCCTGGTGGTGTCGGTGTACGACATCGGGGCCGACCGCGAGAGCGTCGCACCGGGCCGTGCCGCGAACCTGCTCCAACTGCACCCGGACTTCCCGAACATGTGGGACGCCTGGGACGTGGACGAGTTCTACCGCAACACGGTCGTCGACCTGACCGACGTGGACGCGGTCACGGCGGGCGAGGACGGCGGCTCGGTGCGGATCGAGCGGTCCTTCGGCGACTCCCGCGCCGTCCAGGTGCTGTCCCTGCCGCCGGGGGAGCGGCGCCTGGTCGTGGACACCGAGGTCGACTGGCACGAGACGGAGAAGTTCCTCAAGCTGGCCTTCCCGCTCGACGTGCATGCCGAACGGTACGCGTCGGAGACCCAGTTCGGGCATTTCCACCGGCCCACCCACACCAACACCTCGTGGGAGGCGGCCAAGTTCGAGGCGTGCAACCACCGCTTCGTGCAGCTGTCCGAGCCGGGCTGGGGCGTCGCCGTCGTCAACGACTCGACGTACGGCCACGACGTGACCCGGACGGTCCGCACCGACGGCGACCGCGGCACCACCACCACCGTCAGGGTCTCCCTGCTGCGCGCCCCGCGCTTCCCCGACCCGGAGACCGACCAGGGCGTCCACCGCTTCCGGCACGCGCTGGTGCCGGGCGCGGACATCGGTGACGCGGTCCGCGAGGGCTGGCGGATCAATGTCCCGGAGCGTCAGGTCGAGGGCGCCGGGGAGGTCGCGCCGCTGGTGACGGTGGACGACGACGCGGTCGTCGTCACCGCGCTGAAGCTCGCCGACGACGGCAGCGGGGACGTGGTGGTCCGCTTCCACGAGGCCCACGGGGGACGCGCCGCCGCCACTCTGACGGCCGGTTTCGAGATCGCCGACGTCATGGTCACCGACCTGCTGGAACGCCCGCTGTCCGACACGACCGCCCCCGCCCACGACGGCGCACGCATCACCGTACGGCTACGCCCGTTCGAACTGATGACGCTCCGCCTGCGACGCCCGTGAAACGCGGGGCCGTGGGCCACACCACCCACCCCACGGCCCCGCACCCCCCGCCAGACACGCGCCCTGCCAGATACGCGCCCCGCCAGGGGCGCGGGGAACTGCGTGCTCAGCCACGACGTGGCCGTGGCCGACGGGGGGACCGTCAGCGTTTTAGCGGCGCGGGGAACTGCGCGCCCAGCCACGACGCCGCCGCGCCCGACGGAGGACCGTCACCCCTCACCCGGAGGGACCGTCACGCCTCACCCAGCGGAGCGCGAAGCTGGGCCCGCAGCCACTCCTCCACCTCACCGACATGCGCCGCCGCCGCGGCCCGGGCCGCCTCCGGGTCGTGGGCCGCCAGCGCTCGGTGGATGGCGGCGTGTTCACGGCGGGTGCGGGCGAACGCACCCTCCTCCTGGTAGCCGCGCCAGACCCGGGCGCGGAACGTCCGGGAGGACAGGCCGTCCAGGATCGCGGCCATGGTCTCGTTGCCCGCCGCGGTCGCGATCTCCCGGTGGAAGGCCAGGTCGTGGGCGAGGATCTCCTCGGGGTCCTCGGTCGCGTTCATCGCCGCCAGGTGCTTCTCGACCTCCGCGAGCCCGTCCGGGGTGATGCGCGCGGCGGCCATCGCGGTCGCCGTGGACTCCAGGATCCGGCGCACCTCCAGGAGTTCCACCAAGCGCGGGCCGCGTGACAGGTCGGCGACCACCCCGAAGGTCTCCAGCAGGTCGCCGGCCTCCAGCGCGGTGACGTAGATGCCCGAGCCGTGCCGGGCCTCCAGGACGCCGAGCACCGTCAGCGCCCGGATCGCCTCTCGCATCGAGCTGCGCGAGATGCCCAGCTGGGCGGCAAGATCACGCTCCGTGGGCAGCCGCTGGCCCGGTTCCAGCCGGCCCTCGGCGATCATCGCCTTGATCCGCTCGATGGCGCGCTCGGTCACGGTGCCCTTCTGCGGGGCTGTCTCGTCCACGCCACTCCTCCTGTCACCGGTCCGCCGCAGTCTAATCACTGATGTGGTCGGACCACTATGGCGGTTTTATGGGAAAGACAGCCTCGCAGGGGTGTTGTGGAGGCCGAGTGGTCTGATAAGTATGCGGGCATCGGCCAGACGACGTCGACTAGGAGCCTGCAGATGCCCGGCGCAACACTGAGGTCACCGAGGAAGCGGAACCGGATCCGGATCATCGGCGCGACGGCCCTGGCCGTCGGTGCCTCGCTCGTGCTCGCCGCATGCGGCAGCACCAAGGACGACGGCGCCTCCGGCGCCGCAGGCGGCGGCACCGGCAAGGTCGGTGTGATCCTGCCGCTGCTCACCTCGCCGTTCTGGCAGTCGTACAACGACTACGTGCCGAAGATGGCTAAGTCCGAGGGCGTGGACGTGCTGAAGACGATCAACTCCAACAGTGACCCTGCGCAGCAGATCACCGACATCAACAACGAGCTGAACCAGGGCGTCAAGGGCCTGGTCGTCGCGCCGCTCGACAGCGCCGCCATCGAGGCCGGGCTCGACCAGGCCGAACGCAAGGGCGTGCCGGTCGTCGCCGTGGACGTCGCCCCCGACAAGGGCAAGGTCGCCATGGTCGTCCGCGCCAACAACGTGGCCTACGGCGAGAAGGCATGCGACTACCTGGGGCAGCACGTCAAGAGCGGCAAGGTCGTGCAGATCATGGGCGACCTCGCCTCGGTCAACGGCCGTGACCGCTCCGAGGCGTTCCGGTCCTGCGCGAGCAAGAAGTACCCGGACCTGAAGGTCCTGGAGATCCCGGCGAAGTGGGAGTCCGACACCGCGGCCTCCAAGCTGGACACGCTGCTGAACGCCAACCCCGACATCAAGGGGATCTACATGCAGGCCGGCGGCGTCTACCTGGCGCCCACCCTGCAGACCCTCAAGTCCAAGAGCATGCTGAAGCCGGCGGGGCAGCCGGGCCACATCGCCATCGTCTCCAACGACGGCATCCCGCAGGAGTTCGACGCCATCCGCAAGGGCGAGATCGACGCCACCGTGTCACAGCCCGCGGACGCCTACGCCAAGTACGGCCTCTACTACATCAAGGCCGCGATGGAGGGGAAGACGTTCGAGCCCGGGCCGACCGACCACGACTCCACCATCGTCAAGCTGCCCAGCGGCATTCTGGAGGACCAGTTGCCAGCGCCGCTGGTCACCAAGGACAACGTCGACGACCCCAAGCTGTGGGGCAACACGGTCAAATGAGCACCCCACCGGCCACACCCCTTGTCCAGGCGCAGGGCATCGTCAAACGCTACGGACCCACCGTGGCCCTCGCCGACGGCCGGCTCACCGTGCTGCCCGGTGAGTCGCACGCCCTCGTCGGCCGCAACGGCGCGGGCAAGTCCACCCTCGTCAACGTCCTCACCGGCCTCCAGGCCCCCGACGAGGGCACCGTCCGCTTCGACGCAGAGCCCGCGCCACCGCTCGCCGACCGGGACGCCTGGCGGCGCCGGGTCGCCTGCGTCTACCAGAAGCCCACGGTCGTCCCCGAACTGACGGTCGCCGAGAACCTCTTCATCAACCGGCAGCCGGTCAGCCGGGGGTTCATCAGCTGGCGCCGACTGCGGGCCGAGGCCGCCGACCTCCTGGACACCTGGGACGTGCGGGTCGACCCCGAGGCGCGCACCGCCGACCTCAAGGTCGAGGACCGCCAGATGGTGGAGATCGCCCGGGCGCTCAGCTTCGGCGCCCGGTTCATCGTCCTCGACGAGCCGACCGCCCAGCTCGACAACCGGGAGATCGAGCGACTGTTCGCCCGGATGCGGTCGCTCCAGGACTCCGGCGTCACCTTCCTGTTCATCTCGCACCACCTCCAGGAGGTCTACGAGGTCTGCCAGACCGTCACCGTGCTGCGCGACGCCCGCTGGATCGTCACGGCCCCGGTGGCCGAACTGCCGCGCGCGGCCCTCGTGGAGGCCATGGCGGGCGAGGCGATCACCGAACAGGCCGTGCAGGTCAGGGATGTCGACGCCGGCGCCCCCGTCCTCCTAGATGCCCGCGGCCTCACCTCGGACGCCTACCAGGCCGTCGATCTGACCGTCCGTCGCGGCGAGGTCGTGGGCCTCGCCGGGATCAGCGGCAGCGGCAAGATCGAGCTGGCGGAGTCCTTCACGGGACTGCACACGCCCAGCAGCGGGACGGCCCGGTTGAACGGGAAACGGCTCCCGTTCGGCGATGTGCAGGCCGCCCTGCGGGCCGGCGTCGGCTTCGTCCCGCGCGACCGGCACGCGCAGGGCCTGGTGTTCGGCATGACCATCGGCGACAACGCCACCCTGAGCGTCCTCGATCGCCTCGGCCGCTTCGGGTTCGTCGGTACCGACCGCAAGCGCCGCTTCGCCACCGACCTGATCGAACGCCTCGACATCCACACCGAGGGCCCCGACCAGTCCGTCTCCGACCTGTCCGGCGGCAACGCGCAGAAGGTCGTCATGGCCCGCGCTCTCGCCTCCGACCCGCACCTGCTGGTGCTCGTCAACCCGACCGCGGGCGTCGACGTGAAGTCCAAGGAGTCCCTGCTCTCCCGCGTGGACACCGCCCGGGAGGACGGCACCGCGGTCCTCGTCGTCTCCGACGAACTCGACGACCTCCGCCGCTGCGACCGTGTCCTCGTCCTCTTCCGCGGCCGCGTCGTCGCCGAGTATCCGGCGGGCTGGCGCGACCACGAGCTGATCGCCTCCATCGAAGGAGTGGACCATGGCTGACACCAAGGCTTCGCAGGTGCAGCAGGTGCGGCTGACCGACGGCCGGTCGGCGCGGACCGTGCTGCTGCGCCGGGCCCGCGAACTCGCGCTGGTTCCGGCCCTGCTGCTGTTGCTCGTGCTCGGCGCCGTGCTCAACGACTCCTTCTTCACCGAGGAGACGTTGATCTCCATTCTGGCCTCGTCGGCCGCGCTGGCCATGGTGGTGCTCGCCGAGTCGCTGGTGCTGATCACCGGCAAGTTCGACCTGTCACTCGAATCGGTGGTCGGCATCGCGCCGGCGGTGGCGGCGCTCATGGTGCTGCCGGCCGCGAAGTCGGGCTGGGGTACGGAGCTGCCCCCGGCGCTGGCCCTGCTGGCCATCCCCCTGGTGGGTGCGGCCATCGGCGCCTTCAACGGAATCCTCGTGGTGAAGGTGAAGCTCAACGCGTTCATCGTCACGCTGGCCATGCTGATCATCCTGCGCGGAACCCTCGTCGGTGCCACCAACGGCAAGACGCTGTTCGGTATGCCGGACTCGTTCTTCTCGTTGGCCACCACGACGTTCCTGCGCATTCCGCTGTCGGTCTGGCTCGCCGCCGCTGCCTTCGCCGTGACCGGGCTGGTGCTCAAGTACCACCGTGTCGGCCGGTCGCTGTACGCGATCGGCGGCAACCTGGAGGCGGCCCGGGCCGCCGGCATCCGGGTCGACAGGGTCCGGCTGGGCGTCTACGTCGTGGCCGGTGTGCTCGCCTCGATCGGCGGTCTCATGTACACCGGTTACGTCGGTGCTATCGGCGCCAGCCAGGGCCAGAACATGATCTTCACGGTGTTCGCCGCCGCCGTCATCGGAGGCATCAGCCTCGACGGCGGCCAGGGGACCATGTTCGGGGCCCTCACGGGAGTCCTTCTGCTGGGCGTGGTCAAGACCATGCTCACCCTGGCCCAGGTCCCGTCGAACTGGATCGACGCCATCTACGGCGGAATCATCCTGCTGGCCCTCATGATCGCCCGCGTGACCACGGGCCGGGCCCAGGACTGACCCGCGCCCCGCCACCTACCGACCGAAAGGCATTCCGTGTCCCCGACCCCGGCCCGCGTCATCGCGGTCGACACCCACGACATCCGCTTCCCGACCTCGCGCGAGCTGGACGGCTCCGACGCGATGAACCCGGACCCCGACTACTCCGCGGCGTACGTCGTGCTGCGCACCGACGCCGCCGACGGGCACGAGGGGCACGCGTTCACCTTCACCATCGGGCGGGGCAACGATGTCCAGGTCGCCGCGATCGACGCGCTGCGCCATCACGTGGTCGGCCGCTCCGTCGAGGAGATGTGCGGCGACCCGGGATCACTCTTCGCGGACCTGATCGGGGACAGCCAACTGCGCTGGCTCGGGCCCGAGAAGGGCGTGATGCACATGGCGATCGGGGCCGTGGTCAACGCCGTGTGGGACCTCGCCGCCAAGCGGGCCGCGAAGCCGCTGTGGCAACTGCTCGCCGACGCCGACCCCGAGTGGATCGTGCGGCAGATCGACTTCCGCTACCTCACGGACGCGCTCACCGCCGACGAGGCGCTGGACCTGCTGCGCCGCGGCCGGGCCGGCGCCGAACAGCGCCGGGCCCGCCTCCTGGAGCGCGGCTACCCGGGCTACACCACGTCCGCGGGCTGGCTCGGTTACGACGACGAGAAACTCACCCGGCTCGCCACCCAGGCCGTCGCCGACGGCTTCCGGCAGATCAAGCTGAAGGTCGGCGCCGACCTGGACGACGACGTACGCCGCTGCCGCGCCGCCCGCGCCGCCGTCGGACCCGGCATCCGCCTGGCCATCGACGCCAACCAGCGTTGGAACGTCGACGAGGCGATCCGCTGGACCCGGGCGCTCGCCGAGTTCGACCCGTACTGGATCGAGGAGCCCACCAGCCCCGACGACGTCCTCGGCCATGCGGCGATCCGCCGGGCGGTGGGACCGGTCAAGGTCGCCACGGGCGAGCACGTGCACAACCGCATCGTCTTCAAGCAACTGCTCCAGGCCGACGCCGTCGACATCGTGCAGATCGACGCGGCCCGGGTCGGCGGCGTCAACGAGAACCTGGCGATCCTGCTGCTCGCGGCCAAGTTCGGCGTCCCGGTGTGCCCGCACGCGGGCGGAGTGGGCCTGTGCGAACTCGTCCAGCACCTGTCGATGTTCGACTATCTGGCGGTCTCCGGCACCACCGACGACCGGGTCATCGAATACGTCGACCACCTGCACGAGCACTTCCTCGACCCGGTGGTCGTCCAGGACGGCCACTACACGGCCCCCACCGCCCCCGGCTTCTCCGCCGCCATGCGGCCCGAGTCCATCGCGCGCTACACCTACCCCGACGGCACCTTCTGGGCCGCCGACCCCGAAACCCGGAAGGGACACGCGGCATGAACGACTTCGAGGGACTGACGGCCCTGGTGACCGGCGGTGCGTCCGGGATCGGCCGGGCCACCGCCGAGCTCCTGGCCGCACGCGGCGCCCGGGTCGCCGTCCTCGATCTGGACCCCTCGACGGTCGGCGGGCCCCTGATCGGACTGCGTGCCGACGTCACCGACGACGCCTCCGTACGCGCCGCGGTGGACGCGGCGGCGGCGCAACTCGGCGCCGACGGCGTCCTGGACGTGCTGGTCAACAACGCGGGCATCGGCGCGCAGGGCACCGTCGAGGACAACACCGACGACGAATGGCACCGCGTCTTCGACGTCAACGTCGTCGGCATGGTCCGCACCGCCCGCGCCACCCTGCCCCACCTGCGCCGCTCCCGGCACGCGGCCATCGTCAACACCTGCTCGATCGCCGCCACCGCCGGCCTGCCGCAACGGGCCCTGTACGGCGCCACCAAGGGTGCCGTCCTCTCCCTGACCCTCGCCATGGCCGCCGACCACCTCTCCGAGGGCATCCGCGTCAACTGCGTCAACCCCGGTACGGCCGACACCCCGTGGATCGGCCGCCTGCTGGACTCCGCCGCCGACCCGGCGGCCGAACGCGCCGCGCTGGAAGCCCGCCAGCCCACCGGCAGGCTCGTCTCCGCGGCCGAAGTGGCGGGCGCCATCGCCTACTTGGCGAGCCCGCTGTCCGGCGCCACCACCGGCACCTCCCTCGCCGTCGACGGCGGCATGCAGGGACTGCGGCTGCGCCCGGCGGCCCGGTGAACACACTCGGCCGCAGCGCCGTCCCGGTCAGCGCCCTGGCCCTCGGCACCGCGAGCATCGGCAACCTGTACACCGAAGTCGGCGACGAGCAGGCGCACGAGACGGTGGCCGCCGCCTGGGAGCAGGGCGTCCGCTACTTCGACACCGCTCCGCACTACGGCCTCGGCCTCGCCGAACGCCGCCTCGGCGCGGCCCTGCGGGAACTGCCCCGCAACCAGTACACCGTCTCCACGAAGGTGGGCCGCCGCCTGGAGCCGTCGACGACGGGCGGCGACGACCTCGCCGACGGCTTCGCAGTGCCCGCCACCCACCGCCGCGTCTGGGACTTCAGCGCCGACGGCGTCCGCCGCAGCCTGGACGCGAGCCTGCAACGGCTCGGCATCGACCGGGTGGACGCCGTCTACCTGCACGACCCGGACCACCACGCCGAGCAGGCATTCCGCGAGGGCTACCCCGCCCTGGAGGAACTGCGCGCCCAGGGCGTGGTGGGCGCGATCGGCGCCGGCATGAACCAGACGGAGATGCTCACCCGCTTCGTCCGCGACACGGACGTGGACGTGGTGCTGTGCGCGGGCCGCTACACCCTGCTCGACCAGCGCGCCCGGACCGAACTGCTGCCGGCCGCCGTCGAGAAGGGGGTGTCGGTCGTCATCGGCGGCGCGTTCAACTCCGGCCTGCTGGCCGACCCGAAGCCCACGGCGACCTACGACTACGCCCGGGTGCCCGCCGGACTGCTCGACCGGGCGCTGCGCATGAAGGCGGTCGCCGACCGGCACGGCACCACTCTCAGGGGCGCCGCCCTGGCCTTCTGCGCCGCGCACCCGGCCGTCGCCGCGGTCCTGGTAGGCGCCCGCTCCGCGGCCGAGGTCCGGGACAGCGCCGAGCAGTTCGGCACACCGGTGCCGGACGCGTTCTGGCACGAACTGCGCGACACCGGCCTGCTGCCCGAGGAGCCGTCATGACGTCCGGAGCCGGCACACGAACCGCGAAGGAGCCGTCTTGAGAGCCGCCCCGCCCACCGCGGTCCGCCCGCACGCAACCACCGCGCCCACCCGGGTTCGCCCGCACGGGACCGCCGCGCACGAGGCCGCCCACGTCGGGGAGCTGCGATGACGGTCGATGCCCACCACCACGTGTGGGACCTCTCGGTGCGCGACCAGGACTGGATCACCGGGCCCGGACTCCAGCCGCTCCGACGCACCTTCACGGTCCAGGACCTGCAACCGGAGGCACGCGCGGCCGGAGTGGACCGTACCGTCCTGGTGCAGACCGTCACCGTGGCCGAGGAGACACCCGAGTTCCTGGCCCTCGCCGACGGGCACGAGCTGATCGCGGGGGTCGTCGGCTGGACCGACCTCACCCGCCCCGACGTCGCCGACGAACTCGCCCGGCTGCGCGCACTCCCCGGCGGCCGGTACCTGAAGGGCATCCGCCACCAGGTCCAGGGCGAACCCGACCCCGAGTGGCTGCTGCGCCCGGACGTCCTCCGGGGCCTCGCGGCGGTGGCCGACGCGGGTCTGGTCTACGACCTCGTCGTCCTGCCGCACCAACTCCCGGCGGCGGCCCGGGCCGCGGCGGCGCTGCCCGGGCTGACCTTCGTCCTGGACCATCTGGGCAAGCCGCCCGTCGCCTCGGGTGAGCCCGGGTCCTGGACGGCGGACCTCCGGGCGCTCGCCGCGCTCCCCAACACGGTCGCCAAGCTCTCCGGACTGGTCACCGAGGCCGACCCGGCGTCCTGGACGACCGGTGATCTGCGCCCGTACGCGGACGCGGCCCTGGCCGCCTTCGGCCCCGACCGGCTGATGTTCGGCTCCGACTGGCCGGTGTGCACCCTGGCGGCCTCGTACGGCCGGGTGCTCGCCACGGCCCGGGACCTGACGGCACAGCTCGCCCCGGCCGAGCGCACCGCGGTCTTCGAGGGCACCGCCGTCCGCGTCTACGGCATCTGAGCCGTCGCCGCCAGCCGGGTCGGCGGCAGGAACTCCCGGACGTACGTACGCTCCCAGCAGGCGCCCGTCGCCCGCAGCTCGTGCCAGGTCGTGTAGCGGTAGCGGAAGAGGCGGGCGCGGACGTAGCGCGGCGGCCGGTCCGCCGGGAACGGTGAACGGCGCAGCAGCCGCAGGGTGTCGCGGTCGTTCTCCAACAGCCGCTCCACGAGGCCGCCGAACCACTCCCCGGCGTAGGCGGGCGAGAGCGCGGCGAACCACATCAGCCAGTCCAGTCGCAGATGGTAGGGGGCGAACTGACGCGGCCAGCGCCGTGGATCACTCGGCTTGCCCTTGAACTCGTACTCCCGCCACCCCTCGTCCGCGCGCGGTACGGCGTCCAGCGTGCCCTCGACCACCACCTCGTAGCGGATCCGGCTCACGCTGCCGAAGGCGCCGTAGGTGTTCACCAGGTGCAGCGGGTCGAACGAGCGGTTCATCACCTGGCGCCGGGAGACCATGTTGACCACGGGGCGGTAGCTCAGGAACAGGACGAGCGCGGCGGCGGTGAGCACCACGCCCGCGTACCAGTGCGGGGCCGAGGGCACCTGCGGCGGTGTGCCCGGGTACCGGATCGCCGAGAGGGCCAGCACGATGGTGATCCAGTTCAGCCAGGAGAAGTTGCCGGACAGCACCAGCCACAGCTGAGTGACGATCATCAGGGCCGCCGCGGCCGTCGCCACCGGCTGCGGGGTGAACAGCAGGACGGGCACGACGAGTTGGGTGACATGGTTCGCCGCCGCCTCCACCCGGTGCAGCGGCCGGGGCAGCCGGTGGAAGAACCAGCTCAGCGGGCCCGGCATCGGCTGGGTCTCGTGGTGGTAGTAGAGGCAGGTCAGCTTCCGCCAGCACGGATCGCCGCGCATCTTGATCAGACCCGCGCCGAACTCCAGGCGGAACAGGATCCAGCGCAGCAGGAACAGCACCACCACCGGCGGCGCGACCTCGTCGTTGCCGAGGAACACGGCGAGGAAACCGACCTCCAGCAGCAGCGACTCCCAGCCGAACGCGTACCAGGTCTGGCCGACGTTCACGATCGACAGGTACAGCGCCCAGGGGACCAGCCACAGCAGCATCGCGCCCGCCAGCGGGAGCCGGGCGTCCAGGCCCGCGAGCAGCGCCGCCGACACGGCGCAGCCCGCCCAGCAGCAGGCGGCGAAGAAGCGGTCCGAGTAGTGCAGGTGGAAAAGGCTCGGTGCGCGCCGGAACGGCACCCCGGCCACGAACCGGGGGATCGGCAGCATTCCGCGCTCGCCCAGCAGGGCGCGGAACTGGAGGACGGCCGTCAGGAACGCGACCAGGTACACGGTGGCAAGAGCCCGCTGGAACACCAGTCGGCTCAGCCAGTACTCGGGTGCGGTGAACCAGTCCACGGCCGTGCGCTCCTTCCTCCAGTGTCACCCACGGGCGCGTACCCCACTGTCCGTACCGCACCGCTCCGCTTGCGTAACCCGGCGGAGTGACGCAGACAATGGTCACGCAATGCCCCGAACGGTGCCCGAACGAGGTCGGAGAACGTGGTGCGGATACCCACCGGAACCATCGTCACGGTCAGTGCGCGCGCGGTGCTCCCGGCGGCGCCGCTCCCCGCGGGACACGGCGGCGGTGCCGGCCGGGCCACCCGGTCGTCCGGCCGGGTCCGCCCGGAAGCGGCGGACGCCCCGGGACCCGCTCCGTCCGCGCACTCCACGGCCACCCGGACGGCCCAGCCGGGCCGCGACTGCTGCGCTCCGGCCTCCCGCCAGGTCCTCCCGGCCGCCCGCCGGGTGTCCTTGGCTGCCCACCCGGCGCCGTGCGGCGCCCGTCCGGTTCCGCCTGCCACCCGTCCGCTCCCGGCACCCGCGGCGGAGCCGCAAGCCGCCCGGCGGACCGTCCCCGACACGCCCGCCCGGACTCCAGGCGCCTGCCCGGCGCCGGACACCGGCAGCACCCTCGACGGCCCCTGCGGCGCCGTCGGCCGCTGAGTGTCCGCCGTGGCCGCACCGGCACCGCTCGAAGATTCGGGCGAACCCTGGCAAGGTGGCCCCATGGCTGATCGGGGAGCGAGCGCCCTGTCAGTCCCGGACGACTGGCCGGCCCACCCGGATCCGTTCCTGGCACTCAACCGCATGGGCACCTTCGACTGGGACCTGGGCACCGGTCTGTATCACATGGATGCCCAGGCGTACGAGGTGTTCGACCTGCTCCCCGAGGAGTTCGACGGGCGCCTGGAGTCGCTCGGCCTGCGGATTCCCCAGACCGAGGCGAGCCGGATCGACGCCGTGATCTCCCGGGCCATCAAGGACGGCAGCGAGAACTACGGAGCGTACTTCCGCATCCGGCGCCGGGACGGCAGCTACCGCTGGACGCACACCCAGGGCTACATCAGGCGCGACGACACGGGCCGGCCGGTCCACGTCATCGGCATCGTCCGCGACGCCACCCAGGAGCTTGAGGACAGCGAGGGACGCCGGCTGCGGGCCGCCCAGGAGGCCGCCTTCCGCAGGCAGAGCAACGTCGTGCAGGTCATCACCGCCGCCCTGTCGCACGCCCACAGCGTCCAGGACGTCATCGACGCCCTCAAGGACTCCGACGGCGTACGCCACCTGGGCGCGGCCAGCCTGGTGATGGGCCTGGTGGAGGCGGGCCGCATCCGGCTGGTCGCCGAGGGGCCCGAAGGCAGCCTGGTGCCGGGCACCCTGCTCACCGGGATCGACGAGCAGTACCCGATGAGCGAGGCGGTTCGCATGCTCAGCCCGCGCTTCATCGAGTCGCCGGAGGACTTCGCCGCGCGCTATCCGATCCTGTGGCCGCACATCACCGGCCTCGCCGTCACCTCGGCCGCCTATCTGCCGCTCATCGCCCAGGGCCGCCCGATCGGCGCCATGGGCCTGCTCTACAGCGACCGCCGCGGCTTCTCCACCGAGGAACGGGCCGTCCTGATCGCGCTGGGCAGCAGCATCGCGCAGAGCCTGCAGCGGGCCATGCTCTACGAGCAGGAGCGGGACCTCGCCCAAGGACTCCAGCAGGCGATGCTGCCGCGTACCATCCCCAGCGTGCGCGGCGCCGACATCGCCGTCCGCTACCGGGCCGGCTCCGCCGCGGGCTCACTGGGCCGGGACATCGGGGGTGACTGGTACGACCTCATCCCGCTGCCCGGCGGCCGGGTCGGCGCGGTCATCGGCGACGTCCAGGGACACGACACCCACGCGGCGGCCGTCATGGGCCAGTTGCGCATCGTGCTGCGCGCCTACGCCGCCGAGGGACACACCCCGGCCGCGGTGACGGCGCGGGCCTCCGTCTTCCTGCACGAACTGAACACCGACCGGTTCGCCACCTGCCTGTACGCGGAGGCCGACTTGGCCACCGGGGTGGTCCAGGTGGTCCGGGCCGGGCACATCGACCCGCTGATCCGGCACACCGACGGGAGCTGTCGCCGGGTGGCGGTCGACGGCGGGCTGCCGCTCGGCCTGTCCGCCGAGTTCGGGCAGCTCGCATACCCGGTCACCACCCTCGAACTGGACCCCGGCCAGACCCTCCTGCTGTGCACCGACGGCCTGGTCGAACAGCCCGGCACCGACCTCGACGACGGCGTGCGGGCCCTCACCGGGCTCATCGCCACCGGTCCCCAGGACGTCCGGGAACTGGCCGACCGGCTCATCGACGTGGCCGAGGAGCGCGGCGGCGACGACGACGTGGCCCTGCTCTTGCTGCGCCGCCGGAACCTGGACGCCGCCCGGAGCGGCGTCCGGATCCAGCGGCACGTGGCCCCCGGCGACCCGGAGGCCCTGGTGACGGCCCGGCGCACGATCCGGGCCGCGGTCCGTGCCTGGGGCGCCCGCGAGCGCACCGACGAGATCGAACTGGTCGCGGACGAGCTGATCACCAACGCCCTCATGCACACCGAGGGCTCCGCGACCGTCACCGTCAGGGTGCTCCTCGGCCGCGAGCGCAGACTGCGCGTCGAGGTCGAGGACTCCTCCAGCGCGCTGCCACGGCGCCGGGAGGCGGGGGAATCAGAGGTCTCCGGGCGCGGTCTGCTGCTGGTCGACCGGCTCGCCGACGTCTGGGGCGTGGAGGCGCGGGGCGGCGGCAAGTGCGTGTGGTGCGAGTTCTCGGTGGGGCGGCGCGGCTGACCACCCGGGCCCCCGGTGGCACTCTGGACGTATGCCGGAACTCCCCGAGGTGGAAGCGCTCAAGGATTTCCTGACCGAGCACCTGGTCGGCCACGAGGTCGTCCGGGTGCTGCCGGTCGCGATCAGTGTCCTGAAGACCTACGACCCGCCGGTCGGCGCCTTCGAGGGCGGCAAGGTCACGGCCGTGCACCGGCACGGCAAGTTCCTCGACATCGAGGCGGACACGGGCCTGCGCTTCGTGACGCACCTGGCCCGCGCGGGCTGGCTGCAGTGGAGGGACCGGCTGCCGGACGGCCCGCCGCGCCCCGGCAAGGGCCCGCTCGCGCTGCGGGTCGCCCTGGAGGACGGCGCCGGCTTCGACCTGACCGAGGCGGGCACCCAGAAGCGGCTCGCGGTGTACGTCGTGCGCGATCCGCAGCAGGTGCCCGGCGTGGCCCGGCTCGGTCCCGACCCGCTCGCCGACGACTTCGACGAGGCCCGCCTCGCGGCTCTGCTGGCCCAGGAGCGGCGGCAGCTCAAGGGCGCGCTGCGGGACCAGAGCCTGATCGCCGGCGTGGGCAACGCCTACAGCGACGAGATCCTGCACGCCGCGAAGATGTCCCCGTTCAAGCTCGCCGCCTCCCTGACGCCCGAGGAGAACCGGCGGCTGTACGAGGCGATGCGCACGACCCTGACCGACGCGGTCGCCCGCTCCCGGGGCCTGGCCGCCGGGCGGCTCAAGGCGGAGAAGAAAAGCGGGCTGCGGGTGCACGGCCGCACCGGCGAGCCCTGTCCGGTCTGCGGCGACACCATCCGCGAGGTGTCCTTCAGCGACTCGTCCCTGCAGTACTGCCCCACCTGCCAGACGGCCGGCAAGCCGCTGGCGGACCGCCGGATGTCCCGGCTGCTGAAATAGCCCGCGCTCGGGCAGGCCGGCGCCCCGGAGGACGGCGGGGGAGTCACCGCCTCGGGCGCGCGGGAACCGCGTGTCCGGCCGCCACCGAGCCGTGGCCGGACCACACCCCCGCGGTCCGGCCCGGCGGAGCGCTCAGCGGCCCGGCAGCGTACCCATCGGCAACGTGGCCAGCCGCTCACCGCCGGCCGTCCGTACCTCGTAGTGGTCGATCTCCCCGGGGTGCAGGGCGGAGGCGCCGCGCAGGGTGCTCGTCCGGGGGTCGTGGCCCGGCACGGACCAGCTGGTCAGGATCTGCTCGGCGCCGTCCTGGCCGACGGCGACCAGCCGGCAGGAACGCGGACCGGCCCCGTCCCTCACCTTCAGTTCGACCCCGGTGCCGTAGCCCTCGTCCTCGCTGGTGACCTGCGCCCACACGCCCGACTCCGGGTCGGTCGTCGCCGTGATGCGTGCGGACGGGCCGCGGTGCGCGGCGTGGACGGCGGCCCCGGGACCGGCGACGGCGAACACCACCGAGGCGGCCAGGCCGTACAGCAGGCGCCGGCGCTGTGCCCGGTGCCGTGCCGTCACCTCGCCGAGCAGCCGGTCCAGCAGCCGGGGACCGGGCTGGGCCAGCGGGTGCACACGGTGCGGCGTGGCCCGCCGGTAGAGCATCAACTGCCGTGTGGTGGGCCCGAATCCGGTCATCTGCGCCGCGCAGCGCGGGCACCCCATGAGGTGGTCCTCGAAGCGGAAGGCTTCCGCCTCGTCCAGTACGCCGAGCGCGTAGGCGCCGACGTCGCGATGCCGTTCCAGGGACCTCATGCCAATCCTCGTGCCGTTGGGTGCGGGTGGGACCACTTCGTGCACCCACCGGTACGCACCGGACAGCGGAATCACTCAGGCCGGCAGGTCTCGATGCAGCCGCGGAACCAGCCCGGGCACAACGGAACGACGCGGACGCGCCGGCGTAGGAAGCCGCGGCGGCAGGGAAGCCACGGTCGGGGCGCCGCAGCGAGGGAGCCGCCGGAAGCCAGGGGAGGGCCTCAGAAGAGGTGGATGGCGAGATGTCCCAAGGGCAGTCCGAGCCGCCAGGCGGGGGTCCACACCTTCGGGCCGTCCTCCTCGCCGACCACCGGCCCGCCGCCCGGCACCGCGTCCAGGTCCGGGGCGAGCAACTCCGTCTCCTGGAGCCAGCGCCACGCCTGAGCCGCGAGGTCCAGGTCCGGTGAGGAAGCGCCCGAGGCGATAGCCGTGGCCGCGAGCCGGGCCATGCGTTCGCGCACCCAGTCCTGCCACGGCTGGTCGTACGCCGTCAGCGAGAGCCAGGTCTCCAACTGGGAGACGACCCGGATGCCGGAGAGCTCGCCGTCGGTGTCGGAGAGGAAGACGGTGAGCGCCAGCGCGTCCCGGCCGGCCCGGAACTCGAAGGACGTGGGTGGCATCAGATCGCCGGTCCGCAGCAGTTCGTCGGCGATGTACTCGGCGTAGAACCAGGCCATGGGGACGGCCGGCACGCCGTCGGCCCCGTCCGTGCTCTTTCGACCTCTGTCCAGCATCCCGTCCTGCCTTCCACCGTCACGTGCGCGTCGCCCGGACCCCGCCCCGGTCCGGAACACGGATGAGGACAGCTGATTGCGCCGACGGGGTCATCGGCAAGGCGCTTTGCCGAGGTTTGACCGAGGCTTCGGTTTCACCGCAGTTCGGGCGCGTATCCCGGCAGGACCCGGCGCAGGGCGCGCAGTGCGTAGTACGCGCGGGACTTCACCGTACCGGGTGGGATTCCGAGCGTTTCGGCGGCTTCCGCAACACTCGCCCCCTGGAAATACACGAGCACCAGGACTTCACGGTGTTCCGGAGTGAGAGTCTTCACAGCCTCGCGGACGTCGAGCGTCGCGGCCGAGCGCTCCGCGTGGTCGCCGCAGATCCGGGCGCTCTCCAGGACGGCGTCGCCGACCTCCGGCGGCCGCGCCTGCCGGGCCCGCCGGGCGTCGATCGCCAGCCGCCGGCCCACGGTCAGCAGCCACGGCCGCACCGAGTCGAAGGCGTCGGCGCGCAGCGCCTCGGGGTGCTGCCAGGCACGTACGTAGGTTTCCTGAACGAGGTCCTCGGCGCGCTGCCGGTCCCCGTCGCACAGCCGCAGCAGCAAGGCGAAAAGCGGTCGGCCGTGCTCGCGTTGCAGCGCGGCCAGCTCATGCTCGGCGGTCGTCGTCCCGTGGTCAAGGGTGGTTCCGGCCGTCATGGGCGTATCGCACCGCAGGGTCCGCCGCCGGGACAGAGGACGCACAGGGCTCTGCGACGGACGGTCGATCGCGTCGGCGAACGGTACGACGAACGGTCCGTCAGTTCCGGTCGTGGACACCGGACGAGTTGAAGACACCTGCCGAATCGTCGGGGGCGCCTGTTAGATTCGTGCCCTTTTATCGGTAAATAATAAATGTGACGGTGAGTCAAGAAACCTTGGGGTGAGCTGATGATCGCACGCAGACGACAGGTGGCCCTGGCCCTGACCGCCCTCCTCGCGGCGGCCGCCGCCTGTCAGGCCGAGGCCCGCAAGGAGTCCCAGGCGTCCGCCCCCGCGCGCCCGGCACCCGCAGCGGCACGCGGTTTCACCTTGGTCGCCTCCGGCGACGTCCTGCCGCACACCTCGGTCATCGAGCGGGCCCACTTCGACGCGGGCGGCGTCGGCTACGACTTCCGCCCGATGCTGGCCGGCGTCCAACCCGTGGTGGCCCAGGCCGATCTGGCGCTGTGTCACATGGAGACGGTGTACGGCTCGAACGGCGACTACTCCGGCTACCCCGCGTTCAAGTCCCCGCCGGAGATCGCCCCCAGCCTCGTCGCCGTCGGCTACGACGGCTGCTCCACCGCCTCCAACCATGCGCTGGACGACGGCGCCGACGGCATCGCCCGCACCCTGGACGCCATGGACCGGTCGGGGCTGCGGCACGCCGGGACGGCCCGCACCGCGGCGGAGGCGCGGGACATCACCCTGCACCAGGCGGGCCCGGCACGGGTCGCGCACCTGTCGTACACCTACGACACCAACGGCTTCGTGCCGCCGGCCGGGCAGCCCTGGGCGGTCAACCTGATCGACGAGAAGCGCATCGTCGCCGACGCCCGCACGGCCCGGCGACAGGGCGCCGACGTGGTCGTGGTGTCGCTGCACTGGGGCACCGAATGGCAGGACGAACCCGACGAGCGGCAACTCGCCCTCGCCGAGCGCCTCACCGCCTCGCGGTCAGGCGGGCGCCCCGACCTCGACCTGATCATCGGCACCCACGCCCATGTCCCGCAGGCGTACCAGAAGATCAACGGCACCTGGGTGGTGTACGGCATGGGCGACCAGATCGCCGGCGAGATGTACAACCGGCAGGGCGTCCAGGACCCGCGCGGCAACGAGTCCACCCTCGCCCGCTTCACCTTCGCGCCGCCCGCCCGGCCCGGCGCCCGCTGGGAGGTGAGCCGGGCCGAGTTCATCCCGCAGCTGTACGACCTCGACGCGGGCCGCGTGGTCGATGTCAACGCGGCCATCGCGGGCGGCGCCGAACTGACCGCCGTGCGCGACCGGATCCGGGACGTGGTGCTGGCCCGCGGCGCCGCCAAGGACGGTCTGGCCATGGGGGGTGGCCGGGGGACCGGCGCCGCCCGCGGGTGATCCGTAGCCGGTGCTAGCGACCAGCGAGCGCGGACCGCCGGTAGGAGTAGCCGAAGTACACGGTCACCCCGATCAGGAACCACACCGCGAACCGCACCCACGTCTGCCACTGGAGGAACGTGATCAGCCAGATGGAGAAGACGACCCCCAGCGCCGGTACGACGGGCATCCACGGGGTGCGGAAGGTGCGTGGCAGGTCCGGCTGCCGGTAGCGCAGCACGATCACCGCCGTGCACACCACCACGAAGGCCAGCAGGATGCCGATGTTGGTCAGTTCGGCCGCCTCGCCGATCGGCAGGAACCCGGCGATGGCGGCCGAGGCCGCCCCGACGATCCAGGTCACCCGCGTCGGCACGTGCCGCGTCGGATGCGTCTTCGCGAACCACCTGGGCAGCAGCCCGTCCCGCGACATCGAGAACCACACCCGGGTCACGCCCAGCATGAACGTGAACATCACCGTGAGGATGCCGATGATCGCGCCCACCGCGATCACATCGGCCAGCCCGCTCAGGCCCACCGACTTGAAGGCGCTGGAGAACCCGCTCTCCTTGTCGATGTCCCGGTAGTTCTGCATCCCGGTCAGCACCAGGCAGGCCGCCACGTACAGCACCATCGAGATCGCCAGCGAGAGGATGATCGCCTTCGGCATGTGCCGCTGCGCGTCCTTGGACTCCTCGGCGGCGGTGGACATGGCGTCGTAGCCGAAGACGGCGAAGAACACGGTCGCCGCCCCGGTGAACGCCCCGCCGACCCCGTACGGGAAGAACGGGTGGTAGTTGGCGGTGTCGATGTGCAGGACGCCCACCCCGATCACCAGGAGCACCACCAGCACCTTCAGCACCACCACGATCGTCTCGAAGCGGGCCGCGTTGCGGATGCCGAGGGTCAGCAGCCAGGCGATGAGCAGGCACAGCAGCGCGGCGAACAGGTCCACCCGGTGCCCCGCCCCGGTGCCGGGTGCCCCCAGCATCCACGCGGGCAGGTCGGCGCCCATCTCCTCGACCAGAAAGCTGAAGTAGCCGGAGATGCCGATGGCGACCACCGCCACGATCGCCGTGTACTCCAGCAGCAGGTCCCAGCCGATGAACCAGCCCGCGAACTCGCCGAGCACCGCGTAGCCGTAGGTGTAGGCGGAGCCCGCCTTCGGGATCAGCCCCGCGAACTCGGCGTACGACAGGGCCGCCGCGGCACTGGCCAGACCGGCGACGAGGAAGGAGACGAGCACCGCGGGACCGGCCACGCCGTTGGCCACCGTGCCGGCCAGGGTGAAGATCCCCGCGCCGATGATGCCGCCCACCCCGATCGCGGTGAGCTGCCACAGGCCGAGCGATCGCGCCAGCCTGGGGCCCTCGCCGGCCTCGGTGTCCTCGATGCGCTCGATGGGTTTGCGGCGGAGAACTCCCTCACCCGCGCGGAGTCTTGCCATGAGCCTCACCTCTTCGCCTGCGGCAATCGGCTGACGGCGGTTCATGATGGCGCAGGGGGCCACGGGGCGGAAGACGCCACGCATGTCCCGGGGCCGTGGGCAGGCCCGGCCGGCACCCGCGCCGGGAGGGCGGTCCGGCGGACCTACGGCACCACCGTCACCGGCCAGCGGCCCGCCTTCACCAGGCGGATCGCCACCGAGCCGATGATCCGGTGGCCGGCGTGCTCGGACGCCCCCACCACGACCGCGTCCGCCTTCAGTTCGTCGGCCGCCCTGACCAGGCCGTTGTAGGGATCACCGCGGAACGTGTGGAACTCCCAGCGCAGGTCGAATATCCCCCTGACCTGCTCGGCGGACTCCCGGATGTGGGTGACGAGACCCTCGGCGATCTCGTCGGTCGTGTCCGCCACCGGAGCCCCCAGCGCGGCACCCGCAGCCATCACCGGCTGCACATAGACGAAGGCGAGCAGGGCACGCTGCCGCCGGGCCAGACCGGCGCCGTAGGCCGCGGCCCGCAGCGAGGATTCGGAGCCGTCCACCCCGACCATGATGACCTTCGGCCCGTCCGTGCCCCGCTCGAACGTGTGCCCATGCTGTTCGTGCTTTTCCGCCACGGCCGTGAGGCTATCGGAAACCGCAGGTCCCGCCCTCTTGCGCGCGCCTTCGCCGGGCGATCCGCCCCCGCTGTGCCTAAAGTCGCAAGCGCCTGCTTGGGCGCGTTCGGCCCGCTCTGCGGCCTTCGCACGGCCGGCCCTCCCGCTGCCGGGCGTCCCGCTTCGCCTGGGCGTCCTGCTCGGCGTGGGCGTTCCGCTTCGCCTGGGCGTCCTGCTCGGCGTGGGCGTTCCGCTTCGCCTGGACGTTCTGCTCCGCTCGCTCGTCCCACCCGCCGGGTCGTCCGTCGCGGTCCGCGTCCGCCGTGGCCCGCACCCGGCGTGACGACCCCACCGGCCACGCCGAACGTGTGGATTTCTGGGCCGTGCGGGTGGATTCCGGCCGCCGCACCGGGTGTCCGAGTGGTGCGCCGGTGCCTCGTGGGGCGACTGATGAGTCATGAAGAAGGATCAGACGCTCACGCGGCGCCGGATGCTGCTCGCCGGAGCCGCTGCCGTGGGGACGGCGGGCACCGCCGGCCTCCTCCTCTCCGGCGGTACCGACCCGGCACCCGCACGGCCCGCCGCGCCCTTCGCCGGACCCGGCGGACGGATGGTGATGAAGTCCTCCGCCTTCCGCCTCCAGCCGCTGACCGGTGACGGGCCCCCGCGCACCGAACCCGCCAGGACACCGGTGCGCGACGAGCCGATCCTGCGCATGCCCGGCGGCGGCCGCCGCATGCTGCTGACCTTCGACGACGGTCCCGACCCCCAGTACACCCCGCACATCCTGGACACCCTGGCGAAGTACAACGTCCGGGCGACGTTCTTCGTCTGCGGCGAGATGGCCGACTGGAACGGGAACCTGCTGGCCCGGATGGCCGGCGAGGGGCATGTCGTCGGCAACCACACCTGGTCCCATCCGCTGCTCACCGAACTGAGCCGGGCACAGATCCGCTCCGAGATGGAACGCACCAGCGAGGCCATCGTGCGGGGCTACGGCGAGCACCCGCGCTGGTTCCGCGCGCCCTACGGAGCCTGGAACCGGGCCGCCTTCCAACTGGGCGCGGAGATGGGGATGGAGCCGCTCGCCTGGACGGTGGACAGCCTCGACTGGACCGAGCCGGGCACCAGCACCATCATCGACCGGATCGAGACCGGTGCCGCCCCCGGTGTCGTGGTGCTCTCCCACGACGCCGGGGGAAACCGCGCGCAGAGCGTCAGCGCGCTGCGGCGCTATCTGCCACAGCTGCTCGACCAGGGCTACCACCTGACCATCCCCAGACGCCCCTACCCCTGATGGCCCGTGCCGCCCGCCCGGCCGGACCGCTCGGCCGGGGACGGCTCAGTGGACCTCGACCAGGCGGGCGAAGACGACGACGTTCCCCTCGTATCCGTTCTGCTTGGAGAAACCGCCTCCGCAGGTGATGACGCGCAGTTCGGGGGTGCCTTTGGAGCTGTAGACCCGGTCGCTGGGGAAACTGTTCTTCGAGAAGACCTCGATGCCGTAGATCTCAAAGACCGCGGTCTTTCCGTCCTTGCGCCGGACCTCGACGTGATGTCCTTTCTTCAGGGAGCCGAGTGCGTAGAAGACCGCGGGTCCGGATTTGTTGTCCACGTGCCCGACGACGACGGACGTTCCCTTTTCGCCGGGCGCGACGGCACCGTTGAACCAGCCGGCCAGATTCGGGTTCTCCGGTGGCGGTGCGGCGACCCAGCCGTCGCCGTCCAGACCGACCGGCACGACCGGGGCGTCCACCCGGATCGCGGGGATCATGATCCGCTCGGCCTCGGAGAACGGCAGCGACGTCGGTGCCGGGGTGAAGGTGGCACCGGGCGCCGGCCGGTCCACGGCAGCGGCCTGCGCGGGCTGCGGCGGTCCGACGTCGAACTCCCCGGACCCGTTCCGAATGAGCGCGAGGCCGGTCAGCAGAACCAGCGCTATCACGCCCCACGGAGCGCGCTTCTTCCGCCGTTCCTCCTCTTCGGAAAGCTCGGAGAGCTCGAACGCAGACATTCGCCTTCCCCTCTCGACACGGTCGTCGCCATGTCATTCGCGCATACGAGAACGCTAAGTCCCGTGCACGCGGGCGGCGACGGGGGCAGCGGCGAACGGGTGGCCGGACGGTCCTTCGGTGCGCCATCCGAGTTGCGGTCCGCAGGAATTTTTCTGACGGTCTGTGACCTGCAGCAATATCCGATTATGCGCTTGTCGTTCGAACTGTCGGATCACCGGGATGGACCATTCTCGACATGCGGGCGTGTTCCGCACATCTGAAGGTCGACTCCGGAGGTGCTTTTTCGCCGATCGACCGGGGACGGGTCCCGGGGTGCCTCTCGCGGAGGATCACATGGGTAACACTCGCGCCCTGGCGGCCACGGCAATCGCCGTCGCCGCCCTTGGGCTCGCCGCCCCCACGGCCGTCGCGGACAGCGTGGGCAACGGGGGCGGACCGAGCAACACCGGCGGAACCGGGATCGCTCCGGGCACCGGGGTGGCCCCGGGCGGCGTCGTGCCGGGTGGCGGAATCGGCCCGGGCGGCGTCGCGCCGGGCGGTGGGGTTTTTCCCGGCGGCGGGGGCTTTCCCGGCGGCGGTGGGTTCTATCCCGGCGGCGGGGGCTTTCCCGGCGGTGGGTTCTACCCCGGTGGCGGGGTCTTTGCCGGTGGCGGGTTCTTTCCTGGCGGTGTCGGCCCGGGCGGCGGTTTCCGGGGCAACGGCCGCGAAGGCATCCGGCCCGGGAACGGAAACAGGCCGGGCCCGGTCCACGGCGGCCTCGGCGGCTCCAGCACCTCAGGTGCGACGCCCACCGACGTGGCCATCGGCGGCGGTCTGGTGGCGGCGGCCGTGATCGGCGGCAGCGTGGTCTGGGTGCGCCGCCGGTTCGAGAAGCGGGCCTGACCCGGCGGTCCGCTCGTGCCGGACGGCTGCTGCGCGCCGAGCGGAGCGCGTGCGGCCGGATCTCCGCCCCCGATCCCGTAACGGGCCGGGAGCGGAGATCCGGCAGCGCGGGCGGCTGGGCGTTCCGGCGCCGTCGCGGGTTCTCGCCCAGGCGTCGTCGCCGGTGCCCGGTCAGGCATCGTCACGGGTGGTGCGGCGGGCGAGCCGGTAGGCCGTGCCGACCGAACCGGCGATCAGCACCGTACCGAGGCCGATCTCCCCGAGGTCGAATCCGGCGACGCTGCCGCCGTCGCCTGCCTGCACCGCGCCCGGAACCGTCGCCGAGGCGTCGCCGGTCCCGCGCGACTCCTGTGTCCTCCCGGAATCCCGGCCGCCGTTGCCACCGCCGTCCGCGACCCGCAGGTCCGTCGAGCCGCTCGTGCCGTCGCAGTCGAAGGTCACCCGGTACGACGTGCCGGACTTGACGTGCGCGTCGACCGTGGTGGTGGCCGACGACCGGCCCGTCGGGATGCGGACCGTTTCGAAGACGTCGGAGGTGACCGTGGCGCCGCCCTTGCAGCCGTCGTTGCGGTCCAGGCGCAGAGTGACCTTGCTGCCCGCCGAGATGGTGGACGGCTTGACCCCGAAGCCGAACGGTGCGCCGGCGTGGTTGCCGCCGTCGGCCGCCACGGCGGCGGGCGCACCCAGGGCGAGGGCGGCGGCGCCCAGCAGCGCGCCCGAAGCGACGCGTATCGCGCACATGGTTGTTTCCTCCGGTCCCCGAGGGGCAGCCCGCGGACCTTCTGCCGCTTGCGCCGTGCGTGCACCTCGATGTCCGGAACGCTAGGAAGAGTGGCGCAGGTGCGCGAACGCAGTAGCGCGAACGGGTTATCCATGTCGGCCGGTCGGGCGACCGCTGCTGCGGACGGGGGACGCGCGCGGCGTGGCGCGCACATCCCCCGTCGGCCGGTCGGCGCAGCGCCGTACGAGGCCGTTCTTGCCTGCCGGAGGGTCAGCCCCTGATGGTCGGGAAGAGGTCCAGGAACGGCTGTGCGGTCGCGTCCATGCCCCGGCTGTAGGGGGCGTCGAAGACCCAGATCAGGAAGAGCATGAACGCGATGGTGGCGGAGAACAGCCCGGCGAGGATGAGTTCCCGCGCGGTGCGCCTGATCTGCAGGGCGAAGATCATGCCGACGGTGATCACCCCTCCGAAAAGCAGCCCGAACCACACCACGCCGGGCATGGTCGCCCCCGTGGAGTCCGCGCGGGCGTTGCGCGCCTGGTCCGCCGCCGTCACCTGGTCGAGGAGCGGTTGGTACGCCTGCGCCTCGAAGTCCGTCTTCGGCTGGTAGTCGGTGACGTCGTGGCGGACGCGTTCGAGCAGACGGGTGCCGGTGTCGGTGAGGGTTTGGTCCTCCTCCATCGCCTTCCACTCGGTGTGTACGACGTGTCCGACATAGGCGTTGACATCCGCCCGAATTCCATCACGGACGTCGGGCGGATAGACCCGAACCCGCTCTGAGATCTCGTGCAGCGCCTGGGCCTCCGCCTGCACGTGGTCCTGCGCCGTGCTGCGCGCCTCCCAGACCCCGGCGATGGCCAGGCCCAGCACGATGGCGTAGACGACGCCGATCCACATCGTCATGTACTCGATGACGTCGGGGGTCTCGCTGGGGTCGTCGTCGCCCGAGGTCGTGCGGTTCCTTAGCACGGTGACCACGACCACCACGGCGCACGCGCCCAGCATCGCGAGGACGAGAACAAGCCAATCCGACAACAGATGCCTCCAGGGGCGGGCGTATCGATGCGTCGGTGTGCCGTGGCGCGTCAGCGGGGACGCAGCGCGGCGACGGCGACGATCGCGGGGATGGTGATGAGCAGGACGTAGGTGACCGGTGAGGTCCGGTGGGGCGCCGGGGCGTCGGCCCGCCGCGGTTGGTGGCTCGGATAGGTGACCGGGGTCGCGGAGGGTCGTGGGCTGGGCTTGGGCGACGGCTTGGGCGCCGGAGGCGGTGTGCGGGGCGGCGCGGGCCTGGGGACCGGGCGCGGCGGGGCCGGAGCGGGTGGCACGGCATGTGGCGGCGGCGGCACGGGCTTCGGCTTCGGAGGCGGCGTCGGCTTCGGCGTCGGTTTCGGGGTGGGCTTCGGAGGTGGGGACGGTGGGGGCGGGGGAGGTGTCGGTGTCGGTGTCGGGGTGGGCGTCGGGGTGGGAGTGGGCGTCGGGCACGGCGGAGGCGTGGGCTTCGGGCAATGCGGCGGAGTCGGCCAGGAGCCGCCCGCGGCGGCCACCGCCACCGCCACCGTGCCGTCCGGGCCCGTCGAGGCGTACGCGCAGGCGTCGGCCCTGGCCGTGCCGATCGGACAGCCCACGAAGGTCCACACCAGCGCCACCAGAGCCAACACCCGTACGACGGGTGGGAATCGGGTCGCTTCGGGTCCATGCACGACCGAGATAATGAGTCGTTCGGCCCCCAGCCACGCCGAAGAGTGCGCGGATTGGCCCGATCGAGGGACTGTGGTCCGCGGAGGTTTGAACGAGGGGATTCCGGTTTCCGGAGTACGGGCCCGCTCCGCGCACGGGGCGCGGACAAAACTTCGGGGCGGTAGTACACGGCGCTCCCGCGCGAAGACTTCCTGGCGGACCGCCTCGCCGACGCTTGCGCCCGCGGCGGTGCCGACGGCCACGACGGCGTGCGGTCACGACGACGCCGCCACTCCGCAGAGCCGCGGCGGGAGCGTCGTAGGCCGCAACGGCAGGCCACGGTCCACCGCTTCATGAAGGACAAAGGACAGGCGGGCCGAAGCCCGTCTCGAACCGCACCGGCGACTGCCTGGAGAAGTGGCCGGTGGCCGCTCGGGTGAAGGCCGACGACACCAAGGACGTACAACACAGGGGCCTGATGGACTTCACCCGGACTGACGCATCAGGCAGACAGGCGGGTGGCCACGGGGGTGTTCCCTCGCACCGCACGGAGGGAACGGCCGCTGGGTGCTCGCGTGCTCACGCTGCGGCTTCGTTCCGGCACGTGCCGCAGGCAGTGACCGGGAACGGACGGTCAATTTCCGTTTCGGGTCGCTCCATTGGCGGACGATCAGTAGCCTCTGCTCGAACACCGGATCGCCTACGCCTTGGAGCGATAGATGGAGCGTCCCGCCTGGGCGCCACGGAGCATCGACGTCTCGGTGCCCAGCGTTGCGCGTATCCACGACTTCTACCTGGGCGGTTCGTACAACTTCGAGGTCGACCGGCAGGCGGCCCGCAGGGCCATGGAGTTCCTGCCGGGACTCCCGAAGATCATGCAGGCGAACCGGGCGTTCATGCGTCGTGCCGTGCGTTTCGCGGCCGGGGAGGGCATCACGCAGTTCCTCGACATCGGCTCCGGCATCCCCACGTTCGGCAGCGTCCACGAAGTGGCCCGGAGAGCCCGGCCGGACGCCCGCGTGGTGTACGTCGACCACGACCCGGTGGCGGTGGCGCACAGTCAGACGGTGCTGGCGGACGACGAGGACGCGGGCGTCATCGCCGCGGACCTCCGCAAGCCCCAGGAGATCCTGTCGAGCCTGGAGATCCGGCGGCTCATCGACCTGAATCGGCCAGTGGCGCTGCTGCTCGTTGCCATACTGCACTTCGTGGAAGACGCGGACGAGCCCTATGGAGCGGTGGCCGAACTGCGCGAGGCACTCGCGCCGGGCAGCCTGCTGATCCTCACGCATGCCTCGTACGAGGGAATGCCGCTGCCGCCCGAACGGGCCCAGGGCGCGGTCGACGTGTACAGGGACATTCGCAACCCGCTGATCATGCGCTCGCGCGACGAGATCGCGCGGTTCTTCGAGGGGTACGACATGGTGGAACCCGGACTGGTGGCGATGCCGCGCTGGCGCCCGGAGGAGTCGGTGCCGGAGGACGAGGATCCGTTCGCCTTCTCCGGGTTCGCGGGCGTGGGGCGTACGACGTGATCGCGGAGCCGGACGGGCCGGAGGACAGACTGCAGAGGTTCGCGACCATCTGGAGCCGGGCCGTGTTCCCGGTGACCTCGACGTCGCTGACCCGGCCGGAGCTGGCGGAACGGCTCCTGCCGCTCGCACGCCGGCTGAGCGGGGCGCTGCGGCAGCACGGCTTCGACGCGGAGGAAGGGAAGGCAATCGGTGCCGCGCTGATCGACGCGCACTGCACCGACCCGGAGGCGCTCAGCCGCACCCTGGACTGCGTCGACGCCTACCTGGTGCTCTACTGCGGCGAGGACGGCCCGCAGGAGGAACTGCGGATGCGCTGCTCACGGCTGCAGCACGCCATGGCGGCCGGATTCGCGCAGGCGCTGCGCGAGCGGACCCTGGCCGAGCAGGAGGCCATCGCCCGGGCCGCGTTGCAGGCCCAGGGCGTGGTGGCGCAGGCCCTGCACGCCAGCGAGGCTCGCTTCCGGGCGGTGTTCGAGGGCGCCGCCATAGGGATCGGCATCGCCGACCTCGACGGCCGGGTGCTCCAGGTCAACGAGGCACTGATGCGCATGTTCGGGCTCCCCGAGCAGGCGCTGCGCGGCCGCCGGGCGCTGGAGTGGACGCACCCCGAGGACGCGCCGCATACCTGGCGCCTCTACGACGAACTCGTGCGCGGCGAGCGTGAGCACTACCACGTGGAGAAGGCCTTCAACCGCACCGACGGAACCGTGCTGTGGACCAATCTCACGGTCTCCCTGCTGCGTGACGCCGACGGCAACCCGCAGTACCAGCTCGCGCTCATGGAGGACACCACCGAGCGGCGGCTGCTGAACCTCCGGCTGCGTTACGAGGCCACGCACGACGCGCTCACCGGACTGCCCAACCGCACCCTGTTCTTCGAACGCCTGGAGAAGGTGCTCGCCGCGGGCGGGGGCCAGCGCTTCGGCCTGTGCTACCTGGACCTGGACGGCTTCAAGACCATCAACGACAGCCTCGGCCACGCGGCCGGCGACCGGCTGCTCGTCGAGGTCGCCGACCGGCTCCAGGCATGCGCCACCGCGCCCGGTGAGATGGTCGCCCGGCTCGGCGGCGACGAGTTCGTGGCGCTGACCACCGGACCCGAGACCGAGCGCGAGGTCGACGAACTGGCGGAGCGCATCATGAACGCGCTCATCACCCCGGTCAGCGTTGACGGCCGCGAACTCCTCGTGCGCGGCAGCATCGGCATCGTGGAGGGTCCGGCGGGCGAACGCACCGCGGCGGAGGTGCTGCGCAGCGCCGACATCACCATGTACCGGGCCAAGTCGGCGGGGGGCAACCGCACCGAGCTGGCCGACCCGGAGGCCGACGCCCGCGCCATCACCCGGCACGGACTGACCACGGCGCTGCCCACGGCCCTGGAACGCGGCGAGTTCTTCATCGAGTACCAGCCGCTGGTGCACCTCGGTGACGGCAGCGTCCGCGGTGCCGAGGCGCTGGTGCGCTGGCTGCACCCGCAGCACGGCGTCCTCGGCCCCGACCGGTTCATCCCGCTCGCCGAGCACACCGGGCTGATCGTCCCGCTGGGCCGATGGGTCCTGGAACAGTCGGTGCGCCAGGCCCGCGACTGGCGGGAGAGGTACGGCGAGCAGACGTCGACCGGCCCGCTGCGCATCAACGTCAACCTCTCGCCCTGCCAGCTCAGCCATCCCGGTCTGGTCCAGGACACGGTCGAGATCCTGGAGCGCACGGGCGTCGCCCCGGACGCGCTGTGCCTGGAGGTCACCGAGTCCGCGCTGATCGGCGCCGACGACGACCTGCTCAAGCCGCTGCGCCGGCTCGCCGAGATGGGCGTCGACATCGCCCTGGACGACTTCGGCACCGGCTATTCCAACCTCGCCAACCTGCGCCGCCTGCCGGTGAGCATCCTCAAACTGGACCGCTCCTTCACCCAGAGCATGCAGCAGTTCCCGGCCGATCCCGTGGACCTCAAGATCGTCGAGGGGATCGTCTCACTGGCCCACAGCCTGGATCTGACGGTCACCGTGGAGGGCGTGGAGACCGGCGCCCAGGCCGAACAACTACGCATACTGGGCTGCGACACGGCCCAGGGCTGGTACTACGCCCGCCCCGGCCCCCCCGACCGCCTCCACAACCTGGCCCTGGTGGACGCAACAGGCTGATCCCCTCCCGCGCCCCGAAAGGGGCGCGGGGAACTGCGCGACCAACTACGTCCGACCCGCACCCCGGAAACAACCCCAGACACCCCCCCCCGAACCGCCCCACCCCCCGGGCAAAAGCGGCACAGCCCCCTTCACCGCTCAAACAACATCCGCTGCAACTCCCGAGCAGCCCGCGGCGGCGCCACATCGCTCCGATGCGCAAGCGCGATCGTCCGGTACAACCCCGGCCGAGCCAGCGCAGTGACCCGCAGCCCCCGCCCCGACCGGGTAGCGACCATGCGCGGCACGACGGCCACCCCCAGCCCGGCCCGTACGAAGCCGAGCACCGCGTCCATCTCGCCGCCCTCCACCGCGAAGTCCGGCTCGAAGCCCTCGGCGCGGCACGCGGCGACGGTCAGTTCCCGCAGGTCGTAGCCGTGCCGGAACATCACGAGCCGCGCGCCCTCCAGATCGGAGATCCGGACGTGGCGGCGCCCGTCACGGCTCGGCGGCTCGGCCTCCGGTGAGGACACCACCACCAGGTCCTCGCGCAGCAGCTCCACCGTGGTCAGGGCGGGCGACGGCGTCGGCAGCGGCAGTACGACCAGCGCCAGGTCGAGCGCGCCGCGCGCCAGCTCCCGTACGAGGTCGTGGGAGCCGCCCTCCTCGATCAGCAGCCGGATGCCGGGATAGCGGTCGTGGAAAGCGCGCAGTACGTCCGGGAGCAGGCCCGTGCACACGCTCGGGGTGGCGCCCAGCCGCACACGTCCGCTGCGCAGCTGCACCAGTTCCTGCACCTCGTGCCGGGCGGTGTCCGCATCGGCCAGGATCCGCCGGGCCAGGGGCAGCAGCGCCTCGCCGGCGTCGGTGAGCGTGATGTTGCCCCGGGCCCGCAGGAACAGATCCGCGCCCAGCTCCCGTTCCAACGCCCTGATCTGCTGGGACAGTGACGGCTGGGCGACGTGGACCAGCTCCGCGGCCCGGGTGAAGTGCCGGGTCTCGGCGACCGCCACGAAGTACTGGAGCTGCTGGAACTGCACCCAGCCAGCATAGTCCCTGCCTATGGAAACAAGCTGGACCATGTCTTGGACCGATGGGCCTCGCGGGCCCTAGCGTGCAGGCCATGGCACTGGCAACGCGGACGGACCGGCGGCCGTCCATGGCGCGCACGATGTGGGACAGCTCCGTCGGCAAGAAGACCGTGATGGCGGTCAGCGGCCTGATCATGCTCCTGTACCTGGTCGTGCACATGTACGGCAACCTGAAGATCTTCTTCGGGGCGGGGACCTTCAACGCCTACGCGCACTGGCTGCGCACCGTCGGCGAGCCCTTCATGCACTACGAGTGGACGCTCTGGATCATCCGCGTCGCACTCGTCGTCGCCGTCGTCGCGCACGCCGTCTCCGCCTACCAGCTCAGCCGCCGCGACCTCAAGGCCCGCCCGACCAAGTACGTGCACAAGAAGCCCCGGGCGAGCTACGCCACGCGCACCATGCGCTGGGGCGGGATCATCCTCGGCCTGTTCATCGTCTGGCACATCCTGGACCTGACCACCGGCACCGTGCACTCCGGCGGATTCCAGCCGGGGCACCCCTACCAGAACGTCGTCGACACCTTCTCCATCTGGTACGGCAACGTCATCTACATCGTCGCGATGCTCGCGCTCGGCCTGCACGTCCGGCACGGCTTCTGGAGCGCCGCCCAGACCCTCGGTGCCGGCAGCCGCACCCGCGACCGGGCCCTGAAGACCGTCGCCGACGTTCTCGCGCTGCTGCTCACGGCCGGTTTCATCGCCGTACCCGTGGGCGTCATGACCGGAGTGGTGAACTGACATGACCATCCCCACCGCATACACGGACTACGCGACCGGCGAGCCGGTCGCCGACACCCGGGCCCCGGACGGGCCGATCGCCGAGCGCTGGGACCGGCGCCGCTTCGAGGCCAAGCTGGTCAACCCGGCCAACCGCCGCAAGCACACGGTCATCGTCGTCGGCACCGGCCTCGCCGGTGGTTCCGCCGGCGCCACGCTCGCCGAACAGGGCTACCACGTCGTCCAGTTCTGCTACCAGGACTCCCCGCGCCGTGCCCACTCCATCGCCGCCCAGGGCGGCATCAACGCCGCGAAGAACTACCGCAACGACGGCGACTCGGTCCACCGGCTGTTCTACGACACCGTCAAGGGCGGCGACTTCCGCGCCCGCGAGTCCAACGTCCACCGGCTGGTCGAGGTCTCCGTGGAGATCATCGACCAGTGCGTGGCGCAGGGCGTGCCGTTCGCGCGTGAGTACGGCGGCCTGCTCGACACCCGCTCCTTCGGCGGCGTCCAGGTCTCCCGCACGTTCTACGCCCGTGGCCAGACCGGGCAGCAACTGCTGCTCGGCGCCTACCAGGCGCTGTCGCGGCAGATCGCCGCGGGCAACGTCGAGATGCACCCGCGCACCGAGATGCTCGACCTGATCGTCATCGACGGGCGGGCCCGCGGGATCGTGGCCCGCGACCTGATCACGGGCCGGATCGACACATACGTCGCCGACGCCGTCGTCCTGGCGAGCGGCGGTTACGGCAACGTCTTCTACCTGTCGACGAACGCCATGAACTCCAACGCCACCGCGATCTGGCGGGCCCACCGCCGGGGCGCGTACTTCGCCAACCCGTGCTTCACCCAGATCCACCCCACCTGCATCCCGCGTACCGGTGACCACCAGTCCAAGCTCACCCTGATGAGCGAGTCGCTGCGCAACGACGGCCGGATCTGGGTGCCGAAGGCCAAGGGCGACACCCGGCCGCCGAACCAGATCCCCGAGGACGAGCGCGACTACTACCTGGAGCGCGTCTACCCGGCCTTCGGCAACCTGGTCCCGCGCGACATCGCCTCCCGCGCCGCCAAGAACGTCTGCGACGAGGGCAGGGGAGTGGGCCCCGGCGGGCAGGGCGTCTACCTGGACTTCGCCGAGGCCATCCAGCGGATGGGCCGGAAAGCGGTCGAGGCGAAGTACGGCAACCTCTTCGACATGTACCAGCGGATCACCGACGAGGATCCCTACCGGGTACCGATGCGTATCTACCCGGCCGTGCATTACACCATGGGCGGCCTGTGGGTCGACTACGACCTGCAGACGAGTATCCCCGGCCTGTTCGCGATCGGCGAGGCCAACTTCTCCGACCACGGGGCCAACCGGCTCGGCGCGTCGGCGCTGATGCAGGGGCTGGCCGACGGGTACTTCGTGCTGCCGGCCACCATCAACGACTACCTGGCCCGCAACCCGCACCAGGAGGCGGTCACCGCCGGCCACCCGGCGGTGCGGGAGACCGTCGCGGAGACCGAGAGCCGGCTCGAACGGCTGCTCGCCGTCGACGGCGACCGCACCCCCGACTCCTTCCACCGCGAAGTCGGCGAACTCATGTGGGAGTTCTGCGGCATGGCGCGTTCGGACGCCGGACTGCGCAAGGCGTTGGAGCGCATCCCGCAGATCCGGGAGGAGTTCTGGCGGCGCATCAAGGTGCCCGGCACCGGCGAGGAACTCAACCAGTCGCTGGAGAAGGCCAACCGCGTCGTCGACTACCTGGAACTGGCCGAGCTGATGTGCCTCGACGCCCTGCACCGCGACGAGTCCTGCGGCGGCCACTTCCGCGAGGAGTCCCAGACGCCCGAGGGCGAGGCGGCCCGCAAGGACGAGGAGTTCTCGTACGCGGCCGCCTGGGAGTTCAACGGCACCGGCGAGGCGCCCGTCCTGCACAAGGAAGACCTGGTCTTCGAGTACGTCCACCCCACTCAGCGGAGCTACGCATGAAGCTCACCCTGCGCGTCTGGCGGCAGCCGAACGCCGACGCCGAAGGCGCCATGTCCACCTACGAGGTGGACGGGATCTCCTCCGACATGTCCTTCCTGGAGATGCTGGACACGCTCAACGAGGAACTCATCCTCAAGGGCGAGGACCCGGTCGCCTTCGACCACGACTGCCGTGAGGGCATCTGCGGGGCGTGCAGCCTGGTGATCAACGGAGACGCGCACGGACCCGAGCGCACCACCACCTGCCAGTTGCACATGCGGTCCTTCACGGACGGCGACACGATCGACGTCGAACCATGGCGGGCCTCGGCCTTTCCCGTGGTCAAGGACCTGGTGGTGGACCGGTCGGCGTTCGACCGGATCATCCAGGCCGGCGGCTACATCACCGCCCCCACGGGAGCCGCCCCGGAGGCCCACGCCGCACCGGTGCCCAAGCCGGACGCGGACCTCGCCTTCGAGCACGCGGAGTGCATCGGGTGCGGGGCGTGCGTGGCCGCGTGCCCGAACGGTGCCGCGATGCTGTTCACGTCC
The DNA here is from genome assembly GCF_042871185.1 of Streptomyces sp. NPDC006012. NCBI lineage: Bacteria > Bacillati > Actinomycetota > Actinomycetes > Kitasatosporales > Streptomycetaceae > Streptomyces > Streptomyces sp. NPDC006012. The sequence continues at coordinate 34,727 of NZ_JBIAIE010000019.1, forward strand.
GCGAAGATCAATCACCTGAACGTGCTGCCGCAGGGGGCGCCCGAGCGGGAGACACGGGTGCTGGACATGGTGGCCCAGATGGACGAGGAGGGATTCGGCGGCTGCACCCTCACCGGGGAGTGCGCCACCGCGTGCCCGAAGGGGATCCCGCTGATGTCCATCAGCAGCATGAACAGGGAGTGGCTGCGGGCCGCGCGCAAGTCCCCGCGGCGCTGACCGCCTGGGCCGGGCCGTGGAGCGGGCGGTCGTTCCCGGTCCCGGTCCCGGTGCGGGTGCCAGTCAGGCGCGGGTGGGATGTGGCCGGGGGCGCGCAGGTCCCCGCGGCCCCAGGATGTGCTCCCTCGGCGTGCCTGCGCGCCGGGTGACAAGACGTTCGCCGAAGGGTGCGGACGGGCGGGGCCGGGAGTGGTGCTCATCCCCGGCCCCGTCAGGCACCCTCACGGCCCGCGGGTGACCCGTCGTTCAACATCCCCACATCCGTTCTCCTGGCTCAGGTCACGCGGAGGCCAACCGGTGTCGGAAGAACTGGATCGGCAGGCCGAAGCCGGTCTGCCGGTCGTTCGCCGACCCGGCCCGTGACCAGGAGAGAGCCATGACCGGCGTTTCCACCCTCGACCGCCCCCCGCAGCCCGCGGCGCCCACCCGCTACACCGTCACGCTCGCGACCCACGAAGCCGACGTGCGGGCCGCGCAGCGGCTGCGGCACGAGGTCTTCGCCGGGGAGATGGGTGCCCTGCTGTCCACCCCGCAGCCGGGTCACGACATCGACGCCTTCGACGCGTACTGCGACCACCTGCTCGTGCGGGAAACCGTGACCGGGCAGGTCGTCGGCACCTACCGGCTGCTGCCGCCGGAGCGGGCCGCGGTCGCGGGCCGGCTGTACTCCGAGGGCGAGTTCGACCTGAGCGCGCTCGACCCGATCCGGTCCGGCCTGGTCGAGGTCGGCCGCTCCTGCGTGCACCCCGACCACCGTGACGGCGCCGTCATCGGCCTGATCTGGGCGGGGATAGCGCGCTACATGGTGGACCGCGGCCACGACTGGCTGGCCGGCTGCTGCTCCATCCCGCTCGCCGACGGCGGCACCCTCGCCTCCGCCACCTGGCACCGGGTCAACGAGAAGTACCTCGCCCCGCAGGAGTACCGGGTACGCCCCCTGCTGCCGTGGATCCCGAACGCCCAGGTGCCGGCCGAACGGACCGAGTTGCCCGCGCTGCTGCGCGGCTACCTCCGGCTCGGTGCCTGGGTCTGCGCCGAGCCCGCGCACGACCCGGACTTCGGGGTCGCCGACCTGTACGTGCTGCTGTCGATGCGCCGGGTCAACCAGCGCTATCTGCGGCACTTCCTCTCGCTCGTCCCGTCCTGATGAGCGTCTGGCTGCCCAGCGCGCCCTGCACCCCGGCGGCGTGCGTGGAGCCGGCGGGGCCCGCCGCGGCCCTACCACGTGCCGTGCTGCGGATCACGGGGGTGGTGGTCCTGCTGCTGACCGGGATCGCGTTGATCCCGCTCGGCGGGAGGATCCCCGCCGGGCTGGTCGCGCGGTGGTGCCGGACGATCGTGCGGGCCGCCGGGGTCCAGGTACGCGTCACCGGCGCCGCCGCGCCCACCGGTGGCCTGCTCCTGGTGGCCAACCACATCTCCTGGCTGGACATCCCGCTGCTGGCCGCGGTGCGCCCGGCGCGGATGCTGGCCAAGACCGAGATCCGCCAGTGGCCCGTGGCCGGGGCGCTGGTGGCCCGGGCCGGTGTGCTGTTCATCGAACGCGACCGGCTGCGCGCCCTGCCCGGCACCGTCGCCCGGATCACGCACGCGCTGCGCGGCGGTGCCGCGGTGGCCGTCTTCCCCGAGGGCAGCACCTGGTGCGGGCGGGCGCAGGGCCACTTCCGCCGGGCCGTCTTCCAGGCCGCCCTCGACGCGGGCGTACCGGTCCAGCCGGTGCACCTGCACTACCGGGTCGCGGGCGGCCCGGCCAGCACCGCACCGGCCTTCGTCGGGGAGGACATGCTGCTCGCCTCCGTGTGGCGGGTGGCGACGTCGCGCGGGCTGGTGGCCGAGGTGGAGGTGCGGCCGGTGATACCGGCCGGCCGCCACCCCGACCGCCGCTCCCTCGCCCGCGCCGCCGAGCCGGCCGCGCACGGGCCGGACTGGACCCATGCGGCCCTGGTCGCCGGCGGCCCGCCGGTCGAACCCGTGCGCCCTGCGCAGCCTGCCGAAGCGGCCTGAACCCGAGCGTCCGGCCCGGCCCGCCGCCCCTGCCCGTTTCCGCCGCCGCACGTGCGCGACGCCCGTGAGACCGTGCTCACGGGCGTCGCGTCGGTGGACGTACGGGTGGTCGTGGGGCCGGGCCGCGGGACTCCGTACGGTTCGGCCAGGTGAGGGGACAGCCGCGGTCCCGGCCTCTCGCCCCGGTGACTACGGATGCGGAGGGATGTCCCTGTCCTGGCCGCCCATCTCGTCCTTCATCCTCTGCTGGGCAGTGTCGACCTGGGACTGGTACTTGTTGCCGGTCCGCTCGTCGACGTAGTCGCCGGCCTTGTCGACGCCCTTGCTCGCCTGGTCCTCGTGACCTTTGAGCATGCCTTTGAGCTTGTCCATGAGGGACATGACAACCCTCCTCGCTGATAGTTGCTCCGTCTCTCAGGTTCACCGGCCCGGGCGCGGTTCGCATCTCGGGAGCGGGATCGTTCGGATGCACGCATGTCCCCTATGTGTCAATTTGGAAACTAGGTATGCCTTCCGCCGCAGAAAGGCCCGCGAGGATGACTACTCCCGGTTTCGGATTCGGACGCAGCCCCTTCGAAGAGTTCGACGAGTTGATGTCCCGCTTCTTCGGCGGGACCGGTCAGGCCGCACCCGCCCGGCGGGTCCAGCGGGTCGACATCGGCAGCCTGCTGTCGGAGCGGGGCCGCGAGCTGGTCGCGGAGGCGAGGGACATCGCCGCCGCGGAGGGCAGCGAGGAACTCGACGCCCGGCATCTGCTCGCCGCCGCCACCGAGCACGACTCGACCCGGCGCCTGATCAGCGAGGCCGGCGCGGATCCCGACGGCGTCCGGGAGCGGCTGGGCACCGCCGGGGGCACCGGCGAGAAGACCGAGCCCGCCAGCCTGACCCCGGCCGCCAAACGCGCCCTGCTCGACGCCTACCAGATCTCGCACGCCGAGGGTGCCTCCTACATCGGCCCCGAGCACCTGCTGCGGGCGCTCGCCGCGAACCCGGAGTCGGCGGCCGGCCGGGTCCTGGCCGAGAGCGGCTGGGAAGCCACCCGGATGCCCGTGGAGAGCGCCGCCGAGCGACGGGGGCCCAGCAACACGCCGACCGTCGACGAGTACGGCCGCGACCTCACCGAGGACGCCCGCGCCGGCCGCCTCGACCCGGTGATCGGCCGCGACGACGAGGTGGAGCAGACCATCGAGGTGCTGTCGCGGCGCAGCAAGAACAACCCGGTCCTCATCGGCGACCCCGGCGTCGGCAAGACGGCCATCGTCGAGGGGATCGCCCAGCGCATCGCCGCCGGAGACGTCCCCCAGACCCTCAAGGGCAAGCGGCTGGTCGCCCTGGACCTGGCCGGACTGGTGGCAGGGACGAAGTACCGCGGCGAGTTCGAGGAGCGGCTGAAGAAGCTGCTCGACGAGGTCGGCGAGCACGGCGACGAACTCGTCCTCTTCCTCGACGAACTGCACACGGTCGTCGGCGCCGGCTCGGGCGGCGAGGGTGCCCTGGACGCGGGCAACATGCTCAAGCCCGCCCTCGCCCGCGGCGAACTGCACCTCATCGGCGCGACCACCATCGACGAGTACCGCAAGCACATCGAGAAGGACGCCGCCCTGGAGCGCCGCTTCGCGCCCATCCTGGTGGGCGAGCCCACCGTCGACGACACCATCGCGATCCTGCACGGTCTGCGCGACCGCTACGAGGCCCACCACCAGGTCCGCATCACCGACGAGGCGGTCGTCGCCGCGGCCGAGCTGTCCGACCGCTACATCACCTCCCGCTTCCTGCCGGACAAGGCGATCGACCTGATGGACCAGGCCGCCGCCCGGGTGCGGCTGCGCGCCAAGACCCCGCTCGCCGACACCCGCGACATCGAGGACCGGATCGCCGCCCTGGGCCGGGAGAAGGACCAGGCGGTGGCCGACGAGGAGTACGAGCGGGCCAAGGACCTGCGCGACCGGATCAAGGAGGCCGAGGCCAGGCTGTCCGAGCTGACCAAGGGGGAGGAGCGCACGCCCAGGGTCACCGCCGAGGACATCGCCGAGGTCGTCTCCCGCACCACCGGCATCCCCGTCGCCCAGCTCACCGAGGAGGAGCGGGAGCGGCTGATGAAGCTGGAGGAGCACCTGCACGAGCGGGTCGTCGGCCAGGACGAGGCGATCACCGCCGTCGCCCGCGCCGTCCGCCGGGCCCGCGCGGGCATGAGCGATCCGAGCCGGCCCGTCGGCAGTTTCCTCTTCCTTGGGCCGACCGGTGTCGGCAAGACCGAACTGGCCCGCGCCCTGGCCGCCGCCCTCTTCGGCGACGACACCCGGATGATCCGGCTGGACATGAGCGAGTTCCAGGAGCGGCACACCGTCTCCCGCCTGGTCGGCGCCCCGCCCGGATACGTCGGACACGAGGAGGCCGGACAGCTCACCGAGGCGGTGCGCAGGCAGCCGTACGCGGTGCTGCTGCTCGACGAGGTGGAGAAGGCCCACCCGGACGTCTTCAACACGCTGCTGCAACTGCTGGAGGACGGCCGGCTGACCGACGCGCAGGGCCGCACGGTCGACTTCAAGAACACCGTCGTCATCATGACGTCGAACATCGGCGCCGACCGGATCCTGGCCGCCGGGGTGGCGGACTACACGAAGGTCCGCGAGTCGGTGATGCCGCTGCTGAACCAGCACTTCCGGCCGGAGTTCCTCAACCGCATCGACGAGATCATCGTCTTCCGCGGGCTGGACCGCACCCAGCTGCGTCAGATCGTGGACCTGCTCCTTGAGCACACCCGGCGCCGGCTGCACGCCCAGGACGTCGCCCTGGAGGTCACCGACGAGGCCGCCGCGCTGCTCGCGAACATCGGCTACCAGCCCGACTTCGGCGCCCGCCCGCTGCGCCGCACCATCCAGCGGGAGGTCGACGACCGGCTCGCCGACCTGCTGCTGTCGGGCCAACTGGTCGCGGGCGACCGGGCCGTGGTCGACGCGGCCGACGGCTCGGTGACGATCCGCACGGACAAGCCGGCGGCCGTGGAGGGCTGACGCCGCCGCTTCTCCCGCACCCGGCGGTCACTCGGGGACGGCCGCCGGGCGCACGAGGCGGGCCAGCCGGCGGTAGGAGTCCAGCAGGGCCGCCCGGTCGTACGTGCTGGTGGTGACCAGGACCTCGTCGGCTCCCGTCTCCTTGAGCACCGTCCGGAGCCGGCGGGCGACCTGGTCCTCGGTGCCGGCGATGTGACCGCTCAGACCGGACTCGTAGAGGTCCCGCTCCTTCGCGGTCATGGCGCGGGACGCCACGGCCTCGGCCGGCGGCAGCGGCGGGAAGGACCCGTGCGTGCGGGAGTACGCCATGGACCATGCCTCCGGGACGAGGAGCCGCCGCGCCTCCTCCTCGCTGCCGGCCACCGCGATCGTGCCGGAGATCACGACGTACGGCTGCGCGGCCCAGGGCGAGGGCCTGAACTGGGTCCGGTACTCGTCGATGCCGCGCAGCATCCGTTCCCGTCCGCGCAGGTCGCCGATGACCATGGGCAGCCCCGCGCGGGCCGCGATGCCGGCCCCCTCGCCCATGGCCAGCACGAACGGCGGCACGCGCAGCCCCTCCGCCGGGCGGGCGTGCACCCCGCTCGGCGAGCCGCCGCGGAACCAGCCCAGCAGCTCATCGAGTTGCGCCGCGAAGTCCTCGGCGGCGCCCTTGTCGCGCCCCAGTGCCTTGCGCACCCCGTCGGTGAAGCCCACGGACCGGCCCAGGCCCATGTCGATCCGCCCCGGATACAGCGACTCCAGCACGCCGAACTGTTCGGCGACGACCAGGGGCCGGTGGTTGGGCAGCATCACTCCGCCGGTGCCCACCCGTATCGTGCGGGTCGCGGCGGCCACGGCCGCGGCCAGCACGGTCGGCGCGGAGCCGGCGACTCCGGGTACGCCGTGGTGCTCGGAGACCCAGAAACGGTGGTAGCCGAACGCCTCCAGCTCCCGTGCCAGCGCGACCGTGTCGCGCAGCGCCTCGGCGTGGGTGTGTCCGGCGCGGGTGCGGGAGCGGTCGAGGACGGAGAACCGGGTGGCGGGGATCGGCGCGTTCACATGGGTGTCAACGCGGTGGCGGCGCCGGGATTCCCGCCGGGACCCCGGCCGGGCCGGGGTGGGGTGGGGCCGCGGGCGCCGCGGAACGGCCATCCCGCCCGGGTGGCTAAGGTGGACCGGGTGGCAGACAGCAGCGGGCGTCCGATCGCCGTGTTCGATCTCGACAACACCCTGGCCGACACCGCGCACCGGCAGCGCTTCCTGGAGAGCAGCCCGCGCGACTGGGGCGGCTTCTTCGCCGCGGCGCCGCAGGACCCGCCGCTCGCCGAGGGCGTGGCGCTGCTCCGGGAGCACGCCCGGGAGTGCGACATCGTCTATCTGACCGGGCGGCCCGAGCGCTGCCGGCGCGACACACTGGACTGGCTCGCCGCCCAGGGGCTGCCTCAGGGCCGCGTCGTCATGCGGCAGGACGCGGGGCGCGGGGGTGGGAGAGGCGACCGCAGGCCCGCCCGGTTCGTCAAACTGGAGGTCCTTCGCGGGCTCGCCCGTGACCGCGCGGTCCGCGTCCTCGTGGACGACGACGAACTGGTGTGCGACGACGCCGAACGGGCCGGCTTCACCGTCGTACGGGCCCGCTGGGCCGACCGGTCCGCCGCGCTGGCGGACGCCCAGGAACGGGACGGCCGGACCTGAGCCGGCCTGGGCCGTGCCGGGCGGCGCCTCAGTCCTCGCCCTCGATGCGGAACCCCACTTTCAGGCCGACCTGGTAGTACTCGATCCGCCCGTTCTCGATCTGCCCCCTGACCTGCGTCACCTCGAACCAGTCCAGGTTGCGCAGAGTCTGTCCGGCGCGCGCGATGCCGTTGCGGATGGCCTGGTCGATGCCCTCCTGCGAGGTACCGACGATCTCGGTGACCCGATAGGTGTGGTTGGACATGCGGGTGCTCCTCTCGGCGCTGACGCGTGCCCCGTCCCCCGTGGCCGGTGTGTCGCACGTCACTCCACGGTGCCGTATGCGGAGGCGGAGCGCGAGGCGTCACAGTCGCACCGACGGCACCACTTGACCGCCGCATTGGTCCATACCAAAATCAGCACACCCGTACGAGTCAGTCGCTCGTCCCCCCATGTCGGGCCCCTTCCCCCTGTCCGTAGACAGAACAGGACCCCACGTGAGACAGGTTCCGCTGCGACGCCGTCTGCTCGCCGTCTGTTGTGTGTCCGCCTTCCTCGCCGGGGGCTGCGGTCTGCTGCCCGGTGGCAGCGAGCGCCACACGGTCACCGTGTGGCTGATGAAGGGAAGCGCCTCGAAGGACTTCCTGGACCGCTTCACCGACGACTTCGAGCGCCGCCACCAGGACATCCGCCTCGAATTCCGCATCCAGGAATGGACCGGGATCGTCGGGAAGGTGCAGAAGACGCTCAGGGGCGGCCCCGGCTCGGGCCCCGACGTCATCGAGGTCGGCAACACCCAGGTCTCGCAGTACGTCGAGGGCGGGCGGCTGACCGACCTGTCGCTGGAGTCGCTGCGCGACTGGGGCAAAAAGGACTGGCTGCCCGGCCTCGCCGAGCCGGGCCAGGAGGGCTCCCGCCAGTTCGGCATCCCCTGGTACGCCGCCAACCGCGTCGTCATCTACCGCAAGGACCTGTTCCAGCAGGCCGGTATCGCCCGGCCGCCCAGGACCCGCGACGAATGGCTCACCGACACCGAGAAGCTGGACCAGGGCGACGGCCAGGGCATCTACCTCGCCGGCCAGGACTGGTACACGCTCTCCGGGTTCATCTGGGACGAGGGCGGCGAACTCGCCGAGGAGAAGGACGGCGTGTGGAAGGGCACCCTGGACACCCCCGCGGCGCTGCGCGGCATGGACTTCTACCGACGGCTCCAGGCGCTCGGCGCGGGCCCCGCCGGCGCCGACGAGGAACACCCGCCCCAGGCAGGCGTGTTCGCGCAGGGCCGGGTGGCACAGATCGTGGCCGTTCCCGGACTGACCCAGACCATCCTCCAGCACAACCCCGAACTCAAGGACAGACTGGGCTACTTCCCGGTGCCCGGGTTGACCGCCGACCGGCCCGGGTCCATGTTCACCGGCGGCTCCGACCTGGTCGTGCCGCAGAACACCGACGACCGGGACGGGGCCGTGGCCGTCGTCGCCGCGCTCACCGGGGCCAAGTGGAACACCGAACTGGCCCGCGCCATGAACTACGTGCCCAACAAGGCGAGGCTGGCGAGCGCCGTCGACGCCTCGGAGGGGGCCGCCGCCATGGCGGCAGGTGCCGCGCACGGCCGGGCGACCCCCAACACACCTCAGTGGACCGAGGTCGAGGCGAAGAATCCGATCAAGCCGTACATGACCAAGGTGCTCGGCGGCGCGGACCCCGCGAGCGAGGCCCGCCGCGCCTCCGAACAGATCACGGGGAAGCTCGCCCCGGCCTTCGGGTGACTCACCGGACGGTGCTGAGCGACAGCGCGAAGCGGCCCGCGGTGTCGGTCCACCAGCGGGTCAGCTCAAGTCCGGCGGCGGCCAGTTCCGCGCTCACGCCGCTCTTGCGGAACTTCGCCGACACCTCGGTGCGCAGTTCCTCGCCCGCCGCGAATTCCACGGCGAGGTCGAGCGCCGGGACCTTCACGGTCTGTGCCGTGCGGGCGCGCAGCCGCATCTCGACCCACTCGTGCCGCGCGTCCCACAGCGCCACGTGGTCGAACGCGTCGGGATCGAAGTCGGCGCCCAGCTCGCGGTTGACGACGGCCAGTACGTTCTTGTCGAACTCGGCCGTCACCCCCGCCGCGTCGTCGTACGCGTGGACCAGGGTTTGTTCGTCCTTGACCAGGTCCGTGCCGAGCAGCAGGGTGTCGCCCGGCGACAGCAGACGGCGCACCGAGGCCAGGAAGGCGGCCCGTTCCGCGGGCAGCAGATTGCCGATGGTGCCGCCGAGGAACGCCAGCAGTCTGGGGCCGGGCGTGGGCGGCAACGCCAGTTCGGCCGTGAAGTCCGCGATCAGAGCGTGCACGGCGAGCCCGGGACGCTCCTCGATCAGAGACCGGGCGGCCTGGGTGAGCGCGCTCTCGCTGACGTCCACCGGCACATAGACGTGCAGCGCGGTGAGGGCGTCGATCAGGTGCCGGGTCTTCTCCGAGGAACCGGAGCCCAGTTCGACCAGGGTGCGGGCGCCGGTCGCGGCGGCGATCTCGCCCGCCCGGGCGAGCAGGATCTCCCGTTCGGCCCGCGTCGGGTAGTACTCGGGCAGTTCGGTGATCCGCTCGAACAGTTCGCTGCCCCGCGCGTCGTAGAACCACTTCGGCGGCAGCGTCTTGGGGGTCGAGGTCAGGCCGCGGCGGACGTCGGCGCGCAGCGCCGCGTCCGTGGCGTCCTCCGGCAGGGTGCGGGTGACGTGCAGGGAGGTCACGTGCAAGGCTCCTTACGTGCGGGTGCCGGGTCCTTGAGCGAGCTGAGCCGGACCTCGGTGCGGTCCGCGTGGAGCAGGGTGCGGTCGGGGACCTCCCGCCAGCGCGGATCGTCGTCGTACGGTTCGGAGGCGACGACGGTGGCGCCGCCCGGTTCGGCCAGGTACCAGAGGGTGTCGCCCCAGGCGGTGGCCAGGATCGCGGTGCCGTCGGTCAGCAGCAGATTGAGCCGGGAGGCCGGGGCGGCCTCGGCCAGCTCACGGACCGTGCCGGCCAGCGCGCCGCCGGGGTCCTCACCCGCGCGCAGCCGGTGCAGCAGCAGCGCCCAGACGAACGCCGAGTCCGTGCGCGCGGCCAGCGACAGCATCTCGACCGGCGGCAGCCCCGGGACCAGCGGCGCCGCCGACGCGGGCCAGCCGGCCACCGCGCCGTTGTGGCTGAACAGCCAGCGGTCCGCGGCGAAGGGCGCCGCCGCGGCCTCTCCGTCCGCGCCCGGCAGGGTCGCGTCGCGTACGGCGGCGAGCAGCGCACCGGTGCGTACGACCCGGGCCAGGTCGGCGAAGGACGGGTCGGCCCAGATCGGCCCGGCCCGCCGGTAGCGGGCGGGCACCGGGTCGTCCGGTGCGTACCAGCCCACCCCGAAGCCGTCGGCGTTGACCGTCCCGTGCCGCTGCCGCCGCGGTGCCCACGCCTGCCGGTACAGGCCGTGCGGCGGGTCCGCCAGGCGCCGGCCGAGCGGCTCCTCGGGGCCCAGGCAGGCCAGGTGGCGGCACATCAGACGGCCTCCGAGCGGGCGGTGCGGAACCCGGAGAAGATCTGCCGCCGGATCGGATAGTCCCAGTTGCGGAACGTGCCCCGGCAGGCCACCTGGTCCACCGCGAACGAGCCGCCGCGCAGCACCTTGCACTCGGGCCCGAAGAACACCTCCGAGTACTCCTTGTACGGGAACGCGGTGAACCCCGGGTAGGGCAGGAAGTCGCTCGCCGTCCACTCCCACACGTCGCCCATCAACTGCCGTACGCCCAGCGGCGACGCGCCGGCCGGATAGCTGCCGGCCGGGGCCGGGCGCAGATGGCGCTGGCCCAGGTTGGCCTGGTCGGGCGACGGGTCGTCGTCGCCCCACGGGTAGCGTCTCGAACGGTCCTGGAGCGGATCGTGCCGGGCGGCCTTCTCCCACTCCGCCTCGGTGGGCAGCCGGCGCCCGGCCCAGCGCGCGTACGCGTCCGCCTCGTACCAGCACACGTGCAGCACCGGCTCGTCCGGCGGGACGACCTCGGTGGCACCGAAGCGGCGGCGCAGCCACTGTCCGTCCTCGCGGTGCCAGAACTGCGGGGCGACGATGCCGTGCCGGCGGATGTGCGCCCAGCCCGCCGGGGCCCACCAGCGCTCGTCGTCGTAGCCGCCGTCCTCGATGAACCCCTGGTACGCGGCGTTCGTCACCGGAGTCGTGTCGATGTGGAACGGCGCCACCTCACGCCGGTGCGCCGGACGCTCGTTGTCCAGTGCCCACGGCTCGGTGGAGGTGCCCATGGTGAACGGGCCGCCGGGGACCAGGACTTCGGCCGGTCCGTCGAACGGTGGCGCCGGGGCCGGGTCGGGCGCGGTGAGCGCCTGCGGGCCCGTACGGAGCTGATGGGTGATCAGCATCGTCTCGTCGTGCTGCTGTTCGTGCTGCGCGATCATCCCGAAGGCGAAGCCCGCCTCGGTCAGCGGACTCCCGTGGAACGCGGCGCCCTCCAGCAGGTCGAGGGCGCGGCCCCGCACCTCGGCCGCGTATCTGCGGGCCTCGGCGGGCGGCAGCAGCGGCAGTGTGGGCCGCTCGGCCCGCGGATGCTCGAAGGCGTCGTAGAGCCCGTCTATCTCGGGCCGCATCGCATCCCGCCCGCCGACCGCCCGCAGCAGCCACAGCTCCTCCTGGTTGCCGATGTGGGCGAGGTCCCACACCAGCGGGGACATCAGCGGCGAGTGCTGCGCGGTGAGGTCGGGTTCCTCGACGCAGCTGGTCAGCAGGGTGGTGCGGGCCCGGGCCCGGGTGAGCGAGGCCAGCGCGCGTGCGCGGACGGCTTCGCCGCCCGTCGCGGAGGTGACGGCCGCGCCGTCCATCTCGGGGGTCATACGGGGAAGTCCTTCCCATGAGCGGAGTGCACGCCGGCCGGGCGGAGCCGGGTCCGTCCGTCCAGGGCGCGCACGTCGTCGAGCAGGTCGTCGGCGGGGCAGCGGCCCCGGCGGACGTAGCGTTCGAAGTACGCGGCGACCGCGTCCGTGACCTCGGTACCGGCGCCGAGCCTGGGCAGCGCCTCCAGGGCCGCCGCGAAACAGCCGACCGCCGCGTCGTGCAGTTCGGGGTCGCCGAGGCCGGTGCGGGCCGCGTCGAGCCAGAGCGGATTGTGCGGCGCGGGACGCGTCTGCGAACGCTCGGCCAGCGGCTTCACGGCCCGGTAGGCGGTCTCGGCGGCCTGCGGGTCGTCGAACAGCGCGGTCGTCACCGCGAGCGGCACGATCCAGCCGTCCTCGCCGGGCTGCGCGTCGATCATGCGCAGCTCCAGGTGACCGCGCGGTCTGACCGGCGGGAACAGGGTCGTCAGGTGGTAGTCGAGGTCTTCCTTGGTGGGTGCCCGCGGTGTGCGGGAGCGGGTCCAGTCGCGGAAGCTGAGTCCGTCGGGGACGTCCCAGGGGCCGCCGTCCCGGCGCACGCACATCACCGGCGCGTCCAGGACGTGCCGGGCCCAGGCGTTGCGCGGCTCCCCGGTCAGCGGGGGCGCACCCGCCCGGCCGGGCCCGATCTCCATCCACAGCAGTTGCCGGGTGGAGCGCCAGCCGGTGGGCCGCCGCCCGGCCATCGGGGAGTTGGCGAAGGCGGCCACCAGGACCGGACCCAGCTGGTGAGCGAGCCACCAGCGCCGCCCGTGGCCGAGCGGTCCCGGTTCCTCGTAGCCGGCGTCCAGGCACACCTGGACGGAGGCCGAGGCGCACATCATGTGACGGCCGGCCGGGCCGGTGCGGTCGAGACACATCTCCATCGCCTCGTAGCGCGGCTCGCGCAGGAAGCGGCGGGGCGGGTGCCAGGGATCGTGGCCGAGGCCGACCAGGTCGAGGCCGTCGCTGCGCAGTACCGCGCGGACGGCGTCGAGATCGGCGGAGACGGTGCCTATGCACTCCATCAGGGAGGCGGCGGGCGGCGAACTCAGCTCCAGCTGGCCGCCGGGCTCGACGGTGAGCGCCGACCTCAGGTGCACGGGCCGTAGTGCGGCGTAGGCCGCTTCGAGTCGTTCGGGTGTCACGGGGAGCTGCGGGGTCCGCAGTTCGTGTACGAGCCATTCCAGTTCCACGCCGACGGTGCGGGGCGGGCCGGTCTTGAAACAGATGCCGCGGACCAGCGCCTCGACCTCGGCCTCCGTGAGGGCGGTACGGGGGTGCGTACAGTCGCTCGCCGAAGCGGTAGATGCATCTGACATGTCGGGATCCTCCTGAGATTCCACCATGCCACCGGCCCGGAATCCGGTGGGGCCGGGCAGGGGCTCGTCCCACCCAAGACCCTGAAAGTGATTCGCACAAGAGTGCGCTACCGGATGTTCCGGATCGGTCACCTCCGTTTCCGTGGGCGTTTCCAGCACGTTCCGCGGGCGGGAAAACCCCGTTGCACCGCAGCACCAGCATCGCCCACGATGCGCCCATGAGCATTACGGGGGCGAACGCGGGGCGGGTGGCCAGGGCTTTCACGGAGGCGGCGACATGAGCGCGCGCCTGCGCGCGGTGGCACGCGAAACGGAGCAGATCGTGGCGGCCGGCGCCTATCGCACACCCGGCGGACGCGCTGTCACGCTGGCCGCGACGATCGAGGCCGCGCGTGACGGCACGCGGGTGCACGGGCCGGGTCCGGTGGAGGTGCCGTCGGCCCCACCTGTCGACACGTTCTTCGAGGTCACGGGCGAAAGCAGCCTCCAGGCCGCGGCCCGGCTGGCCGCCGCACCGGTGGCCCTGCTGAATTTCGCCTCGGCTCGTAACCCGGGCGGCGGATATCTGAACGGCGCCCAGGCCCAGGAAGAGGACCTGTGCCGTGCCTCCGCGCTGTACACCTGCCTGCGCCGGGCCCCGGAGTTCTACGACCACCACCGCGCCCACCGCGACCCGTTCTACACCGACCGGGTCATCCACTCACCGGCCGTGCCCGTCTTCCGGGACGACCGCGGCGCCCTCCTCGACGAGCCGTTCACGGCCGGATTCCTCACGGCCGCGGCACCGAACGCCGGGGTCGTGAAGCGCTCGGCGCCGCAGCGCGCGGGCGAACTGCCGCAGGCCCTCGCCGTGCGGGCGGGGCGGGTCCTGGAAGTCGCAGCGGCGCACGGCTACCGGCGGCTGGTGCTGGGCGCCTGGGGCTGCGGGGTGTTCCAGAACGACCCCGCCCAGGTGGCGGGCGCCTTCCACACGCTGCTCGGCCCCGGCGGGCGATTCGCGCATACATTCGAACGCGTGGTGTTCGGGGTGCTGGACCGCACACCGGGAGCCGTGGTGCGGGACGCCTTCGCGCGGGCGTTCAGGACGCCGCAGCGCCGACCGTAGGGCCTTCGCTGCTGCCCGCGGCGCCCTCCTCCGCGGCTACCGCGTCATGCGGTGCTCCGCCACCTCGGCGCCGGCCGTAGCGCTCCGGCAGCCGGTGCACCCCGAGGCTTGACCGCATCCGTGCTCCGGCATCTCAGCGCCAGCCGTAGCGCTCCCGCAGCCGGTGCACCACCAGGTTGAACCGCATCCGGTCCAGGGCACAGGCCTCCCGGCGCATGCCGTCCTCGTGCAGTCGCAGCACCCGGTCCACGTCCACCCAGGAGTCGCGCCCCGACCGGTCCCACGGCCCGCTGCCGATCGCCACCCACTCCCGGTCGCCGTCGTGCCGCTTGCTCGACAACTGCACCGCGAGCAGCGTGCCGCCCGCCTCCCGGGCCACGACCAGCACCGGCCGGTCCTTGCCGCGCCCGTCGTTCTCCTCGAACGGCACCCAGGTCCACACGATCTCTCCGGGATCGGGGTCGCCGTCGTGCGCGGGCGCATAGTCGGTACGCACCCGGCCCACGTCGTGCGGGTCGGCCTCGGTGGTGGCGGAGGGGCCGTAGCGGCCCGGGATGTCCTCATCGGCAAAGGCAGTCACGGGGGAACCCTAAGGGGTCCCCCGCAGCACCCGCGCGGGGTCACCCCCGATCCGTCGTCACCGGCACATGCTGCGTGCGGGGCGCCCCGGACGCGCCGCCGGCCGGGGAAGTCCCGTTCGGAGAAGGACCGTTGTGCGACTGGCCGTTCTGGTTCATGGAGGCCAGCAGCTGGCGGGCCAGGCCCAGCCCGGTGCCGCCCATGGTGAGCGCCTTCGCGAACATGTCCGCCATGCCGTCGGCGCCGTTGAGCAACACCATGTTGTCCACGTTGCCGAAGGCCGACGCGCCCGCCCGGACGATCTCCGGCCAGTTCTCGGCGAGTTGCTGGGCCACGACGGCCTCCTGGTTCTCGGCGAGGGCCGCCGCCCGCGCCTTGATGGCCTCGGCCTCCGCGAGCCCCTTGGCCCGGGTCGCCTCGGCGTCCGCCAGGCCCTTCGCCTGCGCCGCGGCGGCCTCGGCCTCACCCGTCGCCCGGGTCGCCGCCGCACCGGCCGAGCCCCGGTTCTTGGTCGCCTCGGCCTCCGCGCTCGCGGCCGTCTTCACCCGGGTCGCCTCGGCCGCCGCCGCCAGTTCCGTCTCCTTCGCCTTGGCCTGCGCCGCCGAGATCCGGGCGTCCCGCTCGGCCTCGGCCAGGGTGCGCTTCTCGTACGCCTGGGCGTCGGCGGGCTTGCGCACGTCCGCCTGGAGCTGCTGTTCGCGCCGGTTCGCCTCCAACTCGGCCACCCGGGTCTCCTGGACGACGACCTCCTGCCGGGCGCCCGCTTCGGCGAGCGGACCGGCCTGCCGGGCCTTCGCCGCCGCCTTGTCCCGCTCGGCCTGGTAACCGGCCTGAAGTATCTCGCTGTCCCGGGTGGCCTCCGCCATCCGCGCGAACGACTGCTGCTCCGCCTCGGTGGCGAGCCGGTTCGCCTCCGCCTGTGCGATGCGCGCGTCCCGCTGTACGGCCGCCGCGTGCGGCGCGGCCAGATTCTGGATGTAGCCGCTCGGGTCCTCGATCTCGTGGATCTGCAGCGAGTCGACGATCAGCCCCAGTTTCTCCATCTCCGTACCGCAGGCCGCCCGGGTCTGCCCGGTGAGCTTCTCCCGGTCGCGGATCATGTCCTCGACGGTCAGGCCGCCCACGATGGAGCGCAGATGGCCGGCGAAGACGTGGTGCACCCGATCGGACATCTGCCACTGCTGGTCCAGGAAGCGCCGGGCCGCGTTGGCGATCGACACGAAGTCGTCGCCGATCTTGAAGATGACCACGCCCTGCACCTTGAGCGGGATGCCCTGGTGGGTCACGCAGTCCACGTGCAGCTCGGTCTCGTTCAGATCGAGGGAGAGCTTGCGCACCGCCTGGACGCCGGGCAGCACCAGTGTGCCGCGCCCGGTGACGATACGGAAACCCATGCCCTCCTCAAGGCCCTCGGTGCGGTGTTTGGAACCGGAGATGACGAGCGCCTCGTTCGGCTCCGCGACCCGCCACATCAACTTGAGCAGTGCGATCAACGCGAGAACGGCGACGGCGACCGCCCCCGCTCCAATGCCGACGGACATCGGCCTGCGCCCCCCTTGCCTGGGTGCCTGTTCGGCACCGGACGAAGGGAGTGTGCGCTCGGCGCAGCCGCCGGTGAAGGCGTCGGCGGATCCTTGCCCCAATTTTGACGTACCCCGCCTTCACCTGGGGCGGAGCATGCTCAACTGTCGTACGCGGCCGTGACGTACACCGTTCTCGGCGGCAGGTACTCCACCACCATCACCACCGTGCCCGGCTCGATCCGGCCCGTTCCGGTCGCGGCGTGGGCGAGGAAGTGCTCCGCGCCGCCGCGCACCCGCACGATCACCTCGCCGACCAGCCCCGGTCCGACCGTCCCGGTGACCCGCCCCACGAGCCCGACCATCGACGCATCGCCCATGGCCACAGGCTACGGCCAAGGGCCGTCGAACGGCCGGGTATTGCCCGGTCCGATGCTCAGGCACCCGGGTCGGCGGGGCTGCCGGAGCGGTGTGCTTCCGCACCCGCACGGGCCCGCTGACGGTGATGCTTTTGCGCCGTCAGACCGATTCGTCGGGGACGGCGGCGGTCTGGGGCCGTGGCGACGCGGTTCTGGGCCAGGGGCGGCTGGTGAAGCGCTCGATGTCCGAGTTGAACTGCCGCAGGTCGGCGATGAACCGCAGCCGGCGCTCCGGGGGCCAGCCTGCGACGACCTGGGTGAGACCGTCGACGATGGTCTCCCGCTGTACGGTGAGCCGCCGCCCCCCTTCTGCGGTGATGCGGTACTTGCGGGCCATCCCGCCGTCCGGATCGGGCGTCCGCTCGACCAGCCCCTGACGCAGCAGGGCCGAGGTCTGCCGGGTGAACGTCGATGCGGCCAGTCCGAATGCCTCGACGAAGTCCGGCACGGACATCGGCCCCTGCACCTCCAGTCGGCTGAGCAGGACGTACGCGCTGCGATCCAGCTCGTCGCCGCCGCGCACCCCGCGGGAGGTCATCTCCCGGTGGCGCGTCAGGATCAGCAGCTCCAGCTCGATGCGTTCCCCCGCCTCACGCGCATCCACTCCGGTACCCCTCCGTCCCCCGTGACCGTGTGCTCTCCCGCTGGTGACTGTGCGCTTCACCTTACGGTGAAAACACGCCAATGGACGAGAAGTGCATCATGCACACTTGATGCAGGATGCACAATGTGAATAGCGTCCTGCCTGTGACCGCGTCCGCGTCTGTCCGCCGCGCCCTCACTCTGAATCACCCCCACCCCGAATCTCCAGCCCCCACTAGGAGAAGCAGATGCGACCCAAAGACCAGACCCTGCGCCTGCCCCTGCCCAGCGACAGCCCCCTGGAGCCGCCCGCCGAGTGGGAGCGGCTCCGCCGGCAGTGCCCGGTGGCCACCGTCGAACTCCCCAGCGGCGACGAGGCTGCCCTCCTGACCCGCTACGACCACGTCAAGTCGGTCCTCGCCGACACCCGCTTCACCCGCCCCAAGGCCGGCGAGGGCGCCGCCCGGATCGCTCCCGAGGGCGCGGGCGGCCCCGCCGCCGACGGCGAGGGCGCGCTGACCCTGCCGGACCGGGGCGAGCCGCACCTGCGGTGGCGGCGCCAGGTGGGCAAGTACTTCACCGCCAAGCGCATGACGGCGCTGCGCCCCGGCATGGTGCGCACCGCCGGACAACTGGTGGACGACATGCTCGCGCAGGGCCGGCCCGGCGACCTCAGGGCCAGTCTCGGTTTCCCGCTGCCCGTCTACGTGATCTGCGACATCCTGGGCGTTCCCGCCGAGGACCGGGAGCGCTTCTCCCACTGGTCCGACGCCTTCCTGAACGTCACCCGCCTCACCGGCGAGCAGGCGAGGGCGGAGCACGACGAGTTCGCCGCGTACATGGCGGCGCACATCGAGGCGACCCGGAAACGGCCCGGCGACGACCTGATCAGCATGCTGGTCAAGGGGAGCGAGTCGGAGGGCCAGGGGCTGACCGGCGAGGAACTCGTCGCCACCGGCATGGGCCTGCTGGTGGCCGGGCACGAGACCACCGCGAACATGATCGGCAAGATGGTCTGCCTGCTGCTCGCCGACCGCAGCCGGTGGGAGCGGCTGGTGGCCGATCCCGGCCTGGTGCGCACCGCGGTGGAGGAGTCGCTCCGCTTCGACGTCAACGTCGGTTTCGGCATGCGGCGTTACCTCACCGAGGACATCGAGATCGACGGCGAACTGCTGCCCGGCGGAACCACCGTCGTGTGCAGCATGGCCGCCGCCAACCGCGACGAACGGACCTTCGCCGAAGCGGATCGCATGGACCTCACCCGGTCCCCGAACCCGCATCTGACGTTCGGCGCCGGACCGCACTCCTGTCTGGGCCAGGCCCTGGCCCGCACGGAACTCCAGGTCGCCCTGGAGGTTCTGCTGCACAAGGTGCCCACGCTCCGCCTGGACGTGCCCGCCGAGGAACTGCCGCGCATCGAGGGTCTTCTCGTGGCCGGACCGAGCACGGTTCCCGTGAGCTGGTGACGGGATCGCACCCGGAAGGAAAGGACCGTCCAGTGAAGATCACTGTGGATCAGGACCGTTGCTGCGGTGCCGGCCAGTGCGTGCTGACCGTGCCGGAGGTGTTCGACCAGCGTGACGAGGACGGCGTCGTCGTGCTGCTCGACCCGGAACCCGCACCGGAGCTGCACGCGGCCGTGCGGGAGGCCGCGGCCGTCTGCCCGGCGGCTGCCATCACGGTGGCCGAGGAGACTCCTGCCTGAGTCGCGCGGCACCTTCGCCCGCGGCACCGGCTGACAGAGGAGGGACCAGGCCCAGCCGCGCACCGGGCGGGATTCCGGCACTCGCCGGGATCCCGGCCACCGGCTGGGCCGTCCGCTCACGTTCCGAACCGCTCACGCTGAGATCCGTCCACGCTCAGATCCGTCCGGGTCACGAACTCCCGGGCCACGAACCCGGCCGTGGACCCCGCCCACCCGCAGACCCGGTATCGGGACCGGCCACCCACCGCCGTATGCATCCATCCTCCACGCGGGTCCCTCACGCACGGGCCCGCGCCCTTCACCCCGAACCCCGCCCCCGAACCTGGTCGCACGGCACCCCCGGCCGCATGGCGCCCCCGCAGCACCGGGCACTGCCTGCACGGCCCGTCACGCGTCCGTCCAACCCTGTCCGACCGAACCGCCGCGTGACCGTCTCCCTCACACCGACCGCCCCTCCCGACCGACACCCAGCAGCCCCGCCCGAAAGGAACCAGAACGCACATGCCCGCCCCCCGCACCGAGTCGTCGCCGCCCGCCTCCCACCCGCACGACCCGGACCCGTCCCTGGAACCGGACCTGGACCTGGACGCCCTGCGGGCGAAGTACCGGGCGGAACGCGACCGTCGGATCCGCCCCGAGGGAAACGCCCAGTACCGGCGCCCGACCGACGAGTTCGCGTCCTTCGACGAAGACCCGCACGCCGACGCGGAGTTCACCCGGGAGCCCAGGCACGACCAGGTGGACGTGCTTGTCGTGGGCGGCGGGTTCGGCGGACTGCTGGCCGGCGCGCGGCTGCGTCAGGCCGGCGTGGACTCGATCCGGATCGTCGAGAAGGGCGCGGACTTCGGCGGCACCTGGTACTGGAACCGCTACCCGGGCATCCACTGCGACATCGAGTCGTACATCTACCTGCCCCTGCTGGAGGAAGTGGGCCACGTCCCGGCGTGGAAGTACGCGCCGGGGGAGGAGATCCGGCAGCACGCACGGGCCGTCGCCCGCCGCTTCGGCCTCTACGACGACGTCTGCTTCCAGACCGTGGTGACCGAACTGCGCTGGGACGAGGGCACCTGCGAGTGGCTCGTCCGCACCGACCGCGGGGACCGGATCAGGGCCCGGTACGTGGTGGTCGCCACCGGCACACTCAGCCAGGTCAAACTGCCCGGCATACCCGGTCTTGAGACCTTCCGGGGACATACGTTCCACACCAGTCGCTGGGACTACGCCTACACCGGCGGCGACGCGAACGGCGGACTCGACAGGCTGGCCGGCAAGCGGGTGGCCCTCATCGGCACCGGCGCCACCGCCGTCCAGGTCGTGCCGCACCTCGGGGCCGACGCCGGGCACCTGTACGTCTTCCAGCGCACCCCGTCCTCCGTCGACGTACGCGGCAACCGGCCCACCGATCCCGAGTGGGCCGCCGCCCTGGAGTCCGGCTGGCAGCGGCGCCGCCGGGACAACTTCCTCCAGGTCGTCACCGGCATCCGGGCGGCCGAGGACCTGGTGGACGACGCCTGGACCTCCAGCGCCCGGCTCCAGGAGAAGATGATCCCGACCAACAGCTACGCGCAGGTCCCGCCCGAGGAACGCGAACGGGCCTACGAGATCGCCGACTTCCAGAAGATGGACGAGCTGCGCGCCCGGGTGGACGCCGTCGTCACGGACCCGGCGACGGCCGCGAAGCTCAAACCCTGGTACCGGTACATGTGCAAGCGGCCCACGTTCAGCGACACGTATCTGCAGACCTTCAACCGGCCGAACGTCACCCTCGTCGACACCGCCGACACCCATGGCGTCGAGCGGATCACCGAGCACGCCGTAGAGGTGGGCGGGACGTCGTACGAGGTGGACTGCATCGTCTTCGGCACCGGTTTCGAGGTCGGTGTCTCCGGGCTGCTGTCCGGCCGGCTGCCCGCGTACGGCCGGGGCGGTGTCGGGCTGCGGGAGGCGTGGCGGGACGGGCCGCGGACCCTGCACGGGTTCTACAGCCACGGCTTCCCCAACCTGTTCCAGCTCGGACCGCTGCAGAACGCCGCCGCGGTCAACTACGTCCACGTCCTCGACGAGCAGGCCGTCCACGTGGCCGAAGTCGTCGCGCAGGCCCGGGAACGGCGGGCCCGGTACGTCGAACCGGCCGCCGAGGCCGAGGCCGCCTGGGTGGCCACGATCCGGGAGAAGGCCGCGGACCTGGCCGCCTTCCGCGCCGAGTGCACCCCCGGCTACTACAACAACGAGGGCAAGCCGCACGCGGCCGGCCAGCAGTACGGGGACGGACCGGTCGCCTTCCACGCACTGCTGCGGAGCTGGCGTGCCGACGGCGGGGTGCGTGACGTCCTGGTCGATGCGGAGTGAACGCCGGCGACCGCTCCGCGGCGGCCGGGTCCGGCCGCCCCAGCCGGTTCGACGAGACGGGCCTTGCCCGCACCACGAGCGCACGGTGGGCGGCCCGGCGGCTCAACCCGCCCAACCGGCTGTGGGGTTCGAACGGCGTGGCGTTCGGGCCGGACGGCCGCCTGTACGTCGCCCAGTTCCTCGCCGGGCAGATCAGCGCCGTGGACCCGGCCACCGGAGACGTCGAAACGGTCGTACCGATGGACGGGCCGGTGCAGTCGCCCGACGACCTCGCCTTCGGCGCGGACGGTTCGATGTACGTCGCCGACCTGGTCCCCGGAAGGGTGTGGCGGCGCGACCCGCGGGGCACGTACACGCTGGTCCGGTCCGACGTGGTCAACCCCAACGGCATCACGTGCATCGGCGACCGCCTGTTCGTGAACGAGATGAAGCCCGACGGCCGGCTGCTGGAACTCTTCCCGGACGGCCGCGACCCGGTGGTGCTCACCCGGGGCCTGGCGCTCGGCAACGCGATGCAGCTCGGTCCCGACGGCTACCTCTACTACCCGCACATGATGAGCGGCGCCGACCCTGTGAACACCGGACAGGTCTGGCGGATCCCGCCGGACGGCGGCAGTCCCGAACTGGTCGCGGACGACGTGCTCCAGCCGGTCGCGGTCCGCTTCGACCGCGGCGGGGTGCTGCACGTCCTCTCCCGCGGTCCGGAGGGCATCGTCACCCGGATCGACCTCCACGGGAGCGGCGCCCGCACGCTGGTCACCAGCGGGCTGACCGGCCTGGACAACGCCGCGTTCGACGCGGAGAACCGGATGTTCGTCTCCAGCTACGCCAGCGGCGGCGTCACGGAACTGCACCCCGACGGCCGGACCCGTCAGGTCGTGCCCACCGGACTCGACGGCCCTTACGGCGTCACGATCGACCTCGGCGGCACGGTGTACGCGGCCGATCACTACCGGATTGCGAGTCCGGCACCCGACGACGGAGGTGATCCGGGCGGGCCGTCGGCCGGTGCCGGGACCGCCGGGCCTGCACCGGCCCTGACCGGGTCCGGGCCGACCGGGGTGACCACCCGGATCCTCCTGCCGTTCGCCCACGGCATCGCCGCCGACGGCAGGCTGCTGCACTCCACCTCGCAGTACGGCGAGGTTCGCACGCAGGACACCGGGACGGGCGCCACCCGGGTGCGGGCCACGGGCCTGCGGCGGCCCCTCGGCATCACCGTGGGACCGGACGGCGCGCTCGTCGTGGCCGAGGCGGACGCCGGCCGCATCGTGTCGATCGACGGCCGCGACACGCTCACCGTGCGGGCCGAGGGGCTCGCCGGTCCGGTGGACGTCGCCTTCGACGGGCAGGGGCACTGCTACGTGAGCGACGACCGGCTGGGCGCGGTGCTCCGCATCGACGACGACGGGTCGGCGGCCGTCGTAGCGGACGGCCTCGGGACCCCCGAGGGGCTGGCCGTGCTGGGCGGCGAACTGTTCACGGTGGAGCGCACGCACCGCAGGCTGCTGGCGATCTCCCCCGTCACCGGCGAGTGGCGGGTGGACGCCGAGAACCTGCCGGTGGGCCCGCCGCCCGGAGTGGTGCCCCGCGCCGAGCCCGCACTGTTCGCCGGCGGCATGCCGGGCTTACCCCGCAGCTTCGCGGGTCTCGCCGTCACCCCCGACGGCTGTCTGCTGCTCGCGGCCGACGGCGAGGGCACGGTCCTGCGGCTGGCGGCGGCCCGTCCCGCCGTCTGACGGCCCGGCCGGTCCCCTCCCCCCCTCGGGGCCGGCCGGACCAGGTCAGGCGCAGTACCGCAGGTCTGCCCAGACCACCGTGCCCTGGGTCCGGGTGGACCGGTCGGCTCCCCAGTCCGCGGAGAGCTGGTGCACCAGCAGCAGCCCCCGTCCGCCCTCGTCACGGGGGCCGGGGTGGCGTCCGGTCGGACGGCTCGTGGTGTGGTCGTCGTCGTGCACCTCGATGTGCAGGCTCTCGTTGCCGGCCAGGGAAAGACCGCACAGGAAGCGCCTGCTGCCCGTGTGTATGACGGCGTTGGTGGCCAGTTCGGAGACGAGCAGCACGGCGTCGCAGCACAGGTCGCCGGGCACCCGCCACGAGCACAGCCGCTCGCGCACGGTGTCACGCGCAGCTTTCACGCTGGTGCGCAGCGCAGGCAGGCCGAACCAGTGTTCCTGGTACGGGGGAGCGGCAACCGGGCGGTGGATGGTGGGGGTCGTGTGGGGGGTCACGGAGTTCGCCTTCCAAGGGGAACGGGCGCGGGGCGGAGCCGACAGCAACGGGAAAGCCCGTGGGGGAGGGGCGCGTTCAGGGGATGACCCGTAGTCCTAGCGCCGGGTGGCGGCGCTAACTCCCGTTCGAATGACGGCAGATGGCGGCGCACCACGGCTGCGGCGAGTTTGCTCACACGGTCAACTATGCTCGGCACTCACTTCATACTGCAACCGTCTCTCTGATAATTTCAGCAAGTAGGTATCGGTCTGGCTTTCTCCACAAGTGACTGTCAGACTCACATGGGTGACAGTCCATCAGGAGGTAGTGGCGTGAGCGAAGGCAGATCCGGCTCCGGCGCCAGCGCACCCACGGTCCTGCGTATGATCCTCGGCCGCAGGCTCCAGGACATGCGGCAAGCCGCCGGAGCCTCGTTGGAGGACGCGGCCAAGGCGCTGCGCGTCACGTCACTGACGATCCGGCGGCTGGAGAAGGCCGAAGTCGCCCTGAAACCGCTCTACGTAGAGAAGCTGCTGGAGACCTACGGGGCGGGCACCCAGGAGATCGACGAGTTCGTCGCCCTGGCCGAGCGGGCCAACGAGCCCGGCTGGTGGAGCGCCTACCGTGACGTGCTGCCCAACTGGTTCACGGCGTACGTGAGTCTGGAGACCGGTGCCAAGACCCTGCGCACCTACGAACCCCATTACGTCACCGGCCTGCTCCAGACGCACGTCTACGCGCGTGAAGTGCTGCGCGGAGGTTTCCCCAACGGCAGCGAGGAGGAGCTGGAGCGCCGCGTGGACCTGCGGTTGCGTCGGCAGAGCCTGCTGGCGACGCCGGACGCTCCCACCCTCTGGGTGGTCATGGAGGAAGCCGTACTGCACCGGGCGGTGGGCGGTCCACAGGTGATGCGCGAGCAGATCGACCGGCTCCTGGAAGTCTCGGAACTCGGGCATGTCAGCATCGACATCGTGCCCTTCTCCGCCGGTGCACACGTCGGTGCGTGCGCCCCCTTCACCTACTTCCGGTTCGAGGAACCGGAACTGCCGGACATCGTCTACACCGAGATCCTTTCCGGCTCGATGTATCTGGACCAGCGCGAAGACGTGGTCTCCCACCTGGAGGCGCACACCCGCATGTCGCTGCTGACCTCGTCCGAGGACAGCAAGGTGCTCTTGAACCGCATGCGCAAGGAGTACTCATGACCACCCCCACAACCACCCCCACCACCCACGTCAACAGAATTGTCTACAACGGGATGCCGGCCTCGGAGCTGGGCGAGCAGGGTTGGGAGCGCCCGTGGAGCGGGCCCAACGGCGGTCAATGCGTGGAGACGAAGCAACTGGCGGACGGCCGGGTTGCCGTCCGCCAGTCGACCGACCCGGCCGGACCGGCGCTGATCTATACGCCTGAGGAGATCAGCGCCTTCGTCCGCGGGGTCAAACAAGGCATGGCCGATCACCTCACGGTCGGCTGAACCGGCCTGCCGGTACACCGACGCACACTCCGAAAGGGACAGCATGACCAACACCCACGCGGGCCGGGACCTCGACACCAGCAGGCCGCACTCGGCCCGCATGTACGACTACTACCTCGGCGGCAAGGACCATTTCTCGGTCGACAAGAAGGCCGCCGCAACCGTCGCGGAACTCTTCCCCGGAGTCTTCGCGTGCGCCGGGGAGAACCGGAAGTTCATGCACCGGGCCACCCGGATCCTCGCCAAGGAGCACGGCATCCGGCAGTGGCTCGACATCGGCACGGGCATCCCCACGGAGCCCAACCTGCACCAGGTCGCCCAGTCCGTGGCTCCCGATGCCAGGGTGGTCTATGCCGACAACGACCCGCTCGTCCTCAAGTACGCCGAGCGTCTGATGCGCAGCACCCCGCAGGGCCGCACCGCGTACGTCGAGGCGGACGCCACTGACCCGAAGTCCCTGCTCGCAGCCGTGGAAGCGGCCGAGGTGCTGGACTTCGACAAGCCGATCGCCCTGTCGCTGAACGCGCTGATGCACTTCGTCATCGACGAGATGGACCCGTACGGCATAGTGGCCCGCTACCTCGACGCCGTCCCCTCCGGGAGCGTGCTGGCCCTGAGCCAGGTCACGTCCGATTACGCCCCCGACGCCTGGGCGAAGGTCGTCGACCTGTACGTCAAGTCGGGGACCCCGGCGCAGACGCGCTCCAAGGAGGAAGTCGTTCGCTTCTTCGACGGTCTCGACCTGATGGAGCCGGGCATCGTGCTCGCCCACCGCTGGCGGCGGTCCGCCGACGAGGCCGCGACCGCCGCCGAGGAGCCCACGGACGCCGAGGTCAGCATGTTGGTGGGCGTGGGCATCAAGCCGTAGCCGGGCACTGCGGAAGTGCCAGGGCGTCGTCGCCGGATCCGGGGCCGGGTGGCTCGGCGGGCCGTTGTCGATGGACCGCGTTACTGTGCGGCCAAGCGACCACCGACCCGTGTGCAGGAGGTTCTCATGGCCTCGCGCCTCAACCCATACCTCAGTTTCAGCGGCGACGCCCGGCAGGCGATGGAGTTCTACCGGGACGTCTTCGGCGGCACCCTGACCGTCAGCACGTACGGCGAATCCGGGGAGCCGGACGCCCCGGGCGCCGACCGGATCATGCATGCCCTGCTGGAGACCCCGAGCGGTTTCACCCTGATGGGAGCCGACGCGCCGGCCGGGCTCGAACACACTCAGGGCAACAATTTCTCGGTGAGTCTGAGCGGCGACGACGACACCGAGTTGCGCGGCTACTGGGAGAAGCTGTCCGCAGACGGCATCGTGTCCCTGCCGCTGGAAACGCAGGCGTGGGGCGACGAGTTCGGCATGTGCACGGACCGCTTCGGCGTCCCTTGGATGATCGACATCGCGCCGCGGAGGGGCTGACCCGCCCGTGGCGCGGCCGTAGTGCGGGCCCGTACGGCGGGTCCGTTCGGCGCGCGCGAGCGGACCAGAGCTGCTGTACTGCTCGGGGGTGCACTCGTTCGCGGAGAGACACATGAGTAGCTACAAAGTCGCGCAGGTGCCCACCAGAGGCGGACCGTTCGAGACCACCGAGCGGGAGACACCACAGCCGGGCCCCGGACACGTCCGGATCGCTGTGGAAGCCTGCGGAGTCTGCCGCAGCGACGCGAGCTTTGTGAACGCCGATGTGCCCGGTGTCCGGTTCCCGGTGGTTCCCGGACACGAGATCGCCGGGCGCATCGAGGCCCTGGGCGAGGGCGCGGCGGACATGGGCTGGCAGCTGGGCGATCGCGTCGCGGTGGGCTGGTTCGGCGGCAGCTGCGGTCACTGCACGCCCTGCCGGCAGGGCGACTTCATCGTGTGCGAGAACCTGAAGGTCCCCGGGTGGGCCTACGACGGAGGCTTCGCCGAGCAGGTGATCGCTCCGGTCGACGCCCTGGCCAGGATTCCCGCCGGGCTCGCCGCGAGCGACGCCGGGCCGATGGCCTGCGCCGGCGTGACCACGTTCAACGGGCTGCGGCGCAGCTCCGCCCGGTCCGGTGACACGGTCGCCGTGCTCGGCCTCGGCGGCCTCGGCCACCTGGCGGTGAAGTACGCCGTCGCCATGGGCTTCGAGACCGTGGCCATCGCCCGCGGTCCCGAGAAGGCCGACCTGGCCAAGCAACTCGGCGCCCACCACTACGTCGACAGCACGTCCAGCACGCCCGTCGCCGACGCACTCCGCTCGCTCGGCGGGGCCAAGGCCGTGCTCGCCACCGCCGCGAATTCCGCCGCCATCACCGAGACCGTGAACGGGCTCACGCCCCGTGGCGAGCTGGTGGTCATCGGAGTGGCGGACGAACCGATCGGGATCGCCCCGGCCGAGCTGCTGATGCCCGGCCGGGTGGTCCGCGGCCATCCCTCGGGCACCGCGCAGGACGTGATGGACACCATGGCCTTCAGCATGCTGCACGGCATCCGTCCGATGACCGAGATCGTGCCGCTGGACCAGGCCGGCGAGGCGTACCAGAAGATGCTCTCCGGCGGAGCGCGCTTCCGGATGGTGCTCACCACGTCCTGACACCCCACCGCCCACCGGAGCACGGCCCCGACCTCCCCCGCCCCGGGATCGCCCCGGGAGGGTCCGGGGCCGTCGCCCGTCGCCCGTCGCCCGTCGTCCGTCGGCTGCCGGGTCCTGCGGCGGGCCGGGCCGGATCCGGCGGGGTGTCCGCGGTCGGCGATGCGGTGTTCCCGCCCGGTGGCCTTCCGCCCGGTGGCCTTCCGGCGGCGGGCACCCGGGGGTGGCCGTGGGCGGCCGGGCGGCGTCAGCCCGTGAGGTCCGACCCGGCGGTGGACCGTGCGTCGTTCCCGGGGCTCCGCTGTGTGGCATCGCGTTCGCCCGCACCGCGCATCTCACGCCACTCCGGCCGCAGCGCGGTCAGATTCGTGGTGAGGAAGTAGGCGGCCCCGCCCACGAGCAGCACCGGCACCAGCCCGGCGGAGGTCACCGCCGCCCCGGCGATCAGCCCGCCGAGCGGAATGCCCGCCCAGGCCAGTGCGTCGCCGAGCGCGTTCACCCGGCCCAGCAGACGACGCGGCACCCGTTCGAGGAGGACGGCCCCCAGCACCGGGTTGATGAAGCCCGAGCCGAACCCACTGACGGCGAACACGGCCAGCACCGCACCCAGGGGCGCACCCGAGGCGAGGACCAGGAACCTCGGTGCCCCGGCCAGCAGGAATCCGATGAAGAACACCGCGCGGCGCGGCAGCCGGGGCGCGGCCAGCGCGGCGATCAGGCTCCCCGCGACCGCCGCCACCCCCGAGACACTGCCCAGCAGGCCGATCGCGCCGGCCCCGCCACCGGACTCCTTGGCCCAGACCGGCAGCAGCACCGAGCTGAACCCGGCGTCCAGCAGATTGGTGATGCCGACCATGACCACGACGGTGAGCATCAGCGGCTCGCCGCGCAGGAAGGCCAGGCCCTCGCCGAACCGTCGCCAGTAGCCCGTTTCCGCCGCCCCGGCCCGCGACGGGACCTCCTCGGCCGTCCGGCCCAGGCCACGGGGTAACAACAGCCGCACGATCAGCGAACCCAGCGCGAAGGAGCCCGCGTTGACCATGAGCCCCGGCAACGGGCCGACCAGGGCCACCAGGGCGCCACCGGCGGCCGGGCCGGCGGTGGCCGCCAGTCGTTCCGTCACGCCCGTCAGACCCGTGGCCCGCTCCAGCGGGATCCCGCCGCGCTCGGCCGCCTCCGGCACCATGACCTCCTTGGCCAGGTCACCGGGCCCGCGGGCCGCGCCGATCACCGCTACCAGGGCCAGCAGCAGCGGATAGGACAGCAGGTCGGCGGCGTACAGGAGGGGGACCGCGGCGGCGGCGCAGGCGCTGACCAGATCGGTGGTCCAGGAGACGGCCCGCGGGCCCGCCCGGTCGACCAGCGGCCCGGTGAACGCCTTGACCAGCACGTACGGGGTCATCTCGAAGAAGGCGACCAGCCCGGTCCGGGTGGCGCTGCCGGTCGTGACGAGCACGAACCAGGGCAGGGCCACGGCGGACACCCGGGTTCCGGTCAGGGATACGGCCATCGCCGCCAGCACCCCGCCGAACGGTCGTAACGAGCGCTGTGCCGACGTTCTGCCGCCCCCCGACCCGCCGCCCGTCACGGTGCCAGGTCCTCGGCGAAGGCGGGGGTGTCCAGCTCGGGCAGGATCTGGACGATGACACCGACCCGCGCCGCGCCCTCGGCGGCTCGCGCGTCGGACTCCGGTGCGTCGCCGGCGTAGCGGGCGATCACCGCCCACAACTCCTCCCGCAGCGCGACGGCTTCGTCGGGCGTCAGCCGCAGCGCCCGGTCGCTCAGGTCGAAGGCGCTCCGCCACGGACGGGGCATCGTCTCCAGCTCGTTGAATGTCTGCTGGGTGCGCAGGGTGTACGCCGCGGCGACGGACTGCAGATAGGACAGCGCGGCCTCCGGTTCCCGTTCCACCAGGTCCAGGACGCTCATCTCGGTCATCTGGTGCACCGAACGCCACCAGCGGTCACGGGCGTTGCCGCGTTCCGTGTCCTCCTCGACGAATCCGGCCGCGCCGAGCTGGCGCAGGTGATAGCTGGCCGTCCCGGAGTTCACGCCCAGCCGTTCGGCGAGGCGGGTGGCCGTCGAAGGGCCGTACCTCCGCAGCAGCCCGATCAACCGCAGTCGCACCGGGTGGGCCAGAGCGCGCAGGCCCCTGGCGTCCAGAACGACCGAATCCGCCGTGGCGGGCGAGTCGTCCGGTCCTTTCTCCGTGTCCGTCATACCGGCACTCTAGACCGCAAAGAGTTCTTCGCAAAGAGTTCTTCGCGAAGAACTCTTTGTAAAGAGCTGTCAGGGAACGGTAGTTCGCAACGATCGGTTCGTCCCAGGGGCGTTCCCGGGGCCGCTCGGTCACCAGCCGGTCAGCAGCAGGTGGTTGACGAGGAGCGCAAGCAACGCCTGGGTGGTGAGCCGGACTCGCGGGCGGTCCAGGGACGCGCAGCATGCGAGCAGCCACATCGCGAAGGGCAGCCAGATGCGTTCCGTCTCGGCCTTGCTCATCCCGGACAGGTCGGCGGCCAGCAGCGGGAGCAGGGCGGCGGCCAGGAGCAGCGCGAGGCGGGCGGCGGCCGGGCCACCGGTACGGTCCGGCCCGGATGAGCCGTCCGGGCCGCCGGTGCCGTCCGGCCGGGACAGGGCCGCGCCGCGCTGCCGGGCGAGCGCCGATCCGGCCCGTGCGAGACCCGCCGCGGTGGCCAGGCCCGTGATGATCACCGTGCCGGCGAGATCGGCCCACACCCAGTAGCCGTACGGGCGGATGCCGCCCACGCCCTGGTAGTAGCGGGTGACCAGCAGGTGGTACGCCTCCCAACAGCCGAAGCCGGCGAGCGTGAACGCCAGCGGTGTCACGGCCAGCCCGGCGGCCAGCGGGGCGAGCAGAACGGACCGCTCGCGTATCCGGCGCCGGCTCAGCATCAGCACCGCCGCCCCGATCACCGCGAACAGCGTGAGTCCGTACGAGAGATAGCAGGTCAGGCCGAACAGCAGCCCGGAGCCCGCCGCCTCCGGCGAACCGCGCGTGACGGCCAGGGCGAGGAGCGCCACGGCCCGGGCGGCGACGGCCGCGAAGTACGCTTCGGCGGGCCGGCCGGCCCCGCGCGGCGAGCGCCGCCACCAGCCGTCCCGGCCCGCACCCCACGTCGAGCACCGCGCCCTCGCAGCGCTCCAGCACCGCGAGGTCGACCGCGTCGGCCGCGGCGCACCAGCGCTCCACCTCCAGCGGGAGCAGCCAGCCGTCGCCGCGCCGCAGGAACAGCGGGCCGCGGCCGGTGCGCAGCGCGTCCGCGTAGGGATCGCCCGCGTCCCACGGCGCCGCGGCGACCGAGGCGGCGGCGCCGGGTACGGCGGTCATCGGCCGACGCCCGTGCCGAGCCGGGCGAGCCGCGCGGCGAACCGGCCGCGCGGGGCCGCCGCGGCGACCGCGCGGGCGTCGGCCGCGGTGTCCACGTCGCGCAGCCGGGGCAGATCGCGCACCCGCAGGCCGGCGGCGACCAGCCGGGCCCGCTGGACCGCACCCGTCTCGGCCGTCGACATGGGGACGCCCCGCAGCAACTCGGGGACCGGGACCGCCAGTCCCAGTGCCCAGAAGCCGCCGTCCTCGGCCGGCCCGAAGTAGGCGTCGCAGTCGGCGAAGTCCACCGTGAGCAGCGCCGGTGTCACCTGCGGGGTGTCCATGCCGATGAGCAGGGCGGGTCCGCCGCAGCCGGCGAAGGCGTCCGCCAGCCGCTCGTCCAGGCCGCCTCCGCCCTGCGGTACGACGTCGAAGCCGGGTGGCAGCCAGGGGCCGGGTGAGCCCTCCAGGACGAGGACCCGGCGGGCGGCCGGCGCGTCCGCCACGGCCGCCAGCGTGTCGGCGAGCGCGGCCTCGGCGAGCTCGGCCGCCTGCCGGGGCGTGAACGGCGGGGTGAGGCGGGTCTTCACCCGGCCTGGACGGGGTTCCTTGGCGATGACGAGCAGGGTGGGCGCCGAGGCGGTCATCGGGGCCTGCCACCTCCCGCCGCGGGCACCGCAGGCGCGGCCAGCACCTGGCGCATGTCGCGGACTGTGTGCCAGGTGCCGCGCCAGGTGCCGGTGACCTTCGAGGCGCCGGTGCGCGGCAGATAGGGGACGTCGTACTCGGTGACGTGCCAGCCCGCGTCGGCCGCCCGCACCACCATCTCCAGCGGGTAGCCGCTGCGCCGGTCGGTGAGGCCGAGGGCGAGCAGCGGCTCGCGGCGGGCGGCCCGCAGCGGGCCGAGGTCGTGCAGGCGCAGCCCGGTGCGGCGGCGCAGCAGCCGGGCGAGCGCGAGATTGCCCGCGCGGGCATGGGCCGGCCAGGCGCCCCGGCCGCGCGGCCGGCGCCGGCCGAGCACCAGGTCGGCCCGGCCCGCGCGGACCTCGTGCACGAACGGCACCAGCAGCGCGGGGTCGAGGGAGCCGTCGCAGTCGCAGAAGCACACGACGTCGGCGGTGGCGGACAGCAGCCCGGCGTGGCAGGCCGAGCCGAAGCCGCGGCGCCGCTCGTGCACGACGGTCGCACCGAGGCCGCGGGCGACGTCCGCCGAGCCGTCGGTGGAGCCGTTGTCGACGACGAGTGCGCGCCAGCCGGCCGGGATCCGGCCGATCACCCAGGGCAGGGCCGCGGCCTCGTCCAGGCAGGGGAGGACCACATCGACCGCCGGGGTCGTGGGAGAGATCGTCACGGCACTCACCCTACGAGTACGAAAAGGGCATATCGGGCTTGTGTTCCTTGCGAAACACGGACGTCGTACCCGCCGCCGGGCCGGGAGGCGACGTGTGCACAGGCCCGGTGCGAGGCTGGACGCCGGCAGCAGCCGCACGAGCCCGAGGCCACCCGGGCACCCGGGCAGCCGCGCCCCGGCA
Source organism: Streptomyces sp. NPDC006012 (assembly GCF_042871185.1). Taxonomy (NCBI): domain Bacteria; kingdom Bacillati; phylum Actinomycetota; class Actinomycetes; order Kitasatosporales; family Streptomycetaceae; genus Streptomyces; species Streptomyces sp. NPDC006012. The sequence goes on from NZ_JBIAIE010000019.1 coordinate 67,150, forward strand.
GCGCCCGGGTTCTGGTCGTCGAGGACGACGCCACCGTCGCCGAGGTCGTCACCGGATACCTGGACCGCGCCGGGCACGCCGTGGACCGGGCCGAGGACGGACCGTCGGTGCCGGCCCGGGCGGCAGCGTACTGACCGGACCTGGTCGTCCTGGACCTGATGCTGCCCGGCAGGGACGGCCTGGAGGTGCGCCGCCGGCTGCGCGGCCGGGCGCCCGTGCCGGTCATCATGCTCACCGCGCGCGGCGACGAGGACGATCGGATTCTGGGCCTGGAGGTCGGCGCCGACGACTACGTCACCAGACCCTTCAGTCCCCGCGAACCCGTGCTGCGCGTGGAGTCGGTGCTCCGCCGTACCCGGCCCCGCGCCGGCCTGTGCCCGCTCGCCCCGGCGGGCCTCGCCCTCGCCCCGGCGGCCCGGCCGTTGCGCCGGCGCCGCGCCGCCGGGCCACGGGCCGCCCGGGCGAGGGTGCACAACGGCACCGGTTGAAGCCCGCACTCCGGCCGTCGCCGGGCCGCACGAGCAGCCGTGACTCCTTTCCTGGTTCAGGTCTGTCGGCGGGGTGTTCGTGGCGGCGTACGCCACCGCCGCGCCGGTCCGCCGTGACCGCCGGCGGGCCCCCGATCGTGGGTGACCGGCGTCGCCGGGTTATGCTGCTGCTCCGCTGAGCCCCTCGTGGGCCCAGCACGGCGGTGGGGCTCGCCGTACCCGAACCGCGGCATCGGTGCCGCCAACAGTCCCTGCTTGCAACGGTGTGCGCCCGCGTGCGCGGGCCCCGGCGAGTAGGGAGACACGGCACATGACGGCTGAGGAAGCCAAGGCGGCGGAGCGGTTCCCGCGGTTCTGCGCCGGACCGCGCACCCCCGTCCCACGACGGAGCGGACCGCGGCAGGCACCCGTCGTGGCGCTGGTGGCGTTCGGCGGCGGGATCGGCGCGGCGGCACGGTACGGCGCCACCTTGCTGTGGCCGGCCACGCCGGACGTCTTTCCGTGGACGGTCCTGTGGATCAACACGGCGGGCTGCGCGGTGATCGGCGCGTTCATGGTGGTGATCAGCGAGGTGTGGACGGCCCATCGGCTGGTGCGGCCGTTCTTCGGTACGGGGGTGCTCGGCGGCTTCACGACCTTCTCGACGTACGCCGTGGACGTCCAGCGGCTGATCGCCGACGGCCGCGCGTCGACCGCGCTGGCTTATCTGGCGGCCACCCCGGTCGCGGCGCTCACGGCGGTCTGGCTCGCATCGACGGCGACCCGTCGTGTCCTCGGTCCGGGACGGGGGCGGCGATGACGGGCGAAACCATGAACTGGCTGCTGGTCGTGGCCGGCGGAATGGCCGGCGCCCCCTTGCGCTTTCTCGGCGACCGGGCCGTGCAGCGGCGGCATGGCACCGCCTTCCCCTGGGGCACGTTCGCCGTGAACGTCGTCGGCTGTCTGGTCCTGGGCGTGCTGACCGGCGCGGTCATGGCCGGAGCCGCCTCGGACCAGGTGCAACTGGCGCTCGGTACCGGCCTGTGCGGGGCGCTGACGACGTACTCGACCTTCTCGTACGAGACACTGCGTCTGGCCCACGACGGGGCGCGGTTTTTCGCCGCGGCCAATGTGGTCGCGAGCGTGCTGGCGGGCCTGGGGGCGGCGTCCGCCGGGGTCGCCTGTGCCGGGGCGCTGTGGGGGTGAGGTCCGAGGCGGGCCGTCACGGGTGGCGGTCCCGCTCGGGAGGGAGCGCGGTGCGCGGGGCCTCGCCGGGCCAGACCAGCAGGAGGGGGCACGGGGCGTGGTCGACGACGAACCGGGTGGCCGGCCCCAGGCTCCGCGGGCCGATGCGCGCCGGGTCGCCGTCCCGGGCGCAGACCAGCAGGTCGGCGTCCCTGGCCACGGCGACGACCTCCCGCTCGACCCGCCCGCCGCGCTCCACGAACGTGCAGGGACGCGCCAGCCGTTCGGCGGCGGCCCGCAGCAGATCCCCGGCGGAGGCCGCCGCCAGCCGCTCCAGACTGGTGCCCGGGTCGCGCCCGGGGTGCCCGCGGCCGAGCAGCCCGGCGAACGCGCCGTGCGCGGTCTCGGCGAGCGCGTCGTCACGGACGTACAGCAGCGCGATCTCCTCGCCGGGGGCGGTCCGGGCGCGTGCCGCGTCGACGCAGGCGGGCCACGTGCCCTCGACGATCCAGACGATGACACTCATCGGCGGCTCCGGCGGCGGTCCGTGGCGGTATGCGGTCAGGTTCCCACGATGTGCAGCATCCCCCACAGGGCCAGGGTGGAGGCAAGCAGCGTGGCCGGGACCGTCACCAGGCCGAGCCGGGTGAAGGAACCCAGTTCGGCCCTGGTGTCGTGGGCATGCAGGATGCGCCGCCACAGCAGGGTGGCGAGCGAGCCCACATACGTGAGGTTCGGGCCGAGGTTGACGCCGAGCAGCACCGCGAGGACCGGCCCGGGACCGCCCGACTGCACGAGCGGCAGCAGCGCCAGCACCGCGGGCAGGTTGTTGATCACGTTGGCGAGCAGCGCCGCCACGCACGCCACCGCGAGGAGCGCGGGCAGCGAGTTCCCAGCGGGCAGCAGCCGGCCGAGCCCGGCGTCCAGGCCGTGGTCGACGACGGCCTTCACCACGATGCCCAGGGCGAGCACGAACAGGCAGAACAGCGGGGCCGCCGCGGTGGCCAGCTCGCGCGGCCCGGTCCGGCGCTGCCACAGCGCCCGCCCGCCGAGCACCAGCACCCCGGCGAGCGCCGCCCACGCGGGTGCGAGGCCCGCGAACGACGTGACCACGAAGCCGCCCAGCGTCAGGGCCACCACGACCAGCGTGAAGACCGGCACACCCGGGCCCTTCTCCGGCGTCGCGCCCGGCGCCGGGGCCACGGCCAGGTCGGCGCGGAAGAAGCCGCGGAAGACGGCGTACTCGACCGCCACCGCGGCCAGCCAGGGCAGCGCCATCAGTGCCGCGAACCGGGTGAAGGACAGCCCGCTGGCCGCGAACGCCAGCAGGTTCGTCAGGTTCGACACCGGCAGCAACAGGGAGGCGGAGTTGGCCAGATGCGCGGTGGCGTACACATGCGGACGGGCCCGTGCGCCGACCCGGGCGGCGGTGGCGAACACCACGGGCGTGAGCAGGACGACGGTCGCGTCCAGGCTGAGTACGGCCGTGATCGAGGCGGCCACCACGAACACCCCGGCCAGCATCCGCCGCGGGCTGCCGCGGCACCAGCGGGCGACGGTGGCGCCGGCCGCCTCGAACAGGCCCTCGTCCGCGCAGAGTTGGGCGAGCACGAGGATCAGCGCCAGAAAGACGACCACGGGCAGCAGCGCACGGGTCTGCTCCCAGGCGTCCTCGGCGGACACGGCGCCCACCGCCACCGCGACGGCCGCCGCGGGGACGGCGGCGGTCGCCTCCGGCAGTCCCCGGGGCCGTACGACGGCGAAGGCCAGCACGCCCAGCAGCAGGACCACCGAGACGGTCTCGGTGACGACGGTGGTGGTACTCAGTTGTGTTTCCTCCCGCGGCAGGGCGCCGGCCGGCACGCCCATGAGCTGTACCGCTCAAGGGTCGCACCCCGGAGCGGCGCCGTCCGCCGGGCCCCCGCCCGGGTCCGCGGCCCGGCGGGGCCCCGCCGCGCTACGGACGCGGCCAGGGCCGGCCCGCGATGCGTTCGATGCCCGAGTTGAAGCGTTTGAGATAGGCGGCGAAGGCGGCGATGTCCTCCGTCGGCCAGTCCGACATGACCTCGTCCAGACCGCGCACCATGCCCTCGCGCTCCTCGTCCAGCAGTCGCGCCCCCTTCTCGCTGATGCGGAACTTGCGTGCCATGCCCCCGGCCGGATCGGGGATGCGGTCCACGAGGCCGGCGCGCATGGCCGCGGCGGTCTGCCGGTTGAGCGTGGAGGCGTCGAGCCCGAAGGCGTCGCTCAACTCCCCGATCGACATCGGTCCCTGGACCCGGATACGGCTGAGCAGGATATAGGCGCTGCGCTCCATGACGCTGTCCTTGCGCCGGCCGCCCATCTGGTTCATGAACGTGTAGCGGCTGAGCAGCATCTGCTCGTACTCGACCTCGTACGTCGGCCTGACCATGTGACTTGAGCCTCCTGTTGCGTGGGGCCGTTGCGCTGTATGTCCCCACGTACGGCCGCTCCATCCTGGCACAACTGCGTGTATGGGCCACAGCACATGCTCGATACATATGGCATGTACGATGCACATCCTTCACCCGGAACTCGCCGACGCCGCGCGAGTCGATCCGTGAGAGAAAGTCGAGGAGCCCCCGGAAATGGACGCCCCCCAGCCGACGACCCGCTCAGGCGGTGTGGTCGCGACCCTGGCGCTGGCCGGCATCACGGCAGCGATCATGCAGACCCTGGTCACCCCGCTCATCGCGGAACTGCCGCAAATCCTGCACACGACGTCCTCGAACGCGGCCTGGGTGATCACCGTCACCCTGCTGGTGGCCGCCGTCTGCGTGCCCGTCGTCGGACGGCTCGGAGACCTCGTGGGCAAGCGGCGCATGCTGCTCGTGTGCGCCGCGCCGCTGATCGCGGGCTCGGTCGTGAGCGCCCTGTCGTCCTCCGTCGTGACGATGATCATCGGCCGCGGCCTCCAGGGCATGGGCATGGGCATGGTGCCGCTGGGCATCGCCCTGCTGCGCGACGTGGTGCCCACGGAGCGGCTCAGCTCCTCCATCGCACTGGTCAGCGCGTCGATGGGGATCGGCGGCGGCCTCGGCCTGCCCATCGCCGCCGCCGTCGCCCAGTACGCCGACTGGCGGGTGCTGTTCTGGGGGGCCGCGGGACTCGCCGCTGCCGTCGCGGTGCTGATCTTCTTCCTGGTCCCGGACGTCCCGGCCGCGGCCAAAGGCCAGCGCTTCGACCTGCCGGGCGCGCTCGGACTCGGTGTCGCCCTGGTCTGCCTGCTGCTCGCGGTCTCCAAGGGCGCCGACTGGGGCTGGGGTTCGGCGACCACGCTCGGCCTGTTCGCCGTCACCGTCGTGGTGCTGGCCGGCTGGGGCCGGTGGGAGCTGCGGACCGGTGACCCGCTGATCGACCTGCGCACCACGGCCCGCCCCCGGGTGCTGCTCACCAACGTCGCCTCGGTCTTCGTCGGATTCGGCATGTACGCGAGCATGCTGGTGCTGCCGCAGTTGCTGCAGTTCCCGAAGGCCACCGGTTACGGCCTGGGCCAGTCGATGCTGGCGGCCGGTCTGTGGATGGCCCCCGGCGGCCTCATGATGATGATCGTCTCCCCGTTCGGCGGCAAGCTGACCAACGCCCGCGGCCCCAAGTTCACCCTGGTCAGCGGGGCGTTGGTGATCGCGGCCGGGTACGGCCTGTCCATGGCGCTGCTGGGCTCCGCCTGGGGCCTGATGATCGTCTCCATCGTCACCAGCGGGGGCGTCGGCCTCGCCTACGGCTCGATGCCCGCGCTGATCATGAGTTCCGTGCCGATCGCCGAGACGGCGGCGGCCAACGGCTTCAACACGCTCATGCGCTCGCTCGGCACCTCGATCGGCGCCGCCGTCATCGGCGTGATCCTCGCCCAGCTGACCACCACCCTGGGCGGCCACACCTTCGCCTCCGAGGCGGGCTTCCGCACCGCCCTGCTGATCGGCGGCGGCCTCGCGCTGGTGTCCGCGGCCGTCGCCGCGGTCATCCCCGCCGCCCGCACCACGCCGGCCGCCGGGAGCGCGGCGGACCCGGCCGCGGCGAAGGAAGGCGCCTCGGTCTGACCCGGCCTGCCCGCCGCTCGCCGCCCGCCGCGGGCGGCGAGCGGCGGGCCGGACACAGCCGCGGGGGCCGCAACCCGGGTGGGTTCCGGCCCCGTGAGGTGCGGTGGGTCAGGCGGCCGTGCCCACGTTGCCGTGCAGGCGGGCGACCACATCGGTCAGCTGGGCGGCGACCTCGGCGTCGTCGTAGGGGTGGGTCTCGGCGAAGCGGGTCACCGAGCCGGGGATGGACAGCTTGATGTCCTCGATGACCTTGCCGCCGGCGATGCCCACGGACTTGCGGGCCTCGTCCTGGGCCCACACGCCGCCGTACTGGCCGAGGGAAGTACCGATCACGGCGACCGGCTTGCCGCCGAAGGCATTGGCACCGTACGGGCGGGACAGCCAGTCGATGGCGTTCTTCAGCACAGCGGGGATGGTGCCGTTGTACTCGGGGGAGAACAGCAGGAACGCGTCGCAGGCCTGTGCCGCCGCGCGCAGCCGGACGGCGGCGGCCGGGATGCTGCCCTCGACGTCGATGTCCTCGTTGTAGAAGGGGATGTCGGCCAGCCCCTCGAACAGCGCGACCTCGGCGCCCTCGGGGGCGACCTTCACGGCGGCCTCGGCGAGCCGGCGGTTGGTCGAACCGGTGCGGACGCTGCCGATGAGGCCGAGGATACGTACAGGCATGACAACTCCAGTGGGGGCAGGCGGAAACATTGCTGGCACAACCGGACCGAGGTCCGTTTAATTTTGTATCAGGATAACCGGACCGCGGTCCAGTTCGTTCCCGATGCTTTACGCTGTCTTCATGTCGAGCCCCCTGCCGCCCCTGCCAACTCCCGTGGAGCCGGTGGAGATACCGCTGCTCGAAGTCGGTACTGCAAGCGAGGAGCCCGCCCTGCGCGCCGACGCGGCCCGCAACCGGGCCCGGCTGCTGGAGGCCGCGGCCCACCTGGTGCGGGAGCGCGGCGCCGCGAACCTCACGATGGAGGAGGTCGCCGCCGCGGCCGCCGTCGGAAAGGGCACCGTCTTCCGCCGCTTCGGTGATCGCACGGGCCTGCTGACGGCCCTGCTGGACCACTCGGAGAAGAAGTTCCAGGCGGCGTTCATGAGCGGTCCGCCGCCGCTCGGTCCCGGCGCCGGACCGGTGCAGCGGCTGGAAGCGTTCGGTGTCACGCTGCTGCGCCGCATGAGGGACGAACTCGACCTGCTCCTGGCGGCGGAACCCGACCCGGAGCGCCGCTTCTCGGTGGCGCCGCGCCGTGTCCAGCAGAGCCATCTGATGCTGCTGCTGCGGCAGGCGGTGCCCGAGGCGGACTGCGAGCTGCTGGCCCAGACCCTGATGGGCTATCTGAGCCCCGTCCTGCTTCACCATTTCATTCGTCAGCGCGATATGCCGCTGGATCGGGTCGAGGCCGGCTGGCTGGACCTGGTCGCCCGTGTGACCTGCGCGGATCACTCCGCGGGGGTCGGTCAGCCGCGGTCGGTGAAGGCTTCCACCAGCCCCTGCGGTGCGTCGCCGCGGAAGATCAGCGCGGTGTTGCGCGCCGACTCGTCCGCGGACCGTTCGCTGCGCGGGAACAGCCGCTCCTCGTAGGCGGACAGGGCGGCCTCGGTGTCGCCCGGGTGCGCGGTGAGCGCGAGGCCCAGCTCGGCGCCGTCGAGCAGCGCCAGGTTGGCGCCCTCGCCCGCGAACGGCGACATCAGATGGGCGGCGTCACCGAGCAGTGTGACACCCGGGACGCGCGCCCAGCGGTGTCCGACCGGAAGTGCGTGGATCCGCCGCGGCACGAGCGCGCCGTCCGCGTCGGCGACCAGCGACAGCAGGCTCTTGTCCCAGTCCGCGAAGTGCTCCAGAACGGCGGCCCGGGCGGCGTCGGTGTCGGCGAAGTCGATGCCGTCCAGCCACTCCTCGGCGGTCTCCAGGGCGGCGTACACGTGCAGACTGCCGTCGGTCTCGCGGTGCCCGAGCAGCCCCCGGCCCGGGGCGAGCGCGAACAGCATGCCGCCGCCGACCACCTCCGCGGCCACCGGGTGACGCGTGTCGGCCTCCCGCAGATCCGCCTCGACGAACGACACCCCGGTGTACGCGGGCCGGGCCGGCGAGAGAAGCGGGCGGATCCGGGACCAGGCGCCGTCGGCGCCGACGAGCAGGTCCGTCGTGACGGTCCGGCCGTCCGCGAGGGTCACCTCGTGCCGGCCCTCGCCGAGCGGGCGCGCGCCCGTGACCTTCGTGCCCCAGCGGACCGTTCCCGTCGGCAGCGAGCCGAACAGCAGGTCGCGCAGGTCCCCGCGGTCGATCTCGGGACGGCCGCCCGCGCCGTCGTCGTGCTGCTGCAGGCGGACCGCTGCGGTCTTGTCCAGGATCCGCATCTCCTGGCCGCCGGGGTGGACGTGCGCGAGGAACTCGTCGTGCAGCCCGGCGGCGCGCAACGCCACCTGGCCGGAGTCGTCGTGGATGTCGAGCATGCCGCCCTGGGCGCGGGCGGCGGGGGAGTCGTCGAGGTCGAACACGGCCGCCTCGACGCCGTGCAGATGCAGGACGCGGGCGAGGGTGAGCCCGCCGAGTCCGGCGCCGACGACGGCGACCGGGTGGTGGACGGTGGTCATGGTGGTCTCCTGAGGGCCGGTCAGTCGGGTACGGCGGTCTGTGCGATGCCGTTGACGAGGGCGTCGAACGCCCACGCCAGCCGGGCCCGGGGCGTACCCGAGAGCAGCAGGCCGGCGGTGGCGGCGACGTGCGGATGGGTGTGCTCGGACGCGTGGTGCACGGCACTGTCCAACGCGTCCCGGTCCGTACGGGCACTGGCGGAGTCGTCCTGCCCCGCGTGCTCGGCCGCGGTCGCCGTGGCGTGCTGCAACAGCAGGTCCACCCCCCACGCGGCCTGCGCACGCGGCACGCCGCCCGCGTCGAGCAGCGCCAGCAGCGTCTCGATGAGCCGCAGGTAGTGGGGGCCGGCCGGGCGGGCGGTCAGTGCCGAGCGGGCCAGCGTCGGGTGGTCGAGGAGCATCCCGGTGTACTCGGTCAGCACTGCGGTCAGCCGCTCCCGCCACGAGCCTTCGGCCGGGGCCTGCCCGACCGTGCCGAGCAGTTCGTCCAGGACGGCGGCATGCAGCTCGTCGGTGTTGCGGACGTACACGTACAGCGAGGCGGGGCCGGTGTCGAGTTCCTGCGCCAGCCGTCGCATGGTGACCTTCTGCAGCCCTTCGGCGCGCAGTACGGCGACGGCCGCGGCCACGATTGCCTCCCGGGTCAGGGCGGGCTTGGCGGGGCGCGCGCGGCGGCTGCGCGGGGCGTCAGGGCGAGCTGTCATGCGGAGCAGCGTAACGAACATGTTCGTGACGAACAAGTTCGTTACGAACATGTTCGGGATCGGGTGTCCGCAGGGGAGCCCGGTCCGGAATCGGGGCCGGGCGGCGGAGAAGGCTCGGAGGGGGCGGGCGCGCTAGCCCGCCCGGTCCGGCGCGCGACGCCGCGGAGCGGGCGTGCGCCGCGCGCGGCCGGAACCCGGGATGCCCGAGGCCGGGCGAGCCCGGGGGGCGCGAAGACATCGCGCGGGGGACTGCCGGACAGGAGGAGGCCAGCAGCGCGGCCGTGTCTGCCGGCCGGCCGTCAACGGCCAGGAGAAGCAGCAGCGCCCGCGACGCCTTGCGCGCCCGCGGGCGGTGCTCACGAGATCAGTTCCACATGTTCCACCGCACCGGGCCGGCCGGCGCGGGCCCCGGTGCCGTTCGCGCGGACCGGACACCCGCGTACGCCGCGGAGTCCGGGCGCGCGGGGGATCACTCGCCCTGGGCGTTCGCCTGCTGCTCGGCGACGCTCTTGCGGACCTCGTCCATGTCCAGCTTGCGGGCCTGTCCGATGACGTCCGTCAGAGCCGCCTCGGGCAGCGCACCGGGCTCGGCGAAGACGGCGACCTGGTCGCGGACGATCATCAGCGTCGGGATCGACTGGATACCGAAGGCCGCGGCCAGTTCCGGCTGCGCCTCGGTGTCCACCTTGCCGAACACCAGGTCCGGGTTCTCCCCGGCCGCCTTCTCGTACACCGGAGCGAACTGGCGGCACGGACCGCACCAGGACGCCCAGAAATCGATCAGGACGAACTCGTTGTCCGTGACCGTCTGGTCGAAGTTCTCCTTGGTGAGCTCCACGGTGCTGCTCATGAGCGACTCCCTCTTCCTGGTGTGGGCCGGACCGTGGATGGAACACGGCCGTCCGCGTACGTATTCCGGGCGCGTACCCGTGTGGCCACCGGGCACACCACCCACCAGACTGGCCCCATGACGGAAATGGAATCCATCGCGTACGACGTCGTCGTGCTGGGGGCCGGCCCTGTGGGGGAGAACGTGGCCGACCGCACACGCGCGGCAGGGCTGTCCACTGCGATCGTGGAGAGCGAACTGGTCGGCGGCGAGTGCTCCTACTGGGCGTGCATGCCCAGCAAGGCCCTGCTCCGCCCGGTCATCGCCCGCGCCGACGCCCGACGCCTGCCGGGTCTGAGCGGGGCCGTCCAGGGCCCCCTCGACACGCCTGCCGTCCTCGCCCGCCGGGACGACTTCACCTCGCACTGGAAGGACGACGGACAGGTCCGCTGGGTCGAGGCCATCGGCGCCGACCTGTACCGCGGCCACGGCCGGCTGGCCGGACCCCGCACGGTCACCGTGACCGGCACCGACGGCTCCGTGCGGACCCTCACCGCGCGGCACGCCGTCGCCGTGTCCACCGGCACCCGCGCGCTCCTGCCCGACCTGCCCGGACTCGCCGAGGTGAAGCCCTGGACCAGCCGGGAGGCGACCAGCGCGAAGGCCGCTCCCGGCCGGCTGATCGTGGTGGGCGGCGGCGTGGTCGCCACCGAGATGGCCACCGCCTGGCAGGCCCTCGGCTCACAGGTCACGGTCCTGGTGAGGGGCAAGGGCCTGCTGCCCCGCATGGAGCCCTTCGCCGGCGAGCTGGTGGCCGAGGCGCTCACGGACGCCGGCGTCGAGGTCCGCACCGGCACCGCCGTCGAGTCGGTGACCCGGGAGAACGGCACCGTCGTCGTGGTCACCGCGGCCGGCGACCGGATCGAGGCCGACGAGATCCTCTTCGCCACCGGCCGGGTCCCGCAGACCGACGACATCGGGCTGGACACCGTCGGCCTGGAGCCGGTGGGCTGGCTGCCGGTCGACGACAGCCTCCGCGTCACCGGAACCGACTGGCTGTACGCGGTCGGCGACGTCAACCACCGTGCGCTCCTCACCCACCAGGGCAAGTACCAGGCCCGGATCGCGGGCGACGCCATCGCCGCGCGGGCCGCCGGCGACCCGGTCCGCACCGAGCCCTGGGGCCCGCACACGGCCACCGCCGACCACCATGCCGTACCCCAGGTCGTCTTCACCGACCCGGAGGCCGCCGCCGTGGGGCTCTCGCTGGCAGAGGCGGAACAGGCCGGGTACCGGGTGCGGGCCGTCGACGTCGAGTTCTCCTCGGTGGCGGGCGCGAGCCTGTACGGCGACGGTTTCAAGGGCCGCGCCCGCATGGTCGTCGACCTGGACGACGAGGTCCTGCGCGGTGTCACCTTCGTCGGCCCCGGGGTCGGCGAGCTGATCCACTCGGCGACCGTCGCCGTCGCCGGGCAGGTTCCGGTCAGCCGGCTGTGGCACGCGGTGCCGTCCTACCCGACGATCAGCGAGGTGTGGCTGCGGCTGCTGGAGACCTACCGGGGCTGACCGCGCCGGGCCGACCGGTGCCTCAGAGCAACTCGAAGCCCAGGGCCGCCGCGGCGGCCTCGGGCGTCGGCTGCGTCCACCGCTCGGTCATCGCCGTCTGCGAGGACAGGGAGCGCAGTGCGGCGCGGTCCAGGTAGAGGGTGCCGTCGAGGTGGTCCGTCTCGTGCTGCACGATCCGGGCGGGCCAGCCGGTGAACACCTCGTCCAGGGCGCGGCCGTGCCCGTCCTCGCCGCGCAGCCGTACCTCGGCGGGCCGGGCCACCACCGCCTGCCAGCCGGGCACGCTCAGACAGCCCTCGAAGAACGCGGCCCGGCCGGAACCGATGGGCGTGTACGAGGGGTTCACCAGCACCCGGAACGGCTGTGGCACCCGCCCGCGTGCCTCCCGTACCTCGTCCGGCACCGGTGCCGGGTCCTCGACGACCGCGATGCGCAGCCCCACACCGACCTGCGGTGCGGCGAGTCCGACGCCCGGTGCCGCGTGCATGGTGACCCGAAGGGCCTCGACGAACCGGTCCAGCAGTGACTGTTCGAGCTGGCCCTCGAAGCGTGCGGCGGGGCGGCGCAGCACGGGGTCGCCGGCCGCCACGATGGGCAACGGGCCGCCGTCGGCGAGGAGTTCCTCGACCTGTTCGGCGAGGGGCGTGCGATCAATGGGATGTGCCATCCGGTCAGCATGACACGCCGCCGACCGCCGACCGCCGGCCTCCGGTCACAGTACGACGGTCCCGGCGTCCTTCCCGGCGCCCCGCCCGGCGGTCGAGCCGCCGCAACCGGCCCGGTTCGCCGTCACGCACGTCACCGGATCGTGACCTGCATCGTGCGTCCTGCTCGTGATCGTCCTCGCGCCCGTGTGCCGTGCCCGCCCGTCGTGTCCGTGCGTCCCGTCGTGGCCTGCACCCCTGGGGCACCGGCGGCCGGGTGAAGTAGCGTAGTCCGACACGCCGAGACCGGAGGGAGACGGGCATGGTGCGGGCGGACGGCCGGTCCCGGCGGCGCGGGCAGGGCGAGTTGGAGGGCCAGGTACTCGCCGCGCTCCGTGCTGCGGACGCCCCGGTGACCGCGGCCTGGGTGCAGGAGCGGCTCGGCGGCGACCTCGCCTACACCACCGTCGTCACCATCCTGACCCGGCTGCTCGCCAAGGACGTCGTCTCCCGGGAACGGCGCGGCCGTTCCTTCGTCTGGACCCCGACGGCCGACGTGGCGCGGCTCGCCGCGTTGCGCATGCGCCGCCTCCTCGACGGCGAATGCGACCGCGAGGCCGTCCTGGCGAGCTTCGTCACCGCCCTGCCGCCCGGCGACGAGCAGGTGCTGCGCAGCCTGCTGGAGGCGGCGGACCGCGAGGTGCGGCCGGATCCGGGGGACACCCAGCACCCCCCGACCGGCGGGCCCGGCGATACGGCACACTGACACCGCATGGGGGTCTTCGTCTTCCTGCCGCTGGTACTGCCGCTGTCCGCCTGGCCGGTGGCCCGGCTCGCCGAGGTACGGCTGCACCCGCGCACGGCCACCCGGCTGCTGACCGCCGTGGCCGTGGTCATGGCGGTGTGCAGCACGCTGTGCCTGGCCCTGCTCATGGTGGTCGGCACCGCCCAACTGCCCGGCAACCCGCTGCCGGACGGCTGGTCCGACCCGCACGTACGGGCGGCGGTCCCGCACGACGGGATCGCGGGCCGCGCCGCCATCCCGGCCCTGTGTCTGGTCGCCGCGGCCTGCGGGCGCACCCTGTGGCGCCACCGCCGGGTGGCACGCGGCGCCCGGCGGGCACTGGACGGACTGCCCGGCGGCACGGTCGCCGTGCTGCCCGACGCCGAGCCGTACGCGTACGCGCTGCCGGGCGAGCCGGGCCGGGTCGTCGTCACCACCGCGCTGCTCGACGGGCTCTCCTCCGCCGAACGCCGTGCCCTGTTCGCCCACGAACGCGCCCACCTCGCCGCCCGGCACCACCGCCATCTGCTCGCCGTGCACCTCGCGGCGCGGGCCAACCCGTTCCTGCGGCCCCTGCGCACCGCCGTCGTCTACACGGCGGAGCGGTGGGCGGACGAGGAGGCGGCCCGCGCGGTCGGCGACCGGCGCACGGTGGCCCGTGCGATCGGCAAGGCGGCCCTGCTGTCCCGCACCACCCCCGCGGCGACGCTCCCCGCCCTGGCCGCGGCGGGCCCCGTACCGCGCCGGGTCGCCGCCCTGCTGGCCCCCGCGCCGGCGGTCCGCAGCTGGCCCCCGGTGGGCACCGCGGCCGGCCTGGCGGCGTGGGGCGCGGCGGTCGGCACCGTCGCCTCGTTGATGTCCTCCGCGAATTCCGCGGTCACGCTGTTCCTGGTCCTGCACGCGGCGACCCCGCTGTGAGCCCCGCGCCCCGGGCGCAGCCGCGCACGGCGGCATGCCGCGGGCCCTGTTCCTTCCGGAACAGGGCCCGGGGACGGGACGTTCAGCCCTCGGCCGGGTCTCCCGCCAGCGCCGCAGCGATCCGCAGGTGCGACTCGGCCTCACCGTGGCGTGCCTGCCGCTGGAGGGTGCGGCCCAGCATCAGCCGGGCGTAGTGCTCCACCGGGTCGCGCTCCACGATCACGCGCAACTCGGCCTCGGCACGGCGCAGTTGGGCGGAGTGGTAATAGGCCCGGGCCAGCAGCAGCCGGGGTCCCGTCTGCTCCGGTACCTCCTCGACCAGACCGGCCAGCACGCGCGCCGCGCCCGCGTAGTCCTGGGCGTCGAAGAACTGCTGCCCGCGCTCCCAGCGCACCGCCGCGGTTCCGTGGTCGTAGTACGTCGTCCCGGTCGTCTCCGTCGTCCTGGTCATCTCCACTGCTGACCTCCTTCACCGCACACAACGGAGCCGGATGGTTCAATATTCCACTGCTTTCCGGGTGTCCTTGCCGCCTCCGATCACTGACGGGAGGCGGCCAGTTCGGCGTTGGCCCGCTCGGTGACCAGGGCCAGGACCCGGCCCGCCACGGCCCGGTCCTGTGCCGCGATGCCGTCGTACATGCGGGCCGAGACCACCGCGGTCTCGGCCGCAGCCCGGGCGTGCAGCTCGCGTCCGGCGTCCGAGGCATCCGCCGGACTGCCGGGGGGAGGGTCAGCCGCGGCCGGCCGCCTCCGGGACGGCGCCGGCCCGGGTGGCGACCGTGGCGGTGAATCGGACCTCGCCGTCCTGCACGGCCGTGATCCGGGTGCGGCGCTCCCCGTGCTCCTCGCCGGGCGGCATCGTGGTGATCGTGCAGGGGCTGTCGAGTTCGACGTACCGGTGGAACACGCAGTCGAGAGCGGTGACGTCCGCGCCGTCGACGGCCTGGTGCGCGGCCTCCAGCAGCACCATGCCGGGAACGTGGTCGACCGGGTGGTCGAAGTACAGCGGATGGGCGGTGTCGACCCGCAGTTGCCTGCCGTCGGCGCCGCTCGGGGCGAGCACCACGTCGTGGGCGCGGTTGCGGCCGGCCCGTGTGCGCGGGTCCGGGTCCGGCACCGGCACGGCCCGGGCCATGGCGCTCCCGGCGTCGGTGCGGCCGCCGCGCAGCCGCCGGTAGACGGCCGGCGACTGCACCGTGAACCGGGTCTCGGCGGTGGCCACGGGCTCCCCGCCCCAGTACACCCGGGCGTGCAGCGAGAGGGCGGCGGGACGGGTGCCGCGGTGATCGATGTCGAAGCAGCGGACGTCCAGCGTCAGGTCCCGGCCGCGGTCCACGCCCGCCGAGGCCGCGTCGTCCGTCCGGTAGCCGAACCGCTCCCAGATGAGCTGGTGTCCGAGCGGTACGCCGTAGGCGGTGTGGCACAGCAGTGGGAAGGTCTGCCGGACGGTCTCGCACAGCAGCAGCGGGTCCAGGACCGCCCCGAGACGGTAGAAGGAGTGATCGTCCGGCCGGCGCCCCCGTATGCGGAAGCGGTCCCGGCCCACCGGGCGCCAGTCGGTGAGGTAGACCTCCTCGGCGTGCTCCTTGTGCACCTGCCAGGGCACCACCGGCGTCGGGTCGTCCGCGACGTCCTGAGCGGCAGGACGGTCGTCGATCTCGTTCCGTGCGGCCATGATGTGCTCCCCTTGGATCTCCCGTCGGACCGAAGCAGCCGCCGGACACGGTAATGGGTGCCTGTGTGACATGGAGGGCGTTCTGTTTGTAACTTTGGGCGGCGTGGCCACGACGGACGACGGTCCCAAGAGACGGCGGGGCGACGGCAGTTGGCGGACGCCACGTTCGCATCCGCGGGAGAGCCGCGGCGCACCCGCGGCTGCGGGCGGCGGCCCGGGGTCCCGGAGCTCCGCCGGCCGCGGCCGGGCCGGTCCGCGCCGGGGCCCCGCCGAGAACCGTCGTCGGGAGCGGGCGCGGCCTGCGACGGCCGTGAGGAAGCAGAGGAGTCAGGAAGTGGGACGGACGTGACGCACGGGACGCAACGCCGGGTGGTGCTCACCGGAGCCACCGGCTTCATCGGTTCCCGGGTCGCGGAGCTGCTGCTGCGCGACCCGGCATGGCACGTCCGCGTCGTGGCACGCCGGCCGCCCGAGGCGCTGGTCGCGGCGGGCGCGCAGTGGTTCCAGGCCGACCTGGCGGCGCCGGACACGCTGCGCGACGTGTGCGCGGGCGCGGACGCGGTGCTCCATCTGGCCTCACTGGTCGGCGGCGACGCGGACGCGTGCACCGCGGTGAACGTGCACGGCACGGCCCGGCTCATGGCCGAGGCGGTCCGGTCGGGCGTACCGCGCGTGACGCAGCTGTCGACGGCCGCCGTGTACGGCCGCGGACCGCACCGGGGACCGGACGTCGGCGACGTGGAGCCGTCCCCGGTCTCGGCGGCCAGCTCGACCCGCCTCGCCGGGGAGCGGGCCGCCCTGGACGCCGGCGCGCTGGTGCTGCGTCCCGGGCTCGTCCTGGGCGCCGGGGACCGGTGGGTGGTGCCCGCGCTGGCCGAACTGCTCCGCTCCGTCCCCGCCCGCTGGGACGCGGGGCGCGGGCTGACATCCCTCGTCGCCGTGGAGGATCTGGCCCGGCTGATCACCGCCACCCTGGACGCCCCCGGGCTGCCGGGGCCGTCGGTCCAGCACGCGAGCCATCCCCGTCCGGTGCGCTCGGGCGATCTGCTGGACGCCCTCGTCGGCCACGGGGTCCTGCCCGCCGTCCCCGACCGGGACTGGAGCTGGCCCCACTGCCTGGAACACCTGGCCGCCTCCGGCAGCCGGGTGAGCCGACGTCAGTTCGAACTTCTCGCACAGGACAACTGGTTCAGCAGCGAACGGGTGTGGCAGCTGGCCGAAGTGCCGTACGACCCGGATCCGCTGCATCACATGGCGTCCTGGGCCGCCTGGTACCGCGCCCACCTTCGCACGGCGCCACCCAGCTGACACCGGTACCGCGGCGCCGGCCGCCGGTGCGGCGCGGGGACGGACCGCGGCCTGCTGCTCCGCCGGGGCTGCGGTCGTGCACACGCGCTTCCCGTGTTTTGGCGCGGCGGCCGGGGAGGTCCGCCAGGTCTGCCAGGTCCGCCGTCCGGCCGGGGCACCGAGGTGCGGGTCGGCCAGGGATCAGCGCACCCTTCCCCGTGGTTCGAGGGGGACTGGCGGCAGTTCCGGCGCGGGCAGCGGAACTCCGTCGTAGCCGTGCACCTGACCGAAACGGACCCCCTTCACCCAGTCCTCGCGGCCCCGCTCGATTTCGTCCTGCGTACGCCCGACGAAGTTCCGCCACATACCACGCATCAGCGGTTTCCTCCCAGCTCAGGGAGGTGGTGGACCCGCTGGGGTCAGCAGAACGTCAGCATTGCGCCGTGAGGAGATCCACGATGGCTGCCCCAAGTCCCTGGGCCATGGCATGGGCTCGTACTTCAAAGACTGCGAGCACCCCGCCACCCGGTGGCCCAAGTGCCCGCACCTCTACAAGATCAGGTACCGCAACGCCCTGAGGGCTTGCCGATCAACAACACGCCGATTCCCGTTCTGCGCCTGCGACATGCGCTTGAAGCGGTTGAACTGTGGCGCTGCGACACCGTACAGGCGCCGAAATCGGTGCTACCGCGGGTTAGACCCGCGTGTTATCGATCTGCAGGCCCTTAGCCGTCTAAAGGACATCAGGGCTGTCACCCGGGGGGAGAGCCCTGCTGCGGCTTTACCGGGACTCTTGCAGAAATCTCCGGCGTTCACGCCGGGGGTGAATGCCTCTTAAGACTGCTCTGACGTGGACGTCAGAGCGGACTTTTTTGCTGTTCGATGTACTGGCGGACGATCGTCAACGGTGCTTCGCCGCACGATGCGGAGAAGTACGGGGGCGACCACAGGTGTCCGTGCGTGATGGCGGGGTTGATCCGGCTGGTGAACTGTCCCCCGGCCTTCGGCCGGGAGGTGTCCCCAGCCGTATCCGGCGGGCGGAGACGCTCTTGAGGCTGTTGACCATTTTTGAGATTGGCGGCCTTGGGCGGGATAGGGGTCTCCCCTGCTCGAACGAAGTCGAGAGCTTGGGCAAGCACCAGCAGGTGGATGTGATCGGGTTCGCCGTTGAACTCCTTCGGCTCCGCTTCGAAGTCCTCGCAGGCCTTGCGCATGATTTCTTCGCAGCGTGTCAGCATCTCGTCGTTGAACACCCCGCGCTGGTACTTCGTCACGAAGGCCAAGTGCACATGCATCGCCGAAAATAACGTGTCTGCCCCGCCTGTAGTCGTTCTGTCCGTCTATGAGGCCAGTCGCAGTTAAGGTCGTGGTTGTGCAGCTCCGCTACAACTACCGGGCCTACCCGGATGCCGCCCAGCGCCGTGCGCTGGCGAGTGCGTTCGGGTGCGCATGGGTGGTGTGGAACGACTGCCTGCGTGACCGGAAGGAAGCGCATGCGGCGGGGCTGTCGTATGTGAAGTCGGCGGAGCTGTCCCGGCTTCGTATCACCCAGGCCAAGCGCACCGGGGAACGTGCCTGGCTCGCCGATGTGTCGGCGGTCGTCCTGCAGCAGTCCCTGCGGGACCTGGATGCCGCCTACAAGAACTTCTTCGACAGCCTCGGCACCCGTGCCCGCACAGCGCGGTGAAGCAGGAAGCCCCTGGAAGGGTCCAACGACCCAGGCCGGAATCCCTGGACTTTAGGCCAGGGAGCACGTCAACCGGTTACACCGACACTGGCCCGCTGCCGACGACGCTGGTGCTGTGCTGCGGGCCGATGGCGCGGGCGCATGGCCAGCCCTTTCGCGTGCCCGGTCGAGCACACCGCGCGCCTGGCTCTGCGCAGGGCTGGATCGGGCACACGCGAGTGGTCAGGGTCGGCTCAGCAGGTTCAGAGTGTTGGTTGCGTTGTCGACGAAGTAGACCCGGTCGGGGTTTGTGGCGATGGCGAGCCCGAACAGTGCGCCCGCTCCCGGCGGGGTGCCGCTGGTGTCGAGCGTGCGCACGGCCACCTGGACGCCGCGTGGGGTGGTCTCCACGATGTTGCCGTCGCCGCTATTGACGGTGAGGATGTTGCCCTTGGGGGTGATCGCCATCCCGAGCGGGCCGTTGAGGTGCTGGTCCGTGGTGATCACTCGGCCGATGCCGGCGCTGGTGCGGCGGGTCAGCGCGTCCGGGATCGCGGTGATGCGGTTGTCGACGGTGTCCGCCACGTAGAGCGTCCCGTCCCGCAGGCCGACACCTGTCGGCCCGATCACGAGGGCCGCCGGGTCGGTCTTCTCGGCGAAGCCCGAACCGATCTCGGTCGTGGCGATACGGGTCGGCGGCTGGTTGCCGTTGGTGCGCAGGGTGATCCGCAGCACGGTGCCCCGCCGCACCACGTTGCCGCCGCCGGCGACCGTGCCGTTGAGCACGTTGGTGACGAACAGCTCAGTATTCTCGCCGCAGCTTTTCGCGGTCATGTCCCAGGGCCCATTGATCCCCTTGCCGCTGAAGGTCTTCCGGACCTTTCCGTGGCTGTCCAGCACGAGCAGGCACCCTGCGCGCGCCGTGGCGGATGTTCCGTCGGCCGTGGGCAGACTGCCCACCACCACCCAGCCGCCCGGCAGGATGGACAGTGCGGTGGTCAGCCCCACGCCCCCCGGGCACGGTCCTGGCAGCTTTTTCGGGTTGATCTTGGCGAACAGCTTGGCCGTACCTTTGGGGCTGATCTGCACGAGAGTGGTCCCCGTGCCCTGCTGGTTCGCGGCATTGTTGAAATTGCTGACCAGTACGTTGCCGCGCCGCAGGGCACCGGTGCTCTTTTCGACCAGGGCCGTGCCGTACGGGTTCACGTCGCCGTTGGCCGGGACCGTCGATGCGACGGTCGAGACGGTGTGCAGTGGCCCGAGGAACGGGTTTCCGTCTCCGCCCGCCGGTACGGCGGATGCCGTCTGGCCCGACGTCATGATCGCTGTCGCTGCGGTCACGGCCACCGCCGCGATACGGGAAGCGAGAACAAGCCTCATCTGGGTCATACCTCCTCAGCGTCGTGCGGCCGTCCTGCGGCCTCACGATGATCACAGAGAGTTGCCAAACGTTACATAATCGGACTTAATGATGCGGCGCACCTCAGGCAGAGCCGGATGCGCGAGTCACGAAGTGAGGCAGGCTGCCGCAACGAAGTGCCGGTGAAGAGGTCGGCCAACCGCCTGAGAGTCATTCACGGCTACTTTGCAGAGGTCTCCAGCGGACCTGCGAGGACGATCCAGGAGAGCCGCGTCGCGGTGAGCCTTCAGTCAGTTGGGACGGCAGGCGGTAAAGGAAGGCCAGGGCCGGGGTGGCGATCTGTCTGGTCAGCGGATGGCGCGAATCATCAAAACAGCCCCGGGGAGGCAGGTGACGGTTGGCTCTGCCCGATGTCCTCGAAGGCCCATTGCTGGTAGAGCGCGTGAACCTTTCCGTCTCCAGCGGCCGGGTTGACCATGAGCGTGATGTACAGCTCGTCACGGGTGGCGAGAGGGCGCCGTGGACGTGGCGGGCAACGCCGGTCTTGCACCGCGGTGACGTGTGTGCGGCGGAGTCTTTGTTGACCACCGTGACCTTCTCGCCCGCCTTCACGGTCAGCGTGGTCGGGCTGAAGGCGAAGTTCTGCATCGTGACCCGCGGGGGAACCTCGACTGACCTCCAGTACGGGGGCGACCCTGGCCGGCTTTGGGCCCAGCCCGTAAGCACCCGCCTTATGTCCATACACGCGACGGACGCCCCGAATGTGACACATGTGATATGTGCAGCAAAATGGTACTTGAGGCATTTGATGCTGAAGAGAGGGGTGCATCATGATCGCCAAGCTGCTCGGCAAGCTGTCCTTCACCCGCCACTACGGTGCGTACGGGGAATCATGGGACGCCTACGCCGGTGACGACAGGGTCTGACCGCACTGCCGGCGGGCGCCCACGGGCGCCCGCCGGCTCCGGTCACGCTGCCGCCGACAACGGCCTGGACGGGCACGAGTGTCAGGGGCGATCTCATGGGCCGAATGAACGAGCCGCCGCGGTTGCCCGAAGGCAGCTTCGCGGCCTGGAGCCGCGACCGGCTGGCACTGGCGTGCCGTGGCGCTGACGAGTGCGGGGACGTCTGGCAACTGGAGCCGGGAATCTACGTAGCCTCTGCGGCCGGGCCGTGTGAAGCAGTTCTGCACCGAGCGCAGGACTTTGCCAGGGCATCCTCGCCTCTCTTCCCACCGTTGAAGCGATCGAGCGGAGCACCGACGTCCGAGGAGCGTGCGCACGCTCACGCCGCCCGCATGCGCGGACTACGCCCGCAGGCGGTTGCGGCCCGGATCGGTGAGATCGCGCCCGGGGCCGCCCGATTTGCCGACCGGTGGCCCACGGGCCGGGACGTCGAGATCCTGCCCCTGGTCCGGGACGCCCTGGCAGGGATCGGTGTGCGCTACCTCTTCTCAGAGGACGCTCCCACCCTGCTGCCCTTTGCCTCACAGCTCTTCCTGGCCCGGGAGCTGCTCGTACGCCCCTCGCGCTGGGTATGGCCGCGCTGGATGCCCACACCCGCACGGCGGTTCCGCACACGGCAGCAAGTGGCCTTCACTGACGCTTTGCGGCCCATCGTCCGGCGGCGCCGTTCATCGGGCCGGCTCGGTGACGACATGCTGGGACAGATGCTCCAGCCCTCCTCCCATTACGGCCTGCTGCCGGAAGAGGTCATCCTCGACACCCTCCCCGGAATCACCGTCGCCACCTTCGAGACACCTTCCCGGGCAGCCGGATGGATCCTGCTCCACCTGGCCCGGTACCCCCAGGCAGCGGACCGCGTCGCGACCGAAGCCGCCTTGCTGCCCGCGGACCCGGCCGCGACGACCAGCACTCACCTCGACAGCCTGCGATACACCCAGGCACTGGTACGCGAGGTGCTCCGACTCCACCCCCCGAGCTGGCTACTGACCCGGCACGCCACACGACAGACTCAGCTCGCCGACTACACCATCGACGCCGGGTCCACGATTCTCGTTTGCCCCTATACCGCCCAGCGCGACGCACGGGAACACTCCGAGCCGGACCAGTTCCAGCCCGAACGCTGGCTCGACCATTCGGGCTCGCCGGCGAAACCCGGGGTCTTCCTCTCCTTCGGTACCGGGCCGCATGGCTGCGAGGGAGCTGCTCTGGCCATGGCGATGCTGACGCTCCTGACCGCGCAAACCGCTCGCCGTTACCGCTTGGGCGAGCCGCCCGGACCGGAACCCGGCTACCAGGTCACGACCTTCGGAGGTCTCGCAACCGTCGGTTTGCGCCTGCGTGCGACCTTGCGTAGCTGAGGGCAGTCCTGCTTTCAGCTGCGTGGAGTCCCGCGTATCAGTGGCTGGCTTTGTTCACGAGAACGAGCCGCTCGTGAACAAAGCCCAGTGGCGCAGTGCGCAATTGGGATGTCCGGCATAGCAAGCCCCAAGGGACCACCGGGAGAGTGAGCGTGCACCGGGAGCCGGCCCGGCGCGGGTGCAGCGACGTCAATGAGACGACAGCAATCCAAAGCAGCAGGTCAGGATGGGTTTCGTCGGGGCGTCAGCGGTACGGTGGGCAGTGTCGGCGCAGACAGCCGGTCCCCGTCGTAGCCGTGTACAACGCCGAATCTGTCACCGTGCTCCCAGTTCTCACGCGCTTGCCTGATCTCCTCGTCGGTCCGGCCGACGAAGTTCCACCACATGATCAGCTCCTCCTCGAACGGCTCGCCGCCCAGCAGCATGACGCCCGCGTCCGACTCGGCGCGCAGTGGCAGTTCGGCCCGGCCGCAGCCGAGGTAGAGCAGTGAACCCGGCAGCACGGGCACGCCGTCGACATGGACCTCGCCGGACATCGCCAGTACGCCGTACTCGAAGTCGGGCTCCAGCGGGAGGCGGACGTCGGCGCCGCGGGCCAGGGCGAGGTCGGCACCCACGATCGGTGTGTACGCCGAACCCGGCGAGGCGGTGCCGTCGAGGCTCCCGAGGATCACGGTCGCCGACACGCCGGGCGCGGTGACCGTGGGGAGTTCGGGGTGGTGCTCGAACCGTGGTTCGGTGTGGCGGTGCGCGTCCGGCAGCGCCACCCACAGCTGGGCGCCGTGCAGGAGGCGCGCGTGCGAGCGGGGGCTCTCCTCGGAGTGGCTGATCGCCCGGCCCGAGGTCATCAGGCCCAGTTCCTTGGGACGGATGGTCTGCAGACTGCCCGTCGAGTCCCGGTGCAGCACCTCGCCCTCGTGCAGCCAGCTGACCGTCTGCAGTCCCATGTGCGGGTGCGGCGGGACTTGCATGCCCGGCTCGTCGGCGATGTCGTCGGGTCCGTAGTGGTCGACGAAGGCCCAGGCGCCGATCATGCGCCGGCCGAGGTTCGGCAGCAGCCGGCGGACCTCGGTCGACTCGCCGAGCCGCACCTGACGGGGGCTCAGCAGCTCGCGGACGGGTTCGGCGACAACGAATCCGCGGCCGCCGCAGACGCTGGGTACGGGAGCGCGGTCAAGGTTGCTCATGGCGCCCAACCTAGCGGTCGGTGGTTCCGGTTGCCGACCGGTGCGACGGCCCCCGGGGCCGTGGGCCGTCAGGCGAGCGAGTCGCGGATCTTCCTCCGGCGGACAGGTGTGATTCTCCTTAATTAAGTCAATCAATTGAATTAGAGTTGACGCAGTCGTGAGATCCGAGCGCCCGGACGGAGGCCCGACCATGGCCCATGTGCAACCCCGGCCCGCCGAGACGGTGCGGCCGTACGAGCCCGCGGTGCCGCGGACGAACCTCGTTGTCGCGGTGCTGGCCTTCGGCGGCATCGTCGTCTCGCTGATGCAGACCCTGGTGATCCCGATCGTGCCCCGACTGCCCGCGCTCCTGCACGCCCCGGCGTCGAACGCGGTCTGGGCGGTCACCGCCACCCTCCTCGCGTCCGCCGTCGCCACGCCCGTCGTGGGCCGGCTCGGCGACATGTACGGCAAGCGCCTGATGCTGCTGACCAGCCTCGCCATGCTGGTTGCCGGATCGGTCATCGCCGCGCTCAGCGACACGCTCGCGCCGATGATCGTAGGCCGGGCACTGCAAGGGCTGGCGGCCGGCGTGATTCCGCTCGGTATCAGCATCATGCGGGACGAACTGCCCGCCGAACGCCTCGGTTCCGCCACCGCCCTGATGAGCGCCTCGCTGGGCGTCGGCGGTGCCCTCGGACTGCCCGCCGCCGCCCTCATCGCCGACCGCTACGACTGGCACATGCTGTTCTGGACCTCGGCCGTGCTCGGCCTCGTCGCCGCCGTGCTGGTCCTGTCGCTCGTACCCGAGTCCAAGGTGCGCACCGGGGGCCGGTTCGACCTGCTCGGTGCCCTCGGCATGGCGGCCGGTCTCGTCTGCCTGCTGCTGGCGATCTCCAAGGGCGGCGATTGGGGCTGGACCGGCGGCACCACCCTCGGCTTCTTCGGCGCCGCGGTCGTGGTGCTGCTCCTGTGGGGCCTGTTCGAACTGCGCTCCGCGCAGCCGCTGGTGGACCTGCGCATCACGGTCCGCCGCCAGGTGCTGGTGACCAACCTCGCCTCGGTCGCCTTCGGCTTCTCCATGTTCGCGATGTCCCTGGTGCTGCCGCAGCTGCTCCAGCTGCCCGAGGCGACCGGCTACGGCCTGGGCAGGTCGCTGCTGTACGCCGGACTCGTCATGGCGCCCAGCGGCCTGGTGATGATGGCCGTCGCGCCCGTGTCCGCCGCCGTCTCCAAGGCGTACGGGCCGAAGGTGACCCTGATGGGCGGGGCCGTGGTCGTGGCCGTCGGCTACGCCGTCAACATCGTGCTGATGGACGCCGTCTGGCAGCTCGTCGTGGCCTCCAGCGTCATCAGCGCCGGTATCGGCCTGGCCTACGGTGCCATGCCCGCGCTCATCATGGCCGCCGTCGAGCCGTCCGCGACCGCGGCGGCGAACAGTCTCAACACCCTGATGCGGGCCATCGGAACCTCGACCTCCAGCGCCGTCGCGGGTGTGATCCTGGCCCAGCTGACCACACGCTTCGGTTCCGCCGTGCTGCCCTCCGAGAGCGCCTTCAAGACGGTCATGGCCGCGGGTTCCGGAGCGGCGGTGCTCGCGTTCGTGGTGGCCGCCTTCATCCCGCGTCGCGCGGCCGCGCCCGTGGTCGGACCGGACACCGTGCAGGCCACGTCGCCGGGCGGGGCACCGCGGCCGCCCGCGTTCCCCGCCGAGCCGGTCACCGTGGTGGCACCGGACACCGCGGCACCGGCCGCGGACGCGAGAGGTACGGAGGCGGTGGCCGCGGGACCGGCCGGGCTGTCGGCGTCCGCCGTGGGCGCCGGCCCCGGTGTCCCGGTGCGCGGGCAGGTGCGGGGAGCCGAGGGCGTACCCGTGGCCGGTGCACCGGTGACGCTGATCGGACTCGACGGACGCCAGCTGAACCGGGCCCTCGCGCACTCCGACGGGTCGTACGCGCTCGCCGCGCCGGGGGAGGGGACGTACATCCTGATCGCCTCCGCCGCGGGCTGCCGGCCACGCGCGGTATCACTCGTGGTCGGCGCCGCGCCGCTGACCTACGACATCCTGCTCGGCGGCGGCAGCGGGCTGGCCGGCGCCGTACGCAGCGCGGACAGCGGGGCGCCGGTCGCGGACGCGGTCGTCGTCGTCACCGACGTGCGCGGCGACGTCCTCGCCACCGGACGGACCGACGCGCTCGGCGAGTTCAGCGTGGGCGATCTGGTGCCCGGGACGGTGACCCTCGCGGTCAGCTCGTCAAAGCACCGCCCGTCCGCGCTCCCCGTCGACCTGGCCGGCGCCGGAGTCACCCGCGTGGAGATCGAGTTGCGGCCCGGGGCGTACGTGCGCGGCACGGTGTCCGGCGCCGGTGCCCCGCTGGGTGACGCCCGGGTGACCCTCCTGGACGCCGCGGGCAACGTCGTCGCGACGGCCACCACCGGGGCCGACGGGGCGTACGCCTTCTCCGACCTGGACACCGGCCCGTACTCGGTCGTCGCGACCGGCTACCCGCCCCGTGCGGTCGGAGTGCGGGTCGACGGCGGTGACATCGAGGGCCACGACATCGAACTCGGCCACCCCGGCGTCTAGGGTCCGCCCGGCCGACCCGACGACCGACCTCGCTCACCCCGGCGTCCGGCAACCGCCCGGCCGACCGGACGAGCACGCCCTCCACGCACGGGCGTGGAGGGCGCGCTCGTTCCTCAGCGGTGCGCGGCTGCCTCGGCGGTGGTCTTCAGGTCGCTCAGCCACAGTTCGAGGCCCTGGCCGAGGGCTGCGGTCGCGGTGGGCACGTCGGTCTCGACCTGGTCGCCGGTCCAGGTCTCCTCGGTGCGGACGCGTACGCCGTCCTTGACCTTGCTGAAGGTCCAGACGTGGACCCCCTCGTCGATGCGCAGTCCGTCGCCGATCGCGGGACCCGTCCACCGGATGCAGGAGTTCGCCTTGAGCTGGCGGACGGTGGAGGTGATGGCGAGCGTGGTTTCGGGCGTCGTCGGGGTGGCCGGCGCCGGGGTCGTCCAGCGGAACTGCGCACCCGGGCGGAGGGGACCGTGGCCGAGGCGCTCCATGGTGAGGACGGGGGCCTGCCAGGACGGCCAGTGCTGTACGTCGGTCTGCACCTTCCAGATGGTGTGCAGAGGCGCGTCGATCACGATGTCGGAGCCGTAGCGGATACGGGCGTCGGGGTCGACGCCCTGCCCACGGCACTCGACGGCGGGGCCCTGGTGGACGGCTTGGCCCTGGACGGGTGCGGCCTGGGCGCTCGGAACGCCGGTGCCGAGGACGCCGACGGCGGCGAGCGACAGCGCGAGCACGGCGGCGCGCACGCCGGACCGGGGACGGTCACCCGGCGTGACGGCGCCGAGGAAGTGACGGCCGGTCTGCTGCTCGGTGGAGGTGTGCGTACGGGCGCTGGACATGGGGTGGTTCCTTTCCGGGTTCGGGTTTCCGGCCTGCCTGATCGGCGGGACCGGGGGTTCGCCAGAGGAGGAGGGAGGCTCAAGGAGTGAGGACGACCTTGCCGGTGACGGTGCCGGACTCGGCCAGCCGCACGGCGTCGGCGACGCGGGTGAGCGGCAGCCGGGCGGCGATCTGCGGGGTGACGTCACCGCGCTGGAGAGCGGCGAAGACCTGGGTGAGGTCGTGGTGCAGCCGGGCCCGGAAGCGGTCCTCGGCCAGGGCACGGCCGGCCCAGAAGTTGAAGAAGTAGGCACGGCGGCCGTTGGGCAGGGCGTTCCACAGCCACAGCCGGCCGAGCAGCTTGAGCACCGGCAACTGCCTGGAGCCCGCGTCGTCCCGGGTGGCGGCGGTGCCGTAGGAGACGAGTGTGCCGCCGGGCGCCAGGAGCTGCCAGGAGTCGGCGATGCCGGGGCCGCCGACGTGGTCGAAGACCGCGTCCACCCCGTCCGGGGCCAGGTCACGGACCCGCGCGGCGACGTTCTCCGTGTGATGGTCGACGGGTGTGACGCCCAGTTCCCGCAGGGCGTCGTGATGGCGCTCGGAGGCCGTGCCGATCACGTTCACCCCCGCGGCCCGGGCCAGTTGCACCAGGACCGTGCCGACCCCGCCGTTGGCGCCGAGCACCAGGACGCTCTGCCCGGCACGGACGCGGGCCTTGCGGTGCAGCATCTGCCAGGCGGTGACGCCGTTCAGTACGAGCGTCTCCGCCTCGGCCGCGCCGATCCCGCCGGGCACCGCCACCACGTCGGCCGCGTCGACGACCACGTGGCTGGCCCAGCCGCCCACCTTGACCACCGCGGCCACCCGGGAGCCGGTCAGGCCGGGCGGGACGCCCTCGCCCGCCGTCTCCACGGTGCCGACCAGGTCGTAGCCCGGCACGAACGGGAACGGGGGCTGGTCGTAGTACCTGCCCCGGCGCATCTGCTGCTCGGCGAAGGAGACCCCGGTCGCCTCCGTACGGATCAGCACCTGTCCGGGACCCGGCGCGGGGATCGGTCCGTAGCGGATCTGCAGCCCCTCCGGCTCGACCCGGCCCGGCAGGACGACCTCGACGGCTCCTTCGGTGTTCATGGCGACCTCCACTGCGCTCGGCGTTTGGTGATGCATGTTCGCGTCTGTTAGAAGTTATAACTTCAGCGAACGTGAGTGTCAATCGCATTCGCTATACCCTCTAACTGAATGGTGTGCGGTTGTCGGCCTTCGAGTGCTCGAAACGTGCGCTGAAGGGGCCTGATCGGCCGAAAGGGGCGCCGAACGACTGCGTGATACCTTCTAACTAAGTCTTAGTGTTGTAGCGGCACGGACGGGAAGGCGAAGGCCATGGCAGCACCGGACACGAAGACTCCGCGCGAGCGTTACCGTGCGCAGGTACGCGCGGAGGTCAAGGCACACGCGTGGGAGCAGATCGCCACCGCGGGGGCGTCCGCGCTCTCCCTCAACGCGATCGCCAAGCGGATGGGCATGAGCGGACCTGCCCTGTACCGCTACTTCGCCAGCCGCGACGAGCTGATGACGGAGCTGATCACCGACGCGTACCGCAGCCTCGCCGACACCTTCCGCGGGGCCGCCGATTCCGGTGCCGACCTCGCCGGCCTGGCGCACGCCCTGCGCGGGTGGGCCCTGGAGGACCCGCACCGCTACTTCCTCATCTACGGCACGCCCGTCCCCGGCTACCACGCGCCCGGTGACGTCACCACGATCGCCGCCGAGATCATGGCGGTACTGCTGGACGCCTGCGCCACGCTGCCCTCGCACCGTCCCGAGTCCCCGCTCGACATCCACCTCGCGGACCACCGGCAGTGGGCGGAGGGCCACCCGGCCCCGCCCGCGGTCCTCCACCGGGCCCTGATCGTCTGGTCCCGGCTGCACGGCGTCCTGTCCCTGGAACTGGCCGGCCAGTTCGCGGGCATGGATTTCGACCCCGCCCTGCTCTACGCCGCCGAACTGGACGACCTGCTGGCACACTGAGCGCGACCCCGCGAAGGTCCGGGGCGGGGGCGCGTTCGCGGCGGCCTCCCCGCCGAGGGGCCGGTGTCAGCCGTCCGCCGGGTACGGCAGCGCGGCACTCTCGGCGTACGCCACCGCGTCCGCGTGGCCGAACAGGCCGGGCAGACCGCCGGTGTGCACGAAGACCGTGCGTTCGCCGGGCCGGACGTCCTGGTCGCGGACCGCGGCGGCGAGACCGGCCAGGGCCCGGCCGGTGTAGACGGGATCGAGGACCAGGCCCTCGGAGCGGGCGGCGAGCCGGAGCGCGCCGGCCGCCGCCGGGGTGAGCACCGGATAACCGCTGCCCACCTGGTCCGCACGGATCCGCAGCCGCTCCGCAGCGACGGGCTCCGCGGTGAGCGGCGCCGCGAACCCGGCGACGGCGGACGCCGGGTCGGCCACCGCGCCCACGTCGACCCCCAGCACGGCCCCCGCCCCGAGCGCCGCCACCAGACCGGCCATGGTCCCGCCCGAACCCAGGGCGACGACCGCGGTCCGCAGCCCCGGCACCTGCTGGAGCAACTCCTGTCCGCAGCGCACATAGCCGCGCGCCCCCAGCGTGCTGGACCCGCCGAACGGGACGAGCGCCGGGCGGGCACCCGCCGCGCGCAGCCGCTCGCACACCTCGCCCGCCGCCGCGTCCAGACCCGCCCGGTCCACGTCGCCGGCCCAGGCCAGCCGCGCGCCGAACAGGCCGTCGAGCGCCAGGTTCCCGGACCGGGATCCGCCCGGCGAGCCACGCAGTACGAGGACGACGTCCAGGCCCAGCCGGGCCCCCGCGGCCGCCGTCAGCCGGGCGTGGTTGCTCTGCGCCGCGCCGGTCGTCACCAGCGTGTCGGCGCCGTCGGCGAGTGCGGCGCCCACCGTCCACTCCAGCTTGCGGACCTTGTTGCCGCCACCGCCGAGGCCGGTCAGGTCGTCGCGTTTGACCCACAGGTCGTCCGGACCGAGCCCGAGTGCGGCGGCCAGCCGGGGTGCCGGTTCCACGGGGGTGGGGAAGGTGCCGAGTGCCACGGGCGGCCGGCTCATGCGGAAGCTCCTCGTCTGCGGGCGAAGGTACGGCAAGTCGACCATACGGGTGCCCTCCGGAGCACTCCGGCGGGGGAGCCGCACGATCGGGCAGCCGGGCCGCTGAACCTTCGGAACTCCGGGACTTCGAGCTGTGCCGTGAGAGCAGGGAGGACGGGAAGGGCGAGTGACCGGCGTGCAGGTGCGGGGCGCCCGCCGTCATGGCACGCGCCCCCGCACTGCCGGAGCGGTCACACCGCTCTCGTCACCGCCCCGATCGCCGGAGTCCGCAGTACCTGCCGCGCCGTGCCCAGACTCGTCCCCAGCGTCACCGCCGCGGCCACCGCGCACACCGCGAGCCAGATGCCGAACGTCTGCCCCGGCAGCGTGCCGTCGGCGCGGACCATCGTGAACGGGACGATCCCGGCCAGCGCCGCCAGCGAACCCAGCGCCACCCCCACCACCGTGAGCACCGCGGACTCCGCACCCACCGTGCCCAGCACCTGGACCGGGGTCGCCCCCGCCAGCCGCTGCCGGCCGAACTCCGAACTGCGGTAGGACGTCGCCGCGTACAGCGAGTTGACCAGCATGATGCAGACGAACACCGCGATGACGCCGACGACCGTCAGATTCAGCGTCTGAAGGTTCTTCGCGTCCACCGACGTGCGCAGCCCCGAGGCCGCGACGGCGTCGGACTCCACCGACTGCATGGTCACCGTCGCGGTACTGATGGCGGTGAACAGGACCAGCGACATCAGGACCCCCGACAGCTCGTCCACCCGGCGGCGCAGATTGCGCGCCGCCAGCCAGCCGCTCGCCCCGCCCAACGGCAGCCCGGCGAGCAGCGCGCCGAGCAGCCGCGGCGCCAGCAGCGCGCACCCCACCGACAGCAGGATCGCCCCGTACGCCGGCGCGGCCATCAGCGCCGCGTCCGTCGCCGAGAACGTGAACGTGCCGGCCGCCGCCAGCGCACCCGCGGCCAGCGCGCCGTAGGCGAGCAGCGTCCGCGCCCGGGCCCGCCGCACGCCCCGGCGCGTCGCCCGGCGCACCGCGAGGAACGCCGCGCCCGCCGACGCGAGCAGCGTGACCCCGGCCCCGGACAGCAGCGCGACAGGACCGAGGACGAAGCCGACGGAGCGGGACACCTGACCGCTGTCCTGGAACACGCCGAGCAGGGCCTGCCCGCCCAGCACCGCCGGACCGAGCGCCAGCACCACGCCCACCAGCGCGACCGCGACCGCCTCGCCCACGACCATCCGCCCGATCTGCGCGGGAGTCGCCCCCGAGCAGCGCAGCAGCTCCAGCTCCGCCGCCCGCTGACGCACGTTCACGGTCAGCGTGGAGGCCACCGCGAAGAAGACCAGCAGGGTGCCGTAGCCGCCGACGACGCTCGCCGAGGTGGTCAGCGTCTGCGCGCTGACCGCGTCGACGCCCGGTTGCCCGGCCGTGTCGTGCAGCGAGCCGAAGGCCATGACGAGCGCCGCGCCCAGGAAGGCCGACAGCAGAGTCGCCAGGAACCGTCCGGGGCGCCCGCGGACGGACCGCACTGCCAGTACGAGCATCGGTCACACCCCCGTCGGCACGTCGTCGCCCAGGTGCGCGAGCCGCTCCGCGACCGCGTCTGCCGTCGGCGCGGGCAACCGTCCCACGAGCCGCCCGTCGGCCAGGAACAGCACCGAGTCGGCGTACGCGGCCGCGACCGGGTCGTGCGTCACCATCACCACGGTCCGGCCGTGCACCACCACCGACTCCCGCAGCAGTTCCAGCACCTCCCGCGCGCTGCGGGTGTCCAGCGCTCCGGTCGGTTCGTCCGCGAAGACCAGCCGTGGTTCGGTGACCAGCGCCCGGGCGATCGCCACCCGCTGCCGCTGACCGCCCGACAACTGGCTCGGCAGATGCCCCAGCCGGTCGCCGAGCCCGACGGCCGTCAGTGCCTCCCGGGCCCGCTTGCGGTCCACGCGCCGCCCGGCCAGCCGCAGCGGCAGCACCGTGTTCTGCGCCACCGTGAGCGTGTCCAGCAGGTTGTACTGCTGGAAGACGAACCCGACCCGGCTGCGCCGGAACCGGGTCAGCTCCGCCTCGCCGGAACCCGTCATCTCCGTACCGTCGACGAACACGATCCCGCTGTCGGGCCGGTCCAGCCCGGCCGCGCACTGCAGCAGCGTGGACTTGCCGGAACCCGACGGCCCCATCACCGCCGTGAAGGTGCCCCGCTCCAGACCGAGCGTCACCCCGTCCAGCGCCCTGACGGCGCCGTCGCCGCTGCCGTACGTCTTGGTGACCTTGACCAGCCGCAGCGCCTCGGCGGCGGGCCCCGTGCCGTACGTGTGTCGCGATCCCGTGCGCACCATGTCATCCCTCTCCGTCCGGCACTCCCTGTGCCCCGTCGACGAAGCTACGGAGGCGGCGGCCGCCGCACACGGGGCGCAGAACCCGTATCGGCGGGTGTAGTCACCGACACCCCGTA
Organism: Streptomyces sp. NPDC006012; assembly: GCF_042871185.1. Taxonomy (NCBI): domain Bacteria; kingdom Bacillati; phylum Actinomycetota; class Actinomycetes; order Kitasatosporales; family Streptomycetaceae; genus Streptomyces; species Streptomyces sp. NPDC006012. Next base: position 99,292 of record NZ_JBIAIE010000019.1, read on the forward strand.
CGGGTCACCACAACGAGCCACCCCGTGGCCCGCCCGGTGCAATGGACCCGTGACCGCGCCTCCGGACGACTGCCTCGCGCGCAACGAATGGATCTGCGGTGCGTATCTGAGCACCCGGCGCCACATCCTGCTCGACGCAGTGGTCCAGCATCTGGAGCTGACCGCACTCTCCGTGCTGATCGGTCTGGCCGTCGCCGTTCCGCTGGCCGTGCTCGCCCGCCGCTGGACCTGGGCCGCCGCACCCGTCCTCGCGGTCACGACGATCCTCTACACCATCCCCTCCCTGGCGATGTTCTCCCTGCTCCTGCCCGTGTACGGGCTATCCGCCACCCTCGTGGTCGCCGGGCTCGTGCTCTACTCGCTCACCCTGCTCGTCCGCAACATCCTGGCCGGTCTGCGCGCCGTTCCCGAGGAGACCCGGCAGGCCGCCCGCGGCCTGGGGTACGGCCCCGTCCGACTGCTGCTCACCGTCGAACTGCCCCTCGCCCTGCCCGCCGGCATGGCCGGTCTGCGCATCGCCACCGTCTCGGCCGTCTCCCTGGTGACCGTCGGCGCGATCGTCGGCTTCGGCGGTCTCGGCAACCTCATCTACGCGGGCATGAACACCTACTTCAAGGCGCAGGTGCTCACGGCGTCGGTGCTGTGCGTGCTGATCGCGGTGGCCGCCGATCTGCTCCTGCTCGGCGTGCAGTGGCTGCTCACGCCCTGGGCGCGGGCGGCCCGCACGTGAAGATCCTCACCGCCACCTGGCACTGGCTCGCCGACCCGGCGCACTGGACGGGCGACGACGGGATCCGGCACCGGCTGGCGCAGCACCTCGCGCTCACCGCCGTCTGCCTGGTCGTCAGCTGCCTGGTCGCCCTGCCCGTCGCCCTCGTCCTCGGCCACCTCGGCAGGGGCGGTGCCCTCGCCGTCAACATCTCCAACGCCGGCCGGGCCGTGCCCACCTTCGCCGTGCTGGTCCTGCTGCTGCTGACCCCGGTCGGCCGCTGGGGGGAGGGGCCCACCGTCGTCGCCCTGGTGTTGTTCGCGGTGCCGCCGCTGCTCACCAACGCGTACGTCGGCATGCGCGAGGTGGACCGCAATGTGGTCGGGGCGGCCCGGGGGATGGGGATGACCGGGCGGCAACTGCTGTACCAGGTGGAGCTGCCGCTCGCCCTCCCGATGATTCTCAACGGGGTGCGGATCGCCGCCGTCCAGCTCGTCGCCACCGCGACCCTCGCCGCGCTGGCGGGCGGCGGCGGGCTCGGCCGCATCATCACGGCGGGCTTCAACCTCGCCAGCACGCCCCAGGTGGTGGCCGGGGCGCTGCTCGTCGCCGTCTTCGCCCTGATCGTCGAGGCCCTCTTCGAAACCGTCGAACGACTCTCCCTTCGCCGGGTCCGAGGCGCCCGATGAGCCGCCGCTGCACCATCGCCCCGGTCCTCGCCGCGGTGCTGCTCCTCGCCCTCGCCGGGTGCGTCGGCGGGCCCTCCCTGGAGAACCGGGGCGCGGTCACCGCGTCGCCCGGCGACCGCCATCGGCTGACCGTCGGCTCGGCAGGCTTCACCGAGAGCGATCTGCTCGCGCAGATGTACGCGCTGCTGCTGAACCGGGCCGGCTACCGGACCTCCCTCCTCACCGTCGCCAACCGCGAGCTGTACGAACCCGCGCTGGAATCGGGCCAGATCGACGTCGTGCCGGAGTACGCGGCGACCTTCGCCGACTGGCTCAACGCCAGGGTCAACGGCCCGGACGCACCGCCGGCCGGCTCGCCCGACCTCGCCGCCACCATGACCGCGCTGCGCAGGCTCGCCACGCCCCGCGGTCTCACCGTCCTCGACCCCGGACGGGCCCTCGCCCAGAATGCCTTCGCGGTGGCCAGGTCGTTCGCCCGCGAACACGGCCTCAGGACGCTCAGCGACCTGGGCGCGTCGGGACTGCCGGTGCGGCTCGCCGCGGGCGACGAATGCGTGCAACGGCCCTACTGTGCACCCGGGTTGAAGAAGACCTACGGCATCGACCTCGTCGCCGTCGACCCCAAGGGGGTCGGCACCACGCAGGCCAAGCGCGCCGTGCAGAGCGGCCAGGACCAGATGGTCCTCACCACCAGCACGGATGCCACCCTCGACCAATTCGGCCTGGTCCTGCTCGCCGACGACAAGCACCTGCAGAACGCCGACTACGTGGTCCCGGTGGTCAACCGTTCGCGGGCCGGCGACGAAGGCGTCACCAAGGCGCTCGGCAGGCTCAACGAGGTCCTCACCACGGCGGACCTGGCCGCCATGAACCGGCAGGTGGACAGCTGGCGCCGGCTGCCCACCGATGTGGCCCGGGTCTATCTCCGGGACAAGGGCCTGCTCAAGTGACCGCGCTGCGCGGCGGCGTGCCTGGGCTGTTCCCCGGCCTGGCGCGTCTCGGCCGCCCGACCTGGCGCCCCGGCCTGGCGTGCCTCGACCGCACCCACGCCCGGGTGCCTCACGCGTCCGCCACCGAGTCGAACGCCACCTGGCCCCGCGCCACCCCGCGCGCGTCCGCGTCCACCGAGCGCCGCAGCGCCTCGTGCAGCTTCGCCGGGGTCAGCACACCGAGGAAGCGCGCGCCGTCGAGCACGGCGACCCATCCGGCGTCGTACTGGAGCATCACCCCGAACGCCTGCTTCAGCGGCGTGCCCACCGGCACCCACGCCGTCATCCGGTGCGCGAGCCGGCCGACCGGGCCGTCCGCCGTGAGGGTGTCCACCCCGACCCAGCCGTGCAGCTCGCCGTGCGCGTCCAGCACGACCGCCCACCGGGCGCCCTGGTCCCGCAGCCGGTCCCGGGCGCGACCGGCGGGTTCGTCGAGCCGGACCACCGGTGGTTGCTCCAGGTCGTCCGGTTCGATCGCGGTGACCGACAGCCGCTTCAGGCCGCGGTCGGCGCCCACGAAAGAGGCCACGTACTCCGTCGCGGGCCTGCCCAGCACCGCCCCGGGCGTGTCGAACTGCTCGATCCGGCCCTGCCCGTAGACCGCGATCCGGTCGCCGAGCCGCACCGCCTCCTCGATGTCGTGCGTGACCAGCAGCACGGTCTTGCGCACCGTGGCCTGCATCCGCAGGAACTCGTCCTGCAACTGCTCGCGCACGACCGGGTCCACCGCACCGAACGGCTCGTCCATGAGCAGCACCGGCGGGTCGGCCGCGAGCGCCCGCGCCACCCCGACCCGCTGTCGCTGCCCGCCCGACAACTGCTCCGGATAGCGTGGCCCGTACGTGGCGGGATCGAGCCCCACCAGATCGAGCAGGTCGGCGGCGCGCGCCCGGGCCTTCGCCTTCTTCCAGCCGACCAGGGCCGGGACCGTCGCCGTGTTGTCGAGGACCGTGCGGTGCGGGAACAGCCCCACCTGCTGGATGACGTAGCCGATCCGGCGGCGCAGCCGCACCGGGTCGACCGTGGCGACGTCCTCGCCGTCGACGAGGATGCGGCCGGCGGTCGGTTCGATGAGCCGGTTGACCATCATCATGGTCGTGGTCTTGCCGCAGCCGGACGGACCGACGAGCGTCACGAGTTCCCCCTCGGACACCTCGAAGGAGAGGTCGTCCACGGCCGCCGTACCGTCCGGGTAGCGCTTGGTGACCTGCTCGAACCGGATCATTCCCTCACGCTAGCCGCGCCGGGTAGGCGGCGCCCGGCACCGGGCGGCCGAAGGGATGACGCCGACACCGCCGAGGACGCCCCCTGACCGGGGCCCTGCCGGGTTCCCGGCTTCGGGTGTCAGTCGGCCAGGACGACCTCCAGCGTCCGCGGGCCGTGCACCCCCTCGACCCGGTCCAGCTCGATGTCGCTGGTCGCCGACGGGCCGGAGATCCAGGTCAACGGCCGTGCCGGGTCGAGGCGTTCGAGGGCCTGCGGGACGGCGGAGACGACCTGCCCTGGCACGCGCACCACGCAGATGTGGTGGTCCGGGATCAGGGTGATCCGGCGGCGGCCCTGCTCCGGACCGCCGTCCAGCACGATGGTGCCGGTCTCGGCGATCGCGACGGCGCACCCGGTGACCACGCTGTCCACCCGGTCGAGCTCCTGCGGGGTGCTGTCCGCCCGGTCGGCGACCCGACCGACGTCCGTGGCCGCGAGCCAGCCCTCGTCGAGCCCGGGCGGCACCAGCACGGACGTCGCCCCGCGCGCCGCCAGCAACCGGGCGATCACCGACGCCAGTTCGCCGGCCGTACAGCGGTGCACCACGGCCCGGTAGTCGGCGAGGTTCTCCGCGAGCAGGTCCACCGTCTCCCCGACACTCCGCTCACCGTGGGCCCGCTGGTAGTCCCGGGCGACGGCCCGCTCGTAGGGTGTGTCGTCGGCCGGGACGTCGGCCAGCGCGCGCCGTACCCGCCCCAGGATCCGTTCCCTGCCGCTCATCCCGCGGCCCCCTTCCCGCTGTCCGTGCTGTCCTTGCTGTCCGTGCCATGGGTGCCGTGGGTGCGCTGCCACCAGTCCCGGAACGGCTCCGCGGGTACCGCGGGCAGATCACGGGTGCCGGTCCACGCCCTGCCGGGGCCCGGCAGGGTACGCGGATGGAACCGCCTGGTGCGGGAGGCGAGCCGCTGGCCGGTGCGCAGGGCCGCCGGGTGGGTGAACGCCCAGCGGGCCGCCCGCATCGCCGCCCGCTCGGCCGCGTGCCCCTTCGCGGGCCGCAGGACGACCTTGTTGCCCTCCCGGGTCGCCGGGCCGCCCTCGACCACGCGTTCCCGCAGGTGCACCAGGACCTCGGGGATGTCGATGGCCACCGGGCACACCTCGTAGCACGCCCCGCACAGCGAGGACGCGTACGGCAGGGAGGCATCGATCTCGCTCGCCGTGCCCCGCAGCTGGGGGCTGAGGATGGCACCGATCGGACCCGGGTAGACCGAGCCGTAGGCGTGGCCGCCCGCCCGCTCGTACACCGGGCAGACGTTCAGGCACGCCGAGCAGCGGATGCAGCGCAGCGCCTGCCGTCCCACCTCGTCGGCGAGGGTGTCGGTGCGGCCGTTGTCCAGCAGGACCAGGTGGAAGGCGCGCGGACCGTCCTCGCCGGTGGTGCCCGTCCACATGGAGGTGTACGGGTTCATCCGCTCGGCCGTCGAGGAGCGGGGCAGCGTCTGCAGGAACACCTCCAGGTCCCGCCACGTCGGCACGATCTTCTCGATGCCCACCACCGAGATCAGGGTCTCGGGGAGGGTCAGGCACATCCGGCCGTTGCCCTCGGACTCCACCACCACGAGGGTGCCGGTCTCGGCGACCATGAAGTTGGCGCCGGAGACGCCGACCTTGGCGCGCAGGAACTTCTCCCGCAGGTGCAGCCGGGCGGCCTCGGCGAGTTCGGCGGGCGAGTCGGTCAGCCCCTCCGGCGCCGGGCGGCCCCACCTGCCCATCTCGCGGGCGAAGATGTCACGGATCTCCCCGCGGTTTCGGTGGATCGCGGGGACCAGGATGTGCGAGGGCCGGTCCCTGCCCAGCTGCACGATCAGCTCGGCGAGATCGGTCTCGTAGGCATGGATGCCCTCCGCCTCCAGCGCTTCGTTGAGCCCGGTCTCCTGGGTGGCCATCGACTTGACCTTGACGACCTCCGACTCGCCGGTCTCCCGGACCAGCGCGGCGACGATCCGGTTGGCCTCGGCGGCGTCCGCCGCCCAGTGCACGACGCCGCCCGCCGCCGTCACCGACTCCTCCAACTGCACGAGATAGCGGTCGAGATGACGCAGCGTGTGGTCCTTGATCTGCTTGCCCGCCTCCCGCAGCCGCGCCCAGTCGGACACCTCCGCGACGGCCTTCGCCCGCTTGGCACGGATCGTGTGCGTCGCGTGCCGCAGATTGCCGCGCAGCGTCTCGTTGCGCACCGCTTCGTGCGCGGCCCGGGGGAAGGCCGGCATCCCTACGAACGTTCCGCTCATACGGCCGGTTCCTCCTCCGTGCTCGCCAGGATCTCCGCGATGTGGACCGGCCGCATCACCGACCCGAGGCGGGTCATCGTGCCGCCCAGGTGCATCAGACAGGAGTTGTCGGCGGCGCACAGCACCTGAGCGCCCGTCGACTCCGCGTTGCGCACCTTGTCGGTGCCCATCGCCGCGGAGACGTCCGCGTTCTTGACCGCGAACGTGCCGCCGAAGCCGCAGCACTCCTCCGCGCCCGGCAGCTCGACCAGCTCCAGCCCGCGCACCGCTGCGAGCAGCCGCCGGGGCCGCTCGCCCAGGCCCAGGCTGCGCAGTCCGTGGCAGGTGGGGTGGTAGGTCACCTTGTGCGGGTAGTACGCGCCCACGTCCGTCACCCCCACCACGTCCACCAGGAACTCCGTCAGCTCGTACGTCTTGGGGATCACGGACGCGAGCGCGGCGGTGAGCGTGTCGCCGCGCCCCTCGGCGCGAGCCCGCTCGGCCAGCCGCGGATACAGCTCCCGCACCATCGCCCCGCACGACCCGGACGGCGTCACGATCGCCTCGTACGCGCCGAAGACATCGGAGAAATGCCGGGCCAGTGGTTCCGTCTCATGGCGATAGCCGGTGTTGTAGTGGGCCTGCCCGCAGCAGGTCTGGGCCATCGGGAAGTCGACCTCGACGCCCAACCTGGTCAGCAGTTTCACCACCGCACGGCCGGTTTCGGGATAGAGCGTGTCGTTGACGCAGGTCAGGAACAGTGCGACACGCATCGCGGCTCCTAGGGGTAGAACATCCGATGAGTGCAGGGTAACCGGCGGCGACCCGCTGGGGGAGCCCCGGTTCAGCGCGTGGCGAGCCGTGCCGTCGGCGCCCGGCGGCTCCCGTTTCGGCGTACCAGGCCGCCCCGACGGCCCGTCGCGCACAGGTGGGCACACCCCCCCCGCCGGCGTTCGGGCCCGGGCCGGCGGCACCCCGTGATCCCTGGTGGTGGCGGACCGACGAACATGTGCTGAACTGGGACGCGACCATCCGTCCGGCCCGGGAGACCCGTTGAGCACCAGTTACCGTCAGCCAGGTGTCGTCCTCACCGACCACCGCTTCACCGTGCCCCTGGACCACGCCGACCCGGCGGGCGAGACGATCGAGCTGTACGCCCGTGAGGCCGTCGCCAGCGACAAGGCGCACCAGGACCTGCCGTGGCTGGTGTACCTCCAGGGCGGCCCCGGTCACGGGGCGAACCGCTTCGTCGGCAGGCAGGCATGGCTCGGCCGGGCCCTGGAGGAGTACCGGGTGCTCCTCCTCGACCAACGCGGCACCGGCCACTCCACGCCCGCCACCCGGCAGACGCTGCCGTTGCGCGGCGGCCCCGCCGAACAGGCCCGCTATCTGGCACTCTTCCGGGCCGACTCGATCGTCCGCGACTGCGAGTACATCCGCCCGGCGCTGACCGGCGGCGCCCCCTGGACCGTACTGGGCCAGAGCTACGGCGGCTTCTGCACGGTGACCTACCTGTCGCTGGCCCCCGAGGGAGTGGACACCGCGGTGATCACGGGCGGCCTGCCGTCCCTGGACGCCCACGCCGACGACGTCTACCGGGCCGCCTATCCGCGCATCGAGCGCAAGGTCAGTGCCCACTACGCGCGTTACCCGCAGGACGTGGAGCGGGCCCGGACCATCGCCGACCACCTGCTGGACCGCGACGTGGTCCTGCCGAACGGCTACCGGCTCACCGTCGAGGCGTTCCAGTCCCTCGGCCTCATGCTCGGCACCGGCGACGGCAGCCACCGGCTGCACCACCTGCTGGAGGACGCCTTCGTACGCACACCGGCGGGCCCGGAACTGTCCGACGCCTTCCAGGAGGCGGTCCAGGGGCTCGTCTCCTACGCCGCGTACCCGCTGTACGCCCTCGTCCACGAGTCCATCTATGGTCAGGACGCCCGCCCCACCGCCTGGGCCGCCGAACGGGTACGCGCCGAGTTCCCGCAGTTCGACGCGGCCAAGGCGCTCGCCGGGGACGCGCCGGTGCTGTTCACCGGGGAGACCGTCCACCCCTGGACGTTCGAGGCCGATCCGGCTCTGCGCCCGCTGCGCGAGACCGCCGACCTGCTCGCCGCCCACGCCGACTGGCAGCCCCTGTACGACCCGGCCCGGCTCGCCGCCAACGAGGTCCCGGTCGCCGCGGCCGTCTACCACGACGACATGTACGTCGACGCCGATTCCTCCCTGCGCACCGCGCGCGCGATCCGGGGCCTGCGCACCTGGGTCACCGACGAGTTCGAGCACGACGGCCTGCGCGTCGGCGGGCCCCGGGTCCTGGACCGGCTGCTCGCACTGACCCGTGACGAGGTGTGAGCCGGGAGGACGAGGCGGTACCTGCGACGAGTCATGACCGGCGACAAAGTGTGACCCTGCGATGACGGGCCGTACGCGGCGGCGCGAAATGCAGGAGACGCAGGATCCGCAGGTCAGTAGGGTGATCGGCATGTCGGATCAGCCGGACGGGCGAACGGAGTTGCGCGGCGACTGCGCGCGTTGCGTCGGGCTGTGCTGCGTCGCCCTGCCCTTCGCCGTCTCGGCGGACTTCGCCCTGGACAAGCCCGCCGGCCGGCCCTGCCCCCACCTCCAGAACGACCACCGCTGCGGCATCCATACCGAGCTGCGCTCCAAGGGCTTCGCCGGCTGCACGGTCTACGACTGCTTCGGCGCCGGGCAGAAGGTCTCGCAGGTCGTCCTCGGCGGGCGGGACCGGCGCACCGGCCCCGCCGAGCTCGCCCACGGCATGGCCGAGGTGTTCCATGTCGTACGGCAGTTGCACGAACTGCTCTGGTACCTCACCGAGGCACTGGAGCTGTCCGCGGCCCGTCCGTTCCGCGCCGGGCTGCGCGAGGCGCTTGAGGACACCGAGCGGCTCACCCGGCTCGCCCCCGCGGAGCTGGCCGCCCTGGACGTGGCCGCCCACCGGCGCCGGGTCGACGTCCTGCTGCGGCGCACCAGCGAGGCGGCGCGCGCGGCGACACCGGGCGCCAAGCGCCGCACGAAGGACCGGCGGGGCGCGGACCTGGTCGGCGCCCGCCTCAAGGGGGCCGATCTGCGCGGCGCGGATCTGCGCGGAGCCTTGCTGATCGCCGCCGATCTGACGGGTGCCGATCTGCGCGGTGCCGACCTGATCGGTGCCGACCTGCGGGCCGCGGATCTCACGGACGCCGATCTGACCGGCGCGTTCTTCCTGACCCAGCCGCAGACCGACGCGGCCCGCGGCAGTGCGGGCACCCGGCTGCCGGCGTCAGTCACCCGTCCCGTGCACTGGGCAGCGCGCCGCTGACTCCGCTCCCTGAGGTGCGCCGTCGCAGGCCGCCGGCACCGTCGCCGGACCGCGTCGTTCCAGCCGCAGCCGCAGGCCCTCCGGCATCAGCGTCAGCCGCTCGGTCACCCGCAGCCGGTAGCCGGGTTCGGGTTCGAGCGCGTAGCGGCGCAGCAGCAGGCCGAGGACGAGCACCGCCTCGTGCAGCGCGAACTGGCGGCCGATGCAGGCCCGCGCGCCGGTCCCGAACGGTTTGAAGGTGTGCGGGGCACGCGCGCGTACGGCCTTCGCGTCGAAACGGTCCGGGTCGAACCGCTCGGCGTCCGCACCCCACACCTCCGGGTCGCGGTGCAGCATCGGTGTGAGCACCAGCGCCCAGGCACCCCGGCGCATCGGGTGCTCCCCGGCCAGCACGGTGTCCACCAGCGCCTCCCGGGAGAAGGCCGGCGCCGTCGGCCACAGCCGCAGTGACTCGTCGAGGACCCGCCGTACGTAGCGCAGTTTGGCGACCTGGTCGTAGCCGGGGGCGGGCGTGTCGCCCCAGACGCGGTCCACCTCGGCACGGGCGCGGGCCGCGATGTCCGGGTGCTGGGCGAGGTAGTGCAGCGCGAAGGAGAGCGCCCCCGACGTGGTCTCGTGGCCCGCGACCAGGAAGGTGATCACCTGGCGCCGCACGTTCAGCGGCGACAGCCGCTCACCGGTCTGCGGATGGGTCGTCGCCAGCATTCGGTCGAGCAGGTCGCCGTCCCCGTCGCCGCTCTCCAGCCGGGCCCGGACGAGGTCGTCGACCGTGCGGTTGAGGTACCCGATGTCGGCGGCGTTGCGCCGGGTCGCGCCGCGCAGCAGCACCGCGGTTAGCGGCGAGGGGACGGTGGTGAGCCGCTGCGCGTAGGTCAGCGCGCCCACCATCGCGGTCACGAAGGGGTGCGGCCGGCTGCGTTCGAACGACCCGAAGTCGTGCCCGAATCCGGTCCGGGCGATGGTCTCCAGGGTCAGCTTGGTCATGTCTCCCGGCACGTCCACGGGGCGTCCCGCGGCGAGCTGCCGGTCCCAGTGGCCGGTCAGGCGCCCGGCCATGTCCAGCATCGCGGAGTGGTAGCCCTCCATGGCCTCGCGGCTGAACCCGGGCGCCAGCACGTCGTGCGCCAGCTGCCAGTTGGGTTCCTCGTTGTAGGCCGTGAACAGCCCGTCGCCGACGACCGGGCGCAGGTTGGCGACGCCGAGGCCCACGTGCTTGGCGAACCGGGACTCGTCCGCGAGGTCGGCCGCGAGCCCGGCGCCCCAGAGGAACACGAACTCCTTGCCGAACGCCTTGCGCCGGAAGATCGGGCCCAGCCGGCGGGCGTGGCGCAGCGTGCCCTGCACGGGCGTGCGCCGGTTGGCGTCCAGTACGTCGCCGAGCAGCGGCAGGCGGTTCGGGGGATGGGGGATGCGGTGCAGCTCGGGCCAGCCGTGCTGGGCGCTGCGGAAGCCCTTCGGCAGGGGCGCCGTCATCGTCTCCGCCATGACGCGTTCTCCCTCGGTCCTGCGACAGGTTGCGGGTGTTGTACGCGGGTTCAATAACGCGTTCCAGTCTGGGCGGGTTGCTGAACCGACGTCAAGTAAAGTGCGGACATGGCCGCGGACCAAGCGAGGCGCACCCGGCGCAGGCTCAGCACACAGGAGCGTCGGGAGCAACTCCTGTCCGTCGGGGCCAGGCTGTTCTCGGAGAAGCCCTACGACGAGGTGTGGATCGAGCAGGTCGCCGAGATCGCCGGCGTCTCTCGCGGGCTGCTCTACCACTACTTCCCGACGAAGCGGGACTTCTTCGCAGCGGTCGTCGAACGCGAGAGTGAGCGGATGCTGCGGCTGACCGCGGCGGTGCCGGGCGTGCCGGTGCGCGAGCAGATCACCGCAGGTCTCGACACCTACCTCGGCTACGTCGAGACCCATGCCCACGGCTACCGCGCGTTCCATCGCGCCGACGCCGCCGGCGACCAGGCCGTGCGCCGGGTCTACCGACGGGCTCTGGCCGCGCAGGAGCGGCAGATCATGGCGGCCCTCGCCGCCGATCCCGAGTTCGGGCCGCCGGCCGGGGACCGGGCCGACCTGAGGCTCGCCGTGCGCGGCTGGCTGGCCTTCACCACGGCGGTCTGCCTGGAGTGGCTGCGTGGTCCGGGTGCGGACCGCGAGCAGGTACGCGATCTGTGCACGCGCGCCCTGTTGGGTGTCCTCGCGCCCTGACCGCCCACCCGTCCGGGGGGTCGGACGTGGTTGGCGTGCGCCCCGATCTCCGATAAGTTAGGCAAGGCTTACCTAAGGAGGTATCGGGATGGGTGACAGCCGAGCCAGTACGGCCGGGCCCGGCGCGGCCGAACGGGCGCGCTCGGTGCTCGCCGTCGCCTGGTCGTGCGCGGTGACCGTGGACGGTGGACGCGAGGAACTCGTCGGGGCGCACGCCGTGACCGGTGACGGACGGGTGATCCTGCACGCCCCGGAGGACAGCGTGCTGCGCGCGGCCGTGATCTGTGCGCCGCGCGGCGAGCCGTGCGCGGTGCTGGAGTTCGCCGACGTGGCTCCCGTCGCGCAGCGCAACCGGATCCGCGCCCGGCTGTGGCTGGCCGGGTCGTTCGCCGAGGAGGCCGGTCGACTCGCCCTCCGCACCACCCGGGTGGTGCTGCGCGGGCCGTCCGGCGCCGAGGCCGTGGACCTCGACGCGTTCACCGCCGCCACCCCCGATCCGCTCGCCGCCGCAGAGGCCCGGCTGCTGACCCACCTGGCCGATGCCCACCCGGACGCCGTCGAACGCCTCACCCGGCTCGTCGAGCCCGCGAGCCTGCACGCCGCGACGCGAGTGGTGCCCCTCGCACTGGACCGGTACGGACTCACGCTGCGCATCGAGCGCAGCCGGAGCCACGCCGACGTACGGCTGCCGTTCCACCGGCCCGCCGACGACCTCGGCCAGCTCGGCGAGCGTGTCCACGCGCTGCTCGGCCGGGCGGCCACGGCCGCCTGCCCGCGCGCCCTACAGCGGCAGCGCGCAGACGGCGACGGGTGAGGGGAACGGTTTTCCCGCGAGCCGCAGTCCGCCGTCCTGCTCGTCCACGTGAAACACGCTCACGGTGCTGGAGCGCTGGTTCGCCGCGAACAGCAGCCGGCCGTCCGGTGAGAAGGCGATCTGCCGCGGGAAGTCGCCCGACACCGGCACGGTGTCCAGCAGCCGCAGCCGGGCGCCGTCCCTCTCCACGGCATAGCGCGCGAGCGAGTTGTGCCCGCGGTTGGCGAGATACGCGAACGCGCCGTTCGCCGTGACCAGGATCTGCGACGGGTAGTTGGCGCCGGAACCGGCGCCGGTGGACTGCGGCGCACCGATCGTCAGCCGCCCGGTGTCCCCGTCGTACTTGCACACGGCGACCGTGTTGTCCACCTCGTTGGCCAGGTACGCGTACCGGCCGCCCGGGTGGAACGCGAGGTTGCGCGGGCCGGCGCCCGGCCGGGCGTGCGCGCGCTCGACCGCGGTCAGGGTGCCCCGCCCCAGGTCCAGCCGGTAGCTGTACACGCTGTCGGTGCCCAGGTCGACCGCGAGGACGTGGTTGCCGTCGGGGCCGGTGACGAACTGGTGCGCGTGCGGTCCCTGCTGGCCGGGGCCGGGCGGACCGGCGTCGGTGACCAGGGCGGTGCGTTCGCCGAGGGCGCCCGAGGCGGCGATGGGATGCACCGCCACGCTGCCCGACCCGTAGTTGGCGGTGAGCAGCCAGTGCCCGCCCGGGTGCACCGACACATGGGCGGGAGCCGCGCCGCCGGTGCTGCGGGAGCCGAGGATCCGCCGGTCGCCGGTGCGGACGGCGGTCACGGTGCCGTTCGTGCGCTCGTCGACCGCGTACAGGGTGCGGCCGTCGGGATGAATGGCGAGGTAGGACGGGTCGGCGACGCCGCTCAGGGTGCCGGACCGGGTGACTGCACCGGTCGCCGGGTCGTAGCCGGCCAGCCCGATGCCGGTGCCGCCGCCCTGCGCGGAGGTGTAGGTGCCCAGGTAGAGGGGGCGGGAGCCGGACGGCTTCGCCGTGCGCCGGGAAGCGGCGGACGGCTCGGATCCAGGGCTCTCGGGCTCGCCGGCCGGCGCCGCCGGAGCCGGCAGTCCCACCGCCGCGGCGCCGCCCGCCAACGCCCCTACGAACCGGCGCCGGCTCCAGCCGCCGCCTGACGATTCCGCATCACTGCCCATGTCCGCACCTCGGAAGTTCGGCTCGGTCCTGACAGCCACCATCGCGCGGACCACCCCGCGAAAGCAAAAGCTGACCACCTTGCGAAGGCGGAACCGGCCATGGCCCCCGCCCGCCGGCCCGGGGTCACGATCATGGCCCGGCGACGCCTGATCACGGCCGAGGCCGGGCCGTCCGCACGGCCGCCCGACCCCGCGACCGCGGTGCGATCACGCCGCGGGGTACGGCCGTGCCGGCCATGCGTGCGCCCCGCCGCCCGGCCTCTCCGGTGTCCGCTGCCCGTCACCGCGGGCGTCCGCCGCCTGGGCGGCCGCGGCGCAGCCGCCGTGGCAGGCCCACCCGCTCCCGGACGCGGGGCAGCCGGTCCTGCTGCTCCCGGGAGACCCGGTCCAGCTCGTCCAGCAGGCGGCGCGAGCGGTGCCCGGTGTCCAGCTCGTCGATGATCCGGTCCACCTCGGTCAGTGCGGCGCCGAGCAGCTGCCACCGCCGCGGATCCCGCTCGGCCTCCTCCCGCAGCAGCAGGGCCACCTTGTCGCGGGTGCCCGCGGCCGTGCGCAGCCCGGCGGTCAGCCGCGCCTCCGCGGAGTCGGCGCTGACGCTCACATCGGTGGTCACCAGCACCGCGAAGCTGACCACCGCGTCGGCGACCTCGGCCAGCAGCCGCTGCACGGCGGCGCCGGCCTGCGGCGGGAACAGCGGATCGGGACCACGGGACTTCGCCAGGTCGGTGAAGGTCCGCGCCAGCACCCGCAGGACGACCGTGCAGATCTCCAGGGTGTCCAGACCCGTCCGCAGCACCACCCGGTGCAGCAGGCCCTCCTGCACGCGCGGATTGAGCCGCAGGCTCTCCTCGGCCTGCCGCAGGTCCGCGTCGACCTCGGCGACGTCGTGGTCGAGCCGACGCGCCTCGTGCAGCCGCTCGGCGGCCAGCTCCCACGGCACGCGTCCGGCGGCCTCCTCGCCCAGCCGCAGCATCAGCCGCCGCTGCCGCCTGGCCAGCTCCTCGATCGACTCCCCGGCCTCGTCCACCCAGACCGGGGGAGGCAGCAGCACATTGCACGCCAGTCCGACGACCGCGCCGATCAGCGTCTCCACCACCCGGGCCCAGGCCGTGTTCCCGATGGCGGTCACACCGAGCACCAGCATGGCGCTGATCGCCACCTCGGGTACGTACTCGTCCACCCGTACCAGGCGCCCGACGGCCAGCGCCGCCACGATCAGCAGGGCCAGGCTCCACCAGGTCAGCCCGACCAGCAGGCTGAAGGCGATGGCCACCAGGACCCCGGCCACCACGGAGGTCACCCGGCGCACGCCATTGGTGAGCGTGGCGTAGAGCGTGACCTGGACGACCAGCAGAGCGGTCAGGGGCGCGGTCAGCGGCACGGACTCCGGCCGCAGCCGCAGCGCGACGACGTACGCGATCGTCGCCGCGGCGGCCGATCGCAGCGTCTGGACGACAACGGGGTCGTGGCGGTGCTCCAGGAATCGCCTCGGCCCCGCACCCCATTTTCGTATGTATGGCATCTTTTGGGCCTTTCCCCGTGTGTGGGGTCGCCGAACGTGTTGTGACGCCGGGCCGGGGCGCGCGCAAGGGGGCCGGCCCCCGCCCGGGACGGAGGCAGGCCGGATGGCCGCGCGGCACCGCCGGACGCGAGCCTCACAGGCATGAGAACGAGCCTCGGACCCACCGGCGCGAGCCCCGAATGCGCGGAAGCGAACTCCGCGCACGCGGACGCCGACCCCGGACACCCGCAACCGAACGGGGCCCACCGGACCAGGAGACGGTCGCGGGCCCCGGTCGTACTGACCCTGCTCACCGGCCTGCTGGCGGCCACCGTCGCCGTGCCCGGGGCCGCTGTGGCGGCCCTCCCGCCGCCGGACCCGGTGGTCGCCGCCCTCGACCGCGCCGCCCACCCCCTGCGGACCGTCGAGCCCGGCGGCGGCACCGCTGACCTGCGCGCCCTGGACCGGATGATCGGCGGCGCCCGGGTCGTCGGCCTCGGCGAGGCCACGCACAGCTCGCACGACTTCTTCGCGTTCAAGGACCGCGTCTTCCGCCACCTCGTCGAGGAGCGGGGCTTTCGCACGTTCGCCCTGGAGGGCAGCTGGAGCACGGGCCGGCTGCTCGACGCGTACGTGCTGCGCGGCGAGGGCGACCCGCGACGCATCATGAGCGAGGAGTTCCAGCGTGACTACCTCTGGTGGAACAACACGGAGTATCTGCGGCTCATCGAGTGGATGCGTGCGTACAACCTGCGTCACCCCGCCGACCCGGTCCGCTTCATGGGCGACGACACGGCCTGGTCCGGGCCCGAACTGTACGACGCCGTCACGGACTACGTGGCCCGCACGTACCCCGGGCTGAGCGCCCGCCTCGCCGCGCTCTACCGGGGGCTGCGGCCCACCGTGGCCACCGGCGAGTACATCGAGGAGTACCTGAGCAAGCCGTACGCCGACCGCAGGGAGATGGCTGAGCGCACCGGACGGGCGCTGGCGTTGCTGCGGACGCAGCGCCCGGGCGCCGACCGGGCCGCGTACGACCTGGCCGTGCAGAACGCGGCGGCCGTCGACCGGACCGCCCGGCAGTACGCCTTCGACTTCGAGGACCCCGCTCAGGTCGCCGCGAGCATGCGCTACCGGGACGAGACGATGGCCGCCAATGTCGACTGGTGGCAGCGGCGCACCGGAACCAAGGTGCTGCTGTCGGCGCACGACGCGCACGTCGCCTACGAGCCCCAGGACCCCGCCCACTACCCGAAGATGCAGGGCGCCTTCCTGCGCGACCGCCTCGGCCCCGGCTACCTGAGCGTGGGCCTCACCTTCGACCGCGGCGCGTTCAACGCCACCGGACCGGACGGCGCCATCCGTCGCTGGACGCTCCCGGCGGCGGGCCCGGGCACCAACGAGGCCACCCTCGACCGGGTGCGGTACCGCGACTACCTGGTCGACCTGCGCTCCGTCGGGCCGCCCGCCCGCGCCTGGCTGGAGCGGGCCAGGCCGACGCGCAGCATCGGTACGGACTACCCGGACGGCCCCTACGACGTCGCGCTCGCCCGCAGCCACGACGTCCTGGTGCATCTGCACCGGGTGACGGCGGCCCGGCTGCGCCAGGAGTGACCGCGGCCCGGCCCCGTCCGCCGCGGGGCCCGCCGGGTCAGACCCCGAGATTGTCGAGGAACGCGGACAGGTTGCCCGTCATGCGGGCGATCTGTTCGTCCGTCGTGAGGCTCTCCTCGATGCGCAGACCGGATTCGGGCACCTTCCTGCCGCGCACGTACAGCGAGCAGGCCAGGTCCGTGCACATGTACACGCCGACCGAATTGCCCTCGCGGCCCGCCGCCCCCGCCTTGCGTGCCGTCATCAGCGAGACCCCGCCCCCGTGGTGGGTCGTCAGGCACACCGAGCACATGCTCCGGTGCAGGAAACCGCGCTGTGCGGACGGGAAACGCAGGGCGACGCCGGCCGGCCGGCCCTCCCGCTCGGCCACCACATAGCAGCGGTCGGGCGCCCCCGGATCGCGCCAGCCGAGGAAGTCCAGGTCGTCCCACGGTCGTTCGCCGAGATCACGGGGTACCGCCAACCGCTTGGCCTCGCCCTTCGAGCAGTTGACAAAGGAGTTGCGGATCTCCTGTTCGTCGAGTGGTCTCATGGGGAGTCCCTTCCGGAGGTACGAGAGGCATGAGGGCCGCGAAACAAAAACCTAGGGGCTCTAGGTTTTGGTCAGGGTAGGCAACCAGGGGCAGGGAGAGCCAATGGATTTCCGGTACACCGGCCCGGCGCGGGCGCAGGCGGCGCTGCGCCATGTCGCCCGCGGCTGCGCAGGCCCGGCTCTCCCCGCCGACCTGCGGATCACCCTGAACTTCCACCCCGACCGGCACTCCGGCGGCCTGCCGATCCTCGGGGCACTGGCCCGCGACGGCGTCTACCACTCGCAGTTCGTCACCGGCACCGGCAACGGCGGCCTCACCGCGTACCCCGGCGGCGACCGCACCCGCTGGGAGAGCCGGATGTTCGGCGGGGTCTACGACGACGCGCACCCGGCCGAACGACCCGTCTACGGCGGGTTGAACTTCCGGCGCCAAGTCGTGGGCGCCGCACCGCGGTTCGGCTCCTCGCACCTCCGGCTGACCGGCGCCGCCCTGGCCCGTGCGACCTTCTGCTACCCCGACAGCGCGGCCGGACCGAGCGACTTCGGGGTGGCGGCCGGCACCCATCTGACCGCGCTCGCCGAGAGCGACGTACGCGACGCCCTCGACGACTACATCGAGGCACACGTGCACGGCGGGGTGCTGCTCGCCCGGGACGTGGAGGCGCTGGTCCTCGACGCGAGCTACCGCGGCACCCCCGTCGAGGCCGCGGCCCGCCGGCTGCCCTTCCCGCTCGAATGGCACGCCGGCTACCGGCTCACGGTGCCCGAACTGCACCGGCGCGCCGCCTTCCGCGGGCGGCGGTACACCGACCTTGGCGCCCGGCTGGCCCGCGACGGGCTGCTCGATCCGCGGATCATCGGGGATGCTGCGCGCACCGGCCGCCACGAACCCCAGGACCTGAAGAAGGTGTGGCACACCCTCGCCCGGTTCGGAGCGCCGGAGGGTGCGGGCACCGCGCGTGCCCCGTCCCGGGCGCCGGACGGGACCGGCAGTTCACCCCCCACCTCTTAGCTCATAGCGTGAACTAAGGGTTGGGAGAATGTCGCGCCGGGCCCGTCCGCAAGGGTATGTTGCAGGTCGGGCTGGGTTCGAAGGGAGCGACATGGCGGGGCGGAACGGGCGCACGGTACGCGACCTCAGACGGGGCAACCGCACGGCCGTGCTGCAGCGGCTCTATTTCGACGGACCCCTCAGCCGGTTCGAGCTGGGCCCGGCGACCGGCCTCAGCTCCGGCTCGGTCAGCAACGTCGTCGCGGACCTGGTCGCCGACGGCCTGGTCGAGGAGGCCGGCAGCGTCGACTCCGACGGTGGCCGGCCGCGCACCCTGCTGCGCGTCGCCCCGCACAGCGGACACATGATCGGCGTCGATGTCGGCGAGACCCGGGTCCGGGTCGAGCTGTTCGACCTGGCGCTGACCGAACTCGCCCGGGTGGAGCGCCCGTTGGCCCCGCAGCGGTACGACGTCGACGTCATCGTCGGCCACGTCCGCGACGGTGTGGCCGAGGTCCTCGCCGCCGCCGGGACGGAACCCGCTCTGCTGCTCGGAGTGGGCGTCGGCGTCCCCGGCATCGTGGAACGCACCGCCGAGCGGGGCGCCGTCGTGCACGGCCAGACCATCGGCTGGGACGCCGTCCCGCTGGAGGCGCTGCTCCGCTCCGGCTCCCAGCTCCCGGACACCGTCCCGTACTTCATCGACAACGGGGCCAAGACCCTGGGCCAGGCCGAGATGTGGTTCGGCGCCGGGCGCGGCGCGCGCAACGCGGTCGTGGTCCTCTTCGGTTCCGGTGTGGGCGCCTGTCTCGTCACCCCGGAGGTGGAGCACGGCCGGGCCGTCGAGTGGGGGCATCTGACGGTACGGGTGCGGGGCCGGCGCTGCCGCTGCGGAGCGCTCGGCTGCCTGGAGGCGTACGCGGGCGCGGAGTCCCTGCTGTCCCGCTGGCGCGAGGAAGGCGGACGCCCGCCCGAGGGCACCGACGAGGAGACGGCGCTGACGGCGATGCTGGCCGCCGCGTACCCGCCCGGGGGCGGCACCGCCGACCCGGTGGCGCTCGCCGTCCTGGAGGAGACCGCCGAGTATCTGGGCGCCGGCCTGTCCGACCTGATCAACCTCTTCCAGCCCGAACGGATCCTGATCGGCGGCTGGGCCGGACTGCAACTCGGCTCGCGTTTCCTGCCCGCCGTCCGCCGGTACGCGACCATGTACGCGCTGCGCCACCCGGCCGAGAAGGTGACGGTCGACCTCGGCCGGCTCGGGCCCGACGCGGTCACCGTGGGCGCCGCGATCCTGCCCCTGGCCGACTTCTTCAACCGCGGCGGACACCGCGCACCACCCGCGGCCGAGGACCGGCTGCCGGCCTGGCGGGCGGCCCTGGAGGACCGGGCACCGCGCTGACGGCAGCGGGGGAGCGGCGGGACCGCGATGCTCCCGCGCACGGTCGTCGGCGGTGCCACGCCGTCGTCTCGGCGCGGCACCCGGGACAGTCCGGCCGAGCGCTCAGCCGGCGAAAGCGTTCACCCCCGTCAGCTCGGCGGACAGTGTCCACAGGCGGGCGGCCTGCTCCGGGTCGCACGCCCAGTCCTGCACACCGGTCCGCTCCCCGTCCGCGGGGGCCGGTTCGGCGATGTCGCAGTCCTCCAGATAGACCCCGCCCAGGCCGTCGAGGCGGGGCGAGGTGGCCGCCCACACCTGGGTGGCCGCTCCCTGCTCCGGGGTCTTGAAGCCCTCGGGGTTCAGCAGATTGCCGTGCTCGTCGATCCAGCCGCGCTCGATCATCTCCTCCCGGGGAAGGTAGCGCTGGAGCGGGGTGAGGATGCCGCCCGGATGCAGGGAGAACGCGCGGACCCCGGCGTTGCGCCCCAGCCGGTCGAGGTGGACGGCGAACAGCGCGTTGGCCGTCTTCGCCTGCCCGTACGCCTCCCATTTGTCGTAGTCCCGGCGCCAGTGGACGTCGTCCCACCGGATGCCGGAGAAGTGGTGGCCCCGGGAGGAGACGGAGACGACGCGCGCGCCGCCGCGCTCGATCGCCGGCCACAGCCGGTTGACGAGGGCGAAGTGACCGAGGTGGTTGGTGGCGAACTGAGCCTCCCAGCCGGGCCCGACCCGGGTTTCCGGGCACGCCATGATCGCGGCGCTGTCGATCATGAGGTCGACGCCGCGTCCGGAGGCGAGGAAGCGCTCGGCGAAGGCGCCCACGCTCGCCAGGTCGCCGAGGTCCAGCTCGTCCACCTCGACCCCGTCAAGGCCGACCAGCGCCTCCCGGGCGGCGGCGGGGCGCCGGGCCGGCACGACCACCCGGGCACCGGCCCGGGTCAGCGCCCGGGTGGTCTCCAGGCCCAGACCGGAGTAGCCGCCCGTGACGATGGCGAGCCGTCCGTTGAGGTCGATGCCCGTGAGGACCTCGTCCGCCGTGCTGGTGGCGCCGAAGCCCGAACCGATCTTGTGCTGTGCGGTAGTACTCATGCTCGGAACGCTACGAATTGGAGTGCTCTCGAAGTCAACCGGAACCCGTGCGGATCCCGGACGTCCGGGATCCGCGGCCCGGGGCGGGGCCGGACAGGGAAAGCCCCGGCCGCGACGGGGGAATCACGGCCGGGGCGGCCAAGCGGTGGGTGCGCACGGCGGTCGCCTCTCGGCGAAAGGCTCCACAGGGCTTCAGCCGAACGATCGTCCCTGTGGGCGGAAGGTGAGGCCCGGGGACACTGTTCCGTCCGCACCCACGGTTTGTTCAACGGGCAACGATTGTGGAGTGTTCCATCCGGAGGCCCTGCGTCATGGTGATCCGCGTCACCCTCGTGGCGGTCGTCGGTGCCGCGCCGGCCGTTCCGGAATCCTCCGGTTCTCCCCGGTCCGGGCCGGCGGTCACCCGGCGGGCATGGGATCCGCCGTCGCTCCGTACCGAGGGTCCAGCCGGGCGCGACGGCGCCGCACGACGCCGGGTGGGCGTCGTGCGGCGCGCGGTGGCCGGCTGAGCGGACCGCTCGATGGAGCGGTACATATCCGGCATATGCGATTTACGCTCGATGGTATGACCGAGATAGCGAGCCCCCATATCTCCACCCCTCGGATTCTGGTCCTCGGGGTGATGCGGGGCAGGCCGGGCAGCCTGCCGTTCCGCATCATGGAGATCGACGGTCAGGTGGTCGGCGCCGCGCGGGCCGTCACCGATGTCCTGGAGACCGCGGCCGCGTACGGCATCACGGTCCATGACCTGGACGATCCGGAGGTGGTCCGCTGGGTGGGCGGCGACAAGTTCACCTGGTGGCCGCACTGAGGGTGCGCCGGCCCGGCCTCAGCCGAGGGTCCACTTCTGGTTGGCGCCGCCCGAGCAGGTCCAGATCTGCAGCCGGGTGCCGTTGGCCGAGTTGTTGCCGGTGGCGTCCAGGCACTTGTTCGCCTGCGGGTTCACTATGTCGTGCGCCGCGGACACCGCCCACTTCTGGTTGGGGCCGCCGGTACAGTCCCACAGCTGTACGGTCGAACCGTCCGTCGTGCCGTTGCCGGTGACGTCCAGGCACTTGCCGAGCGCCCGTATGGTGCCGTCCGGACCGACCGTCCACTGCTGGGCGGCGGTGCCGTTGCAGTCGTAGAGCTGCACCGGCGTGCCGTTCGCAGCGCTCGCCCCGGCCACGTCCACGCACTTGCCCGCCAGGCCCTTGATCGTGCTGCCGATCGTGGTGTCGCTGGTCGTCACCGACACCGAGTCGACCACCAACTGCTGCGGGAACGAGGTGGAGCCGTCCGGGTCGCCGGGCCAGTAGCCGCCCACCGCCAGGTTCATGATCAGGAAGAACGGCTTGTTGAACGCCCAGGGCTTGCCGCTCACGTCGGCCGGCGTGCGCGTCTGGTAGACGTTGCCGTCGACCGACCACTTCACCGAGTTCGGTGCCCAGTCGATGGCGAAGGTGTGGAAGCCGTCGGCGAACACCTGTCCGTTCGGCAGGGTGTAACCGGCGCCGACACCGCCCGAACCGGAGTAGCCGGGACCGTGGAGGGTGCCGTGCACGGTGGAGGGTTCGTACCCGACGTTCTCCATGATGTCGATCTCGCCCGAGTTCGGCCAGCCGACGTCGCCGATGTCGTTGCCCAGCATCCAGAAGGCGGGCCACATGCCCTGCCCCCGCGGGATCTTCATCCGCGCCTCGACGTGGCCGTACTGCGCGGTGAACTTCCCGGAGGTGTTCAGCCGGGCCGAGGTGTACTGGCAACTTCCGTACCAGCACTGGTAGTTCGACGGATTCTCGCGCCGGGCCGTGATGACCAGGTGGCCCTGGCCGTCCAGGGCCGCGTTCTTGTTGCCCGACGTGTAGTACTGCCGCTCATGGTTGTTGACGTTGTCGCCGGTCTCGATCTGCCACTTCGAGGAGTCGGCCGCCGCGCCCGCGGGGCCGTCGAAGGTGTCGGAGAACGTCGCGGCGACGGCGGCACCGGCGGCGTCGGTGGCGCCGGGGGTGTCCGCCTGGGCCGGGCCGATCGCGGCGGACGCGACAAGCGCGGCGGACAAGACGGCGAGCACAGAGGTGCGGAGCAGGCGTGGGGGGGCCACGGCTCTCCCTTCCTTACGGCGGCCGGAACACGGAAGTGCCGGCCGCGGTGGGGGGGTGAAGGTGACGCCTCTTGATTTAAGAAGTGAGATAAGGGACCGTCAATACCTTGGTACGGACCAGTCTGGGGCGATCATGCGTACCGGTCGCCGGAAAACCGCCGCCACCCCAGGTCACGGCTCCGCGCGCGGCATGGGCCGTCCCGGGCCGCCGCGTTCGGGTAGCGGTTCGTCGGCCCCTCAGGCTCCCTTGCGCACCGCACGGGTGATCTCACGGCCGATCCGCGGTGTGACACGGCCGTCCGGGACGGGGATGCCGAGAGAGGCGGCGAGGCTCGCCCCGTGGAGGTCGACCGCCGACTCCATCAGCTGGGCCAGACTCGTCACGGCCGACCGGCCCCGGACCACGGCCGTGAGCAGCGTGCCCAGCCCCGCCAGCCCCAGTGGCCACCAGACGACTCCCGCGAGGGTGTAGAGAACGCCCCAACCGGCCAGCGCGGTCGACCTGCCGAACGCGTCCTTGCTCTCGTCCAGTACCGTCCGGGTCTCCTCCGGCAGCACCAGCCACAGCCGGGGCCAGCCGTATTCGAGGTCGAGTCCGTACTCGATGCGGACGCGGACGCTCAGCGCCGCGATGGTGTCACCCATGTGCGTCGGCCTGCTGGGCGGCGCCAGCGCGATGCGATTGCGCCGGTGCGCCAGGTCGGCCAGGGTCTCGTCCGACTGCCCCTGGCGGTACGCCTGTTCGTAGCGCTCGTGGGCGCGCGTCCAGCGGCGTCGGCGCCGGCCGGCCAGTGCCGCCCCGGTACGCCCCGGCCACCGGCCGAGCCACAGCCAGTGGACGGCCCGCCCCGAGCCCTGTGCCAGCAGCCCCGCCCAGGCCGACACCAGCAGAGCGGCCAGCACGGCGGCGGCCAGTTGCCCGGCGGAGGCCCTGCCCTGCTGAAGCCCGGTCACGAACTCCTCGTCGCCGGGCCATGCCCCGAAACGCATCCGCCAGCCCACCGCGCCCGAGGCGACGAAGAGGATCCCGGGCACGACGAGCAGGGACACCCATTTCCCGGCCAACTGCCTGGCCAGCTCGTTGAGGAAGGGCGTCACCGGGTGCGCCGCTCAGGCGTCGCCCGCGCCAACGGCCCCTCGAAGAGGTGACATTCGGGCGTCGCCACACCCGGCGCCCGTACCCAGTCCCGGTCGCAGCGGTCGGCCGGACAGACGTACAGTCCGTCGACCGGGACCCCCGGATCCACGCCGGGCACCCACACCACCGACCTCGGTCCGACGCCCGGAATGCCGAACTGCCGTCCCAGCTCGTCCAGTTGGGTCACCGCACCGTCGTCCGTCCGGAACCTGCGCACCAGCTCCGCGACCTCGTCCGCACGGCCCTGCGCCGCGGCGATACGGCGCAGGAGAGGGAGCGCCTCACACCATGCCGCGACATCTCCCCGACCCTCCATGCCCCTCCTAGCCGCTTCTTGACGCGTCCTGCCGCCTTTTGATGCTTCCGGAGCAGACGCGGTGGCGTCGCTGCATGATGGTACGGGCGCGACACGCCCGACAGCCACCACGGGGGAGCGATGGGGGAGATGGAGAGCCTGCCACTGGACGCCCTGCGGGCGCGGCTCGAACGATTCGCGGCCACCGCCGATCCACAGCAGGTGCTCGGTCCCGAGGCAGGCGCGGCGGCCCAGCTCCTCGCCGGGGCCCTGCAGACGTCCTGGAGCGACGAGGCCGCCCACACCCTGGGCTGGTTCCACTGGTTTTGCTGTGTGGCCCGGCGGACGTACGAGGGCCCGGACTTCCACCACGCCCTGGAGCTCTTTCGTCCGCTGTGGGCGCGGATGCCCGATGCGGTGCCGGCGGAGATCGGCGCCGTACTCGCGCGGGAATCCGCGCCAGGGGCACTGCTCGAAGAAGCCCTGCGCCTCGGTGACCAGGCGGCCGACCGCGCCGCCGACTTCCGGGCCACCGGCGACCCGGCCCGCTCCAGCGAGGCGGTCGGTCTGCTCCTGCGCGGCATCGGCATGCTGCGGGAGGTCGGAGCCCTGCCCGAGATGCTGCAGATCAACCTGGTGGAAGTCCTGCTGCAACGGCACGCGGCGGACGGGGAGCGCGACTCGCTGGAGGAAGCCGTCGGCTGGGCCGCGCGCACGATCGACTCGCTCGCGTCGGTCGCCGACGACAAGGCAGTGCCTCTGCTCGCCCCCCTGGGCGGAAATCTGCTCAACGCCTTCCGGGACGGTGCGGGCAGCACCAAGGGAGGCGATCCCCGGCTGCTCGCCCTGGGCGCCGCGGCCTGGGACCGGGTCCAGGCGAAGGCCGCGGACCCGCAGATCCGGCTACAGGTCCGGCTCCGACTGGCCGCGGCCCTCATCCAGGGCCACCTGCGCACGCCGTCCGCCGAGTGGGTCCGACAGGCCGGCGCGTACGTCGAGCGGGTGACCGAGGAATGCGATCCCGCCGACGCCCGCAGCCACGGCATCCTCGACACCCTCACCGTCGTCGTACCGCTGAACATCGCCCACGGACAGCCCGCCCTGCTGCGCGCGCGGGCCCGTGTGCTGCGCGCGCTTGTGGCGCACCCCGAGACGGACGACGGCCGACGGCGCGGCTACCGGACGGACCTCGGCCTGTGCCTCCGGATGGCGCACGACGCCCAGGGCGACCCCGCGGCGCTGGACGAGGCGGTGGACGTCCTGCGGGCCGCGCTGGCCGGCACGGACGGGACGGGGCCGGACACCGTGGGCCGGATGGTCAGTCTCGCCAACGCCCTCAAGTCCCGTGTGCACGACGGGGGGCGCGAGGCGAACGAATCGGGCGTCAGGACCGACGAGGGCGCGCGGGACGACATCGCGGAGGCCGAAGGGTGGGCCCGCCGGGCGCACCGGCTGGCTCCGGACGCATCCGACGCCCTGTCCTGTCTCGGCAACGTGCTGCGGGTGAAGGCGCTGCTGCTGCGTGACGTGGAGGCCATGCGGGAATCGGCACGCCTCAACCACGCCGCCGCACGGACACTGGATCCGAGCCGGCCGGCCCATGCGGTGCAGTTGCTGAACACCGGGCTGTCGTACAAGGAACTGGCGACGGCCACCGGTGACCTCGCGGACGCCGAGCACGCGGTGGCCGTACTGCGGACGGCGGCCGGGCACGCCGGTGCGCACCATTCCCACCACCTCCCCGTCCGCGTCGAACTGGGCCATTCGCTGACACTGCTGGCCGAACTGGGCGAGGACACCGAGGCCCTGGCCCAGGGCAGGCAGCTACTCGAAGCGGTCGCCGCCGAACTCCCCGTCGAGCACGTCGAAGCCCGCCGCGCGCAGGTCGACCTCATCGACACCTACCGCGTCCAGTTCCAGCTCACCCGGGACGACGCGGCGCTGGACCAGTCCCTGAGCCTGGCCCGGCGCTACCTGGACGACCCCACACTGACCGACGACGAACGCGGCCCGCTCCTGGCCCGCTGTGTGGGAGCCCTCACCACCGCGTACGACAGCACCCGGGACAGAAGGCTCCTCGACGAGCTGGTCCCCGTCTGCCGGTCCGCCGTGCGCTTCGCCCGGGAGGGCTCCTTCGACCGGTCCCGGTCCCTGCTGGAGCTGGGCGCCTGCCTGGCCTCCGTCCACGAGGTCTCCCGGGACAGCACGGCGCTGCTGGAGGCCATGGACGTGCTCGCGGAGGCGGCGGCCGGTCCCGAGGCGTGGCGTACGACCGCGGAGGCCATGGCACGGCTGGCGGAGGCGAGGCTCCAGCACAGCCGGCAGTTCACCCCCTTCACGGACCTGGCCCGCCGGACGCGCGACAACAACCCCCACCTGTTCACAGCCCTGTTCGCCGAGTCCCTCGCCGCGTACGAGCGTGAACTCGACGAGATCGTGGACCTCGGCCGGAAGTCCCTGGCGCTACGCGCCGCGGGCACCCGGGACCGCCCCCTCCTGCTGTCCTACCTGGCGGTGACGCTGCTGGGGCGGGCCCGGTACCGCGAGTCCGTCAAGGACGCCAGGGAAGCCGCCGAGCTGCTGCGGGAGGCGATCAGGACCGGGCCCGCCGACCATCCGGGCCGCCCGGTCTGGGGCACCAATCTGGCCGGGGCGCTGCTGGACATCCAACGGTACGAGGACGACGCCTCGCTGCTGGACGAGGCCGAGGCCGTGGCGCGCCAGGCCATGGCCGCGGCGGGCGCGGACGACATGGGGCACGTGCGTGCCCTGCTGGCGCTGTCCCATGTCCTGGCGCGACGCGACACCGGGGGAGAGGACCCGACGGGGGAGGTGCGCGAACTGCGCAGCCGGGTCTACCGGACCGCACACTTCCCCCTCCCGGAACGCATTCGTGCCGCCGAGACGGCGGGGCGAACGGCCCTCACCCGGGGCGACTGGGCGGACGCGGCGGCACATTTCGAGGCCGCGGTGGACCTCCTGCCGCGCCTGGTCGGGCACCGGCTCGCCCGGTCCGACCGCGAGCTGCTCATCGCCGACCAGCCCCTGCTGGCCTCGCAGGCGGCAGCCTGCGCGCTGCACCTGGACGATCCCCTGCGGGCGTTGGACCTCCTGGAACGGGGCCGGGGCATTCTGCTCGGGCAGCTCACCGAGACCCGGCGCGACCTGTCCGACCTGCACCGGCAGGCACCGCAGCTGGCCGCGGAGTTCAGCCGGCTCGGCGAGGCCATGACCACCCTCGGCGCGAGCACCGACCAGGATCCGGACGAGGTTCCCGGGCCCGCCAGGGACGAGCACCGGCTGACGGTCCGCTCCTGGGAGCGGGTGCGCGACGAGATCCGCGGCCTGCCGGGGTTCGAGAGCTTTCTGCGGCCGGGCGTACCCGACCTCGGCACGCTGACCGCGGACGGCCCGGTGGTGGTCGTCAACCTCGCGACGGTACGCAGCGACGCTGTCGTCCTCGCCGAGGGCACGGCGACGTGTGTGCCGCTGCCCCGGGCCGATTTGAGGTCGGCGGCGGACCAGCTCATGGCCTTCGGGGCGGCCGTCGGCGCGCTGCACGACCCGGACGAGCCCGCCGAGCAGCGGTGGGAGGCGGGCCGGGTCGTCCTGGACACGCTCGCCTGGCTGTGGGAGGCGGTCGCGGAACCCGTCGTCCGGGCGCTGGACCTCACACCGGGCGGCTCCTCGCCGCCCCGGCTGTGGTGGTGTCCCACCGGCATCCTGAGCTTTCTGCCGCTGCACGCGGCCGGGCGGTACACCGGCGACACCCCGCACGGCATCGCCGACTACGCCATGTCGTCGTACACCACGACCCTCAACGCGCTGCGCCCGAAGGACGCCGCCCCCGACGGCTCCCGCGGTTCCGGGCTCGGCAGCGACCCGCGCCTGCTGGCGGTCACCACACCTCAGGCGCCCGGGGCGGCGCCCCTGCGACACGCCGCGGCCGACGCGCAGGCGCTCGCCGGACTGTTCCCCCGGACCACCGTCCTGACCGGTGAGAGCGCCACCAAGCAGGCCGTGCTCCGGGAGCTGACGGGACACACCTGGGCGCACTTCGCCTGCCACACGCGGGCCGACCTCCTCGGCATCACCGCGAACGAACTGGTGCTGCAGGACGGCGCACTGTCACTGCCGGACATTTCGGCGCTCTCCCTCGACGCCGAGCTGGCGTTCCTCGCCGCGTGCGGATCCGCCGCCGGTTCGTACCACCTCGCCGACGAGGCCCACCATGTCGCCTCGTCGTTCCAACTGGCCGGCTTCACCCATGTGATCGCCACCCTGTGGGAGGTCGCCGACGGCGACGCCACCGAGTTCACCTCGGCCGTGTACGGCCACCTGGCGGACGGCGTTCCCCCCGCCGAGGCGTTGCACCGCGTGACCCGTGACCTCCGGGAGCGCTACCCGCGCAGTCCCTGGCTGTGGGCTCCGTATGTGCACCTGGGGCCCTGAGCGACAGGGCCGGCCCGGCGGGGTGCCCGGAAGGCGGCGTGCGAAGGGAGGGACGTCACGCGTCCGCCGCCCGCGCGTGCACCGCCCGACCGAGCCGGCGGCCGAGGAACAGGTAACCCGCCAGCGCACCTGCCGTGTTGAGGATGACGTCGTCGACGTCGAAGGCACGCCCGGTGACCAGCGCGCCCTGCACCAGCTCCACCAGGAGCATCACCAGCGCGGTGAGCAGGAGCACATGCAGGATGCCGCGGGCCCGCGGCGCGAGCACCGGAACCAGCACCCCGAACGGAAGGCCGAGCAGTACGTTCCCGCCGATCTGCTTGGCGGCGTCGCGCAGACCGGGCTGGTCCAGGTAGGCCCGCAGGGAGCTGCCCGGACGCAGATTGCTGTGCGTGAGGGATACCGACGCCGGGGACGGCACCAACGTCAGCCGCGCCAGGACGACGGCGAACGCCACCATGCACACGAAGGCGACCAGCATCGCCGCCAGCCGCACCGGCCACGGGAGCGTGCGCCGGTCCGCAGCGGACGGCCGCGCCGCGCCACCGGCCCGCCGGGCACCGCGGTGCGGCTTGTCGGCGCCCCGCGCCTTCGCAAAGCCACCGCCGCGAAGCGGTCGGAGCAGTCCCGCCAGGCCCCGGGATGCCACGGGACGCCGGGACTTGGCGGCAGCGGCGCCCTTGCCCCGGCCCGTGGCCTTGCCGGAACTCCTGGACGTACCGGAGTGCCTGGATGCACCGGAACTCCCGGACTTCCCGGAGCCCTTGGAGCCGGAACCCCCGGATGCACCGGAGCGCCCGGACCTGGCGGCGGCGCCGGTGCCGGTGCCACTGCCGGTCCTGCGACGGTCTGCTGAGGCGCCGGGGGAACGGGTGCTGCTTGCGGGGCGACGCCTGCCCGTCGGAGTGTCGTTTCCGCCGGTGCGCAGCTGTGCGGCGGTGCGGGCCATGCGGTCCTCCTGTCGTCGGCTTGCCTGCGTGGTGGGGCGGTTACCCCGGAACCGCCCCACGATGCGCGCGTACCGCCCGGCGGGTCGGCGCGGTCAGCTCCCGTACGTGATGTGCACCTCCGTGAATCCGAGGGAGCGCAGCAGCCCGCGGAGCATGGCGGTCGTGTTCGTCTCGGCCCGGGCGGTCAGCCCGCTGCCGCGGGCCGCCTCGCCGATGTGCCGCACGGCGAGCCGTTGCACGGCGTGTTCGCTGTTGGGGTTGTCGGAGAAGAAGTCGCCGAGCCGGTCGAGCAGTCCGCGCTGTTTGGAGACGGTGTACGAGTGGTCGGCGTCCAGGGACGGCTTCCCCAGCAGGGCGTGCGGCAGGTGGAGCGTGGCCGACGTGCGGTCCCCGTCGACCGTCACGTCCCGCTCGCCCAGCCGGCCGAGGTCGACATAGGCGTCCACGGTGCCCGTCCCGACGTACAGGGTGCGGGTGCCGCGGATCGCGTCGGGCAGCAATTTCGCGTCCTTCTCCAGGTCCACGACGACCTGGAAGGTGCCGGAGGCGGCGTCGTAGCGGCTCATGTCCTTGATGGATTCGAGCAGGGCCGGTCCCGAGCGGTCGCGCGTCTCGGTGCCGAACAGGTCCTTGATGCCGGGCAGCACGGCCAGCCGGATCCCGGCGAAGACCGCCGCGAGGACCAGGACGACGGCGGTCAGGGCCTTCGCCCAGCCCGGCATGCGTCCGGGCAGCAGCCTGTTGGAAGTCGTCATGTCGCCGTTCCCCTTTCCTGCCTTCCGTATGCCCTTCCAACCGCCTTGCCAGGCCGTCCAGTTGGCCGATGCGGTGCGGACCGGGGTACGCGGGGCGCACACCCACGCGGTGAGCCTCCGCCGACGCCCCGACATCCCCCTCCGCCCCGGCGGCCTCCTGAGGTGACCGCGGCCGCCCTCAGTAACCTGAGCCCCGCACCCCCGTGATGATCATGCGAGGAGCGGACCGAGACATTGCCGTCTTCAGTGGCAGTGCCCATCCCTAGCTCGTCCAGGAGGTCTGCGCGCACCTCGGTGTGCCGCTCAGCCCCACCCGGGTCAGCCGGTTCGCCAACGACTGTCTGGAGGTGCAGCCCGCGGAGCAGCGGGCCGGGCACGAGCGCAAGCTGCGGGTCCTGTCCATCGCCCCGGCGCTCGCCGACGCCGTGCGCCGCATCCACAACGGCGAGTCCGTCAGCGCCCTGTTCGACGCGCCCGGTACCGGGCCGTCACCGGACGCGCCGCAGCCGTACCGGCCCTGACGTGCGGCGGCGCGGCGCCGGGGTCACCAGGAGCCGGGCGCGGTCTCGGGCTGTTCCAGGACCGCCTCCAGCGTCGGGCGCGGGGGCAGCAGCCGGGCCAGGCCGGTGACCCGCAGGACCCGCAGGGTCAGCGGCTGGGTGCACACGAGGTGCAGCGTTCCGCCGTGGTCCAGCACCCGGGTGCGGGCCCGGTAGAGCAGGCGCAGCCCCGAGCAGTCGAAGAACTCGATGTTCCGCAGATCGATCACGATCCGGGCGCCGCGCCGGTCCGTCACCCGGTCCAGCCGCGGGGCCAGTTCGTCGGCCACCGCGATGTCGATCTCCCCGTGGAACTCCAGCACCGTGTGCCCGCGGTCCTCGCGGACGCGCAGGTGCCTGGTGAGCGGTGCGGATTCCTGCCGCGGTTCCGGGCGCACGTCGTCACCTCCCACCAGTGCCGGGATCCGTTCCCCGCTCTGCAAGTTACCCTCGATAGAACGAATTTGAGCATGTTCGATTGACATATGTCTTCGAGTTTGGCTGGACGGCGTCCAGTTCAGGCCGTGACCAGGACCAATTTCCCTGACGTCCGACCGGTTTCGCCCGACTCGTGCGCCCGAGCGGCCTCGGACAGCGGGAACGTCTCGGCGACCGTGGCCCGCAGCCGGCCCTCCGTCACCAGGGCGGCGATCGCCTGCATGCCCGCGCGGTCGGCGTCCACCAGGATGCGGGCCGCCCGCACGCCCAGCCGCGCGGCCTCGTCGTAGAACTCCCGCGTGCCGACCGGCACGATCGACACCACGATCCCGCCCGGGCGCAGTACCCGCAGCGACCGGACGGCGTTGTCGCCGCCGAGGGTGTCCAGTACGACGTCGACGCCCCGCACGGCCTCCGTGACGTCCGTGCTCCGGTAGTCGACGGCCTCGTCCACGCCGAGGCTCCGCAGGAAGTCGTGCTTGCCCGCGCTCGCCGTGCCGATCACGTACGCGCCCCGCGCCTTGGCGATCTGCACCGCGACATGTCCGACGCCGCCGGCCGCCGCGTGCACCAGGACCCGCTGCCCCGCAGCCAGTTCCGCCGTCTCCACCAGGGTCTGCCAGGCGGTCAGTGACACCAGCGGCAGCGCGCCCGCCTGCACATGGCCGATCCCGGCCGGCTTACGGGTGAGCGCCCGGACCGGGGCGATGACGTACTCGGCGTGCGAGCCGTGCCCGAACGGGTAGGGCAGCATGCCGAAGACCTCGTCCCCGGGCGTGAACGCGGCCACGCCGATCCCCGTCTCCTCCACCGTGCCGGAGAGGTCCCACCCGAGGACGAACGGCGGCTCGCCCAGGAAGCCACCGCCGGCGCGGTGCTTCCAGTCGGTGGGGTTGACCCCGGCGGCGCAGACCCGGACCAGTACCTCGTTCGGGCGCGGCGCCGGCCGCTCCAACTGCACTTCCTTGAGCACCTCGGGACCGCCGAGGACGTCCTGGCTGATGGCACGCATCGTGTTCACACCCCTCATGGTCACCCGGAGCGCCGCGGCACGCAGTCCGGAACGTTCCACCGGCGGGCCGCCGTGGGCCGGTGCTCCAGGGCGCGACGGGGACATCCACGACGGGTGCGTACGCGGGTGCCGTCTCCCGGACGAGTACGCGTACGCGACGGGTACGTCCGCGACGGCGCCGACGGCCGGAAAGCGCCGGGCCCGACCGGGTGGAAGCTGGGCCGGTCGGCACTCCACGGGCTGCATACCTGAGCGCCGGGCGCCGAGCGGTCCGCACCGTCGGAGGGACGCGGCGCAGGGCCGGCCGCCGGACGCGGGTCGCCGTGCCGGTGGCGCGCGTGGCCGATCCGGTGCTCGCCGTCGCCCGGGCCGTCGGTGGCCTCCTCGCGGGCTCGCCCGCCCCGCTGCCACAGCCCGCGCTTCCGGTCGCTCCGGGGCCGGTGAGTCCTCCTGGACGTGACCGGCGGCCGGTCGGCGGGGGAGGGAAGGAGAAGCCCCGCCGCGACGGGGGAACGCGGCGGGGCCTGACGCAGAAGGTGCCCGGGCCCGGCCCGTTCATGCCTGCCCGCGGCAGATTTTCCGGATGGTGCCGGTGAGCGGCCGAATTCAGCTCCCCGTGGCCGGTTCGAGGACGAAGACCGGGATCTCGCGGGACGTCCGCTCCTGGTACTCGGCGTACGGCGGGTACGCGGCCACCGCCCGCTGCCACCACTCGGCCCGTTCCGCGCCGGTGACCTCCCGGGCCGTCATGTCCGCCTTGACCGGCCCGTCCTGCAACTCCACGTGCGGGTCGGCGGTGATGTTGAAATACCAGACCGGATGCTTGGGCGCACCGCCCTGCGAGGCCACCACGGCGTACCGCCCGTCGTGCTCCACCCGCATCAGCGGCGTCTTGCGGACCTTGCCGCTGCGGGCTCCGCGGCTGGTCAGCACGATGACGGGCAGTCCGGTGTCCATCAGCGTGGTGCCCTGGGTCCCGCCGGAACTCTCGTACAACTCGACCTGCTCCCGGACCCATGCGGTCGGACTGGGTTCGTACTCGCCCTCTACAGGCATGCTGTTCCTCTCCTTGCCGGACACGGCTCGCTGACAGCTCGATTCAACACCGGTGATCACGGGATTCATCCGCACCGCACCGGGTCGCCGCCCGGCCGGGCCGGTCGACGGTACCGCCAGGTGGCGTACGGCGGTCGCCCTTCCCGGCGACTATTGTGGAATGGCTGATTCCAGTTCCCGGCGCGCCCCTGCGCGGGCCGGCAGCGCACGAAACGGAAGAATCGCTTCCCGGCTGGATTCCGCAGGTGACCGTTCGGCCGTACCTGGCGTCGCGCGATAGGTGCCTCGGGCATCTAATGAAGATCGGCACGACGCACTCTTCGTCTGTGAGGTCTTCGATGACGGAACTGTCGCAACCCGTCGCCTTCCCCCAGGACCGGACCTGCCCCTACCACCCGCCCACCGGCTACGACCCGCTGCGCGCCGCCCGGCCGCTGACCCGGGTCACCCTCTACGACGGCCGCCCGGCCTGGCTCGTCGCCGGGCACGGCCTCGCACGGGACCTGCTGGCCGACCCGCGACTGTCCAGCAACCGCACCCGCGCCGGCTTCCCGATCACGACACCCCGGTTCGCCGGCGTCCGTGACCGCAAGGCGGCCCTGCTGGGCGTCGACGACCCCGAGCACCACACCCAGCGCCGCATGATGATCCCCAGCTTCACGCTCAAGCGGGCCTCCGCGCTGCGGCCGAGCATCCAGCGCATCGTCGACGACCTGCTGGAGCGGATGATCGCCCAGGGGCCGCCCGCCGAACTGGTCAGCGCGTTCGCGATGCCCGTGCCCTCGATGGTGATCTGCGCGCTGCTCGGCGTCCCGTACGCGGACCACGAGTTCTTCGAGGAGCAGTCCCGGCTGCTGCTGCGCGGTCCCTCGGCCGACGCCACGCAGGACGCCCGGGACCGGCTGGACGAGTACCTGGGCGCCCTGATCGACCGCAAGCGCAAGGAGCCCGGCGACGGACTGATCGACGAACTGGTCGAGCAGCAGGCGCGCGAGGGCACGCCGGACCGCGACGAACTGGTCGCCCTGGCGATCGTCCTGCTCGTCGCGGGACACGAGACCACCGCCAACATGATCTCCCTCGGCACCTTCACGCTGCTCCAGCAC
The DNA here is from genome assembly GCF_042871185.1 of Streptomyces sp. NPDC006012. Lineage (NCBI taxonomy): Bacteria > Bacillati > Actinomycetota > Actinomycetes > Kitasatosporales > Streptomycetaceae > Streptomyces > Streptomyces sp. NPDC006012. The sequence continues at coordinate 133,595 of NZ_JBIAIE010000019.1, forward strand.
CCCGAGCGGCTGGCCGAGCTGCGCGCCGACCCCTCCCTGGTGCCCGCGGCGGTCGAGGAACTGCTGCGGATGCTGTCCATCGCGGACGGCCTGCTGCGGGTGGCCACCGAGGACGTCGAGGTGGCCGGGACGACCATCCGAGCCGGCGAGGGCGTGGTCTTCTCGACCTCGGTCATCAACCGCGACGAGGGGGTCTACCCCGGGCCCGACTCGCTCGACTGGCACCGCTCGGCCCGCCATCACGTCGCCTTCGGCTTCGGCATCCACCAGTGCCTCGGCCAGAACCTGGCCAGGACCGAGCTGGAGATCGCCCTGGCCGCCCTGCTCGAACGGCTGCCCGGGCTCCGGCTCGCCGCTGTGGCGAACGAGATCCCGTTCAAGCCCGGCGACACGATCCAGGGGATGCTGGAACTCCCCGTGACCTGGTAAGAGGCTACGGCCATGCATATCGAGATCGACCGAGACGTCTGCATCGGCGCCGGCCAGTGCGCCCTGACCGCCCCGAGCGTCTTCACCCAGGACGACGACGGCTTCAGCTTGCTGCTGCCCGGACGGGAGGACGGCGGCGGCGACCCCCTGGTCCGGGACGCGGCACGGGCCTGCCCGGTCGGTGCCATCACGGTGACCGGCGAACCCGGCTGAGCCCACCTGCCCACCGGGCGAGCCCGTCACGGCTGCACGCATGGGTGTCCGTCGGCTGTACACCGGCGGGAGCGGCCGGCGGCCGGACGTGCAGGGCGAACGCGCGCTGGACCTGCTGGAGCGCCCCTGACCCGGCACCTCGTCCGGACTCAGCGCACCTCACGGACGTAACCGGCGCTGCCCGGTGTCGACACCGCGCGGTCCCGGCGGACGATGCTCAGGCGGTCGCCGAAGCCCGCGAGCGCCTTGCGCAGCCCGCCGTCCGTGTACTCGACGACCAGGACACGGTCGTCGAACGCGTCGGCGTAGGCACCGCACTCGTCCCACTCCGCGCACTCCTCCACCAGCGCGAAGTCGAGGCCCGTGCGCTGCCTGCGGTCGGCCAGCTCCAGCGTGTTCTTCTGCGCGATCGCCAGGTGCCGGGCGTGCGCGTGCCGGGACAGCAGCGCGATGAAAGCGGTTGCGTCGCCGGCCGTCAGCAGCTTCCCGGACCGGGTGTAACTGTCGTAGTTGTCCGGCTCGACGGCGTCGAAGCCCTTGTCCGCGCAGCCGTCGATCCAGCGGTCGACCCGCTCCGCCACCCGCCTGCGCTTGGCCGCGGTGGAGATGTCTAGCAGCGGCTCGCCCCAGTCCTCGTCGACGACCGGTTCGCCGTGCGCGTCCCGCAGCAGCAGGTCGGCCGGCCACGCCGCCGCCTCGTCCGGCTGGGCCTGGAAGGCGTTCACATAACAGATGTTGTAGAGGCCGGGGGCCGGTGACGCCGTGCGGTCGCGGCTGACGACGCGGACGCCGGCCGGGGGCGGATAGCCGCCGCCGATCTGGTAGTCGAAGCCGGCGTGCCGGGGCGGGAGCCGCACCGAGGACGCCGTAGGGTCCGGCCCGGGACCGGGCCGCGCGGCGTCCCCGGGGGACCCGCAGCCGGTCAGCAGCAAGGCAGTCGAGACAAGCACGGTGAGGATCCTCGCCCCGGTGGCCGGCACGGGACCTCCGGTGCGCACAGCACGCTTCGCGGGCATGGACCGCTCCAGCAGATCGCGGGTACGGCCCCGCCTCGGACCACGGCGGTCCTGGCGACTTCGGCCGGGCTGGGAACGTGTCCGTCACCGGCTGGGCGCACCTCTGCGTGTCCACGCCGCGCGTGCCGGACACGTGATCACGATCAAAGCCGCAGGACCCGAAGCAGTCAAGCCGGCCCCGGGTGACCACGTACGCTGCGAGAAGGTAACCGCCCCAAGGCAGGAGCAGCAACGATGCAGTACGTGAAGCTCGGTTCGACGGGCCTGGACGTCTCCCGGATCTGTCTGGGTTGCATGACCTACGGGCTGCCCGACCGGGGCACGCACGAGTGGACGCTGGACGAGGAGGCGTCCCGTCCGCTCATCCGGCAGGCGCTGGAGGCGGGCATCAACTTCTTCGACACCGCGAACGTCTACTCCGACGGCACCAGCGAGGAGATCGTCGGCAAGGCGCTGCGCGACTTCGCCCGGCGCGACGAGATCGTGCTCGCCACCAAGGTGCACGGCCGGATGCGGCCCGGGCCCAACGGGGGCGGACTGTCCCGCAAGGCGATCATGACCGAGATCGACCACAGCCTCAGCCGCCTCGGCACCGACTACGTCGACCTGTACCAGATCCACCGCTACGACCACGACACTCCGGTCGAGGAGACCATGGAGGCGCTGCACGACCTGGTCAAGGCGGGCAAGGTGCGCTACCTCGGGGCCAGTTCGATGTACGCGTGGGAGTTCTCCAAGGCCCAGTACACGGCGGAGCGGCACGGCTGGACCAAGTTCGTCTCCATGCAGAACCACTACAACCTGCTCTACCGCGAGGAGGAGCGGGAGATGCTTCCGCTCTGCGCGGACCAGGGTGTGGGCGTGCTGCCCTGGAGCCCGCTCGCCCGCGGCCGCCTCACCCGTGACTGGGGCACCGTCACCGACCGCAGCGCGACCGACGACTTCGGCAGCCGCCTCTACCTGGAGAGCGACCGCTCGATCGTCGAGGCGGTCGCCCGGATCGCCGCCGAGCGCGGTGTGCCGCGGGCCCGGATCGCCCTCGCCTGGCTGCTGCACCGGGCCACGGTGACCGCGCCGATCGTCGGCGCGGCCAAGCCGCAGCACCTTCAGGACGCGGTGGCCGCCGTGGAACTGGAGCTGAGCGACAAGGAGATCGAGGAGCTGGAGCAGCCCTACATCCCGCACGCCGTCAGCGGCCACTGACGGTCAGTGCGGTCCATGCGGCGCGAACCCGGTGCCGCACGGACCGGCGCCCTCGCTCTCCGGAAGCCGGATCCGCTCGCCAAAGAGGGACAGCGTCCGGTAGTGGGCGCCGATCCGCCGCGCGGAGCGGCCCACGTAGTGGCCGATGAACGAGTGGCGGAAGCGGTCGGCGGTGCGATTGGGCCCGGAGCCGTGCACCAGACTGCCGTTGAAGAACAGGACGTCACCCGCCGCCATGTCCACGGGCACGGCGGCGAGACCGGGCGGCGGGGGCACGTACTCCCGGGCGAACGACTCCCGGACGTCCGCCTCCTCGGGACAGAACAGGTCCATCCGGTGGGTGCCCGGCACCACTTCGAGGCCGCCGTTGTCCCGGTCGATCGCCTCGCAGGCGAGCCAGGCGGCCACGCAGGTGCCCGGCTCGACCCGCAGATAGAAGTTGTCCTGGTGCAGCGCCTGGCCGCGGGCCCCCGGCGGCTTGAAGTAGAACATGCTCTGCGCGGCCAGGACCTCCTCGTCGAGCAGCGCCTCCAGAACCGGCCGCAGCCGGGCGTCCACCAGGACCTCCCGGGCGAGCGCGCTGATCTCGTGCGGATGCATCACCCGCGGGTAGAGGTGCAGCGGGTCGGCCGGACCGCCCTCCGGGGCCGGCCGCGGCTCGAAGTGTCCCGGCACCGGCCCGGCCGCGTGCAGCGCCGCGAACTCGGCGCACAACCGCTCGGTGTCCGCGGGCCCGAACAGCCCGCGGACGACGGTGAAGCCCTGCTCCTCGAACTCCCCGAGCCGCCGCCGCAGGTCCTCGGGCAAGATGGGGGCGCCGGTGGCGCCGGTGTCCGTGGCTGTCATCGTCCACTCCTCGGTTCTCTCCCCGGTGCGGTGTTCCCGCCCGCCACGCTAGGCCCACGCAAGTGTCCGGAGGATGCCCATGACAGCTGTGGAACTGCCCGGGGCTGCCGCGCCCGGCACTCCCTCCCCGCCGCCCGGCGTTGTCGTGGTCGGCCACTTCGACCAGGACACCGGGTACAGCGTCAACCGGCCCGGCGGGGCGCCGAGTTGGCTGTTCACCTGGACCACGGGCGGGCGCGGACTGGTCGGCCGGGGCACCGCCGGGGTGTACGCGGGCGCCGGGGACCTGGTGGTCCTCGCTCCGGGGGTGGCGCACCGGTACGCGGTCGCGCCGGGCGCCCGGCACTGGCGCTTCTGGTGGACGCACTGCCCGGCCCGTCCCGGCTGGGCCGAGCGGCTCGGCCCGCACGCCGTCGCCGACGGGCTGTACGCCCTCACTCCCGCCCCGGGCGGTCTGCGCGACCGGGTCGGTGCGGCGTTCGGCCGGATGCTCGCCGACGCCCGCTGGACGGGAGCCGGGGCGCCGCCCGAAGCCGTTCCCGTGGAGGGCGATCCGGTCTCGGTCGCGCACAGCAGCGCGGCCCGGGACCTGGCCCTGTGCGCACTGGAGGAGATCGTGCTGCTCACGACCGGTCCGGCGGGCCGGCCGGCGGCGCCGGGCGGACTCGACGCACGGGTACGCCGGGCAGAGGAGCTGATGGCCGCCGACCCCGGGGCCCCGCACACCGTCGCCTCACTCGCCGCGGATGCCGCCTTGTCGCCCTCCCGGTTCGCCCACCTGTTCACCCGGCAGACCGGCCGTTCCCCGATGCGCGCGCTGCGCGAGGCCCGGCTGCGGCACGCGGTCCGGCTGCTGGAGGGCACCGACCTGACCGTGGAACGGGTGGCCCGGGCATCGGGTTTCCCCAGTCCGTTCCACTTCAGCCGGGTCTTCCGGGCGCGCTACGGCCTTCCGCCGGGCGCCTACCGGTTGCGGGCGCGTACGGGGACCTGACCAGGACACCGCCGAGCCGGCCCGCGCCGTGACGAGCGGGGGCGGCCGTCGGGAACGCCGGCCGGCCGTCACGAGGAGCCGGCACCGGCCCCGCCCAGGAACTCCGCCCAGCCGCCCGTCGGGGACTGCCCCGGGTCGAGTGTGCGCATCTGGCGCAGCGCCGCCGGGTCCTGCGCCTCCAGCCAGGCCACCAACTGCTTGAAGGAGACGAAGCGCACGTCGTCGAACTTGGCCATCTCGCCGATCGCCTCCTCGACGGCGTCCATGTAGATGCCGCCGTTCCAGCGCTCGAAGTGGTTGCCGATGAAGAACGGCGCCCGGTTGGACTCGTAGGCACGGCGGAACCCGGCGAGATAGGTGTCCCGGGCCTGGACGCGCCACGCCTCGTACTGGGAACGGTCGCCGGTCGGACGGCCCTCGGACTGGTTGGCCATCAGGTTGTAGTCCATCGAGAGCACCTGGAAGGAGTGCCCGGAGAACGGTATGGACTGCAGCGGGAAGTCCCAGATCCTGCCGCCCTGCACCTTGTTCGGCCAGATCTGCAGCCCGCCGGGGGAACTGGCGTCGTACTTCCAGCCGAGCGCGGCGGCCGTCGGCAGCAGCGCGGACTGGCCCTCCAGGCACGGGGTGCGGGCGCCGACCAGCTCCTTGCGGTAGTCGAAGGGCAGCGGTTCGAGGTCGGTGAAGCCCGTGTTCGTCTTCCAGTTCGTGACGAAGTCGATCGCCTGGTCGATCTCGCTGCGCCAATCCGCGGACGACCAGTTGCGTACGCCGTCCTCGCCGCAGAAGTGCCCGTTGAAGTGGGTGCCGATCTCGTGGCCCTCCAGCCAGGCGCCGCGCACCTGCTGGAGCGTGGCGTGGATGTGCCGGTCGGCGAGATAGCCGATCGCAGAGGCGCCGACGTCGTGCTGCGGCGGGTGGTAGAGGTGCTTCTTGGACTCGGGCAGCGTGTAGATGCCGCTGAGGAAGAACGTCATCGACGCGCCGTGCTCGGCCGCCACCTTGCGGAACCGGGAGAACAACTGGTTGCTGAGTTCGCCCGCGCCGTCCCAGGAGAACACCACGAACTGCGGCGGCCGGGTGCCCGCCGCGAGCCGGGTGGCCTTCGGCTGCTTCGGCTGGGCGCCGGTGTCCGCGGTGGAGCCGTCCCCGATCGGCCGCACCGGCCTGGCCTGCTGTGTGGCCGAGCCGCCCGCGGCGAGGCCGCCACCCGCGCTCCAGGTACCTTTCGAGCAGGCCGAGAGAGCGCCGAGGGCGCCCGCCGTCGCTCCGGCGGTCAGCATGCGCCTGCGTGAGATGCCGCTCATGTACGTCCCCGAATTCCTGTCACGGGCCCCGGGCAGGGCCCCTTCGCCGTGCGGTTGTCGGGTTCGATGTGCGGTCGCGGCACAAAGGTCGGGCCGGCCGGCATGTGTTGCCGCGCTGTGACAGTCATGGCGCGCTCATGACGAACCCCGCCGCCCGGCAAGCGGACGGCGGGGTCGGTGGGGGCGGGCAGCGGGGTCAGGCGCCGCTTCCGGGGGCGAAGACCGACAGGGAGACCGAGGACGCGTTCCCGGACACCGGCACCTCGCCGGCCGTCCACGCCACCTTCAGGTGGTCGTGCTCGTCGGGCGGGGTGATCAGCAGCGCGGCGGGCGTCGCCGTCCGTGCACCGCTGACCTCCGGGTTGGAGAAGGTCAGTCCCGCCCAGGCGCGCTGCCCCGGCTTCAGCGTCACCGTCGCGGGCGTGCCGGAGGAACGCCTGGGGTCCGGGCCGAGCTGTTCTCCGGAGGCGTTCACGAAGGCGGCTCCGGGGAAGCCGCGCACGGTGCAGGTGCGGGAGGACTTGTTGGTGAGCACGACCGGGAAGTTCTCCTGGCCGGCGCCCGGGTTGTTGCCGCCCACCGCGGCGCTCAGCTCGGAGGTGCGGCAGCGGGATCCGCCGTCCGTGGACGGCGGGGTGGGGGAGGACACACCGCCGGTGGCGGACTCGCTGTTCGTCCGCACGGGCGGCGGCGTCGCGGCCCCCGCGGGCGTGTCTCCGGTCGCGCCGCCGTCCGTCGTCGGGCTGCCGGTCGCGGGCGCCGCCGTGCCCGAGACCTTCTGCGGGCTGCTCTGGCCGCCGGTCTCGTTGCCGCAGGCGGCCAGGAGGCCCAGGACGGCGACGGCGGCCACGAGGACCGCCGCCCGGTGTGGGGTCTGGGACGTGTACGCCATGTCTGTCAACACTCCTGGGGTCTACGGGGCATGCGCCGGATGCGTGCCCGGGGCGCCGAGCGCCGTCATCACACTCCGATGCACGGGCCGCGGAAAAGGTTCGCCGCCTGCAGTCATTCTTCCCCGGCCCGCCGCGCTTGCCGCCGTCCTCTCAGGTGACCCGGAGCGAGCGGAGTATCCCGTCGGCCGCGTCCGCGCCCCCGTGCTCGCGGATCTGCACGTACACCTGGGGCTGCGTCTTACCGGCCGCCGAGGACAGGGCGGCCTCCGTGACCGAGCCGCCGCCGGAGCATTTGTCCCAGGTCCGGATCCGGCCCTTCCACCGCGCGTCGGAGAAGGCACGGCTGCCGGCGTAGTGACAGCCGATGTGGGTGAGGGCGTCCACCTCGGACGCCACCTCGCCGTGCTCGCTCAGGCCGATGAACACCCCGTTCACCGGGGCCGACAGGTTCTGCCAGCGGGACAGGTCGTCGGCGACGGCCAGCCCCGGTTCCCGCGCGGAGTCCAGGCCGAGCGCCTGCGGGTCCCAGCCGGAGTCGCGCAGCCGTCGGGCCCAGGCCGCGGGAACGTCCGTCACGATCCGGCCGGTGGCGTCCTTGACCTGCACCGTGTCCGGCGCCGACTGCCGGTTCACCAGCGTGACGGCGAGGGCCGCGACGCCGGCCGCGAGGACCGCGGCGCCGGCCAGCCCGAAGACGCCGGCCCGCTTCCTGACCACGGCGGGCGGTTTGCCCGGCACCGGCACCGGCACGGAGGGACGTGCCGCCAGCCGGTCCAACTGCTCCGCGAAGGCCAGCGCACTCTGCCAGCGCCGTTCCGGGTCCGGTTCCAGCGCGCGCATCAGGGCCCGCCCGACCTCCTCGTCGAGGTCCGGCCGCAGCTGCTCGGGCGGTACCACCTGGCCCGGTGCGGCCGGCACCGTGGCCGTCACCAGCTCGTAGCCGACCGCGCCGAGACTGTAGACGTCGGCGCGCGCATCGATGCCCGCGCCCATCTCGGCCTGCTCGGGCGGCTGGTACCCGGCCGACCCGGCGGCCTGGGTCAGCCCCGATCCCTGCGCCAGGTACTTGGCCAGCCCCAGGTCGGCCAGCAGCACCCGGCGGCTGCCGTCGGACGCGGTGCGCAGCAGCACATTGCTCGGCTTGATGTCGCGGTGCACGATCCCCGCCTCGTGCAGCGCCGCCGCGCCGCGCGCCGCCAGTGCCGTCAGCCGCAGTGCCTGCGGCACCGGGAGCGGACCCGCGGCCGTGAGATCGGCCAGGGTGCCCGCGTCCGCGTACTCCATCACGAAGTACGGTCTGCCGTCGGGCAGTTCACCGATGTCGTAGACCTGCACGACTCGTTTGGAGTCGGCCCGGCGCAGCAGCCGGGCCTCGGAGAGGAACCGGTCGTGCACGTCGAGCCGGTGCGACCAGTTGTCGGCGAGGACTTTCACCGCGACCGGGGCGTCGAGCTGGTCGTCGTGGGCTAGCCACACGGTGCCGAAGGCACCGGTGCCCAGGCGTCGTTCCAGAAGATAGCGGCCGATCCGTTCGCGGGGTTGCATAGGACTATCATGCCTTCCTTGAGATCGACTTCTAGGGGGGCCTCCCGTGCACGACCCGATGCTGACCGAAGACCTCGCCCGGCTCGCCGCCGCCGGCGATCAGGCGGCCCTTGACCGGCTGCTGGCCGAGGTCCGGCCGGAAGTCGTCCGGCGCTGCGGGCGCTTCCTGCCGTGCCGGGAGGACGCGGAGGAGGCCGCGCAGGACGTCCTTCTGCAAGTCGCCCGCAAAATCTCCACCTTCGAGGGCCGCAGCCGCTTCAGCACCTGGCTGTTCACGGTCGTCTCCAACTGCGCCCGGCAGAAGTATCGCGAGCTCAAGCGCCGGGCCGCCGAGCAGCCCGCCGTCATCGAGCCGATGGAACGGGTGGACCCCCGCACCACCAGTGTCATCGCCGGCTCCCGGCTGGACCTGCTGGAGGCGCTGGACCGGCTGGAGCGCGAGCGCCCCGACCTGGTCGCGCCGCTGGTCTTCCGCGACATCTGCCAGCTGGAGTACGCCGAGATCGCCGAGCGCATCGGCATCCCGCTCGGCACGCTCAAGTCCCGGCTGCACGAGGCGCGCAAGCAGGTACGTCCCTGGCTCATCGCCTGATCGTCCATCGGTTGATCGTTTGAGCCCTGGGCCGGGTGCCCCGGGTCGGGCGGCCGTCAGTCCTCCTCGGTCAGTGCCAGCTCCGCCCAGATCGTCCTGCCCTCGGCCGTGTGCCGGCTGCCCCAGCGCTGGGTGAGCTGGGCGACCAGGAGCAGCCCCCGGCCGCCCTCGTCCCAGGTCTTGGCACGCCTCAGGTGCGGTGCCGTGTGACTGGCGTCCGACACCTCGCAGGTCAGGTGGTGCGCGCCCTGGACCAGCCGCAGCCGGATGGGGTGCGCGCCGTACCGGATGGCGTTGGTGACCAGCTCGCTCACCACCAGCTCCGCGGTGAACACGATCCCGCTCAGCCCCCAGGCGTTCAGCTGCTCCACGACCTTCTTGCGGATCGGTGCCACCAGGGCCGGGTTCACCGGGATGTCCCACGCGGCCACCTGGGAGGCGGGCAGTCCGCGGGTGCGCGCCAGCAGCAGGGCCACGTCGTCCGGGGCGCCGTCCGGCGGGAGCAGGCACCGCAGGATCCGGTCGCAGGTCTCGTCCACGGAGTCCACGGAGCCGGTGCCGTCCCTGCGCGGCGCCAGAGCGTCGAGCAGCAGCCGCTGGGCAGTGCCGGAGTCCCGGTCCCGGTTCTCGATCAGACCGTTCGTGTACAGCGCGAGCAGGCTGCCGTCGGGCAGTTTCACCTCGGCCGATTCGAACGGCAGCCCGCCCACGCCCAGAGGCGGCCCGGCGGGCAGGTCCAGTTGGCGAGGGGTGCCGCCGGGCGGCACCAGCATCGGCGGAGGATGCCCGGCGCGGGCCAGGGTGCAGCGCCGCGACACCGGGTCGTAGACGGCGTACAGACAGGTCGCGCCGACCGCGCCGGGGCCGGCGTCGCCACCCGCCTCGTCCCCCTCCTCGGACAGCCGGACCACCAGGTCGTCGAGATGGGTGAGCAACTCGTCGGCGCCAGATCGATGTTGGCGAGGGTCCGCACGGCGGTGCGCAGCCGTCCCATGGTGGCCGATGCCTGGATGCCGTGGCCGACGACGTCTCCGACGGCCATGGCGACCCGCATCCCGGACAGCGGGATGACGTCGAACCAGTCACCGCCCACCCCGGCGCGGGCCGCGGGCAGATAGCGGTACGCGGTCTGTACGACCGCCGTGCGCGGCAGTGCTCGGGGCAGCAGGCTGTGCTGCAGGGCGAGGGCGGTCTCGCGTTCGCGGCGGTAGCGGCGGGCGTTGTCGATGCAGACCGCGGCCCGGGCGGTGATCTCCTCGGCCAGCAGGGCGTCGTCGGGGGTGAACGGACCAGGACCGCGGTGCCGGGTGAGGACCGCGACCCCGAGGGTCAGCCCGCGGGCCTGGATCGGCACGGCCATCATGGACTGGACGCCGTGCTCCTGGGACCACGGGGCGCGCGCCTGGTCCAGGGCCGGCCACCGGGACATCCGGTCGGACGGCAGCGAGCCCACTACCGCGCGGCCCGAGACGAGTGAGTCGGCCTGGGCGGTGCATGCCGCGTAGACGGTGACCTGGCCGGGGCCGGTCAGGTCGGGGTCGTCGGGCAGCACGGAGCGATGCGCGATGCGGCGCAGCGTGACCGGCGCGGTGACCGGCGGGACGATCTCGCCGCCGTGGTCGTGCCGGTCCACCAGGTCGATGGTGACGGAGTCGGTGAACGCGGGTACGCACACAGCCGCCAGTTCCGCTGCCGTCCGGGTGACGTCCAGAGTGCTGCCGATGCGCATGCTCGCCTCGTTGACCAGTTGCAGCCGCTCCCGGGCGAGGTAGTTGTCGGTGAAGTCGTGGGCGGCCACCGACACGCCCCGCACCCGCCCGTCGGCGTCGCGGACGGGGGCCATCCGGACCTGCCAGGCGTGCGCCCGGTTCGCGCCGCCGCCGCGTGCGTGGGCCTGCACGTTGCGGGGCCGCTCGGTGGTGAGCACGTCGAGGAGGGTGTTCTCCAGGTCGTCGCTCTCCGGATCGCCGCCGATCTCGGACAGCCGCAGGCCCCGCAGGCGCGCTTCGGGCAGGCCGATCACCTTGGCCATGGCGTCGTTCATCCAGCACAGCCGCAGCCGGTCGTCGTAGACCGCGATGGCGCACGGGGACTGGTCGAGCGCCGCGCCGGTCAGCGGGCGGCGTCGGCGGCGCCGGCGAGTGATGTGACGACGAGCCACTCGCCGGGCCGGCCGCCGCGCGGCGGCCGGTGGTGGGTGAGCAGCCAGACCGACACCGTGCGGCCGTCCCGGTGGCGCAGGTCGACCGTGCCGTGCCAGCGGGTACCGGCCGGCGCGGCCGGGACGCCGTCACCGGCCAGCAGCCGGGCGGCGCGGCCCACGATGTCGGCCGCGGTGTGGCCGAGCAGTCGCCGGGCGCCTGCGTTCCACTCGGTCAGGGTGCCGTCGGCGCCGATGACCGCGAGGCCGACTCCGTCGCCGAGCAAGGGCGGTTGGCAGGGATCGGCCGCCGCCCGGACCTGCCGGACGGCAGCCGGCCCCGCGTCCGTCGCGGACCGGGGGCGGGCGGGGTCAGGCCTTCCCCCGCTCGACGGGTTCCCCCGGCCGCTCGTGCGCGGTCAGGGTGTGGCGGCGGTCCGGGCCCAGCCGTTGCCGCACCTCGGCGTACCCGCCGTTCGGCAGCCGCACGATCACGCCGGTCTCCCGGCCGTGCGTCACCAGTTCCCGGTCCCTGAGCTGCAACCCCAGGCAGATGCGCCGGGTGAGCACGAACACGGCCGCCGGTACGGCGACGACGCCGACCCTGATCGCCCAGGTCACCGCGTTGACCGACAGGTGCAGCCGGGTCGCTGCGACGTCGTTGCCGCCGCCCGCGAGCAGGACCAGATAGAGGCTGATCCAGGCCGCCCCGACGGCCGTGCGCACCGGCCGGTTGCGCGGGCGGTCCAGCAGGTGGTGCTCCCGGCCGTCGCCCGTGATCCGGCTCTCCAGGAACGGATAGACGCCGATGAACACCAGGAGCAGCGGGAAGACGACCACCGGGATCAGCACCCCGAGGGCCAGGGTGTGGCCCCACAGGTTGATCTCCCAGCCCGGCATGATCCGCACCAGCCCCTCGGCGAACCCCAGGTACCAGTCGGGCTGGGCGCCCGCGGAGACCTGGTCGGCGCGGAACGGACCGTACGCCCACACCGGGTTGACGGTCGCGACCGCCGCCAGCAGCGCGAGGAACCCGGACACCAGGAAGAAGAAGCCGCCTGCCTTCGCCAGGTACACCGGCAGGAACGGGGCGCCCACGACATTGCCCTCGGTGCGGCCGGGACCCGCGAACTGGGTGTGCTTGTGGTGCACGACCAGCAGCAGATGGGTGACCACCAGCGCCGCCATCACGCCTGGGATCAGCAGGACGTGCAGCGAGTAGAAACGGGCGACGATGTCATGGCCCGGGAACTCGCCGCCCAGCAGGAACATGGACAGATACGTGCCGACGATCGGCACGGACAGCAGGGCGCCGTTGACGAAGCGCAGTCCCGTCCCGGACAGCAGGTCGTCCGGGAGCGAGTAGCCGAACAGGCCCTCGAACAGCCCGAGGAACAGCAGCGCCCAGCCGAACAGCCAGTTCAACTCGCGCGGTCTGCGGAACGACCCGGTGAAGAAGTGCCGCATCATGTGCGTCAGCATCGCCGCGACGAACACGAGTGCCGCCCAGTGGTGCAGTTGCCGCACCAGCAGCCCGCCGCGCACGTCGAAGCTGATGTGCAGCGTGGAGGCGTACGCCTCGGACATCCGGATGCCGTTGAGCGGGACGTAACTGCCCTGGTACGTCATCTCGTTCATCGACGGGTGGAAGAAGAGGGTGAGGTAGACGCCCGTCAGGACCAGCACGACGAAGCTGTAGAGGCAGATCTCCCCGAGCAGGAACGACCAGTGGTCCGGGAAGACCTTCCGCAGGTACCGCCTGGCGAGGGTGTGGAGGCCGAGGCGGCCGTCGACCCAGTCGGCGACGCGCTCCGAGGAGGACGGCTGCCCCGGCCGCCGGTCGTCGCTCATGACTCCTCCTCGCGGACACGGTTGGGCTTCTCGGGGCCGGTCACGATGCGGACCCCGGACCCCCGGTCGGCGTCGGGCGTGCGGTCCATGACCGTCACGGCGTGGGCGGCGCCGCCGTCCCGGGACGTCCACGACAGGCAGGTCTCCGGCAGGACGTCCTCGGTGTCGGTGGCGCTGTCGAGCATGGGGTGGACGAGCCGGAACAGCGGCTCGCGGTGGGCGACGGACGGACCGGTGGCCTCGTCGGCCGGAACGTCGGCCGACCGGACGGTGGAGTGACCGGCTGGGTTCTGCGTCATGCGTGTGCCTCCCCGATGGCGCGCTCACTACTGCGAGGCATTCGAGGACCGTGAATGTGACGTCGCGGAGCGGAAAGTGACGTACGTCTCACCGGCGTGGTGCTGCTTGTCCTCAGCGGGGCGCTTCTCGGCGGCGGTTCTCACCGGTGTTGTGCTGCATGCGCCGCGGCCGTCCGGCAGACAGGTCCCGGCCGGGGTGGCGGCGCGCCGGTGCGCCGCCCCTGTGGGGCTCAGGACGCGTCGTGGAACACCAGGCCCAGTGTGTGCCGGCGGCCGGAGCGCACGGTGCTCACGCCGTGCCGCATCGATCCGGCCGACCAGCCGCGCCGGGTCCGCACCGGCCGGTCCCGGGGATTCCGGTTACGGGTCTGCTGTGCGGACGGGCCCGGCACCGGCGGAGGTCGGACCTGGTGCTCCCCCTTCGTGGGTACCGCGATAGATAGCGCTTGACCTGCGGATATTTACCGCTGAGTACCCGAGCGGTACCGTGAGGTCATGCCAGCTCTCAATGTGGAGTTCAGCGAACGGGAGCTAGAGGATCTGCGGCAGATCGCCAAGGAGCGGGGGACGTCGATGAAGGCGCTCGTACGCGAGGCGGCCGCCGCCGACATTGCCCGGCACCGGGCGCTGCAGGAGGGCGCCGAGGCGTTCCGGAGCTTCTTCGCCGCCCACGCGGCCGAGTTCGCCGCCGCGTTCCCGGACGACGAACCGCCGGCCAAGGGCGTGGGACGGGCCGCCTGAACCGATGCCGCCCGTCATCCATGTCGATGTGCCCTGGCTGCTTCAGCGCCACGAGGAAGTACTGCCGGACCAGCCCACGGTCGCCGACTTCTCGGCGCTGGTCGCCGCCGTCGCCCGGCACCGGGTGGACCCGCCCAGGCTCGGTGCGGACTCCGACCCGGCCTGGCGGGCCGCCGCTCTGCTGCACACCCTCGCCCTGCTCAGGCCACTGCCGTCGGCCAACGCCCGGTTCGCCTGCGCCGCGGCGGTCGCCTACATGTTCGCCAGCTGCGTCGGCATCGACCCGCCCGACGGCGCTCTCGTCGACCTCGCCCGCGACCTGATGTCGGGGAAGACGGACGTGTACGGCGCGGCCGACCGGCTCCGCTCCTGGCAGCTGTGAGCCCGGCGCACCGGTGACCCGGAGCAGCGGTGACCGGGTGACCCGGTAGAACCCGGACGGGGACCGCCGGGCGGCAGCGGCCGGGGGGAATCGGCCCCCGGCCGCCGGCCCCCCGCCCCGGGCCGCCGACCGCGGGCGGGAGGAACGGGGTCGGCGGCCGGTTCACGCGGGAGAGCCGCCGTCCCGCGCGGGGCCTTCCAGGAGGGCCGGATTCCAGTGGACCACCCGGCCGGGTGCGCCGGGAGCGTGCGTGCCGGACCGTTGCGTGCACACGCTTCACACGGGGTGCACGCACATGCCCGAACGCGGTGCCCGGCGTCAAGATCCCTTGTCCGCGGGGTTTCTGACTTTCCTTCAAGGGGGCCGGCACAGCGACGCCGCGTCAGTCCGGCTCCGTCGGCGGACGGCGGATCACGTGCTCGACGCTGGGCCGCGGAGCGGTCCGCCGAGTGCGGAAGGCGTGCACCACGGGCACGAGTGGCCGGCTCCGTCGCGGGCGTCCGGCAGGGCCGGCGCGTCGGGCGAGGCGTCCGTGGTGGTCTGCGAGGGGACGAAGAGGGGCCGCCGTCTCCCTGTGGACGGCGGCCCCTCGGCCGGTGGCTCCGCTCAGCGGCTCCGCGGAACCCGTACGGTCGTCACATGTGCACCACGGGCGCGGCGCCGGGGACCTGCTGCGGCGCACCGCGGCGGAAGAGGAGCAGCGCGATCAGCGCACCCACCGCGAAGAGACCCGCGGACCACCAGAAGGCGGTGGTGTAGCTCTCGATCGTCGCCTGTGCCTGGACCACCTTGCTGGTGGCGTCCCGGCCGGCCAGGTAGTCGCTGGCCGCGCTCGCGGCGAGCGTGTTCAGCAGCGCCGTGCCGACCGAACCGCCCACCTGCTGCATGGCGTTGACGGTCGCGGAGGCGACGCCTGCGTCCTCGGCGGCGACCCCGCCCGTGGCCAGCTGCATCGCGGGGGGCATGACCAGGCCGAGGCCCACGCCGATCACGATCAGCTGCGGCAGTACGGCGGTGGAGTAGGCCGAGCCGATCCCGATGCCGGTCAGCCAGGCCATGCCCGCGGCGGCGACGGCGAAGCCCAGCGAGATGACGGTCTTGGGGCCGACCCTGGGCAGCAGCACCGTGGTGCCGAGCTGGGCGGTCACCATCAGGGCGCCGACCATCGGCAGGAACGCCACACCGGTCCTCGTCGGGCTGAAACCGAGGTTGAGCTGCAGGTAGTAGGTGAGGAAGAGGAACACGCCGAACATGCCCGCGCCGCTGATCAGCACCGAGATGTACGAGGCGGCCCGGCCGCGATCCAGCAGGATGCGCAGGGGCAGCAGCGGGTGCTCGGCGCGGGTCTGCCACCAGCCGAACGCGGCCAGCAGCACGGTTCCCGCGATCAGGAAGCCCCAGGTCAGCGGCGAATCCCAGTCGTGCGTCTCGGCGTTGGAGAAGCCGTAGACCAGAGAGAAGAGACCGGCGGCGACCAGGATCGTGCCCGGCACGTCGAGCTTGGAGCCCGCGCCGTCGCGGTGGTTGGTCAGCAGCACCGAACCGCCGATGAAGGCGACCACGGCGATGGCCACGTTGACGTACAGCGTCCAGCGCCAGTCGAGCGCGTCCGTGAGGATGCCGCCGAGCAGCAGTCCCACCGCACCGCCCGCGCCGGCGATGGCGCCGTACACGCTGAACGCCCGCGCCCGCTCCCGGGCGTCGGTGAACGTGGTGTTGAGCAGTGACAGCGCGGCGGGCGCGAGCAGGGCGCCGAAGGCACCCTGCAGGGCGCGGGCGATGACCAGCATGGTGAAGCCGTTCGCCGCGCCGCCCAGCGCGGAGACGGCGGCGAACCCGACGACGCCGACGAGGAAGGCCGGCTTGCGGCCGAACAGGTCGGCTATGCGCCCGCCGAGCAGCAGCAGTGAGGCGAAGGCGAGGGCGTACGCGGTGACGATCCACTGCCGGTTGCCGTCCGAGAAACCGAGATCCGCCTGCGCGGACGGCAGAGCGATGTTCACGATCGTGGCGTCGAGCACCACCATCAGCTGCGCGACGGCGATGATCGCGAGGATCCACCAGCGCCGGGGCGAGGGGGGTGCCGCGGACGGTGCCTCCACGGCACCCGCGAGGGCGTCGTCGGGCAGGGTCTTCTGAGGCATGGGAGAGCCGCTCCAGGGAAGTCGTTCCGGGTTTGACGAACAGAAGTTGAACGAAACTGTTTCGTACGCATTGAGGCTAGACCATCGTGAGCGAAACGGCAACGTTTCGATGAGGTGGGTGAAGTTTCGTATTCCTTGACAGGCATATAACTCTGGAGGCATATTGCTGCCATGTCCGACACCGTGCTCTGGTCCGCTCTCGCCGACCCTCATCGCCGGGCCATCGTCGCGCTCCTCCTGGAGCGCCCGCGGGCCGTCGGGGAGATCGTGGAGGCGTGCGGTCTGAGCCAGCCCAGCACCTCCAAGCACCTCAAGGTGCTCCGGGAGGTGGGACTGGTGCGGGTCCGGCAGGAGGCACAGCGTCGCGTCTACGCCCTCGACCCGGCTCCGATGGCCGCACTCGACACCTGGCTCGCGCCCTACCGCAGGCTGTGGAACGCCGGCCTGGACGCTCTTGGGCGCCGCCTCGACGAGACGTCGGACGACCGCACGCGACCCTCCGCCCCGAAGGACTGATCCACCATGCAGGCCGAACTCACCGGAACCTATGTGACCTTGGACGACGGCCGCTCCGCCGTCTGTTTCAGCCGCGTCTACGACCACCCCGTCGACCGCGTCTGGCGGTTCGTGACCGACCCGGACGAACTCGCCCAGTGGTTCCCCTCGCGCGCCGAGATCGACCTGCGGCCCGGCGGCACGGTCCGGTTCGAGGGCGACCCGAACCTGCCGGAGCCGACCGGCCGGGTGCTCGCCGTCGACCCGCCCCGCCACCTCTCCTTCGACTGGGGCGGCGACGAACTCCACTTCGACCTGGAGGAGGTCGACGGCCGGCGCACCCGCTTCACCCTCACCGACGTCCTCGCCGCCGAGAACACCGCCGCCCGCAACGGGGCGGGTTGGGAGGTGTGCCTCACCGCCCTGGACGCGCTGGCCCGCGGCGGGACCTTCACCGGCTCGCACGCCGGCATCAGTGCGCCCTGGAAGGAGTTCTACGCCGGCTACCGCGCGGCTGGGGTCCCCTCCGGCGCACCCGTGCCCGGACTCGACTGAACTGTCACGCCAGTTGCCGCCGCACCAACTCGTGCAGCCGGCCCCCGGTGTCGGCGAGCAGTTCCGCGGGCGGGCCCTGCTGGATGATCCGGCCGTCCTCCATCACGATGATCCGGTCCGCGTCCAGCACCGTCGACAGCCGGTGGGCGATGACGACACGCGTGGCGTCGAGCGCCCGCGTGCTCTCGATGACCGTGCGCTGGGTGTCGTTGTCCAGGGCGCTGGTCGCCTCGTCGAAGAACAGGATGCGGGGCCGCCGGATCAGCGCCTGGGCGATCATCAGGCGCTGCCGCTGCCCGCCGGAGACCGCGCCGCCGCCGGAGACGATCGTGTGCAGGCCCATCGGCATCCGCTTGATGTCCTCGGCGAGGCCCGCCAGTTCGGCCGCCGCCATCGCCTCCTCGGGCGTGTACGCCTCGGTCCCGCAGATGACGTCCAGGATCGACCCGGTGAACGGCTGGGCGTGCTGGAGCACCACTCCGCACTGGCGGCGCACGGCCGACTGGTCGAGCGCCGCCAGGTCCTGCCCGTCGTACAGGACACTGCCCGAAAGCGGCCGGTCGAATCCGATCAGCAGCCGCAGCAGGGTCGACTTGCCGCAGCCGCTGGGGCCGACGACCGCCACGAACTCGCCCGGACGCACCTCGAACGACACGTCGTCCAGGACGAGCGGTCCGTCGTCGGTGTACCGGAACGACAGCCGGCGGACCCCCACCGCACCCGACAGCGGACCGGGCCGGGTGTTCGCCGTGCGGACCTCCGGCGTCGCCTCCAGCACCGGCCGGATCTCCTCGAACAGCGGCCAGGCCGCCACCGCAGAGACGAACGAGCCGGTCAGCTGGGTGACCGAGGTGAGCAGCATGGTCACCGAGGTGTTGAAGGTGAGGAACGCCGCCGCCGACATGCTGCCCCGGGCCGGACCCGCCAGCAGCATGAACATCAGCAGGGTGCACACCGGCAGGTACACCGAACCCAGCACCGTGGTCAGGTTCTTGATCCGGCCCACGCGCTGCTGGAGTTCACGGCTGCGCGCGAACTCGCCCGCCCAGGCGGCGTAGGCGTAGTTCTCGGCCGCGGCCACCCGGAGCTTCGGCAGGCCGCGCAGCGTCTGGAACGCCTGGTTGTTCAGCTTGTTGCCGAGCACCGTCAGCCGCCGCTGCCAGCGCACCTGCCACAGCCCCAGGCCCAGGAACACGGCCGCGACGACCACTAGCATGCCCAGCGCGGCCAGCGCCATCGGCGCGCCGTACCAGAACAGCAGCGCCAGGTTCATCGCGCCCACGGTCCCCGACTGGGCGACCACCGGGCCGACACCCGCGAGTATCCGCCGCATGGCGCTGACACCCATGGCGGCACTGGCCAGTTCGCCCGTCGAGCGCCGGGTGAAGAACCCGGTCGGCAGACGCAGCAACCGGTCCCAGACGGCCGGTTGGAGCGTCGCCTCGATACGGCCCTCCAGCCGGAGGACGGTCAGGTTCTGCAGCAGTGTGAACGCGGCCGCCACCACGCCGCTGATCATGACGGCCAGACAGACCTGCACGATCAGCCCCTGCTGGGCCTTGGGCACGTACTCGCCGAGCACCCTGCCGGTCGCGACCGGCACGAGCGCGCCGATCGCGACCGTCACCAGGCCGGACAGCAGCAGCGCCAGCAGGTCGCCGCGGGTGCCGCGGGTGGTGAACCGCAGCAGGCCGAGCGGGCCGGGCATCCGGTCGGGCAGCGGGCGGTAGAACATCACCGCGCGCGGCTCGAACTCCTCGGCGTTGGCCTTCTCCACCGGAGTCTCCCGGCCGGTCGCCGGATGCACGGCCGCATAGCCGCCGCGCCGCCACAGCAGCGCCACCGGCGCCCCGGACAGCGCCCGGTGCCCGACCAGCGGCCCCACGTCGTCCCGCCACCAGCGGCCGGTCAGCCGCACCGCCCGGGTGCGCACCCGGGAGGCGAGGGCCACCCGCTCGACCGGGTCGAGCCGGTCGTCCCCGGTGCCTGACCGCGGCGGCTCGGCGAGCGTGATCCCGGCGGCCCGGGCGACCAGTTTGCAGGCGGCAAAGGTGGCATCGGCGTCGGCGGCCGTGGCAGGCTTCGCCGACGCCCGGCCGATGGAGGCGAGCAGGGTGCGGTCCGCCTGGGCCCGGGCCGCCTCACCCGCCTTGATCCCGGCGGCCGTGCGCGTCTCGTGGGTGCGCTCCAGCTGTTCGATCCAGCGGTCCAGCGCGGTCAGCAGCCGGTACTGCTGATCGACCATGCCCTGCCACAGCGCCGGGTCCATCAGCAGGTCGTCCGCGGCCTCCGTGCCGTACACCGACCCGTACTGCACACTGCCCGGCGGCACCTGCATCCAGAAGACGTCCTCGTCGTCCCCCGTCCCCGCCTGCGCCCGCACGGGGGTACCCCCGTCCTCGGCCGCCCGCTCGGTCGCCAGCGGCGCCTGGAACAGCACGGACAGACCGCGGCCGACCCCCAGGGCGAGGCCGTACTCCAGCGGGCTCGACGTCGGCGGCACGTACTGGGGGGTGCCGTACTCGTCGTACGACCAACTGTGCGTGTGCGGCTCCTGGTACAGCTCGCGCAGCCCGATGCGGCGCACCACACAGTCCCGCAGCGGGCGGGCCACCAGGGTGTGCCGGGCGCCCGTCACCGGGCCGAGTAGCAGCGCGCCCGCCTCCAGCCGGCCGAGGTGGTGCCAGTGGCCCTGCTGCTCGGCTTCCACCGCGAACAGGTCCAGGGCACCGGCCGCGACCAGCCACAGCGTCTGCGGGCCCGCCAGGTCCAGTCGGCCGAAGCCGCCGCAGTCGATCGGCGTGCCCAGCGCGCCGAGCGCGCCGAGGACCAGGTCGCCGCCGTACGCGTCCGTCATCTCACCGCTCCCTGACCAGCGCGGCGTACGCCCCGCCGCGGGCCACCAGGTCGTCGTGGCGCCCGCGTTCGACGATCGTGCCGTGCTGGAGCATCACGATCTCGTCGCTGTCACGCACGGTGCTGAGCCGGTGCGCGATCACCACGCAGGCACAGCCCCGCCGCCGCAGGTTGTCCATCACGGTCAGCTCCGTCTCCGCGTCCAGCGCGCTCGTCACCTCGTCGAGCACCAGCACACTGGGCCGGCGCACCAGAGCCCGCGCGATCTCCAGACGCTGCCGCTGACCGCCGGAGAAGTTGCGGCCGTCCTGCTCGACCCTGCTGTGGATGCCGCCCGGCCGACGCGCCACCACGTCGTCCAGGGCGGCGTCGCGCAGCGCCTCCACCACGGCCTCGTCCGGGACCGACGGGTCCCACAGCGCGATGTTGTCGCGGACCGTGCCCTCGAAGAGGAACACGTCCTGGTCGACGAAGGAGACGGACGCGGCGAGCGAACCACGCGGAATGCCGTCGAGGCGCTGCCCGTCGATGCGGATCACCCCCTCCCACGGGGTGTACAGGCCGGCGATCAGCCGGGAGACCGTCGACTTGCCGCTGCCCGAACCGCCCACCAGGGCGACCTGCCGGCCGGGGCCGACGGTCAGGTCGAAACCGGTGAGCAGGGGCTTGTCGAGCGGGCTGTAGCCGAAGGAGATGTTCTCCAGCTCCACATGGCCGTGCAGGCGGCGGGCCGGCTCGCCCGCGCCGGGACGGTCGTACACCGGGTCGGCGCGGAAGTTCTCCACGTCCTTCAGCCGGGCGACGTCCGCCGCGAAGTCCTGGATGCGTCCGGCCACCCCGTTGAGCCGGGTCAGCGGGGCGGTGAAGCGGGTCACCAGGGCCTGGAAGGCGACCAGCAGACCGACCGAGATATGGCCCTCCACCGCGCGCAGGCCGCCGATCCACAGGATGAGCGCGCTGTTGAACGTGGCCAGCGTCGGCGCGACCACGCCCAGCCAGGCGCCCGGCACGCCGAGCCGTTGCTGCTCCTCCAGAGTGGTCGCGTGCTGCCCGGCCCACTTGCGGAAGTAGCCGTCCTCGCCGCCGGTCGCCTTCATCGTCTCGATCAACTGCAGGCCGGTGTACGAGGTGTTGGTGAGCCGGGCGGTATCCGCCCGCAGCTTCGCCGTGCGGGTCGCGCGCAGCCGCACCACCCACCGCATCGCCACGATGTTGAGCAGCGCCACGCCGACGCCGACGAACGTCAGCTGCGGGTCGTACGTGTACAGCAGCCCCGCGTACAGCACGACCACGATCGCGTCCACGCCCGCCGTCGCCAGGTCCCGGGCCAGCGTCTCGGCGACCTGGTCGTTGGACTGCAGCCGCTGCACCAGGTCGGCCGGGCTGCGCTGGGCGAAGAACGTCACCGGCAGCCGCAGCAGATGGCGCAGGAAGCGGGCGCTGGACAGGGTCGAGGAGATGATCCGGCCGTGCAGCAGGTTGGCCTGCTGGAGCCAGGTCAGCATCAGCGTGAGCAGTACGCAGGTGCCCATCGACGCGAACAGCACGCCGAGCAGCGAGGTCTGTCCGCCGATGAGGAACATGTCGATGTACGTCCGGCTGAGCGCGGGCAGCGCCGCGCCCACCGCCACCAGCAGCAGACTGGCCAGCACCGCCGCCGGCAGGGTGCCCGCGGTGCCGCGCAGCCGGGCCGGCATCGCGCCGAGGATCCCCGGCCTGCGCCCGCCCCGGGCGAATCCTTCGCCGGGCTCCAGCACCAGGACGACCCCGGTGAAGCTGCCGTCGAACTCCTCCATGGGCACGAACCGGCGGCCCTTGCCCGGGTCGTTGATGTACACGCCGCGCCGGCCGAACCGGCGGCCCATGCCGTCGTAGACGACGTAGTGGTTGAACTCCCAGAACAGGATGGCCGGTGCCGCCACCTCGGCGAGCGCGGCCAGGTCCATCTGCATGCCCTTGGCGGTCAGCCCGAACCCGCGGGCCGCCTTCAGCAGGTTGCTGGCGCGTGAGCCGTCGCGGGAGACCCCGCAGGCGATGCGCAGTTCCTCCAGCGGGATGTGCCGGCCGTAGTGGCCGAGCACCATGGCGAGCGCGGCGGCGCCGCACTCGACGGCCTCCATCTGCAGCACGGTCGGCGTGCGGACGGCCTTGCGCGCGGCCTTGGGGACCGGCCGCTTGGCCGGAGCGGCGCGTCGTCGGCCGCGGGTTTCCTGAGCGGTGGTCACGGCAGCAGCCAATCGACGGGACGCTGGTCGGCCAGCCGGATCGAACCGGTGGCCAGGGTCATCGAGTCCAGGGCGTACGGCGGGCCGTCCGCCGAGGACCAGTGGTAGCCGCTCCTGGTCGCCGACGACGCGTCCAGCCGCACCAGCACGGCCACCGGCCGCCCGTCCTTGGTGAACTGCTCACCCAGCTGGCCGTCGCCGAGGAACGCCGCGATCGACTGCGCGGACTGGGCGGTGCGGTCCACCGACTTCACATGGCCGCGCAGCACGCCGTACTCCTGGGTGGACACCGACGACACGGTCAGGTCGACGGGGGCGTTCGCGGGGATGGCGGTGGCGTTCTCGGCGGGCACGTACACCGTCGCGTACAGCGGGTCCGAGGCGTGTGCGATCTTCTCCACCGCGGCGACGTCGGCACCGGTCTGGATGATCTGCCCGATGGTCGCGGCGAGCGTGGTGATCCGGCCGGAGGCGACCGTGCGCACGACCGATTCGTCCTGACCGGTGCGGACCTTCAGGACGGGGGAGTCGGCGGGCAGCCGCTGGCCCTGCCGGGCGAGTACGGCGGTGACCTGGCCCGAGACCGGACTCTGCAGGATGTAACTGCCCTGTCCGTGCGTGAGGATGGCGGGTGCGCCGACCGTGGAGGCGACCGATCCGGTCACCGCCCACACGGCGGCGGCCGCTACCACGAGGACCGTGACCAGGAGCGCGAGCCAGCCCTGCGGACGGGCGAGACGCACCGGAAGGTCCAGTTCCTCGGGTGACTGGAGCTTGGCGAGGGCCTGTTGGCGGAACTGCACGGAACTTCCCTCACCTGCGGAGAGACGCTGGCACGGCGGACATGGAACACCGCGGAGCCCCGGGGCCGCAGGACGGCTCCGGGACTCCGCGTCAACGAGGTGCGATCAGAGACCGGACACCAGGCCGGTGACCGGCTGGGTGTTCAGGCCGGTGAGGCCCTCGACGGTGCCGACGGTGGTGCCGACCAGACCGGAGACCGGGAGAACGTTGTCCGCCAGGCCGGTGGCGGTGGCGACGACGCCACCGATCAGGCCGCCGGAGACGTTGTCCAGGTCGGCGTCGGAGATCTCAGCGGTCTGGACCTGGGGGGTGGAGTTCATGATGGAACTTCCCTTCGTATGGGTATTCATAAGGGGGAGAGCGGCCCCCTCTGGGGACGGCCGCGACCGCGGACGCCGGGCGCTCGTTTCCGGGAGCCCTGCACGTCCTTCGCGGTGCGATGGATCAAAGCACGCGGGCTGCTCGCCCTTCCAATCAATCACCGTCCCCACCTGGGCACTTGGGTCACCTAGGGGCTCGTCCGGTGCAGGAGCGGGCACGGCTTGCCAGCGACTCCTTCACATGCCGCACGGCATCGGTGCGGCCGAACTCTTGCCCTCGCGTGGCCGAATCCGGCACTCCGCGCCAAAGGCACGGCAGGGGGCGCGCGGTTGTGCAGATCCGCGGGCCACCGTGACCCGCTTGGGCAATCGATGTGCAGATTCCCTGAACGGGGGAAGTTGCCGATCGAAAGGGAACGGATGGTCACTGATCCGCATCTGAGCGTGTTGATGGCGGGATCGGGTGCGTCGGTTCCGACGACGGACGGGTCGTGTCGGACGCCCCGCCCGGGCGCGTCGGCCCGTGCGGGCTGTCGCTCCACAGCTGCTTCGTCCGTGTCGCCCGTGTGGCCCGGTTCGGTTTGTGCCGGCTCGTATCGATTCGTGGGAGCGCGTTTCAGCCCAGCAGCGCGTACACCGTGCTCGCGCGGGCGGCGAGCGAGCCGGAGTCCGCGTCGGTCATCGTGATGTCCGCGAACGCCATCCGCCGCCCGATCTTGGTGAGCACCGCCTCCAGCAGGACGTCCGAACCCGTCACCGCCCGCTGGAAGGACGTCGACTGCTGCACCGTCGTCATCGGGACGAAGGCGCCGCGCGCCGCGGAGACGGCGATCACGGTCGCGGTGTCGGCGGCGGCCATCAGCGCCTGTCCCGACAGCCCGCCGCCCTCCCGGGACAGCCGCTCGGACCAGGGCAGGCGCAGGACGGCACGGTCCTCGCCCAGCGCCTCGACCGACAACCCGAGTTCGCGCACCCAGGGGGCGAAATTGGCGGAGAGGATCTTGTCGGCTTCGGCCGTGGTCATCGTCATACGGGGGATTGTTCCCGAGCACGCACGACGACACGCGAGACGGGCGGATCCGCCGCGGCGCGCGGCCGTCGGCCGACGCGGTGGAACACGCGGACGGCTCGGGCCGTCCGCACCCGCGTGCCGAAGGGGCCGGGATGAGCCGGCGGGGGCGGGCCGGCGGTAGACGGTGCACGCCCGGATCGGCGGGGGTGCGGGCCCGGTCGCGTCGCGTGCGGGACGCGAGTCGCGGGACCGGGTCGCGGGTCCGGGGGGTCGGGGGTCCCGGGGGGTCGCGGCTCGGGGGTCAGCTTTCCTGCCGCGCCCGCAGCAGGAGCACCGCCACGTCGTCGGCCCGCTCGTGCGAAGCCACACAGTGCCGTACCACCTCGTCCGCCACGAACTCCAGCGGCTGATCGCCCGCCGCCGCCAGCAGCCCGCTCAGGTCCGCCAGGGCGTCCTCGATGTCGACTCCGGGCGCTTCGATCAGTCCGTCGGTGTAGAGGGCCAGCAGTGAACCGCGGGTGAGACCGACCTCCGTACAGGGATACGTCGCCGCCGCGTCGATCCCGAGCAGCGGGCCGCCGGCCAGGTCCAGCACCCGCACCCGGCCGTCCGGCCGTCTCAGCAGCGGCGGCGGATGCCCCGCCCGGGCCATCACGGCCCGTTCCCGCGCCGGGTCCAGACGCAGATACAGACAACTCGCGAACAGTTCGGCCCCGAGGTCGATGACCAGCCGGTTGGTGCTGCTCATGACCTCCGCCGGCGGCTGGCCCCCGGTCGTGAACGCACGCACCCCGGTACGGATCTGCCCCATCAGCCCGGCTGCGGTCACGTTGTGCCCCTGGACGTCCCCGATCACCGCCGCCGGGAGCGGCCGGGTCGGCACCAGGTCGTAGAAGTCGCCGCCGATCTCCATGCCCTGGGTGGCCGGCAGATAACGGGCGGCCGCCTCGATGCCGGGCAGCCGGACCAGCGAGTGCGGCAGCAGCGCCGCTTGCAGTCCGTGCGCGAGTTGGTGTTTGGCGTCGTAGAGCCGGGCCCGCTCCAGGGCCTGCGCGATCAGCCCGCCCAGGCTGGTCAGGACGGCTCGCTCGCTCGCCGGGAAGACATGCGGCTGCGTGTAGGCGAGCACACAGGTGCCCACCGGCCGCCCCGAGGCGATCAACGGCAGAAAGGCCCAGGCGGCGAAGCCGTCCGGAGTCTCGTGCCGGCCCGGGTAAAGGTGCTCCAACTGCTGCCGGGATTCGAAGAAGGCCGGCACCCCGGTTCTGAGGACGTGCGCTCCCGGGGTGCGTTTCGTCAGCGGCACGCCGTCGAACTGGTCGGCGGCACGCGGATCCGGGTAGCCGCGCTGCCCCAGCACGTGCAGCCGTCCGGCATGGGAACCGAGGACGATCACGCCCTGGCTGCCCACGGCCGGGCAGACCTCGTCCGCGACGAACTGCACCACGTCCTGCACGCCGATCGCCTCGGTCAGCGCGCCCGCCAGGCTCAGCACCTGCGAGATGGTCACCAGCCGGGACGGCTTCTCGTCGCGCGGCGTGCGCTGCTCCAGCTCCGCCACCGCTCGGGCCTTGCCGATGAACACGGTCAGCCCTGTCGTGCTCGGGTAGAGGCGGAAGGACAGCCAGTC
This sequence comes from Streptomyces sp. NPDC006012, assembly GCF_042871185.1. Classification (NCBI taxonomy): domain Bacteria; kingdom Bacillati; phylum Actinomycetota; class Actinomycetes; order Kitasatosporales; family Streptomycetaceae; genus Streptomyces; species Streptomyces sp. NPDC006012. Next base: position 160,087 of record NZ_JBIAIE010000019.1, read on the forward strand.
GCCCGGTGGACGCAGCGCCACGAACGAGGTGGGGCGCTGGCTGAGCAGCGCGGCCCGGTAGCGGTCCTCGTAGACGGGATCGTTCAGCCACGGCACCGAGGCCCACAGCCGGGCGCCGGTCAGACCGTCGGCGCAGGTGCCCAGCAGGTCGGCCGCCACGGCGTTGGCGAAGCCCACCTGGCCGTGCAGGTCCAGCGACACGAGCCCGTACGGCAGCCGGGCCACCATCCGGGCCGCTTCGACCGAGCCCAGCGTGCTCGCCACGTTCGGCTCCGGCACCGCCAGCAGGTCGGGCTCGTGCTGCGTGGGGCGGTTCTCCCGCGCGGCCCGCTCCAGCCGTGCCGCGAGCAGCCGGCAGGCCCGGGTCAGATGCTCCCCCTCGTGGCCGGCCGGCTCCGGCGGGTGCGTTCCCGGCCAGGTCACGAACAACGCGCCGTAGGTGGCGTCGGCGGTCGCCAGCGGCAGCGCGGCCAGGGAGAAGGCATAGGGGAGGACCACGGCGACGCGCGGATAGCGGCGTGCCATCTCCTCCTCGCCGCCCACCCAGACGAGCCGGCCCTCGCGCACCGCCTCGGACACCGGAAGCGGCGCGCTCAGCCCGATCCGCTCCCACGGCGCGAGGAACGCCCGGGGCAGCCCCGCCATCACCGCCATTTCGAGCACCGGCTCGTCGGAAGCCATCAGATAGACCGCGCCGGAGTGGGCCTGGACGTGCTCCATCATCGAGGCCAGCGACAGCGACAGCAGCGGGCGGCCGGACCACACGTCGGTCGATGCCGGGGCCGGCGGGGGTGTCTGCCTTTCGGACACTGCGGCCGCCTCCTCACGCCACGCGGCACACCGCGCATTCCGGGGTCAGGGCTCCCTCGCTGCGGCGCCCGGCGCAGGGTGGAAGCCGCCCCCGGCACCCGCTCCCGAGCTGGTGGAGATCGACGAGTACCCCGGCTCCGCGGCCCCATGCCCGCCGGCCGCCGCAGCCGAAGGCCGCGCGGCCACTCACGCCGCTCCCTTGCCGTACGCGTCTGCGAGCCGCCCACGCCGCCCGCGCCCCTCCGGTCACGGGGCGCGGGACACCGGTCGGCGCACGGACGGTCTCCGCACGCCGGTGACCGTCCGTGCGGCGCGCGCCGCACGGAAGCACCGTAGGAAACTCGTGTCCGCGGCTCCATGGAACGGTCACAGGGGCTGCGCGGACGCCCCATAAGCGCTGTAATGGCGGACGTGGTCACTGACGGCGCGGCGCTGCGCGGAACGAGGAGGGAGCGTGCCGAAACCGCCCTCGAAGCGCTAGCCGCCGACCCCCGGACCGCCCACCGGACCCACCGCGTGCTCGAACAGGCGCTGGTCCTCGCCGGTGCGGCGTTCGCCGGCCTGTACACCCTCAGTGACGACGGCACCGTGCTGTGCCTCACCGAGTCGGCGGGGCTGCCGCACACGATGTACGGACTGCGCGACACCCACTCCGTCTCCGGCCGGTCCCCGGCCGCCGAGGCGCACCGCACCGGGCGCCCGCAGTGGCTCGGCCCCGGGGAACCGGCCGACTCGCCCGAGGCACGCCGCCGCGCCACGTCCCCGGACGTCAGCCTGGCCGTCCTCCCGGTACGCGACGGCGTCGGCCTGCTGCTCGCCGTGACCGAGGCCCCCGGCGGCTTCGACCGCGAGGACCGCGCCTGCCTGGAACTGCTCGCCGCCGCGACCACCACGCCCGTCCCGGCCACGCCGGGGGAGACCGGGGACCTGCCCGCCGACGCCTTCAGCCTGGCCATGGACACCGGCCGGGTCGAGGTCGGCGAGGGCATCCTGGAGCTGTTCCGGATCGACCGGAACGCGTTCGACGGCCGGATCGAGACGCTGCTCGCCCTGACCGTGCCCGAGGATCTGCCCTCGCTGATGTCCGCCGTCGAGGCCGACCCCCTGTCCCTCGGCGAACGCGAGCTGGAGTACCGCATCCTGCAGCCCTCCGGCCCGCCGAAGTGGCTGCGGCTGCGCGGCCGGCTGTGGCCCGCGGGCGAAGGCCGTCCGGCCCGGCTCGTCGGCACCGTCGCGGACGCCTCCACGTTCCGCTCCGATCTCACCGACGTGGCCCGGGTGCAGCGGCTGGCCGCGTCCCTCGCCGCCGCGGGCACCGTCAAGGACGTCAGCCAGGCCGTGGTGGCGGCGCTGCGCACACCGCTGCAGGCCGACCGGATCGCCCTCGCCGAGCTGGAGAACGACCGGCTCGTGGTCACCGTCCTCGACCCGCCCGAGCCCGACGCCTGGCCCGAGCTGTGGCGCACGGAGTGGCGCACCGAGTGGCCCGACGCACCGGTGCGCTCCATGCCCACCCTCGCCGCGGCCCTGGGCGAGGGCCGTGCCCGGGTCTGGCCCGCCGGCTCCGACCTGGAACCCGCGCTCGCCGAGGTCGGGCCCGGCGGCCTGGCCGTGCTGCCGCTGCCCGCCGACGGCCGGATGACCGGTGCCTGCGTCATCGGCTGGGACCGCCCGCACGACTTCGGACCCGACGAGGGCGCCCTGCTCACCGCCTGCGCGGGCCTGGCCGGACACGCCCTGATGCGGGTCCGCGCCTTCGACGCCGAGCACGAACTGGTCGGCATGCTCCAGCGCGCGGTGCTGCCCCGCCGCCTGCCCCGGCTGCCCGGCGCGGTCGCCGTCGCCCGCTACCTGCCGACCACCGTCGGCCTGGAGGTGGGCGGCGACTGGTACGACGTGATCCCGCTGACCGACAACCACGTGGCCCTCGTCATCGGCGACGTCCAGGGCCACAACGCCGGCGCCGCCACCCTCATGGGCCAGATGCGCACCGCGCTGCGCGCCTACGCGGCCGAGGGCCACCCGCCGGACGTCGTCGTCTCGCACGCCAACCGGCTGCTGCTGGAGATGGAGACCGACCTCTTCGCCACCTGCTGCTACGTCGATGTCGACCTGGAGGAGGGCTCGGCCTGGTTCGTGCGCGCCGGTCACGTGCCGCCGGTGCTGCGCCACCCGGACGGCGGCACACAGGTGCTGGAGGTGGCGGGCGGCCCGCCGCTCGGTGTGGTGGCCCAGGCGGAGTTCCCGATGACCCCGGTGCGGCTGCGGCCGGGCAGCCTGCTCGCGCTGACCACCGACGGCCTGGTGGAGTCCGCCGAGACCGACATCGACGCGGGGCTGGCCCGGCTCGCCCGGGAGCTGGGCGCCGCCGACCCGGCCCGTCCGGGCTCCGTCGCCGACGCCCTGCTCGCCGGCGCCCACCGCGACGACGACGTGGCCCTGCTGCTGATGCGCTACGACGGCATGGCCGTGCGCCCGCTGCGGGAGAGCTGGACGGTGTGGCGGGTGCCGGAGGCCGCGCGGCACGCCCGGCGCTTCACCAGGCGCACCCTGCGCTCCTGGGGGCTGCCCACGGACGCCGTGGACGCCGTCCTGCTCGTCGTCTCCGAACTGGTCACCAACGCCCTCGTGCACACCGGCGGCCCGGTCCGGCTCGGCCTCACACTGGTCGGCACCCGCTGCCGGGTCGCCGTGGCCGACACCTCGCCGCGCACCCCCGTCAAGCCCACCAGCCTCGGCTGGGAGGCAACGGGCGGCCGGGGCATCCTGCTGGTGGAGGCCGTGTCGTCGGCGTGGGGGACGGTCCCGGCGGGCGGCGGCAAGCAGGTGTGGGCCGACGTCATGATCGGCGACTGACCGCCACACGGGTACGGGTAGGGGCCCCGCCCGGCAGGTCGCGGGTGTGGCGCGCGAGCCGTGCCTAGGGTCCTTGCCGTGTCGCACACCTTCGAAGAACTCGTCGCCAAACGGCGCGCTGCCGATGCCGCCCACGCCCAGGTGGAGGGATTGCGGGAGACCTATGGGCCCCCGGCGGAGGCCCAGTTGACCCCAACCCAGGCGGACACCTACGAGACGGCCGTGCGCGCCTGGCGCGACCTGGCCCGGGACCTGCGGACCGCGCTGAGCGAGCACGCCCGGGACGAGGGCCGGTCCCTGAGCGAGATCGAGGACGAGGTGCAGCGTGCCGTGGCCGAACCGGAGGACGACTGAAGGTGTCGCCCCAGTGACGGAAGCCGTACGCGCTGCTGGATCACCCTCTCCCGAAAATCTGCCGTAGTACACAGGACGTACTTTCTTAGAGGATGTCTCATGTGGTGAGTTTCGCGAGCTTCTTGTAGCAGGTGAGGGCGGCTGCGAGGCCGAGGAAGGCGAGGAAGTGGGAGCCTTTT
>NZ_JBIAIE010000020.1:0-154575 GCF_042871185.1 Streptomyces sp. NPDC006012
GCTTCCTTCGTACTCACCCTCTCGGGCTTTCCTCCGGGCGCTTCCCTTCGGTGTTTCCGACTCTATCAGATCCTTTCGGCGTCTGATTCCCAGTCGGCGGGGCCTTTCGACATTCACTACGTTAACCGATTCCCTCGGTAGCTCATAATCGAGCTTTGCGAGTTCCGAATTCAGACGTGCAGGCACGCTGAATTGACCCTCGCTGAGGGGTGTTGCAGTAGTGGGTTGGCCGCTTCCGGCTGCTGGCGAATGCCGTACCCGGTTCAAGCGGCTCGGGCTACGTTACGCACCCTCCAGGGACGCGTCAACTTGAGCGACGCCTCCGTACATGGGCCCGATAAGGGCTCACCGTCGGATCGTCGAAGGTCCAGAAGCGCCACGGGTGGACGCCGCCGTCGCCGGAGACTCCGGTGCGCGGCCCGTTGCGTGCCTGGTCGGAGGGGACGGGGGTACCGGCGGTCACGCGCAGCGGCGTCTCCCCGGAGGCGCAGGCGTCCGTGCCGTCCAGAGCGCGGTCCACCCGCGGTGCCGTAGCGAGGAGCGCAGGCCCTTTGGCCAGTTCTCTGTCATTTCGGGCCGATAGTCGACGTTTACGTACCAGCTCGGCACCCTCGACGATCTCGCCGGCACGGAGCAGCACGGCACTCGCCCTCCTGGCTCGCTGCGCCCTCGGTGACGACCCCTGCCCACTTCCCCCGTGGCCGTCGTTCACTCGATACGGCCGAGCCAGTGGCGGTACACCGAGGCGAAGGGTTCGACGCCATCACCATCGCGGCGACCCGCCTCCGTCAACCACTCACAGGATCGGTTCATCCAGCCGCCCGTCGCTGAACTGACAGGGACACCCTGAGCGGTGCGCAGCCAAACGCCGTGCTTGTCCTCACCGAGCCGGGTAGCAGTCCCCTGCGCGCTCAGGCGTTGTCGTACTTCCGGATCTCGACCAGCACGGACGTGCTCTCTGGGGTCATGCCAAGACGCTGACCCGACGAAGCTCGCCAAACCCGCGCCTCCGCCGCGACGATCGCCATGGGGCCAGAACCCTCAAGCGTCCCGGGGGGTTGTGTCCGTACACACACGCGCCACGCTCGCGAGCCATCACGCGTCTGCGGACCCCAACTCCGCGCCGGCTCACCAGAAGGCCGCGAGCGAGGCACACAGCGGTTCAGGCTCCCGCGGACGGCTTGGCTCTCGGGCTCAGTCGGTACGCCGAGACTGTCGGATCACCGGCGAGGTAGAAGCGGTGTTGCCAGTCGTGGGCTCTGCTCACGCCTACCCGGGGACCGACCCGGATGAGTGCGGCGGGTACCGGCTCGCCCTCGGACAGTGCGACCGGGGCACCCTTCAGCAGGTCTACGCCGTTGTGCACTGCCGTGATGCCGAGTGCCTGGCAGAAGTTCCCCGGCCCCCGCGCAAGGCCTGCGCTCTCCACCTTCGCCCCTCGCCGCTTGCGTGCCAGGTCTTCCCCTTCGATGACCCTGCCTGCGCGAATGAGGACGGCCGAGGCGATGCCGTCTGTCCCCGTGACGATGTTGGCGCACCAGTGAAGACCGTGAGACCGGTAGACGTACAGGTGCCCTGCAGGTCCGAACATGACGGCGTTTCGGGGAGTCCTGCCCCGGTAGGCGTGGGAGGCCGGGTCGGCCGTGCCCGAGTAAGCCTCGGTCTCCGTGATGGTGATGCTCACGGTTCCCTCGGGAGTCTCGTGGATGAGGATGGCACCGAGCAGCTTCGGGGCGACTTCTTCAGCAGGGTGAGCCAGCTTCACGACGTTCATGCTGACCGACTTGGCATGCGGCGCACCGCGATCGGCCCCGTCGGCGTCGTCCGCACCAGGCTGCGCCCGACAAGGTCCGGAGCCACCTCCAGTACGGGGCGGTCGAAGAAGCTCCTGGGGAGCGGCGTACGGGCCGGGGGCACGATCATGGGCTACGAGCCTAGTCCAGTCGGGTGCGCCCCAAGGGGTGGTCAAAGGATGCCCCGATTGCCAGGGTGAGGCGCGGAACCGGCTGTGCCCGGATCGCGTTTGTAGGGATCAAGGGTCCGTTCGTAAAGGGAGAGTCATGGCGTTCAGGAAGCTGCTCGCGAGTCTGGGGGCCGGCGGGGCCTCGGTCGAGACGGTGCTCGCCGAGGAAAACGTCGTGCCGGGCGGCGTCGTCCAGGGTGAGGTGCGGATTCAGGGCGGATCCGTGAACCAGGACATCCAGGGGCTGTGCGTCGGCCTCCAGGCGCAGGTCGAGGTGGAAGGCGGTGACCAGGAGTACAAGCAGAACATCGAGTTCGCCAAGGTGCGGCTCGGCGGCGCGTTCGAGCTGCAGGCCGGGGCCGTGCACGCGGTGCCGTTCGGTCTTGAGATCCCCTGGGAGACGCCCATCACGATGATCGACGGGCAGGCGCTGCGCGGGATGCACATCGGGGTGACGACCGAACTGGAGATCGCCCGCGCGGTGGACTCCGGCGATCTGGACCCGGTCAACGTGCACCCCATGCCGGCGCAGAAGGCGCTCCTGGACGCGTTCATCCAGCTGGGATTCCGTTTCAAGAACGCAGACATGGAGCGCGGCCACATCCGGGGCACGCGGCAGCAGCTGCCGTTCTACCAGGAGATCGAGTTCCACCCGCCGTCGCAGTACCACGGGCTGAACCAGGTCGAGCTGAGCTTCGTGGCCGACGGGCAGGCCATGGACGTCATCCTCGAAATGGACAAGAAGGGCGGACTGTTCACCGAGGGCAGCGACACCTTCCGGTCCTTCCAGGTGGGGCTGCACGACTTCCACGGGACCGATTGGGCGGGGTATCTCAATCAGTGGCTGGCCGAGGTCGGGAGCAGGCGGAACTGGTTCTAGGCTCGGGTTCCTCTGCAGGAACGGATCAGGAGGTACCGAGGTGACCGAGCTCAAGCGGCGGCCACTCCCCCATGACTTCCACCCGCCCGTGCCGTCGTTCACGGTGACGAGCGAGGACGTCCAGGAGGGTGCGACGCTCAAGGACGCTCAGGTCTACGCGGCCGGCAACACCTCACCGCAGTTGCGGTGGGAGGGCTTCCCGCCCGAGACCAAGAGCTTCGCCGTGACGTGCTACGACCCGGACGCGCCGACGGGCAGCGGGTTCTGGCACTGGACCGTGTTCGACATCCCGGTCTCGGTGACCGAGCTGCCCGCGGGCGCGGGCAGCGGAGGCTTCCCGGGTCTGCCCGAGGGTGCGGTGCAGGTGCGCAACGACTACGGGACGAAGGACTTCGGGGGCGCCGCGCCGCCGCCCGGGGACGGCCCGCACCGGTACGTCTTCACGGTGTACGCGGTGGACCAGGAGAAGCTCGGTCCGGACTCCGATGCCTCCCCCGCCGTCGTCGGCTTCAATCTGCGGTTCCACGCGACCGCGCGCGCCCAGCTCGTGGGCGAGTACGAGAATCCCGCAGGGGGCTGATCCGGCTCCTCGCTGAATCGGCCGAGCGTTCATGGAACGTTTGCCCGCCTCCGGTCTTGGAAGTGATCGGGGGCGGGCGTTTTTTATTGCGTTGTCCATCTCGGCCTGCCCGTCCAGAGTTGGTCCGAGCCCGCCGGGGGGTGGGCGGTGCGCACGGGAGGTGGGCTGGATGCGGGACACGCTGGTGCTCAACGCGAGCTTCGAGCCGCTGTCGACGGTGACGCTGAACCGAGCCGTCGTGCTGGTGCTCCAGGACAAGGCCGTGGTCGAGCAGGCCCATCCCGTACTGCGCATGCGCGGCGCCGATGTGGACATACCTGCGCCTCGGGTGATCAGACTGTGCAGGTATGTACGGGTGCCCTTCCGGAGACAGGCGCCGTGGTCGAGGCGGGGTGTGCTGGTGCGGGACAGGCACCGCTGCGCCTACTGCGGGCGGCGGGCGACGACCGTGGACCATGTGGTGCCGCGGTCGCGGGGCGGGCAGGACACCTGGCTGAACACGGTGGCCTCGTGCGCCGAGGACAATCACCGCAAGGCCGACCGGACTCCGGAGCAGGCGGGGATGGCGCTGCTGCGGGCGCCGTTCGAGCCGACGCCGGCCGATGCGATGCTGCTGGCGCTGGGGGTCGAGGAGTTCGAGGCGCTTCCGGAGTGGCTGGCGCGGGACGCGGCCTAGCGGACGTCCGCCGGGCTGGGGCTGTCTCGCCGCCCATGCCTGCCGCTGTGCGGCCGCCCGGCCGTCTGCAGGCCGTGTGGGGCTGAACGCAAGGTTCCCCGCACCCCCCAGAAGGGTGCGGGGAACCTTGCGTGGTACGGCTGTGGGCCTCAGTCGATCTGGGGCTTCTCCCGGCGCTCCGCCTTCCCGCCGTTGCCCGACGAGCCGCCGCCTCCCGGACCGCCGGCCAGAGGGCCGAAGTTGCCCATGGCGCCGGACAGTCCCTTGAGGGCGTCGCCGATCTCGCTCGGGACGATCCAGAGCTTGTTGGCGTCTCCCTCGGCAATCTTCGGGAGCATCTGGAGGTACTGGTAGGACAGGAGCTTCTGGTCCGGGTCGCCCGCGTGGATCGCCTCGAACACGGTGCGGACGGCCTGGGCCTCACCTTCGGCGCGCAGGGCGGCGGCCTTGGCCTCACCTTCCGCGCGCAGGATCTGGGACTGCTTCTCGCCCTCGGCGGTGAGGATGGCGGCCTGGCGGGTGCCCTCCGCGGTGAGGATCGCCGCGCGCTTGTCACGGTCGGCGCGCATCTGCTTCTCCATCGAGTCCTGGATGGAGGTCGGCGGCTCGATGGCCTTCAGTTCGACGCGGTTGACGCGGATGCCCCACTTTCCGGTGGCCTCGTCGAGGACGCCGCGCAGGGCCGCGTTGATCTCCTCGCGGGAGGTCAGGGTGCGTTCCAGGTCCATCCCACCGATGATGTTGCGCAGCGTGGTGACGGTGAGCTGCTCGATGGCCTGGATGTAGCTGGCGACCTCGTAGGTGGCGGCCCGGGCGTCGGTCACCTGGTAGTAGATGACCGTGTCGATGTTCACGACCAGGTTGTCCTGGGTGATCACCGGCTGCGGCGGGAACGGGACAACCTGTTCACGCAGGTCGATGCGGTTGCGGATGGTGTCGATGAACGGGACGACGATGTTGAGGCCCGCGTTCAGCGTTCGCGTATAACGGCCGAAGCGCTCGACGATGGCCGCGCTGGCCTGTGGGATGACTTGGATCGTCTTGATCAGGGCGATGAAGACCAACACCACCAGAATGATCAAGACGATGATGACTGGTTCCATCGTCGCTCCCTGTACCCTTCTCCGCCTCGGCGCTTTCGGAAGATCTTATGTTGTTGAAGATCTTGCTGATCGAGTCTGGCAGACTGCCGGACAACTCGTGGCCTGTTCCTTGCAGTTGGGTCCCGCAGGATCAGATGACGATCGCCGTGGCCCCCTCGATGTCCACGACGTCCACTTCCTGCCCCACGTCGTACGCCTGGCCGGCGTCGAGCGCGCGCGCCGACCAGATCTCTCCGGCGAGCTTGATCCGGCCGCCGGCGCCGTCGACACGTTCCAGTACGACGGCCTGCTTGCCCTTCAAGGCGTCGACGCCGGTGCGCAGTTCGGGGCGCTGCCGGCCGTGCCGGGCCGCGATGGGCCGTACGACGGCGATGAGCGCGACCGAGACGATGAGGAAGGCGAGTACCTGGATCACGACGCCGAAGCCGAGGCCCGCGAGCGCGGCCGCGGCGATGGCGCCCACCGCGAGCATGCCGAACTCCGGCATCGCGGTGATCACGAGCGGGATACCGAGCGCCGCCGCCCCGATCAACCACCAGACCCATGCGTCGATGTTGTCCACATGGTCATGGTAGGGCCGCGGTCCTGCCACGGACAGGGTGCAAAGGGGGTCAGGACAGCGGCAGGCCCTGGGCGGTCCAGCGGTCGCCGACCTGCTCGACGACGAGCGGGAGGCCGAAGCAGAGGGAGAGGTTGCGGGAGGTCAGTTCCAGCTCCAGCGGTCCGGCGGCCAGGACCTTGCCCTGACGGATCATGAGGACGTGAGTGAAGCCGGGAGCGATCTCCTCGACATGGTGGGTGACCATGATCATGGAGGGGGCGATCGGGTCGCGGGCGAGCCGGCCGAGGCGGCGTACCAGGTCCTCGCGGCCGCCGAGGTCGAGCCCCGCGGCGGGCTCGTCGAGGAGGAGCAGTTCGGGGTCGGTCATCAGGGCGCGGGCGATCAGTGTGCGCTTGCGCTCGCCCTCGGAGAGCGTGCCGAACTTCCGGTCGAGGTAGTCGCTCATGCCGAGGCGGTCCAGGAAGGCGCGAGCCCGTCGCTCGTCGACCTCCTCGTAGTCCTCCTGCCAGTGGGCCGTCATCCCGTAGGCGGCGGTCAGCACGGTCTGCAGGACGGTCTGGCGCTTGGGGAGCTTCTCGGTCATGGCGACACCGGCCACACCGATGCGCGGGCGCAGTTCGAAGACGTCCGTGCCGGGCTTGCCGAGGGTCTCGCCGAGGATGCTTGCGGTCCCGCTGCTGGGGAAGAGGTAGCTGGAGGCGACGTTCAGCAGGGTGGTCTTGCCGGCGCCGTTGGGGCCGAGGATGACCCAGCGCTCGCCCTCCTTGACCGACCAGGAGACCTGGTCCAGCAGGGCCCGGCCCTCACGGACCACCGATACGTCCTGAAGTTCCAGAACATCGCTCATGAGCGCGTAGTCTCCCCTTGCATTGTGGCCGGTCTCGGCGCTGTCGCGGTCACCCGTGGCTCGGTCCGCCGCGCCGGTGGGCGCAGCCCCTCCGAAAATCTACGCCACCGGTGCAACGGTCCTTTCCATCGGTCCTGTCCTTAGGGTGGGGGCATGCTCTCGGAACCGCGTTCAGGACGCCTTACCGCGTGGGGAAACGCCCTCTTGGCCGGCCTTGTCTCGCCGGATGACGCCGTGGGCGCCATCGTGGGCGAGGACGCGGTGCACCGGCTGGAGGGGCTGCCGGGCGATCCGGCACCGGTCGGCCTCACGCTCGGGCTCGGGCGGCTGCGGACGCTGGGGGCGACGGGCCTGCGGGTGGCCCTGCCGCAGCCCGGGCACCCCCTGGGGCTGAGCGGCCCGCCCGAGTTCAACGCGCGGGCGCTGGAGGCCGAGGAGGCGGTGGTGTGTCACGGCGCCGCGTTCGGGCTGGTGCCCGAGGTGTACGAGGCGGGGCCGGACGGCGATGTCCATGTCGAGGTGGTCTGGCACTGTCTGCCGGTACGGGAGTCACCGCCCGCCGACGTGCCGTCGCTGGGCGAGGCGGAGCGGGAGCTCGCGGAGGCGCTGCGGGACGCGACGGCCCTGCTGTCGCGGCTGGACGTCGCCGGGTCGGGCCCGGTGGCCGAGGCGGCGATCGACGCGTACCGGGCGCGCGCCGAGCGGGGGCGTGAGGTGCTGGCGCCGGGATACCCGCCGCGGGCGGTGCGGGTGCTGGAACTGGCGCAGCGGGTGACCCTGCTGGTCTCGCTGGCCTGTGAGAATGGACACGGCGGGGCGGTCAGCGCGTCGGAGATGGCGGCCCGGGGCGACGCGCTGCGCCCGGTGGAGCGGACGGCCCGGCGGGCGCAGGTGGCTGCGTACAACTCCGTTGTGGAGGAGCGGGAGCGCGGGGTGCGGTGAGCGAGGGTTGCGGCGCCTGCGTCGACCGGCGGGCGCACCGGGGGCGCGGCGAGAGCTGCGCCCCCGGGGCCCGGCCGGCTGAGCAGTGCGTCCGGCCGGTCCAGCCGCACGGTCCCGCGGGTGGCGTCGGCTGCGGCCGGGCGGCCGTCCGCTGAGTGCGGTCCGGTCGACGGGCCCCGCTTGCGGCCGCCGTCGGCCGGCGGGGCCCTGGTAGGTCCGCTCGGTTCAGTTCGTTCAGTCGTTCGCGGCCTGGTTGCCGAACGCCGGGTTCAGCAGACCGACCACGTTGATGCTGTCACCGACCGCGTTCACCGGGACGTGCACGGGGACCTCGACCACGTTGCCCGAGGCGACGCCCGGGGAGTGGGCGGCGGCACCCGAGGCCCCCGAGTCGGCGAAGGCCGCGACCGCCGAAGCGCCCGTGGCGATACCGGCGACAGTCATGGCTACGGCGGCCTTCTTGGCGATGTTCATAGAAAACTTTCCTCCTGCGTATGCGTGTCCGACCCGGCGTGGGTCGCATTCTGATCAACGCCGGAGGGGTCCGGGCGGTACGGAACGGCCCGATCGACAGCCTGATCGGACCATTGGGACGAAAAGCGGACCGGCCTCCCGGGGGTTCCCGGGAGGCCGGAGACCGCTGTCGCCGAATGGCGGAACGTCAGTGGTTGAGGCCGAGGTTGCCGAAGGCGGGGTTCAGCACACCGATGACGTTCACACTGTTGCCGACCACGTTCACCGGGATGTGCACGGGGGCCTGGATGACGTTCCCGGAGACGACGCCCGGGGAGTGCTCGGCCTTGCCGCCGGCCGCCGAGCCGTCGGTGGCGGAGGCCATCCCGGCGCCGGCGGCGACCAGGCCACCCGCCACCATCGTCACGGCCACTGCCTTCTTCAGGTTCTTCACTTCTAAAGCCCTCCTTGGCGATCGCCACGGCAAGTCGCCGCGGCACGCATGGAGAACGCCGGAGCCTCCGCCGAGGGTGCGCCATCCGGGTGACATTCCCACGACGGTATGAATCTCAGCTCGGAAGGGAACCTTCCGCGCTGCCGGGGGCCACGGGGTGCGGCGGGCGTTTCAGCCGGTCACGCCATGTCGAACGGCCCACAGGGCGGCCTGGGTACGGTCCGCGAGGTCCAGTTTCATCAGGATGTTCGAAACGTGTGTCTTGACGGTCTTCTCGGACAGGACCAGGGCGCGCGCGATCTCCCGGTTGGAGCGGCCGTCGGCTATCAGGCCCAGCACCTCGCGTTCCCGTTCGGTGAGCGAACCACCGCGGCCCTGGCCGGAGTTGGCCTCCTCCTGGGAGAGCAGCGCGCCGGCCACCTCCGGCTGGAGCAGGACGTGGCCGGCGTGCACGGAGCGGATGGCGCCGGCCAGTGCGTCCGGGTCCACGTCCTTGTAGACGTATCCGGCGGCGCCGGCGCGCAGGGCCGGGACCACCGTGCGCTGCTCGGTGAAGCTGGTGACGATCAGCACGCGCGCGGGGTTGCCCAGTTCCCGGAGCCTGCGCAGCGCGTCGATGCCGTCCAGGCCCGGCATCTTGACGTCCATCAGGACGACGTCGGGGCGCAGTTCCTCGGCGCGGGCGACCCCTTCGGCGCCGTCGGCGGCCTCGCCCACGACCTCGATGTCGTCCTGCACCTCCAGGAAGGTGCGCAGTCCGCGGCGGACGACCTGGTGGTCGTCGACGAGCAGCACCCTGATTGCGTCAGCCACCGGGGACCTCCATCTCGATCGTGGTGCCCTGGCCGGGCGCCGATTCCACGGTCAGCGTGCCGCCGACGCCGCTCGCCCGGTCGCGCATGGAGACCAGGCCCAGGTGACGTCCCGCGCGGTGCACGGATGCGGGGTGGAAGCCGCCGCCGTCGTCGGTGACGCGCAGCACGGCTCCGCAGCCGCGCCGGTCCACGGTCACGGCGACGTGCGCGCCTCCGGAGTGCCGCAGGGCGTTGTGCAGCGCCTCCTGGGCGACCCGCAGCAGGGCCTCCTCCTGGGCGGCGGGCAGGGCGCGGAAGCCGGTGCTCGCGAATGTGACGCGCGCGGTGTGGGCGCGGTCGAGGACCTGGATCTGAGTGCGCAGGGTGGCGACCAGGCCGTCCTCGTCAAGGGCCGCGGGGCGCAACTCGACTACGGCGGCGCGCAGTTCGTCGACCGCCTCCGCGGCGAGCGCGGCCACCTGTTGCAGTTCGCCCTTGGCGCGCAGCGGGTCGCGGTCGACGAGTGCGGCCGCCGCCTGGGCGGTCAGGCGCAGCGAGAAGAGTTTCTGGCTGACCGCGTCGTGCAGTTCGTGGGCGAGCCGGGAGCGTTCCTCGGCGATGGTGAGTTCGCGGCTGCGTTCGTAGAGGCGGGCGTTGGTGAGGGCGATCGCGGCGTGCTGGGCGAGGATGGCGAGCAGTTCCTCGTCCTCCTGGGTGAAACCGCGGCCCCGGTCGTGTCCACCGCTTTGCGGCTGTCCTTTCTGCGGACGCCGTTTGTTGGCGAGGAACAGCGCGCCGAGGACCTCGTCCCCGTCGCGGATCGGCAGGCCGAGGAAGTCGGACAGCTCGGGGTGCGCGGCCGGCCAGCCCTCGAAGCGCGGGTCCTTGCGGACGTCCGCGAGCCGCACCGGGGCGGCCTCGTGCAGCATCGCGGCCAGGATGCCGTGCTGGCGCGGGAGCGGGCCGATGGCTTTCCACTGGGCGTCGGTGACGCCGTCGACCACGAACTGGGCGAAGCCCCCGTGATCGTCGGGAACGCCGAGGGCGGCGTACTTCGCGTCGAGCAGTTCGCGGGCCGAGGCGACGATCGTCTTGAGGACGTCGCGCACCTCAAGATGCCTGCTCATGGCGAGCAGCGCGGAACTTACGGCGGCGAGGCCGGACCGGGGGCCTTGACTCATGTCCTCACGGTACCGGCGGGGTACGACAGCGCGGATCGGACCTGTGACGGCGGGACCTACCCCGCTGGGCCTAGGCCCAATGTCGGTGACTTAAGTTCTGTCGCGCCGAGTGATGGTGATGCTGTGCGGTGCGGGTGGTGTCCAGTTGCGATGCTCGGCCCGTTTGAGCGGCCAGTTGGACATCTTGCGTCTGATCACTCGGGGGCAGGTGCGATGGCGGCGTGCGGGCAGCAGGCGCTCAGCGATCTCAGCCAGGGTGCGAGTCAGTGCCCGGGCGAGTCTGCCGGGGGGAAAACGCCGCCTGGGCCGGGACTCCGCCAGCGCCACCACCCTGGCCTGCGGGAACGCGCCCGTCCCCCGCCCGGACCCCGGGCGGCCGAAGAAGCTGTCGTTCTCCGCCGTGTCCGCCAGGTCCAACGTCGTGCCGTCCACCGCCACCAGACGCCACCGCCGATACCACGCACCCACCGTCTGCGGCACCGCCACCGGACGGCACACCCGCGCGAACAGCAACTTCAACGGCTCAACGCCCAGACGCCGACGCGCCCGCCCGATCGCGGCAGTCGTCGGCACCCGCCACGAGCGCCCCGCATCGCCCAGACCCGCGCCCAGCAACCGCGACACCTCCTCATACGGCTGCCCGAAGAACAGACACATCGCCAGTTGCCGCACCACAACCAACGAACGCAGGACATCTAAGTCACCAGCATTGGGCCTAGGCCCGCCGGGGTAGGTCCGGGGGCCCGGCCGGGTGGCGTAGGCCGAAGGGACCCCGTGGGCTGCGGCCCGCGTCCGAGGCGGCCGGAAGGGTGCCGTTCCTACGGTGAGAGCCACCCGCCGGGCCGCGGCGGGCGGGACCGAGGGGACGGTTGTCATGCCGGTAGCGATCATCACGGGCGCGTCGAAGGGGCTGGGGCGGGCGCTCGCCGGGGCGCTGGCCGCCCGTGGCTGGGATCTGGTGCTCGATGCGCGGGGCGCGGAGGCCCTCGCGCGGGCGGCGCGGGACGTCGCCACGCACGGCACGCGTGTGCAGGCCCACCCGGGGGACGTCACGGACGCCGGGCACCGGGCCGAGCTGGTGGCCCTCGCGCGGACTCTGGGCGGGGTCGATCTGCTGGTGAGCAATGCGAGCGCGCTGGGCTCCGAGCCGTTGGTGCGGCTGGCCGAGCTGCCCTTGGCGGGGCTGCGCCGGGCACTGGAGGTGAACGCGGTCGCGGCGCTCGGGCTGGTCCAGGAGGCGCTGCCGCTGTTGCGGAGGTCCGCGGCGGGCTCGGTGATCGTGGTCAGCTCGGACGCGGCGGTCGAGGCGTATCCGTCGTGGGGTGGATACGGGGCTTCGAAGGCCGCGCTGGACCTCCTCGCGGCGGTGCTGGGCGAGGAGGAGCCGGGGCTGCGGGTGTGGGCGGTGGATCCCGGGGACATGGCGACGGACCTGTACGCGGCGGCCGTACCGGACGACGACGGCCCGCGGCCGGCGCCGGACCAGGTGGTGCCGGCCTTCCTGCGGCTGCTGGAGCGGCGCCCGGCGAGCGGCCGGTACGGTGCGTCGGCCCTGCCGGAGGCGTGATGAGGTCGGCGCTGCGGATTCCGGACGAGTTGTCCGCCCGGGTGCCGGCCGAGCAGCGCGGCCCGGGGCTGGGCCGGGACGCGGTGCGGCTCCTGGTGTCGCGCGGCCGCGAGGTGGCCCATCACACGTTCGCCGAGCTGCCGCGACTGCTGCGGGCCGGGGACCTGCTGGTCGTGAACACGTCGCCGACGCTGGCCGCGGCGGTGGACGGGCGGATCGGGCACGCGCGCGTGGTGGTGCATTTCTCGACGCGCGGGGACGACGGGCGGTGGGCGGTCGAACTGCGGGAGCCGGACGGCAGGGGCACCACGCGCCCGTGGGATCCGAGCGGGGTGCGAAGTGCTCCTCGTAGGGATGGCCGGACCGGACAGGCGGGCGGGCCCGCGGGGGCGGCGGTGCGGCTGCCCGGTGGCGCTCGGCTGGTAGTGGAGGAGCCGCTGAGCGAGCGCGGGGTGCGGCTGTGGTGGGCTTGGGTGTCCGGGGCGGAGGTCACCGGGCTGCTGCGCGAGTACGGGCGGCCCATCCGTTACTCCTATACGGACCGGGACCAGCCGTTGTCGGCGTACCAGACGGTGTTCGCACTGCCGACGCCGGACGGGACGGGCAGTGCGGAGATGCCGAGCGCGGCACGGCCCTTCACGGCGGGCCTGGTGGCGGAGCTGGTGAGCCGGGGCGTGCTGTTCGCGCCGGTCACGCTGCACACCGGGGTGGCCTCGGCGGAGGCGCACGAGCCGCCGTACCCGGAGCGGTTCGCGGTGCCCGAGACCTCGGCGCGGCTGGTCAACGCCGTGCGGGCGGGACGCACGGCGTTGCCTTTGCCGGCCGGCGGCCCACGATCTGGCGATGGCGTCGGGCAGCCGGACGGCGGAGGACGACCGAACGGCGCAGAGCGGCAGGGCGGAGGAGGACCGCAGGGCGGCGGAGGGCGAGCGGACGGTCGTGGCGGGCAGCCGGGCGGTCGGGTGATCGCGGTCGGTACGACGGCGGTGCGGGCCCTGGAATCGGCGACGGGGCCGGACGGGGTGGTGCGGGCGGCCGAGGGGTGGACGGATCTGGTGGTGACGCCCGAGCGCGGGGTGCGGGTCGTGGAGGGGCTGCTGACCGGGCTGCACGAGCCGGCTGCCTCGCACCTGCTGATGCTGGAGGCCGTCGCGGGGCGGCCGGCGGTCGACCGTGGCTACGAAGCGGCGCTGAGCCGTCTGTACCTGTGGCATGAGTTCGGGGACGTGCACCTCATCCTCCCGGACGAGAACACTCACAGAGAGCATTGCTCCAGCAACTTTTGGTGAGACTAGCACCGCCACCATGTGACGCCTCGCATAGGACGCACATCACGTACGAAGGCATATAGTAGACAAATAGGACTACCCCGACAGGGAAAGATGGTGCAATCTGTCCCGATTTACCCCCAGCTGATCCACTATCGCGAATCGTACGTCACATCTTTGCCATAGGTTTTTGCGACCGCTAAGAATGGCTGCCGTCGCTCAGCACCGAGGGTTCTTCGCCCGCGGTGTGCATGTGGAGAAGAACCGATTCCTCCACAGGAACGAGTGAGCGACCTCCCGCGCTATTCGAAGAGGTCCATCTGCCATGCCGAAGAACATCGTCATTCGCGGTCACGATCTTGCACTGACCAAACAGCACAGGATCGCGATCGCCGGCGTCAGCGCCATCGGTGTCGCCGCCGTAGCCTTCACCGCGGTTTCTCCCAGTACGCAGACGGTCACCACCGCAGCCCCCGTTTCCACCGCGCACGTGGCGTACAGCAACAAGCCGATCCAGGACGTCAAGAGCAGCGTCACCGACCAGCTCGTCGGCCGGAACGCCGAGCTGGACTCCGTCGTCGCCCACCAGAAGGCCGACGCCGCCGTGTACCGCAAGGCCGACGCCGGGGTGAAGCAGGAAGCCACCGAGCAGCACACCGCCCAGAAAGCCGCGAGCCGGTCCGCCCAGCGCGTCCACGCGCAGCCCGCCGCCGCGAAGAAGTACCGCAACAACCTCGACGGCTGGATCCGCCAGTCCCTCGACATCATGCGGGCCAAGGGCATTCCGGGCAGCTACTCGGGGCTGCACCGCAACATCATGCGGGAGTCCTCCGGCAACCCGAACGCCATCAACAACTGGGACATCAACGCCATCAACGGCATCCCGTCGAAGGGACTGCTCCAGGTCATCCCCCCGACCTTCAGGACCTACCACGTCAAGGGCACGTCCTGGAACATCTACAACCCGGTCGCCAACATCACCGCCGCGGCCAACTACGCGGCCCATCGGTACGGTTCGATCGACAACGTCAACAGCGCGTACTGAGGTAGGCGCGGGCCTCAGTCGTGAAACGCCACAGGGCGGCACCCGTAATCCGGGTGCCGCCCTCGGCCCGACTCCGCCCCGAGCGCCTACTTGCGCATGACCTCCGGCTCGTGCCGCCGCAGGAAGCGGGACACGAAGAAGCCGAAGACCACGCCGAGGCCGATCAGCGCGGCCATGTCCATGCCCCAGGCGCCGATGGTGTGGTCCCACAACGGATCGGTGGCCCCCGGCGTCGTGGGCGGGCTGATCAGGTTCAGGTCCAGCGTGGTCCCCGCGGCGGCGACGGCCCACCGCGACGGCATCAGATACGAGAACTCGTTGACGCCGAGCGAGCCGTGCAGCATGAACAGACAGCCTGTGAACACGACTTGGACGATCGCGAACATCACCAGCAGCGGCATGGTCTTCTCGGACGTCTTCACCAGCGCGGAGATGATCAGGCCGAACATCATCGAGGTGAAGCCCAGCGCCATGATCGGGAGCGACAGTTCGAACATCGTGGCAGTGCCGAGCAGCAGCCCCTGCGTGGGGATCTGCCGGTTCACGAAGCCGATCACACCGATCAACAGGCCCTGCAACAGGGTGATCGTGCCCAGGACGAACACCTTGGACATCAGGTACGCCGAGCGTGACAGGCCGGTCGCACGCTCCCGCTCGTAGATGACCCGTTCCTTGATCAGTTCACGGACGGAGTTCGCCGCGCCCGAGAAGCACGCGCCCACCGCCAGGATCAACAGGACCGTGGTGGCTGTGCTGTTGGGGATCAGCACACCGGTCGGCGTGGGCGGGAAGGGCAGCAGGCCCTTGCCCACGTCGATGAGCATGCTCACCGCGCCGAGGACGGCCGGCAGGATCACCATCAGCGCCAGGAAGCCCCGGTCGGAGGCGATCACGGAGATGTAGCGGCGCACCAGCGTCTCGAACTGCGACAGCCAGCCCCTGGGCTTCGGCGGCTTCCTCCCGTGCCTCGGCGGCACCTGTACGGCCTGCGGTGCGACCGCGTCGATGTCCGCGGCGTACATCTGGTAGTGCTCCGAACCCTTCCAGCGTCCGGCCCAGTCGTAGTCGCGGTAGTTCTCGAAGGCAGAGAAGACGTCGGCCCAGGTGTCGTAACCGAAGAAGTTCAGTGCCTCCTCGGGCGGGCCGAAGTAGGCGACCGCGCCACCCGGGGCCATCACCAGGAGCTTGTCGCACAGGGCCAGTTCCGCGACGGAGTGGGTGACGACGAGGACCGTACGGCCGTCGTCGGCGAGGCCGCGCAGCAGCTGCATCACATCGCGGTCCATGCCCGGGTCGAGGCCGGAGGTCGGCTCGTCCAGGAAGATCAGCGACGGCTTGGTCAGTAGTTCCAGAGCGACCGACACACGCTTGCGCTGACCGCCGGAGAGTGCGGTGACCTTCTTCTTCCTGTGGACGTCCAGCTTCAGCTCGCGCAGCACCTCGTCGATCCGCGCCGTACGCTCGGCGGCCGTGGTGTCGGCCGGAAAACGAAGCTTGGCCGCGTACTTGAGGGCTTTGTCGACGCTCAGTTCCTTGTGCAGGATGTCGTCCTGCGGGACCAGGCCGATGCGCTGGCGCAACTCCGCGAACTGTTTGTAAAGGTTGCGGTTGTCGTAGAGGACTTCGCCCTGGTTGGCGGGCCGGTAGCCGGTGAGCGCCTTGAGCAGGGTCGACTTTCCGGAGCCCGAAGGACCGATGACCGCGACCAGCGACTTCTCCGGGATGCCGAAGGAGACGTCCCTGAGGATCTGTTTGCCGCCGTCGACCGTGACGGTCAGACGGCGCGCGGAGAAGGAGACCTCACCGGTGTCGACGAACTCTTCCAGGCGGTCGCCGACGATCCGGAAGGTGGAGTGGCCGACGCCGACGATGTCGTTCGGGCCGAGCAGCGCCGAACTGCCCTTGGCGATCGGCTGGCCGTTGACGAACGTCCCGTTGTGCGAGCCGAGGTCGCGGATCTCCGTGCGGCCGTCGGGCGACGCGTGGAACTCGGCGTGTCTGCGGGAGACCTGGAGGTCGCCGACGACCAGGTCGTTCTCCAGGGCACGGCCGATGCGCATCACGCGGCCGAGCGCCAGTTGGTGGATCGTGGTGGGGCGCTCGCCGTAGACCGGCGGCTCCCCCGCGCCGGCACCTGGGCCCCCGTCCTGCTGCCGCGGGATCGACGGCGTCCGGTCGGCCTGCTGCCGCTCGTGCTGGGGCGCCTGCGCCCGGTCGTCCCCCGCGCTCTGTGCCGCGTACGGCTGCTGTTGTCCGGGGCGGGTGACCCCTGCCGTGACACCGGACAGGCTCAGCAACGGCCCGTCGGTGGCACTGCCAAGGTGCACGGCCGAGCCCGGGCCGATCTCCACCTGGTGGATCCGCCGGCTCGCCACGAAGGTGCCGTTGGTGCTGCCGTGGTCCTTGATGACCCAACTGTCGCCGGTGAAAGCGACCGTGGCATGCCGCCAGGACACTCTGGCGTCGTCGAACACGATGTCCACCTGCGGGTCGCGTCCGACGGTGTAGCTCTTGGACGGGTCGAGCGTCCAGGTCCGTCCGTTTGTTTCCAGTACGAGTTCCGGCACTCCATGCCCCACTGAGTTGTCCCCCGCACATCCCCGCTTCACAGGGAGTCTGAGGTTGTCGAACACCGTGGAAAACTATTTCAGGTTCGGCCTCTGACTGAAAGACGAGCCTTGTCACGAGCTCGTAGCAGTGCCTCGACCATTCGTTGACGGGCGTTGATGCCGCCCTGGACAGTGGTGTTCCCATACAGAAGGGAACGCGCGGCCGCCTGGCCGCGCAGCGGATCGGGAGTCTGTCATGAGCGCTGTCAAGGAAGTCAGGACCGGGCCACCCGGCACAAGGTTGCCGTGGGGAAATGTCCTGCTGTCCGCGACAGCCGCCGTGTGCTGGGCATTGATCGGGATGGCGGGCACGGCCGCGCTCGGTCTGCATCTCCTGGGGGCGGACTCGGCCGGGTCGCTCGGCCCGATGACGGCGGCGGTCGTGGCGCTCGGGGCGGGTGGTTCGGTCTCGCCGTCCGGAGACATGTCGGCTTTTGGGCTGACCGGCGCTCAGGCGCACACGGCCGTCGCGATCGCGCCACTGGGCGTGAGCCTGGTGGGCGCCCTCCTGCTGTCGTGGGTCTTCCTGCGGTCGCTGCGGGCCGCCGGAGCCGTGATCGCGCCGTCCGAACTCCTCGCGCGCGCGGGTGCGGTGGTCGTACTGTTCGTGGCGCTGCTGGGCGGGCTCGCCTGGGCCGGACAGGACGTCGTCACGATCGACGGCGGTTCGCTCGGGCTCGGCGCGCTGCCGGGCGCCGGCGGGAACGACGGTGGCATCGGCATCCCCGGTCTCGGGGACCTCGGCGGCCTCGGGGACATCGGCGGGCTGCTGCCGGACCGGATAAGCGATCTGGTCGACGCGAAGGCGGCGGTCGGTTTCACGGTGGACACGGCGCCCACCCTGCTCGGCGGCCTCGGCTGGGTCGTGGGCGTCCTGCTGCTCGCACTGATCGCCACGCGCCGCGCCCCGCTGCCGCGTGGCTTCGAGTCCGTGCACCGGGTGGTCAGGCCGGCCGTCTCCGCCCTCGCCGGTGTACTGGTCATGGCCGTCGTCGCGGGTCTCGCAGCGGCGGTGTTCGCGGCGGTCGGCGACGACCACCCCGAGCGCATCACGGGCGCGGCGCTGCTCGGCGCCCCCAACGGGGTGTGGCTGGGCGTCCCGCTCGGGCTGTTCGTGCCCTTCGACGGCAAGGCGACGGGCGCCCTGACCTCGCTGCTGCCCGATCCGCTGGACCGGCTCCTCGGCGGGAATGCCGACCAGCCCGTGACGCTGTCGCGGCTGGCCGACCTGGACGGCCGGGTGTGGCTGCTCGGGGCGGCGGCGGTCCTCATGATGCTGCTGGCCGGGGTGCTGACGGCGGTGCGTACGCCGGTGGGTACGCGGGGCGGCACCGGGGTCGTGGGAGGCGTTCGGGCAGGGAGCGGCGCGCGGGGTGCGGACGGTAAGGGGGCTGTGGGGGGTACGGGGGCTGGGACCGCGGGCGGCGCGAAGGGCGCGGACAGTGCGGTTCCCCCGGGGGCGACCGGTGCCGGCCCCTCCGGTCCGGGGGCGCTCGGATTCGCCGGTCGCTGTGCGCTGCGGCTGGGGGTGACGACCGCGCTGGCGCTGCCCCTGCTCGCCTGGCTGGCGGACGTCTCCGTGGGCGGTTCGCTGTCGGTGCTGGGCTTCGACGCGTTCGGTGCCGGGATCGATCTGCACGGACGGCTCGGCACGGCCCTGCTGCTGGGCGCCGTCTGGGGTGCGGTTGCGGGAGCGGTGGGCGCGCTGCTGGCGTGGGCGGTCGGCGCGGCCGGCCGGCGGGCGGCGTCGTCGGCCATGGCTGACGGCTCGGGCGACGCGGAGCCGGTGTACGGCCCGCCCCGCGAGGGCTCCGGACCCTACACACCCCGGGCTTCCTACCGGCCGCCCAACCCTGATACCAACCCCTATCTCAAGGTGCCGGACGAACTGCGGGACCCCGGGGTCACCCGGGCACGCCGGACCGGTGGACCGGCCGGAACGGCGCAGGACGGCACCCGGCCCGGGAACGACGCCACGCCGTCCGGCGGAGGACGGCCCACGGACGACGCCATGCCCTCCGGCGAAGGACGGCCCACGGACGACGCCATGCCCTCCGGCGAAGGACGGCCGTTGGACGGAGCCACGCCGTCCGGTGGAGCACGGCCCGTGGACGGAGCCCGGCCGCTGGACGGGCCGCGACCGCCCGACGATGTGTACGGCGCCGCCACCATGGTCGGGCCGCTCGACCCGCCGTCGCGGCCGGGCAGCCCGCCCGGGCAGCGTTCCGGACCGCGCCGGGGGAACCGGCCGCCGGGGGCGCCCGACGACGGTCCGCCGCCTCCGCCGCCGGCTCCCCCGAGGAGGCCGGGCGGCCGTAGCTGAGCCGAGCCGGCTCAGAGGCGGGCACGCTGGACGAAGGCGACGTCACAGGGCTGCGGCCGGTCTCTGCGTGGGCGCGGGTGTCCGGGGTGGCGACCGGCCGACGGCACGGAGGGATTCGCTGACGGCGGCACGCAGTGACGCGGACCTCGGGACAGAGCGGACGGCAGTGGCCTCGGAACAGTGGCACTGTGCGGACGGCAGTGGACCTCTGGGCGGGGCGGACCGCACTCGGTGAGGTCGGGGTCGTACAGGGCCGGCAGCACGCGATGATGTTCGTCGCGGCGGTCCCCCGCGCGGGCGCCGTCGGCACCAGCGGGGTGCCGTCTGCCGGAGAAGGCGGAAACGAGCGGGCCGGGACCGGGCTGGGACGCGTGCCCGGCGGTGGGCCCTCGACGGCGGGCGCCCGGCGGCGGGACGGACCGCACAGCGGTGTCCCGCGGCGGTGTCGGTGTCGGTGACTCGTACGACTGCGACGATGCTCGTACTCGTACTGGTGCTGGTCAGCCGCGTGGAGCGGGCTCTCAAGGGCACAGGCGTGACCCGCCCGCAAGGCTTCCGACACCGACCCGACACCAACTGTTCCGTGTCCGCCTGCCGGACCTCAGGGGCAGCAGGCACGGAGTGCCGGATACGGTGGATGAACCATGAGCGCTTCGCGAACTTCCGAGGTCCCCACCCTCCTCGTCAAGATCTTCGGCAAGGACCGGCCCGGTATCACGGCCGGCCTGTTCGACACCCTTGCCGCCTTCTGCGTCGACGTGGTCGACATCGAGCAGGTCGTCACTCGTGGCCGGCTCGTGCTCTGTGCGCTCGTGACCGAGCCGGCCGCCGGGCTGGAGGGTGCCCTGCGGTCCACCGTGCACAGCTGGGCCGACTCGATGAAGATGCAGGCGGAGATAATCTCCGGGCACGGCGACAACCGTCCGCGCGGTCTCGGCCGGTCCCTGGTGACCGTGCTGGGCCATCCGCTCACCGCCGAGTCGACGGCCGCCGTCGCCGCCCGGATCGCGAAGACCGGCGGCAACATCGACCGGATCTTCCGGCTCGCCAAGTACCCGGTGACCGCGGTCGAGTTCGCGGTGTCCGGTGTGGAGACCGAGCCGCTGCGCACCGCCCTGGTGTCGGACGCGGCGGCGCTCGGCATCGACATCGCCGTCGTCGCCGCGGGCCTGCACCGCAGGGCCCAGCGGCTGGTCGTGATGGACGTCGACTCGACCCTCATCCAGGACGAGGTGATCGAACTCTTCGCCGCTCACGCGGGCTGCGAGGACCAGGTCGCCGAGGTGACCGCCGCCGCCATGCGCGGGGAACTGGACTTCGAGCAGTCGCTGCACGCGCGTGTGGCGCTGCTGGCGGGGCTGCACGCCTCGGTGGTGTCCAAGGTGCGCGGCGAGGTGCGGCTGACGCCGGGGGCGCGCACCCTGATCCGCACACTGAAGCGGCTCGGCTACCAAGTCGGCGTGGTGTCCGGCGGATTCACCCAGGTCACCGACGACCTCAAGGAACGGCTGGGGCTCGACTTCGCCCATGCCAACACCCTGGAGATCGTCGACGGGAAGCTGACCGGCCGGGTCATAGGTGACATCGTCGACCGGGCGGGCAAAGCGCGGCTGCTGCGCCGGTTCGCCGCCGAGGCCGGTGTCCCGCTCGCCCAGACGGTGGCGATCGGCGACGGCGCCAATGACCTGGACATGCTGAACGCGGCCGGTCTGGGCGTCGCCTTCAACGCCAAGCCGGTCGTCCGCGAGGCCGCGCACACCGCGGTGAACGTTCCCTTCCTGGACACGGTCCTGTACCTGCTGGGCATCACTCGCGAAGAGGTCGAGGCGGCGGACGCCCATGAGGAGACCGACCCGGCGGACCCGCACGACGAGGGCTGAACCGACCCGCTCACCCGGACCATCCGCACCCGGCGGTCGTACAGGACGGCCGTATCCGGCGGCGCATCCCGTGGCGCATCCCGCTCGGTCGGGGTCCGGCACCGCGGCGGCGCCGAACCCCGATCATGCCGACCCCGACCGACCGTGCCGAACCCCGATCATGCCGACCCGGACCGTGCCGGATCCCGACCGGCCCCCGACGAGGCCGACGGAGATCAGAGGCCGACGGAGATCCGGAGATCAGCCGGTCACTCGGAGGGCGCCCAGTAGTCCGCCAGCGCCGCCACGCCCGGCTCCAGGCCCTTCCAGGAGCAGTCGAAGGACAGTACGGCGAAGGCCGCGGCGGGGAAGCCGCGGCGTTCCATCCGCTCACGCGTGTCGCCGTCGGCGGTACTGGACAGGATCTCGGTCAGGCCGTGCATACCCGGGTTGTGGCCGATCAGGATCAGGTTCCGGTTGTCGTCCGGGACCTCGTTGAGCACGGCGATGATCTCGCCGGGCGACGCCTCGTAGAGCCGCTCCTCGTAGACGGTTTTCGGCCGGTGCGGGAGTTCCTGTACGGCGAGCTTCCAGGTCTCACGGGTCCGGACCGCGGTGGAGCACAGGGCCAGATCGAAGGAGATGCCGTTGTCGGCCAGTCTGCGACCGGCGACTGCGGCGTCCATGCGGCCCCGCTCGGCGAGCGGCCGCTCATGGTCGGTCACCTGTGGCCAGTCGGCTTTCGCATGCCGGAAGAGGACGATCTTACGGGGTTCTGCGACGCTCATGTGATCCAGCTTCGCATGAAACAAACCATGCGGCGCAGGGAGTTGACCGGCGGCTTCCGGGCCGACGGGCACCCCGGTCTAGCGGGTCACCAGCTGCTGCACGCGTTCGATGAGGTGGGTGACGCCCGGATCACCGGTGGCCGCCTGGGCGTCGGAGGGGTTCAGGACCAGCAGCAGGAAGACGAAGCCGAGCGTGGGCAGGGCCAGCGCCCACCAGGGCAGCCGGATGTCGAGGCCGCCCATGGTCGCCGGGCGGGGCCGGGTGCGCGTACGGGCCGACATGATCGCCTCCGCTGGTCTCCGAGTGGTGTGTGAGCGCCTGTCGCGGTCACATCTCGAAGGTAGGCAATCCGCGGGCGTCAACCCATCCGGTGATCCACCTACTTCACCCTGACACTCACCCCCTAGGGGATGGTGGGGCTGGCCCCACCCCCGGGCGGCCGGGATGTGCTCAGGGGGACAGGAGAGTCGCGACGATGGCGATGAGGGCGAAGATGGCGAAGAACGAGCCGAAGACGAGCAGCATCTTCTTCTGGCTGTTCTGAGGGTTCGGGTCGAGCACAGGCATGCCGCCCAGTCTCGCATCCCCCGGGCGCGTCCGGGTCGCCGGGGCACCGGAGACGGCTCGGGCGAGTCGCGGCGAGCGGCGGCCCGCACCCGGATTCGAGAGCGTGCCGCACCAGAACCGAGAACGGACCGCATCCAGACCCCAGACGTGCCGCACCTCGATCGAGAACGGACCGCAGACGTGCCGCCCCCGGACATCGTCCGGACGGGCCCGGCTCTCCGGGACGGGTCCGCGTGCGGTTCAGCCGGTTGCCTCCTCCTCGACGGTCCGGTTGCGGCCCGCCAGTACGCCCACCACGATCTGCGGGATCATGAGACCGGCCATGAGGGCGATGGGCAGGCCCCAGCCGCCGCTGCTCTGGTAGAGCACCCCGACCAGGAGCGGCCCGGGGATCGATATCAGGTAGCCGGTGCTCTGTGCGAAGGCGGAGAGCTGGGCGACTCCCGCGCCGGTCCTGGCCCGCATGCCGACCATGGTGAGGGCCAGCGGGAAGGAACAGTTGGAGATGCCGAGCAGCAGGGCCCAGGCCCAGGCGCCGCCCGCCGGGGCCAGGTACAGGCCCGCGTAGCCGGCCAGGCCGCAGATGCCGAGCGCGAGCACGATCGGCCCCTGGCTGGGCAGCCGGGCGGCCAGCCGCGGGATCACGAAGGCCAGCGGTACGCCCATGAACATGGTGACGGCCAGGAGCAGGCCCGCGGTGCTCGCGGAGACACCCGCGTCGCGGAAGATCTGCGCCATCCAGCCCATGATGATGTAGGCGGCGGTGGCCTGGAGCCCGAAGAAGACGGCGAGCGCCCAGGCCGTGCGGCTGCGGGCGATCCGCAGCTCGGGCGCCTGCTGCCCGGCTGCCGAGGACGCGGACGTCTGATGGCGCTCGTCCGGCGCGGGCCCGGATGACTTTTGCCGCTCGTCCGCCACGGCCCCGGATGCCGGGTGCCGGTCGTCCACTGCGGGCGCGGGCGCCTGGTCGGGGGCGGCCCGCCGGTCCCGGACCAGCGGCAGCCACGGCAGGATCGCCGCTGCGGCGAGCACCGCCCACACCCCGAGCCCGGCCCGCCAACTGCCGCCGAGCGCCTCGGTCATGGGCACGGTGACCGCGGCGGCCAGCGCGGTGCCGAGAGCGAGGGCCATCGAGTACAGGCCGGTCATGGAGCCCACCCGGTCCGGGAACCAGCGCTTGACGATGACCGGCATGAGGACGTTGCTGACCGCGATGCCCATCAGCGCCAGGGCGCTCGCGGCGAGGAACCCGGCGGTGCCCCCGGCGAACGGCCGGACGGCCAGGCCCGCGGCGATGGCGGCCATGCCGGCACACACCACCGCGGCGGGGCCGAAACGGCGGGCCAGCCTGGGGGCCATGACGCCGAAGACGGCGAAGCAGAAGGGCGGTACGGAGGTGAGCAGCCCGGTCACGCTGCCGCTCATGCCGAGGCTGTCGCGGACCTCCTCCAGGAGCGCGCCGAGGCTGGTGATGGCCGGGCGGAGATTGAGTGCGGCGAGGACGATGCCGACGACGACCAGCCGCATCGCCCACGCGCGCGTGGCGCCCGCCGGGGCCGCGGGGGTGCCGGGCGCCCCGGGGCGTGTGCCGCTCGCGGCGGGCGGCGCGGCCGTCCGCCGCTTGGTCGTGTCCGTCGGCCGGGTTTCCTTGCTCACCATGCATCTCATCATAGAATGATGGGATGATTGGCTGTCCATCCTCGAGTCTCCACGGTCCGGACCCGGCGTGCGAAGGTGTGCCATGCCCCTGAGCCATCCCCGTCGCTCGGCGCTGTCCGAGCAGGTCATCGCCGAGCTGCGGAACCAGATCGCCTCCGGCGAGTGGCCGGTCGGCTCCCGCATCCCGACGGAACCGGAGCTGGTCGAGCAGCTCGGCGTCGCCCGCAACACGGTCCGTGAGGCCGTCCGCGCGCTCGCCCACAACGGCCTGCTGGACATCCGCCAGGGTTCCGGCACCTTCGTCGTGGCGACCAGCGAGCTGGCCGGCGTGATGCACCGGCGCTTCGCCGACGCCGATCCGCGGCACATCGCCGAACTGCGTTCCACGCTGGAGTCGTCCGCGGCGAGACTGGCCGCCCAGCGGCGCACCGAGAAGGATCTGAAGCAGTTGGAGGCCCTCCTCGTGCGGCGCGAGGAGGTCTGGGAGTCGGGTGACGCGGAGGCGTTCGTGACCGCGGACGCCACCTTCCACCTGGCGGTGGTGGCGGCCTCGCACAACGACGTCATGACCGCCATGTACGCGGACCTGGGCGAGGTGCTGCGGGACTGGCTGCGCGCGGACGTGGGCACCGGTCTGACGCCGGAGACGTACATGGACCACGCCCGGCTGGTCGACGCGATCCGCACGGGCGACGCGGAGACGGCCGGGGCGGAGGCGGCGAGCTATCCGTTCCTGTGTCGTCCTGGCCGGCTCGGCCTGCAGTCCCCCGGCTGAAGAACGTGGAGAACACCACCGCCGGGACCGGTGAGGGCCGTGCGGCGCTCCGCCCGGACAGCGGTGGGCGGCCAGTACGTCATGCCACGCCGCGTCTCACGCGTCGGACCACGCATCACGTAACCCGTCGGGCCGTACGCGCGCGTGCGGCCCGACGGGTTACCCGTGCCCGGTGCCGGGCCGACGGGCCGAGCGGATGGATCCGGACCGGCAAGGGGCCGCCTTCGATCCCGAACGGACCGAGGCCCGCACCCCAGCGGGTGCGGGCCTCGGTCCACGGCCGGGCAGGCGGCCGGCCGGCGGGCTTCGGTCAGGCGCCGATGGCGTGCAGGCCGCCGTCCACGTGGATGATCTCGCCGGTGGTCTTCGGGAACCAGTCGCTCAGCAGGGCGACGATGCCCCGGCCGGCCGGCTCGGGGTCGGTCAGGTCCCACTCCAGCGGGGAGCGGTTGTCCCAGATGGCGGCCAGGCCGTCGAAGCCCGGGATGGACTTGGCGGCCATGGAGCCGATCGGGCCCGCGGAGATCAGGTTGCAGCGGATGTTCTGCTTGCCCAGGTCACGCGCCATGTAGCGGTTGGTGGCCTCCAGGGCGGCTTTCGCCGGACCCATCCAGTCGTACTGCGGCCAGGCGAACTGGGCGTCGAAGGTGAGGCCCACGACCGAGCCGCCGTTCTGCATCAGCGGCAGGCAGGCCATGGTGAGCGACTTCAGAGAGAACGCCGAGACGTGCATGGCCGTGGCGACCGACTCGAACGGGGTGTTCAGGAAGTTGCCGCCCAGGGCGTCCGGCGGCGCGAAGCCGATGGAGTGCACGACACCGTCGAGGCCGCCCAGCTCCTCCCCGACGACGTCGGCCAGCCGGCCCAGGTGCTCGTCGTTGGTGACGTCCAGCTCGATGACCTTGGTGGGCTTGGGCAGCTTCTTGGCGATGCGCTCGGTCAGCGTCGGCCGCGGGAAGGCGGTCAGGATGATCTCCGCGCCCTGCTCCTGGGCCAGCTTGGCCGCGTGGAAGGCGATGGAGGACTCCAGCAGCACACCGGTGATCAGGACGCGCTTGCCTTCGAGGATTCCGCTCATGGTGATCAGTGACCCATTCCCAGTCCGCCGTCAACGGGGATGACGGCTCCAGTGATGTACGAGGCGTCGTCCGAGGCGAGGAACCGCACCGTCGCGGCGACCTCCTCCGGCTGCGCGTAGCGGGCGAGCGGCACCTGCGCGACGATCTCCGCGCGCTGCTCGTCGGTGAGCGCCCTGGTCATGTCGGTGTCCACGAAACCGGGCGCGACGACGTTGAAGGTGATGTTGCGCGAGCCCAGCTCCCGGGCGAGGGAGCGGGCGAAGCCGACGAGCGCGGCCTTGGAGGCGGCGTAGTTCGCCTGCCCCGCGGAGCCGAGCAGCCCCACGACGGAGGAGATCAGCACGACGCGGCCCTTCCGGGCGCGCAGCATGCCGCGGTTGGCGCGCTTGACCACCCGGAAGGTACCGGTGAGGTTGGTGTCGATGACCGAGGTGAAGTCGTCCTCGGACATGCGCATCAGGAGCTGGTCCCGGGTGATGCCGGCGTTGGCGATCAGCACCTCGACCGGGCCGTGCTCGGCCTCGATCTCCTTGTATGCCTGCTCCACCTGGTCGGGGTCGGTGATGTCGCACTTGACGGCGAGGAAGCCGGACGGCGGCTCACCCGACCGGTAAGTGATCGCGACCTTGTCGCCTGCGTCGGCGAAAGCGCGGGCGATGGCGAGGCCGATGCCCCGGTTGCCTCCGGTGACGAGAACCGAGCGGCTCAACGGATCACCCTTTCATTTGCGGTCTGACACATCCGCCCGAACACCTGGATGACAGGCGGCTACGTCGAAAACCTATCGGGCCGGGCACGCCGGGGAGCGATCGGGCGCCCACAGTGGCTCGCGCGGGTCGCTGTCGGGTCCCTACAGAAAGCCCGGCACGACGGACCGGATCCCGTGGGCTCGCGGGCCCGGTGGCGCGGACCGAAACATGTGGTCCGGGGACCCGGTCGCGCGACATGATCGGATCCGACAGGCCACGACAGCAGGGAGACCTCCGTGCCCCATTCCATCGACGAAGCCTTCACGGCGCTGCCGCTACGGATCCTGGCCGACGCCGCGCTGGCACGCGCGCGTGCATTGGGGGCCGCGCACGCGGACTTCCGGTTCGAGCGGGTGCGCAGTGCGTCCTGGCAGCTGCGGGACGCCAGGCCCGCGGGAACGTCCGACACCACCGACCTCGGCTACGCGGTGCGGGTCGTGCACGGCGGCACCTGGGGCTTCGCGTCCGGGGTCGACCTGACCCCGGACGCCGCCGCCAGGGTCGCCGGACAGGCCGTCGCGATGGCGAAGCTCTCCGCCCAGGTGATCAGGGCCGCCGGGTCGGACGAGGTGGTCGAGCTGGCCGACGAGCCGGTGCACGCCGAGCGGACCTGGGTCTCGTCGTACGAGATCGACCCGTTCTCGGTGCCCGACGAGGAGAAGTCGGCGCTGCTGGCCGACTGGAGCGCGCGGCTGCTGGCGGCGGACGGTGTCAGCCATGTGGACGCCTCGCTGCTCACCGTGCACGAGAACAAGTTCTATGCCGACACGGCGGGGACCGTCACCACGCAGCAGCGGGTGCGGCTGCATCCGCAGCTGACCGCGGTGTCGGTCGACGAGGCCAGTGGCGAGTTCGACTCGATGCGCACCCTCGCCCCGCCGGCCGGCCGCGGCTGGGAGTACCTCACCGGCACCGGCTGGGACTGGGACGGCGAGCTGGAGCGGATCCCCGGGCTGCTCGCCGAGAAGATGCGCGCGCCGAGCGTCGAGGCGGGCCCGTACGACCTGGTCGTCGACCCGTCCAACCTGTGGCTGACCATCCACGAGTCCATCGGCCACGCCACCGAGCTGGACCGGGCGCTCGGCTACGAGGCCGCCTACGCGGGCACCTCCTTCGCCACCTTCGACCAGCTGGGCAAGCTGAAGTACGGCTCCGAGCTGATGAACGTCACCGGTGACCGCACCGCCGAACACGGCCTGGCCACCGTCGGGTACGACGACGAGGGCGTCGCGGCCCAGTCCTGGGACCTGGTCAAGGACGGCACGCTGGTCGGCTACCAGCTGGACCGGCGCATCGCGCGGCTGACCGGTTACGAACGTTCCAACGGGTGCGCGTTCGCCGACTCCCCCGGGCATGTGCCCGTGCAGCGGATGGCCAACGTGTCGCTCCAGCCGGACCCGGCGGGGCTGTCCACGGAGGACCTGATCGGGAGCGTCGACCGGGGCATCTACGTCGTCGGCGACCGGTCCTGGTCGATCGACATGCAGCGCTACAACTTCCAGTTCACCGGACAGCGCTTCTTCAAGATCGAGAACGGGCGGATCACCGGTCAGCTGCGGGACGTCGCCTACCAGGCCACGACCACCGATTTCTGGGGTTCCATGGCGGCCGTCGGCGGCCCGCAGACCTATGTGCTGGGCGGCGCCTTCAACTGCGGCAAGGCGCAGCCGGGCCAGGTGGCCGCCGTGTCGCACGGGTGCCCCGCCGCCCTGTTCAAGGGCGTCAACATCCTCAACACTACGCAGGAGGCCGGCCGATGAGCGCCCGTACCGACAAGCCGCACGAGATCGTCGAGCAGGCTCTCGCGCTGTCCCGGGCCGACGGGTGCGTGGTGATCGCCGACGAGCACTCGACCGCCAATCTGCGCTGGGCGGGCAACGCGCTGACCACCAACGGCGTCACCCGCGGTCGCACGCTGACCGTGGTGGCGACCGTCGACGGCAAGGAGGGCACGGCCTCCGGGGTGGTGTCCCGCTCGGCCGTGACCGCCGCGGAACTGGAGCCGCTGGTCCGGGCCGCGGAGGCCGCCGCGCTCGGCGCCGGGCCGGCCGAGGACGCCCAGCCGCTGGTCACGGGCGTGCCGGAGTCCCCGGACTTCGCCGACGCGCCCGCCGAGACCTCGTCGGCGGTGTTCGCGGACTTCGCTCCGGCGCTCGGCGAGGCGTTCGCACGCGCGCGTGCGGGCGGCCGGGAGCTGTACGGCTTCGCCCATCACGAGCTGGTCTCCACGTACCTGGGCACGTCCACGGGGCTGCGGCTGCGGCACGACCAGCCCACCGGCACCCTGGAGCTGAACGCCAAGTCGCCGGACCGTACGCGCTCGGCGTGGGCGGGCCGCTCCACGCGGGACTTCAAGGACGTCGACCCGGGCGCGCTCGACGCCGAGCTGGCCGTACGCCTCGGCTGGGCCGAGCGGCGGATGGAGCTGCCCGCGGGCCGCTACGAGACGCTGCTGCCACCGACCGCGGTGGCGGACCTGCTGATCTACCAGCTGTGGTCGGCGTCGGGCCGGGACGCGGCCGAGGGCCGGACGGTGTTCTCCAAGCCGGGCGGTGGCACCCGCCTCGGCGAAAAACTCACCGAGCTGCCGCTGACCCTGCGCAGCGACCCGGCCGAGCCCGGTCTGGAGAGCGCCCCGTTCGTCGTCGCGCACGCCTCCGGGGGCGATCAGTCGGTGTTCGACAACGGGCTGCCGGTACGGGGCACGGAGTGGATCGGCGACGGCGAGGTGAAGCACCTGACGACCACCCGGCACAGCGCGGCCCTGACCGGGCTGCCGGTGGCCCCGGCGATCGGGAACCTGATCCTGGACGGCGGCGACGAACGCTCGCTTCAGGAGATGGTCGCGGGCACCCGGCGCGGGCTGCTGCTGACCTGCCTCTGGTACATCCGCGAGGTCGACCCGGCGACGCTGCTGCTGACCGGGCTGACCCGGGACGGCGTGTACCTCGTGGAGAACGGCGAGGTGACCGGGCAGGTCAACAACTTCCGGTTCAACGAGTCGCCGGTGGACCTGCTGGGGCGGGCCGCGGAGGCCGGGCGGACCGAGAAGACGCTGCCGCGCGAGTGGAGCGACTGGTTCACCCGGGCCGCGATGCCCGCGCTGCGCATCCCGGATTTCAACATGAGCTCTGTCAGCCAGGGCGTATAACCTCGTAGGCGTTCCCGGCCGGCCGTCGGCCGGCCGGCCGAGATATCCGAGGAGACACGAGAGACGTGACGGACATCGTCGACGAGCTGAAGTGGCGCGGGCTGTTCGCCCTGTCCACCGACGAGGATGCTTTGCGCAAGGCGCTCGCGGACGGTCCCGTCACGTTCTATTGCGGTTTTGACCCGACCGCGCCGTCGCTGCACGTGGGGCACCTGGTGCAGGTGCTGACCGTGCGCCGGCTCCAGCAGGCAGGGCACCGACCGCTGGCCCTGGTGGGCGGCGCGACGGGGCTGATCGGCGACCCGCGTCCGACCGCGGAGCGCACGCTGAACGACCCGGAGACGGTGGCCGGCTGGGTGCACCGGCTCCGCGGCCAGATCGAGCCGTTCCTCTCCTTCGAGGGGGAGAACGCGGCGGTCATGGTCAACAACCTGGACTGGACCGAGGGTCTGTCCGCGATCGAGTTCCTGCGGGACATCGGCAAGCACTTCCGGGTCAACAAGATGCTGACGAAGGACTCCGTGGCCCGGCGTCTGGAGTCCGACCAGGGCATCAGCTACACGGAGTTCAGCTACCAGATCCTCCAGGGCATGGACTTCCTCCAGCTCTACCGGCGGTACGGCTGCACGCTGCAGCAGGGCGGCAGCGACCAGTGGGGCAACCTCACGGCCGGTCTCGACCTGATCCACAGGCTGGAGCCGCACGCGGACGTGCACGCGCTGGCGACGCCGCTGATGACCAAGGCGGACGGCACGAAGTTCGGCAAGACGGAGGGCGGCGCCGTCTGGCTCGACCCGGAGATGACGTCGCCGTACGCGTTCTACCAGTTCTGGCTGAACGTGGACGACCGGGACATCTCGACGTACCTGCGGATCCTGTCCTTCAAGTCCCGTACGGAGTTGGAGGAGTTGGAGCGGCAGACCGAGGAGCGGCCGCAGGCCCGGGCGGCGCAGCGCGCGCTGGCCGAGGAGCTGACGACTCTGGTGCACGGCGCCGACCAGACGGCCGCGGTGATCGCGGCGTCCAAGGCGCTGTTCGGCCAGGGCGAGCTGGCGGGGCTCGACGAGCGGACCCTGACGGCCGCGCTGTCCGAGGTGCCGCACGTCCGGGTCGCCGAGCTGGGTCAGGTGACCGACCTGTTCGCCGAGGTCGGCCTGGTGCCGAGCAAGTCGGCCGCGCGCCGCACGGTCAAGGAGGGCGGTGCCTACGTGAACAACGTGAAGATCACCGCCGAGGACGCCGTCCCCGCACCGGAGGACCTGCTGCACGGCCGCTGGCTGGTGCTGCGCCGGGGCAAGAAGAACCTGGCGGCGGTCGAGGTCACGTCCGCCTGAGGTTTTGGCCCGGATGAAGACGGAGGGCGGTCCCCACCCGGGGCCGCCCTCCGTCCTGTCCTGTGACGCCGTCCTGTCCGCCGGCGCCCTCAGGCCCTCCGCTCCTGTTTCCGCCGCCCCCAGACCGCCATGTACACCATGTCCCCGAGGAAGACGATGATGATCGCGGCGATGAGCTGGAAGAGGTGCCGGGTCCAGTCGACACCCGGGGTCGAGGCGACGCCGGCGGCGCGCGCGACCGCGTTGCCCACGATGGCGCCGAGGATGCCGAAGATGGTGGTCAGCCAGAGAGGACTGTGCTGTTTGCCCGGGATGACCGCTTTGGCGATGATGCCGAGCACGAATCCCACGATGATCGCCCACAACCAACCCATGGTCGCCTCCTCGTCCCGCTCGACGTGAGCACTACGCCCAGTTTCCGGCCGTGCGCCGTACGGCGCATGTCGGGTACGGCCATGCGGTACGGGCGCGGGCCCGGGCATCTGGTACGGGCGCGAGTGCGGCCATCGGGCACGGGCGCGAGTGCGGGCGCGCTGTGCACCAGGGCACACCAAGTCCGCCCAGGCGGGAGCCGCCCCGGTCTCGTCGACGGAACAGGGGCGGCGTAACGTGGACGCTGTCCTGGCCCGATGTGCCCACCGGGTGCGGGCCTGGTACGGGCCGGGGAGAATCCCGAGGCGGGCGGATGGTGAAAAGTGATGCGGAAGCAACGCGGTGACGGCAACGTCCAGGTGTTCCGGATCACCGGCGCCCGGACCGGCCTGGCCGAAGATGTGCGCGGCCGGCAGCGCCGGTACGTCATCTCCATGTCCATCCGGACCCTCGCGGTGATCCTCGCCGCCTCGCTCTGGAACGTCGAACGACACGTCGCGATCGTGGCGTTGGTGCTCGGGGCGATCCTCCCCTATGTCGCGGTGGTGATCGCCAACGCGGGCCGGGAGCGTCCGCCGTCGCTCCCGTCGACCTTCGTGACCACGCCTCTGCGGCCGACGCTCACGCCGCCGCCCGCTGCGGACGACCCGGCGGGGTCCGGCCCGGAACACGTCAAGGCGGATCCGGCGACAGGGGTGGGCGGTGAGCGGCCCGGCACCGTGTGAGCTGGGCGGATGCGCTCCTGGGCGTTACCGGGGACCGGTCGTACAAAAGGCGACGCCGAGCAGCCACGGGGGGAGCTGCCCGGCGTCGGTCCGTCGCTCCGACGGGGGATGCGGAGCGCGTAGGAAGTATGTCACGGGTGAGCGGCGGCCCGGCACCGGAACGACATTTTGATCTGAGCTTTTCTTGAGGCGGCCGTGAACAGGGCGTTCCCCCCGCCCCCGGGCCGCCCCGCCCCCACAGCCAGGCCATCGAGCGGCGCCTACCACACTGCCACCGAAAGCTCAAGAAAAGCTCAGCTCAATCATGCAGTTCCAGTGCCGGGCAGCGGGGTACCCATGCCAAACTTCCTGGGCGCTCCGCACCCCGCAGGAGCGACGGACCGGCAACGGCCGACTTCCCCAGCCATGCGCCAGGAGGCCTCCCATGCTCGCGATCTGGCAGAATGTCAGGTTTGCCACGGCATTCGTGGTGTTTGTGCCGCTGGCCTTCGTCTGCCTGACGCTGCTCGTCATCGGGCTGGCGGTGCTGGTCCTGCCGCAGTCACGGCATCCCAGCGCGTTCCGGACCATGGGGATCCTCCGGCAGGTGGTCGAGGTGCTGGTGTCCGGGCGGCAGTCGGCGCTGCGTTCCTGACGTGCGGATTCGGTTAGGGTCAGGGCGTGAACGCGAATGCCCCCGGCACCGGACCGACCTCTCCGCGCTGCTCCGCCAAGGGCTGCCTCGCCGACGCCGTGTGGGTGCTCGCCTGGAACAACCCAAAGATCCACACGCCGGAGCGGCGGAAGACCTGGCTCGCCTGTGAGGAGCACCGCGAGCACCTGTCCCAGTTCCTCGGGGTACGGGGGTTCCTGAAGGACGTGGTGCGGCTGGAGGCGTGGCAGGAGCAGCCGGGAGGCTGAAGTCGAGGCTCGTACGCCTGAGGCCGAGGCTCGTGCGCCGCGGGCCGGTCGTCGCCGGTCGCGCCCACCCGGCGGAGCCGCATGCCGGTACGGCTCCGTATCCTGCGATACAGCTCCGCACTCTCCGGTACGGCTCCGTACCCTCCGATACAGCCCTGGACCGTCCGACATACCGTGCCCCTGCGATATGACTCCGACTCCGGGCCCGGCCGGTACACGTGCCGCCCGCTACAGCCCCGGGCCCGGCCGGAGCCGCGCTCAGCCGCCGATCGCGGACATCGGCCTGTCCGGCTGGATGAAGTCCGGGTCGTCCAGTCCCGCTCCCGCCTTCTTGCCCCACATCGCCTGGCGCCAGATACGGGCGATCTCCTCGTCGGGCGCACCGGAGCGCAGCGCGCCGCGCAGGTCGGTCTCCTCCCGGGCGAACAGGCAGGTGCGTATCTGCCCGTCCGCGGTCAGCCGGGTGCGGTCGCAGGCCGCGCAGAACGGGCGGGTGACGGAGGCGATGACGCCGACCCGCTGCGGGCCGCCGTCGACCAGCCAGCGTTCGGCCGGGGCCGAGCCGCGCTCCTCGGCGTCCTCCGGAGTCAGCTCGAAGCAGGTGCGCAGCGCGGCCAGGATGTCCGCGGCCGTGACCATGCCCTCGCGTTTCCAGCCGTGCTGGGCGTCCAAGGGCATCTGCTCGATGAAACGCAGTTCGTAGCCGTGCTCCAGCGCCCAGGCGAGGAGGTCCGGGGCCTCGTCCTCGTTCAGGCCCGGCATCAGGACCGCGTTGACCTTGACCGGGGTGAGGCCCGCGGCGCGGGCCGCGTCGAGGCCGTCCAGGACGTCCTGGTGGCGGTCGCGGCGGGTGAGGGTCTTGAAGACGTCCGGGCGGAGCGTGTCGAGGGAGACGTTGACCCGGTCCAGGCCGGCCGTCTTCAGCGCCGCAGCCGTGCGCCGCAGGCCGATGCCGTTGGTGGTGAGGGACGTCCGGGGGCGCGGTTCGAGGGCCGCGACCCGCTCGACGATGCCGGCCAGGCCGGGGCGCAGCAGGGGCTCACCGCCGGTGAAGCGGACCTCGTCGATGCCGAGGGAGGTGACGGCGACGCCGATCAGCCGGACGATCTCGTCGTCGGTGAGCAGGTCGGGCTTGGCCAGCCACTGCAGGCCCTCCTCGGGCATGCAGTAGGTGCAGCGCAGATTGCACCGGTCGGTCAGCGAGACCCGCAGGTCGGTGGCGACTCGGCCGTAGGTGTCAATGAGCACGTGGGCCCCCTCCCTCGTCCCGGACAGTCTTCTTACGTCACCTGCGAGCCTACGTGACACCACTGACATCGGCCGGAGGCAGATCCCACGAGAGACCGCGGAAAAACACGGGGCCGCGTCGTGGTTCCCCACGACGCGGCCGTCCCTTGCCGCCGGGTCAGTGCGCTCCGGTGCCGGTCAGGGACCTCACCTCCAGCTCGGCGTACTTTCCGGTGTCCGGTGTCTCCTTCGACAGGAGGGTGCCGACGACGCCCAGCAGGAAACCGATCGGGATGGAGACGATGCCCGGGTTCTCCAGCGGGAACCAGTCGAAGTCGGCGCCGGGGAACATCGAGGTCGCCTTGCCGGAGACCACCGGCGAGAACAGCACCAGGCCGACCGCGCTGACCAGGCCGCCGTAGATCGACCACAGCGCGCCGGAGGTCGTGAACCGCTTCCAGAACAGGCTGTAGAGGATCGTCGGCAGGTTGGCGGAGGCGGCGACCGCGAAGGCCAGGGCCACCAGGCCGGCGACGTTCAGATCGCGGGCGAGGGCGCCCAGGACGATGGAGACGGCTCCGATGCCGACCGTGG
Source organism: Streptomyces sp. NPDC006012 (assembly GCF_042871185.1). Classification (NCBI taxonomy): domain Bacteria; kingdom Bacillati; phylum Actinomycetota; class Actinomycetes; order Kitasatosporales; family Streptomycetaceae; genus Streptomyces; species Streptomyces sp. NPDC006012. The sequence goes on from NZ_JBIAIE010000020.1 coordinate 35,028, forward strand.
CCCAGCGAGCCGCGCGCAGCTCCTGCTTCTCGTCGGCCTGCCCCTTCTTGATGACGTTGGCGTAGATGTCGTGGGCGAAGGAGGAGGACGAGGCCAGGGTCAGTCCGGCGACGACCGCGAGGATGGTGGCGAAGGCGACCGCGGAGATCGTGGCCAGCAGGATCGCACCCCAGCTGGAGTCCACTCCGCCGAGGTGGAGGGCGAGCAGGGGCGCGGCCGTGTTGCCCGCCTTGTTGGAGGCGATGATCTCGTCCGGCTTGATCAGCGCGGCGGCGCCGAAGCCGAGGGCGAGGGTCATCAGGTAGAAGACACCGATCAGGCCGATCGCCCAGATCACCGACTTGCGGGCGGCCTTGGCGGTGGGCACCGTGTAGAAGCGGATCAGGATGTGCGGCAGGCCCGCGGTGCCCAGCACCAGGGCGATGCCGAGCGAGATGAAGTCGAGCTTGGTGGTGCCCGTCGCGCCGTACTTGAGGCCGGGCTCCAGGAAGGCGGAACCCTTGCCGCTGTTGCTCGCGGCCGAGCCCAGCAGGTCGGAGACGTTGAAGTGGAACTTCAGCAGGACCAGGAAGGTCAGCAGCAGGGCGCCCAGGATGAGCAGCACGGCCTTGACCATCTGCACCCAGGTGGTGCCCTTCATGCCGCCGATCGTGACGTACACGATCATCAGGACGCCGACCAGCGCGACGATGCCGATCTTGCCGCCGTCGCTGGTGATGCCGAGCAGCAGGGAGACCAGGACGCCCGCGCCGGCCATCTGGGCGAGCAGGTAGAAGATCGACACGACGATCGTGGAGGTGCCGGCCGCGGTGCGGACGGGGCGCTGGCGCATCCGGTAGGCGAGCACGTCGCCCATGGTGTAGCGGCCGGAGTTGCGCAGCGGCTCGGCGACCAGGAGCAGCGCGACCAGCCAGGCGACCAGGAAGCCGATGGAGTAAAGGAAGCCGTCGTAGCCGAAGAGGGCGATGGCGCCCGCGATGCCCAGGAAGGACGCGGCGGACATGTAGTCGCCGGAGACGGCGAGGCCGTTCTGGAAGCCGGTGAACTGCCGTCCGCCCGCGTAGAAGTCGCTGGCGTCCTTGGTCTGCCGGCCCGCCCAGACGGTGATGACGAGGGTCGCGGCGACGAACACCGCGAACAGGGTGATGATCAGCGGTCGGTGCTCACTGGCCTCGCCTGCGGCCAGGGTGATCGCGGGGCTCATGCGCCGCCCTCCATCCGGGACTTGATGGCCTCGGCGCCGGGGTCGAGCTTGCGGGCGGCGTGCCGCGCGTACCACCAGGCGATGAGGAACGTCGTGAGGAACTGGGCGAGGCCGAGGACGAGGGCCACGTTGATGTTGCCGGCCACCTTGGTGCCCATGAAGCCGCCCGCGTAGCTGGACAGCAGCACGTACAGCAGGTACCAGACGATGAAGGCCACGGTCAGCGGGAAGGCGAAGGAGCGGTAGGAGCGGCGCAGTTCACCGAACTCCGCGCTCTCCTGCACCGCGACGAACTCCTCGGTGGAGGGGAGCCGGTGATGAGGTTCGGAGTGGGGCGGTGTCTCGGTAGCCACGGAGTCTCCTCTGGTCGCGGACAAATCGGGGAAGGGGCTCGATCGTGCTCGTGGCCCCTGCCGAAGGTCCACGGCGCCACGCGAGGACAGGTTCAAGTCCTATGAGTTCTTTCTGAAGTCGTCTCCCCAAGTCATTGCTGGCCAGCGAGGCAGGGAGATAGTTTCGACCCGCACCACCCGTCATGTACCTGCCTGGACAGCACCTGTGTCCCGGGCGGGTTTCGTTTTCGGATGATGTGGAGACCCCATGTCTCATCTGCGCTCCAGACGCAGACCTGGCGTCGCCGCGCCGGTCGTGCTGTCGCTGACCGCCGCACTGGGCCTGCTGCCGTCGGCCGCGTCTGCGGCCCCCGCACCGGTGTCGGCGGCCCGGACTGCGGACGGCCCGGCGCTCGCGTACGTCGTCAACACCGCGACGGACCACCGCACCATCGAGTCGGTACGCAAGGCGGTGGCCGCGAACGGCGGCAGCATCGTCGCGGCGTACGACCGGATCGGGGTGATCGTCGCGCACTCCGCCGACCCGGACTTCGGCCGGACCATGCGCGCCGTGCGCGGCGTGCAGTCGGCGGGCGCCACGCGCACCGCGCCACTCAGCGCCACGGGCACCACAGGCACCACGGGCACCACGGGCACCACGGGCACCACGGGCACCACGGACGAGGGTGCCGTGCAGGTCCTGTCGAAGGCCCGGGCCGCGAAGCTCGCGCAGCGCTCGGCCGCGGGCCAGGAGCCCCTGGAGGCCGACCAGTGGGACCTGCGGGCGATCGGTGCCGACCGGGCCGCGCGCATCGACCCCGGCAGCAGCTCGGTGACCGTGGGCGTCATCGACACCGGCGTCGACGACACGCACCCCGACCTCGCCCCGAACTTCTCGGCCGCGCAGTCCGCGAACTGTGTGAGCGGCAAGGCGGACACGACGTACGGCTCCTGGCGGCCGGTGGACGCCGATCACTACCACGGCACGCACGTGGCGGGTGAGATCGCCGCGGCCCGCAACGGCATCGGTGTCGCCGGCGTCGCGCCCGGTGTGAAGGTCGCGAGCATCACCGTCGCGCAGCCCGACTCGACGTCGCTGTTCTACCCGGAGAGCGTCGTCTGCGCCTTCGTCTTCGCCGCCGACCACGGCGTGGAGATAACCAACAACAGCTACTACGTTGATCCGTGGCTGTACAACTGCATGGACGATCCCGATCAACGTGCCATAGTCGACGCGGTCAACAGGGCCCAGCTGTACGCACAGCGCAAGGGCACGCTCAACGTCGCCTCGGCGGGCAACTCCAACGACGACCTCGACTCCCACGCCCTCGTCGACGACTCCAGCCCCGACGACTCGACGCCCGTCGACCGCACGGTCGACCCGCACAAGTGCTTCGACGTGCCGACCCAGTTGCCGGGTGTGGTCACGGTCGGCGCGACCGGCGTCAAGGGCGCCAAGTCGTACTACTCCAGCTATGGCAAGGGCGTCATCGACGTCGCCGGGCCGGGCGGCGACAAGTACCAGCTCCCGGACACGCCGTCGCAGAACGGCCGCATCCTGTCCACCCTGCCGAACAACCAGTACGGCTACCTGCAAGGCACCTCGATGGCCTCGCCGCACGTGGCCGCGGTGGCCGCGCTGCTGAAGTCCGCCCATCCGCACGCGACACCGGCCCGGTTGCAGGCGCTGCTCAAGACCCAGGCGGACAACCCCGGGTGCCCGACCGACCCGTACGACGGGGACGGCGACGGCGTCGTGGACGCGACCTGCGTCGGCGGCAAGCACGTCAACGGCTTCTACGGGTCCGGCGTCGTCAACGCGCTCCGCGCCGTCGACTGACGCCCCCTCCATCTCTGCGCCCCACGTCGCAGGCTCCCCCACGCCAGGAATACGCACGGCACGTCGTATCGCGAACGAACTGGAGACACACACATATGACCGCGCCCCAGCCGCGTCACCTCCGCGTCCTGTCGATCCCGGTCGGGATGGCCATGGCCACGGCCCTCGCGTTCCTGCCGAACGCCACCGCGTCCGCCACGGACGCCGCGACCACGGCGGCAGCCACGGCCACGGCGGACGGGCCCTCGCTCAGCTACGTCGTCAACGTCCGCCCCGGACCCGGCACTTCGAAGCAGGTGCAGAAGGCCATCGGCGAGGCCGGCGGCACGGTGGTGACCTCGTACGACCAGATCGGCGTGATCGTCGTCCACTCGTCGAACCCGGACTTCGCCAAGACCGTCCGCACGGTCCGGGGCGTCGAGTCGGCCGGTGCCACGCGCACCGCGCCGCTGCCCGCGCAGTCGACCACCGACGTCGGCACCCCGCAGGTGCTCGGAGCCGAACAGGTCGCGCAGGCGCAGGCGGCCGCCGGGCAGGACCCGTTGGAGCCCCTGCAGTGGGACCTGCCCGCCATCAAGGCGGACAAGGCGCACGAGAAGACCCTCGGCAGCCGGAACGTCACCGTCGCCGTCATCGACACCGGCGTCGACGACACCCACCCCGACATCGCGCCCAACTTCGACCGGCGGGCCTCCGCCAACTGCGTGAGCGGCAAGCCGGACACGGCCGACGGCGCCTGGCGGCCCGGCGCCGCCGAGAGCCCGCACGGCACGCACGTCGCGGGCGAGATCGCGGGTGCCAAGAACGGCGTGGGCATCACGGGCGTCGCACCGGGCGTCAAGGTGGCCGGCATCAAGGTCTCCAACCCGGACGGCTTCTTCTACACGGAGTCCGTGGTCTGCGGCTTCGTGTGGGCTGCGGAGCACGGCGTCGACGTGACCAACAACAGCTATTACACCGACCCGTGGTACTTCAACTGCAAGAACGACCCGGACCAGAAGGCGCTCGTGGACGCCATCACCCGGGCCACCCGGTACGCGGAGAGGAAGGGCACGGTCAACGTCGCCGCGGCGGGCAACGAGAACTACGACCTCGCCTCCGACTCGATCACCGACCCGGTCTCGCCCAACGACGGCACCCCGTCGGACCGGGTCGTCGACCCGTCCGAGTGCTACGACATACCGACCCAGTTGCCGGGTGTCGTGACCGTCGCCGCCACCGGTGCGAAGGGCATCAAGTCGTCCTTCTCCAACCACGGTCTCGGCGTCATCGACATCGCCGCGCCCGGCGGTGACTCGACGGCCTACCAGCCGCCCCGGTCCCCGGCGACCAGCGGTCTGATCCTGGGCCCGCTGCCCGGCGGCAAGTGGGGCTACATGGCCGGTACCTCGATGGCCAGCCCGCACGTCGCGGGGGTCGCCGCATTGATCAAGTCGACCCACCCGCACGCCTCCGCGGCCCAGGTCAAGGCACTGCTGTACGCCGGTGCCGACGCGACGCCGTGCACGGACCCGTACGACATCAACGGCGACGGCAAGATCGACGCGGTGTGCGAGGGACCGAAGAACTACAACGGCTTCTACGGCTGGGGCACGGCGGACGCACTGGCCGCCGTGACGAAGTAGACCGGGCGCAGGACCGGGTGCACACGGGCGGCCGGGGACGGATCCGGCCGCCGGTGTGCTCCACTCCCGAGGTCCCGGCACAGCCCCTCAGGCGGGCCGGCCGGCCGCTCAGGCGGTGATGAGCACCTTCAGGGCGGTGCGCCCGTCCATCGCCCGGTAGCCGTCCGGCACGTCCTCCAGACCGACCGTCAGGTCGAAGACCGGCGAGGGGTCGACGGAGCCGACGAGGATGTCCGGCAGCAGTTCCGGGATGTACGCGCGCACCGGCGCGACCCCGCCGCGCAGCGCGATGTTCCGGTCGAACATGACCCCGAGGTCGAGCCCCGTCGCGCTGCCGTGCGGCACACCGACGTAGCCGACCGACCCGCCGTCCCGGGTGATGTGCACAGCCGTCCTCATCGACTCCGCGGTGCCGACCGCCTCGACGACGGCGTGCGCGCCCTCGCCGCGGGTGAGCCCGCGGACGGCCTCGACCGCCGCCTCGCCGTACTCGGCGACGACGTCGTCGGCGCCGAAGCGGCGTGCGAGGTCCGTACGGTCCTTGTGCCGGCCGAGCGCGATGATCCGCTCGGCACCCAGCCGCCGGGCCGCCAGGACGGCGCACAGGCCGACGGCGCCGTCCCCTATGACGGCGACGGTGGCACCCGGACGGGCACCGGCGCCGAGAGCCGCGTGGTGGCCGGTGCCGAGGACGTCGGCGAGGGACACCAGGGCGGACAGCAGGCGGTCGTCGGAAGCCGCGTCCTTGGGCAGTCCCACGAGCGTGCCGTCGGCGAACGGCACCCGCACGGCCTCGCCCTGGCCGCCGTCGTAGCCGGCCGAACCCCAGAAGCCGCCGTGCACGCAGGAGGCCGTCAGGCCCTCCCGGCAGTAGTCGCAGACGCCGTCGGACCATTTGAAGGGTGCGACCACGAGGTCGCCGCGCCGGACGGTGGTCACCTCGGGGCCGGTCTCCTCGACGAAGCCCAGGAACTCGTGCCCGATCCGCTGCCCGGGCTGCCGGGGCGATTCGCCGCGGTACGCCCACAGGTCGCTGCCGCAGATGCAGGCCCGCAGCACCCGCACCACGGCGTCGGTGGGCAGCCGCACGACGGGCTCGGGCACGTTCTCCACCCGGATGTCGTACGGGGCGTGAATGGTGGTGGCGCGCATGGCGAGGATCCTCCTCGTGCGGTGACGAGCCCGTTTCACGGTACGCCGTCCACGCGCCGCCCGCCGTCGGGACAGCCCGTGCCGCGGACCGTCGGGACGGTCCCGTCCCGGGCTGCCGGCCGCGCGGGGCGGGCGACTGCGCTCGGGGCGGACGACTAGGTCACGACCGCTCCCAGCAGCGTTCCGACGGCATAGGTGACCCCCATGGCGAGGGCGCCGCCGGCCACGTTCCGCAGGACCGCCCGGCCGGGGGCCGCCGCGCCGAGCCGGGCGCTGCTCCAGCCGGTCAGCACCAGTGCGGCCAGGACGGAGCACACGGTGACCGGGAGCCGCCGGTCCGCGGGCGGCAGCACGATGGCGAGCAGCGGCAGCAGCGCGCCCACGGTGAAGGCCAGGAAGCTCGCCCACGCCGCGTGCCAGGGATTGGTCAGCTCGTCCGGGTCGATCCCCAGCTCCACGCGCGCGTGGATCTGCAACGCGTCCCGCGCCGTGTACTGCTCCGCCGCCTCCCGCGCCACCTCCCGGGACAGCCCGCGCTCCTCCAGCAGCCCGGTCAGCTCATCCAGTTCGGCCTGCGGCTGCTCCTTCAGCTCCCGCTTCTCCACGGCCAGCGCGGCTACCTCGGAGTCGCGCTGGGTCGACACGGACACGTATTCGCCCGCGGCCATCGACAGGGACCCGGCGAGCAGCCCGGCGAGTCCGGCGGTGAGCAGGGCGTTCCGGTCGCTCGTCGCCCCGGCCACGCCGACGACGAGTCCGGCGGTGGAGACGATGCCGTCGTTCGCCCCCAGCACGGCAGCCCGCAGCCAGTTCAGCCGGGAGCCGAGCGGACCGCCGTGGGGCTCGTCGTGCGCGGGTCGCGTCGGTTGCGTCACAGGACGGAGGATCGCACCCCGCGCGCGGGCGTGCCCGCACCGACGCTCCCGGCGGGGGCGCGGGCAACGGCCCCGGCCCGCAGGGCGCCTTGCCGGCCGGACGGCGCACACACGCCCGAACCGAGCGCCACGGGAGGAAAACTGACGTGTTCTCCGGTGCGAAGGGTGGTACCGGGAGCCTGGCGGCCAGGAGTGTCGGTCCCGGCCCGTATCCTCAATGACCATGCTCGAAGAAGGTACGACCGCAGTGTCCTCCCCCACCCGGTGGCCGGTCGCGTACCCAGGCGGATACGCGGTCGTTGACGTGGAGACCACCGGCCTGGCCAGGGACGACCGGATCATCTCCGCGGCCGTCTACCGGCTGGACGCGCACGGTGAGGTCGAGGACCACTGGTACACGCTGGTCGACCCGGAACGCGATCCGGGCCCGGTGTGGATCCACGGTCTGACGAGCGCCGTGCTGGCGGGGGCGCCGCGCTTCGCGGACATCGCCGAGGAGTTCGCCGCCCGGCTCGCGGACCGGGTGCTCGTGGCGCACAACGCCGCCTTCGACTGGCAGATGATCGCGCGGGAGTACGCGCGCGCGAAGCGCGAGGCGCCGGTGCGTCAGCGGCTGTGCACCATCGCGCTGTCCAAGGAACTGGGCCTGCCGCTGCCCAACCACAAGCTGGAGTCGCTGGCTGCGCACTTCGGCGTCGTACAGCGGCAGGCGCACCACGCGCTGGACGACGCGCGCGTGCTCGCGGAGGCGTTCCGGCCCAGTCTGCGGGCCGCGGCGGCGGGCGATGTGCGGCTGCCGCTGCTGGAGTGCCGGCCGCTGACCGAGTGGAACGACTCACCCGCGCCGCGGATCGGCCGGCAGGCGGGCGGCGGCTACGGCGGCTACCGTCCGACCAGTTGGCGTCCCGCCCGCAAACGTCCCGCGTGCCCGTACCCCAACCCGGGGCGGTACGAGGCCGGCAAGCGGCTCAAGCAGGGGATGCGGGTCGCGTTCTCCGGGGACACGTCGATCGACCGCGAGTTGCTGGAGGACCAGGCGACCGAGGCCGGGCTGCACGTGGCGACGAGTCTGTCCCGGGTCACCAGCCTGCTGGTGACGAACGACCCCGGCTCGGGCACCTCGAAGGTGGTCAAGGCGCGGCAGTTCGGGACGCCGGTGATCGACGAGGCGGCGTTCGGCCAACTGCTGAGGGACGTGGAGCCGGCGACTGGGGCGACGTGACCCCACGGCGGGCGGCCGGCGGCTGCGCCCAGGGGACCGCACGGCGGCGGCCGAGCGCGGCCGGTGACGACCGCGGCGCCCAACGGTCCTCGACACCCGCCTGCCGGCCACGGCAGCAGGCCGTGGGGGCGTACGACGACGCCCGCGCGGGAGGGGCGCCCTGACCCCTTGCGCAGATCCCGTCGCAGGCGGCCGTACGGACGGGTGATTGCCGTGCGACTCGCCCGGCGCTCCCTCGCGCGAGCGTCGGTGACCGCTCACCCTGTGCGATATGGCGAAATGCGAAGTTTGCGGTAATGAGTACGGAATGACGTTCGAGGTGCACGCCCAGGGTGTGGTCCACGTCTTCGACTGCTTCTCCTGCGCGATCCACCGCATGGCCCCGGTCTGCGAGCACTGCCACGTCCCGATCATCAGCCAGGGCGCCGAGGTCGACGGCCAGTTCTACTGCGGGGCCCACTGCGCCCGCGCCGCAGGGAAGACGGGGATCGTGGACCGGGTGTGAACCGGTACCCGACTGAATGCACCCGACGACCGAGTTGTACGGTCGATCCGTGTACCGCTTCCTGTTGACCCGCCAGTGGGTGATCCTCACGCTGATCGCCCTGCTCCTGATCCCGGTGATGATCAGACTGGGTTTCTGGCAGAAGCACCGGTACGAGGAACGCAGCGCCCGGAACCAGCTGGTCACCGAGGCCCTCTCGGCCAAGCCGGTACCCGTGGAACAGCTGACCTCGCCCGGGCACACGGTGACCAGCACCGAGCGGTACCGGACCGTCACCGCGACCGGCACCTTCGACACCGCCCGGGAGGAAGTGGTCCGCCGCCGCGTCAACTCCAATGAAGAGGTCGGCTACCACGTCCTCACCCCGTTCGTGCTGACGGACGGCAAGGTCCTGCTGGTCAACCGCGGCTGGATCCCCGCGAACGGGGCCCAGACCGCCTTCCCGAAGATCCCCGCGCCACCCGCCGGCCGCACCACCGTCACCGGACGGCTGAAGGTCGACGAGACGACCGCGGCGAGCGGCATCAAGAACGTCGCGGGGCTGCCGGACCGCCAGGTCATGCTGATCAACAGCGAGCAGCAGGCACGGCGGCTCGGCGCCCAGGTGCTCGGCGGCTACGTCGAGCAGACGGGTCCCGAGCCGGCGGACGACACGCCGCAGCAGATCTCCGACCCGGGCAAGGAAGACGCCCCGCTGAACTACGCGTACATGATCCAGTGGTGGCTGTTCGCCGCCGCGGTCCCCGTCGGCTGGGTGATCCTGGCCCGCCGCGAGGCACGGGAGCGGGCGGCCGGGGCGGCCGCCGCGAAGACGACCGCGCAGGCGGAACCGGCCGCCGTGTGACCACGGGGCGCGTCACCCGACCGGCCCCGCCCAGGATTGTCGCGGACACACACCGGGAACCCGGAATCCCGTGCATCCCCGCATCGAGGACTACGCCCTCCTCAGCGACGAGCAGACCGCCGCCCTGGTCGGCAGGGACGGCTCCATCGACTGGTTGTGCCTGCCCCGGTTCGACTCCGGGGCCTGCTTCGCCAAGCTCCTCGGCGACGAGGACAACGGGCACTGGAGGATCGCGCCGGTGGGCGCGGAGGTGTGCACCCGCCGCGGCTACCGCTCCGACACGCTGGTCCTCGACACCGAGTGGGACACCCCCGAGGGAACGGTACGGGTCACCGACCTGATGCCGCAGCGCGACCGGAGCCCCGAACTGATCCGGATCGTCGAGGGCATCAGCGGGCGCGTCACCGTGCACAGCACGCTGCGCCTGCGTTTCGACTACGGGGCGATCGTCCCGTGGATGCGCCGCTCGGACGGCCACCGGGTCGCCGTCGCCGGACCGGACTCGGTGTGGCTGCGCAGCGAGCCGCCGGTGCGGACCTGGGGCAAGGACTTCAGCACACAGTCGGAGTTCTCCGTCGCGGCGGGCGAGAAGGTCGCCTTCGTCTTCACCTGGCACCCCTCGCACCGCCCCCGGCCCCCGCTGGTCGACCCGCACGAGGCGCTCCGCTCCAGCGTGGCGGACTGGCAGCGGTGGGCCGCACGGTGCCGCTACGACGGACCGTACCGGGACGCCGTCGTCCGTTCCCTGATCACCCTCAAGGCGCTCACCTACCGGCCGACCGGCGGCATCGTCGCCGCGGCCACCACCTCGCTGCCCGAGGAACTGGGCGGCGTGCGCAACTGGGACTACCGCTACTGCTGGCTGCGCGACTCCACTCTCACCCTCGGCGCGCTGCTGTCCGCGGGCTACCTCAAGGAGGCCGAGGACTGGCGCGACTGGCTGCTGCGCGCGATCGCCGGCGACCCGGCGGACCTGCAGATCATGTACGGCGTGGCCGGTGAGCGGCGGCTGCCCGAGCTGGAGCTGCCGTGGCTCACGGGCTTCGCCGGGTCGGCGCCGGTGCGGACCGGCAACAACGCCGTCGACCAGTTGCAGCTGGACGTGTACGGCGAGGTGATGGACTCCCTGTGGCTGGCGCGGCGTTCGGGCCTGCCGCCGAAGCCGCACATGTGGTCGCTGCAGAGCGTCCTGCTGAAGTGGCTGCAGACCCAGTGGCGGCAGCCGGACGAGGGGCTGTGGGAGGTGCGCGGCGGCCGCCGGCACTTCGTGCACTCGAAGGTGATGGTGTGGGTGGCCGCCGACCGCGCGGTACGCACGCTGGAGGAGTCCCCCGAACTCCCCGGGCACGTGGAGGGCTGGCGGACACTGCGGGACGAGGTACACCGCGAGGTGTGCGAGAAGGGCTACGACCCGGACCGGAACACGTTCACCCAGTACTACGGTTCGCAGGAGCTGGACGCCGCCCTGCTGCTCATCCCCCGGGTCGGCTTCCTGCCCCCGGACGATCCGCGGGTGATCGGCACGGTGGACGCGGTCCGCGCGGAGCTGGGGCACTCCGGCTTCGTACGGCGCTATGCCGCCGACCAGGCGCTCGACGGGCTGCCGGGCGGTGAGGGCGCCTTCCTGGCCTGCTCGTTCTGGCTCGCGGACGCGCTGCATCTGACGGGCCGTACGCAGGAGGCGCGGGAGCTGTTCGACCGGTTGGTGGGTCTCGCCAACGACGTGGGCCTGCTGTCCGAGGAGTACGACCCGGCGGCCGGGCGCCTGCTGGGCAACTACCCGCAGGCGTTCAGTCACATCGCTCTGGTGAACTCCGCCCTCGCCCTCTTCGGGGACGGCGCGGCAGTATAGGCGTCATGGATCTTGGACTGAAGGACCGGGTGTACGTCGTCACGGGGGCCACCCGCGGGCTGGGCAATGCCACCGCGCGCGAGTTGGTCGCCGACGGGGCGAAGGTGGTCGTCACCGGGCGGGACGAGCGGCGGGCCGCCGAAGCGGCGGCCGAGCTGGGCCCCGACGCGGTCGGCGTGGCCGTGGACAACGCCGACCCGGACGCTCCGGGGCGGCTGATCGCGGTCGCCCGCGAGCGGTGCGGCGGCTTCGACGGCATCCTCGTCAGTGTCGGCGGACCGCCCGCGGGGTTCCTCGCGAACACCACGGACGAACAGTGGCAGGCGGGGTTCGAGTCGGTGTTCCTCGGCGCGGTGCGGATCGCCCGCGCGGCGGCCGCGGAGTTGGCGGAGGGCGGTGTCATCGGGTTCGTGCTGTCCGGTTCGGTGTACGAGCCGATCCCGGGGCTGACGATCTCCAACGGGCTGCGGCCCGGCCTCGCCGGGTTCGCCAAGTCGATCGCGGACGAACTGGGGCCGCGGGGGATCCGGGTGGTGGGTCTGCTGCCGTCCCGTATCGACACGGACCGGGTGCGCGAGCTGGACGGCCTGTCCGCGGACCCGGCGGCCACCCGCGCTGCCAACGAGTCACGCATCGCACTGCGCCGGTACGGGACACCGGAGGAGTTCGGCCGCGTGGCCGCGTTCCTGCTGTCCCCCGCCGCTTCCTATCTGACCGGCGTCATGGTGCCCGTCGACGGCGGAATGCAGCACGGCTTCTGATCCGGGACCGGGCCCCGGCCCGCGTCACACCGTCACGTCACCCGCTCCGCGCGGTGCTTGACCGCCCGCAGGCGTACCTCCGCGGGCAGCGCCGCCAGGCCCGCGGAGTCGCGGGCGCGGGCCAGGGACTCGGTGGTGAGGCCGTGCAGGGCGGCGCCGGGGTCTACGTCCGGTTCCAGTTGCAGCCAGACGCGGGCCTCGGGGGCCGCGCGGCGGCCGGTCAGCACCGCCTGGGCGTGGGCCACTCCGGGCAGCCGGGCCGCGTCGTCGACGAACGCGGTCTCCAGGGCCCGGCCCCGCAGCAGCGCGCCCGCGCCGTCGCCCGTGTCGACGAGCACTTCGGCGAGCCGACGGCGGCGCAGCAGCGCGGCCAGCCACCACAGCGCCAGCAGCACGAGCAGGGCGAGCACCGCGATGACCGCGGGCCACCACCAGTCGGTCTCCCGCAGGCGGGTCCGTTCGGCGTCGCTCAGCAGCACGTCGTGCGGCCCGCCGTGGATCCACCAGGACGGCATCCGGACGCCCAGGCCCACGGCCAGTACCGAACCGCCGAGGGCGACGAGGAACAGTCCGACGATCCCGATCAGCACCCGGTTGACGATCCGCAGCATCGCCGTCACCCCTTCCGTCCGGGCCGGGCCACATGCACCGACAGTGCGGGCGGCCGGACCAGTCCCAGTCCCCGGACCGCCTCGGCGAGCGTGAGGTCCAGGTCGGCGCGTACCTCGTCGAGTTCACGGAAGTGCGACACGGCGCGCACGTCGGCCCTCCGTCGCCGCATCCGCACCCGTACCGACCGTACGCCCGAGACCTCCATGGCCCGGTCGCGCAGCACCTGGGCGGCGGCGGCGCGCTGCAGGGCCGCCCGGACGTCGGCGTGGGTACGGCGCATCGTCAGCAGGTCGCGCAGTCCCGGTGTGACGGCGAGCGCGATCAGCCACAGGCCGAGGACCGTGGCGACAGCGGCACCGGCCAGCACCCAGGTGTCGTCGAGCGGCCGGAGCGCGAGCTGGTGGGCGAGCGCCCGGCGCAAGCGCAGGGCGGGCCGGTGGGCCCGTACGGCGGCGACGTCGTACAGGAAGACGCCCGCGCCGAGCAGGAGCAGCAGCGCGACGATGCCGGCGGGTACCCGGCGCACCGACCAGAAGCGGCCGCCCCGGCCGCCCGGCCCCTGGGCGGCGGGCGGCGGGTCGTAGTCCGCGGCCGACGCGGACTGTTCGAGTGCGGGACCGGCCGGTTTCTCGACGACCGGAAGCGGCTGGGTGCCGGTCTCGGTGCCCTGGGACTCGCTCATCGCGTCCTCCCGTCCGCGCCGTGCGCCGGTGCCGGATGCAGCCGCTCGACCTCCACCGCGACCTCCGGCACCTCCATGTTCACCAACGCGCTTACCCGCTCGGCCACATGACGACGCACGGCCGCGCACCGGGCGCCGATGTCGGTCGGGTAGTCCAGTTCCAGGTGGACACGGACCCGGGCCGAGGCGGTGGCGGTGCCCAGGGCCCGGGCGGACTCGGGGACCGGGGGGCGCACCACGACGGTCGCGTACGGGGGTGCGGCGTCCGTCGGCAGGACGCCGACGGCCTCCCGCGCCGCCTGCGCGGCGATCTTCGCGACGACCCGGTCGGCGATCCGGGTGGCGCCGCGCTCGCCGGGCACGACGACGGCAGCCGTCGCCCGGGTCCCGTCCCTCCCGTCGCTGACGGAGGTCATCGGCGCCGGCCGCGCTTGTCGTCGCGGGTCCGGAAGAAGTCACCCGGTTCGAGGTCGCCCTCCAGGAACCGGCCGACAACGAATCCGATCGCCCCCAGGGCCGCCACCAGCAGGAACGCACCGAATCCGCCGAAATACCCGGCGAAGCCCAGCGCCATCCCGGCAATCATGCCGACCACGGCCATGTTCATGCGGTCCTCCTCAGCTCCTCAACCGCGTTGTCCGGAAGCCGTCGAGGCGTCACTGGATCCGCGGCTCCGGTTCCTCATCTTCTTCCTCCGGCAGCTTCACGTCACTCACTGCGATGTTGACCTCGACGACCTCAAGACCGGTCATCCGCTCCACGGCGGCGATCACGTTCTCCCGGACGTCCCGCGCGACGTCGCCGATCGACACGCCGTAGTCCACGACGATCTCCAGGTCGAGCGCGGTCTGCACCTCGCCGACCTCGGCCTTCACTCCTCGCGTTGCCGACTTCGAACCGCCCGGCACCCGGTCGCGCACGGCCCCGAAGGTGCGGCTCAGGCCGCTCCCCATCGCGTGCACGCCCAGCACGTCCCGGGCGGCGAGCCCGGCGATCTTCTCCACCACCCCGTCGGCGATGGTGGTCCGGCCCCGGGTCGCCGGGTCACCGCCGCCGCGTTTGGTGGCCTTGCGGGCCTGCACCGGTTGCTCGTTCCCGCCCTCGGGGTCCGTCGTCCGGTTCTGCTCCGTCGCGTCGGTCATCGCCCGTACGCCCCTTCCCGATCCGTGGTCCTGCGACCACCGTATGTGCGGTGGCAGGTTCGTGCGCCGGGAATGCGGCAGGCTGGAGGAATGACGGCGGACCGATGGACCCGGGCGGTACGGCAGCAAGTGGGGCTGGGCAGACTGCTTCCGCTCGGCGGGCCGCGGGACGCCGGGTGGATCACGGAGGCGGCGGCGGAGGCGGTGCTGCGGCACGCGGCGGCGGAGGTGCCGGGTGTGCTGCTGGGCGCGCTGCGGATCGCGCGCGCCGAGCCCGACGGGGTGGGCGAGCCCGCCGTACCGCCGCCGCCGAGCGCACTGCCCGTGGGCCCGCTGCGGGTGGTGGCGGACTTCGCGGCCGTGGCCGCCGAGCCGCTGCCCGCGACGGCGGACCGGCTCCGGCAGGCGCTGGCGTCGGCCGCGGACCTGCGGCTCGGGTTGGCGGTGGCCGAGGTGGACCTGCGGGTGACCGCGCTGCTGGACGGGCCGGTGGACGTCCCGCAGGTGCGTCCACCGCAGCCGGGCCGGGCGCGGCAGAGCGCGGAGCCCGACGAGACGCGCGCGGCGACCGCGGCGCTGTCCGTCCCGGGCGTGGCCCGGCTGACCGGCAGTCTGGGCGGCCTCGGCCGGGCCGTGCGCATCGAACACGACGACCGGCCGGGTGCGTTGCCGCACCGCCATGTCCGGGTGGAGCTGGCGGTGGCCGGTGGGCACCGGCCGCTGGACGTGGCCCGCGGGGTACGGACGGCGGTGGCCGCGGAGTTGGCAGGGCGGCCGACGGTGGCGGTAGTCGTCACGGCGGTGGGCTGAGCACGTCCCGCCGGACCCGGGTCCGGCGGGTGGCCCGGCCCTTCCGTCTGCCCGACCCCGCTCGGCCGCTCACTCGACCCGACCGGCTCAGGTACTTCCCCGGCTCCGCCGGCCCGGTCCGTGCTGCCGGGCCGTTCGCCACACGGCCCGATCCGGCTCCGGACGTGGCTCAGTCGCCGATGCCGGCCAGATCCCGCAGCCGCCGTGCCTGGGCGGCCCGTTCGGCGGCGAGCTGCTCCTGGAACGTCCGCCCGCCCGCCCCGCGCAGCAGGGCCTTGGTCTCCACCACGGCATCCCGTGGCGCGGCCAGGATCGCCGCGACCAGGTCATGCACCGTGCCGTCGAGTTCGCCGACGGGCACCGCGAGGTTCGCGAGCCCAGAAGCGACCGCCTCCTCGGCGCCGACGAACCGCCCGGTCACGCAGAGCTCCAGGGCACGGGCGTATCCGACGAGTTCCACCAGCGGGTGGGTGCCCGTCAGGTCGGGGACGAGCCCGAGAGACGTCTCGCGCATCGCGAACTGCACGTCGTCGGCAACGACGCGCAGGTCACAGGCGAGGGCGAGCTGGAAACCGGCACCGATGGCATGCCCTTGTACAGCAGCGACGGTCACCAGGTCGTTCCGCCGCCACCAGGCGAACGCCTCCTGGAACCCGGCGATCACCGCGTCCAGCTCGGCGTCCTCACGGCGTGCCAGGTCGGTGAAGGTCGGCTCGCCCGGCATGCCCTCCGGGGTGAACATCCGGCGGTCCAGCCCGGCGGAGAAGGACTTGCCCTCGCCGCGCAGCACGACGACCCGCACGGAACCCGGCAGCGCCCGCCCGGCCTCGGCCAGCGCCCGCCACAGGGCGGGGCTCTGCGCGTTGCGCTTGGCCGGGTTGGTCAGCGTCACCGTGGCGAGCGTGTCGTCCACGGTGAGCCGTACGCCGTCCTTGTCGAGTGCGGGAGCAAGGTCCTGCTGGGGCGAAACCACGGGGCGCCTCCGATGAGTGCGGTCGACACGCAGTGCCGTACGGCATGCTAAGTGACTGCACAGTAACCACCCGGCCGATCTGGAGTCACCCCCAGAGCCCGTGAGGGCACTGGAGGGAGGACCGGCCGGGTGGCCACCATCGAAGCCGATGGACCGCCCGGATCAGGACGATGCGGCCTTCTTGCCCCGGGTCGCACCGCCACGCCCACGGAGCGTGACGCCCGATTCGCTGAGCATCCGGTGTACGAAGCCATACGAGCGGCCGGTCTCCTCGGCCAGCGCCCGGATGCTCGCACCGGAGTCGTACTTTTTCTTCAGGTCTGCCGCGAGCTTGTCGCGCGCGGCGCCGGTCACCCGGCTGCCCTTCTTCAGAGTCTCGGCCACCCGTGCCTCCTCATGGGAAGTGCGCTCTGGTCCCCTCATGATCACCCCTCCCGGGCCCGATGGCCACCCATTCGGCAAGGTCCGTGAGACACGGTTGTGACGACAGGAGCACATCCCCACATGCGGAATCTTTAATTCCGCACGGTGTTTCCCGTTCCGCCGAACGGGTTCATTCACGAAATGCCAGGTCAGAGACGCACGACGGCCGATCCCTTGTCGAGAAAGGGATCGGCCGCGAAATGCATGTATGACACACCCCGATACCAGGAGATCTCACACAGATGATGGATCACCGATAGGCCGAATGATCCATGGGCAGTGGATCATTCTTTTGATCAAGCCAGGGCGACCAGATCCGCATAAGCCGCTCCCCACAGGTCCTCCACGCCGTCCGGCAGCAGGATGATCCGCTCCGGCTGGAGCGCCTCCACGGCGCCCTCGTCGTGGGTGACCAGGACGACCGCGCCCTTGTAGGTGCGCAGCGCACCGAGGATCTCCTCGCGGCTGGCCGGGTCGAGGTTGTTGGTCGGCTCGTCGAGCAGCAGGACGTTCGCCGACGAGACCACCAGGGTGGCCAGCGCCAGCCTGGTCTTCTCGCCGCCGGAGAGGACGCCGGCCGGCTTGTCGACGTCGTCACCGGAGAACAGGAAGGAGCCCAGCACCTTGCGGACCTCGACGAGGTCCATGTCGGGGGCGGCCGAGCGCATGTTCTCCAGGACCGTGCGGTCGGGGTCCAGGGTCTCGTGCTCCTGGGCGTAGTAGCCGAGCTTGAGGCCGTGGCCCGGGACGACCATGCCGGTGTCCGGCTGTTCGACGCCCCCGAGCAGGCGCAGCAGGGTGGTCTTGCCGGCGCCGTTGAGGCCCAGGATGACGACCCGGGAGCCCTTGTCGATGGCCAGGTCGACGTCGGTGAAGATCTCCAGCGAGCCGTACGACTTCGACAGGCCCTCGGCCATCAGCGGGGTCTTGCCGCAGGGCGAGGGCTCCGGGAAGCGGAGCTTGGCGACCTTGTCGGACTGGCGGGCCGCTTCGAGGCCCGACAGCAGCTTCTCGGCCCGGCGGGCCATGTTCTGCGCGGCGACGGTCTTGGTGGCCTTGGCGCGCATCTTGTCGGCCTGGGCGTTGAGCGCGGCGGCCTTCTTCTCCGCGTTCTGCCGCTCGCGCCTGCGGCGCTTCTCGTCGGCCTCGCGCTGCTGCTGGTAGAGCTTCCAGCCCATGTTGTAGATGTCGATCGCCGAACGGTTGGCGTCCAGGTAGAACACCTTGTTCACGACCGTGTCGACCAGGTCGACGTCGTGCGAGATGACGATGAAGCCGCCGCGGTACGTCTTCAGGTAGTCGCGCAGCCAGGTGATCGAGTCGGCGTCCAGGTGGTTCGTCGGCTCGTCGAGCAGCAGGGTGTCCGCGTCGGAGAACAGGATCCGGGCCAGCTCGATACGGCGGCGCTGACCACCGGAGAGGGTGTGCAGCGGCTGGCCGAGCACGCGGTCGGGAAGGTTGAGCGCGGCGGCGATGGTGGCGGCCTCGGCCTCGGCCGCGTACCCGCCCTTGGTGAGGAACTCGGTTTCCTGGCGCTCGTACTGCTTCATCGCCTTGTCGCGGGTGGAGCCCTTGCCGGTGGCGATGCGCTGCTCGTTCTCGCGCATCTTGCGGAGCAGCACGTCGAGGCCGCGGGCGGACAGGATGCGGTCGCGGGCGAGGACGTCGAGGTCGCCGGTGCGGGGGTCCTGCGGCAGGTAGCCGACCTCGCCGGAGCGGGTCACGTTCCCGGCGGCGGGGATGCCCTCGCCGGCCAGGACCTTGGTGAGGGTGGTCTTCCCGGCGCCGTTGCGGCCGACGAGACCGATGCGGTCGCCCCTGGCGACGCGGAAGTTGGCGTTCTCGATGAGGATGCGGGCACCGGCGCGCAGCTCGATGCCTGAGGCGGAGATCACGGACAGACTCCAGGGCGAGTCGTTGACGGGATGGGCGGCTGAGGACGTTCCCGCCGTCTAATGCGCGAGGAGAATGGCCATGGGGACCAGTCTAACGGGGTGCTGCAAGCGCTTTATCGGTCCGGGCGGCCCGGGCCCGGGGGTCACGGATATGGATGTTCCGTGTCAGACGCTTCTGGATCTGGCTGTTCTGGGTCCATGACGTCCGGATCCGGACGTTCGGGGTCCGAGCGTTCCAGGCCCGGGACGGCGGGGTGCGGGCGTGCGGAGTCCGAGTGGCCGGGGCGCGGGCGGTCCCGGTCGTTGCCCGGTACCGCGTTGCCGAGGGGGGCGCGGTGCGGTGCGACGGGCCCGAGGTCGTCGACGGCGACCAGCTGGTCGGTCCAGGCGCCCCGTGCGCAGGGCTGGGCGACGAGCCACGCGGTGCCGCGCCACGCCGCGCGCTCGGGCCGGAACGTACAGCCCTCGCGCGCGGGCAGGATCCAGCGCAGGTCCCCGTCGGCGGTGCGGTACGCGGTGATGCGGTCCGGGGTGACCACGGCGAGCATGCCGTCGGACAGCGGGCGCAGGACGCCCGCGGCGCCGTGTGCGGTGAGCCAGCCGGCCGCCGCGGGCAGGGCGCGGTGCCAGCGCACGGAGCGGCCGTCGGTGTCGGTGACGAGTCCGTCGTCCCAGACGGCGATCGTGTGCCCGCGCGCGGGGAGCACGCCGAGCGGGCGGCGGCCGTCGCGCGCGTAGCGCCAGCGGCGCTCGCCGCCGGCCGGGTCGTACGCCTCCACGGCCGCGCCGCGGGCCCGGACCGCCGTCGCACCGTGCGTCTGGCGGCCGTACGCGGTGAGGTGGTCCCCGTAGGGAGCGGCGGGGCGCAGGTGGTGGGCCGCGAGGAGCAGTGCGGCGAGGGCGGGGGCCACGAGGGCGACGACGGGTGCCCGGCCCGGCCGGCGGCGCGAGGGGCCTTCCGTGGCGGCCGGCCGCCGGGCGGCCGGGTTCGCCCGCAGTGGCCCGCGCCGCGGTAGGACGACCACCGATCCCCGCTCCCCTCCGGCACTCGCGGTTGCGGTACCCGCGTCGTCGGCGCCCGCACCCCACTGAACAGGCGCAGAGCGTAATCAGGGACCGGCGCGGCATCGGGAGGCGGTGGTGCGACACGGCGGGCGGGCGGCGGGCGTCCCCCGTTCGGCCCTTCGCCCGGCGCCTCGTGCCGGGCGAAGGGCGAGGATGACGCGGAGGGACCGGGAACGGAGGGTTGGAGCCCCCATGCAGTTCGACGACGACGCGGACCTGGACACCTCCGAGGTGCAGGACGTGCGCGGCAGTCGGATTCCGGGCGGCCGGGCGACCGTCGGCGGCGGGCTGGCCGGGCTGCTGGCGCTGCTCCTCGGACTCTTCTTCGGGGTGGGTCCCGACGAGCTGGGGCTGTCCACGGGCGGCGACCAGCCCGCGCCCGCGTCCTCCTCGCTGGCGCAGGTCCAGCAGAGCTGCCGCACCGGGCGGGACGCGAACGCCCGGGAGGACTGCCGCGTCGTCGCGGTGGTGAACAGCGTGCAGGACTACTGGACGCAGGAGTTCCGGCGACGCGGCGCGACGTACACGCCGTCCTCGACGGTCTTCTACACCGGCCGGGTCGGCACGGCCTGCGGGACAGCCACCTCGGCGGTGGGGCCGTTCTACTGCCCCGGCGACCGGAAAGTCTATCTGGACCTGGGGTTCTTCGACGACCTGCGGACGCGGTTCGGGGCGAGCGGCGGGCCGTTCGCGCAGGCGTACGTCGTGGCGCACGAGTACGGGCACCACGTACAGGATCTGACCGGCACGCTGGAGGGGGCCCGCACCGGTCTGACCGGTGCGAACAGCGACGCGGTGAAGGTGGAGCTGCAGGCCGACTGCTACGCCGGGGTGTGGGCGCACCACGCCACCACCACGAAGGACCCGTCGACCGGACGGCCGCTGATCACGAGCCTGACGACCGCCGACATCCGCGACGGGCTCGACGCGGCGGCGGCCGTGGGCGACGACCGGATCCAGGAGCGGTACCAGGGGCGGGTGACGCCGGAGACCTGGACGCACGGGTCGGCGCAACAGCGGCAGCAGTGGTTCTACGAGGGGGACCGGACCGGGGACCTGGGGCGGTGCGACACGTTCCGGTGAAGCCGGGGCCGGTTGTCACCGGGCGATGTCAGTGGCGGGTGCAAGACTGGGCGGCAGGTCGCAACTCCGGGGAATGCCGGGCCCGTCGACCGGTGGCCGGCCTGTTTCGGTGCGGCATGTTCACAGGGGAGTGATCGGTATGGCAGGCACGGGCGGAGGGCGTCCGAGTATCTATCCGACGCTGCTGTACGCGGATGCGAAGGCGGCGATCAAACAGCTCACGGAAGCCTTCGGGTTCACCGAACTGTCGGTGTACGAGGGAGAGGACGGCTCGGTGACCCACGCCGAGCTGGTGCAGGGCAACGGCGCGGTGATGCTGGGCTCCAAGGGCCGCGGCGGTGTCTTCGACACCCTGATGCGGGACGCGGGTCCCGCGGGGGTGTACATCGTGGTGGACGACGTCGACGGGCACCACCAGCGCGCCGTGGACCACGGCGCGGAGATCCTGATGCCCCCGACGGACCAGGAGTACGGATCGCGGGACTACACGGCCCGGGACGCCGAGGGCAACCTCTGGAGCTTCGGGACCTACGCCCCGGAGATAGGGATCTGACCCGCTCCCGCGCGGCCTAGCCTCCGGTGTGCACCTGGAAGGCGGCCCGGCGCACCGCCTTGGCCAGGGCCGGGTCGGGGTGCGCGGCGGCGAGCGCGACCAGGACCTGCACGGTGCGCGGGTGCCCCACCGCGCGCACCTCGCCGAGCAGTTGCGGGACGGTCGGCTGCACCGCGGACTCCAGGTGGCGCACCAGCATCGGCGCCTCGCCGTGGTCGGCGACGGCGGCGGCGGTGTCGACCCACAGCCAGGTGGCCTCCTCCCGGGTAAGGACCTCGTGGGCGTCCTCCGGGTCGGTGCCGTCGTGCTCGGCGAGCCAGAGCAGGGCGTACGGCCGCAGCGTCGGCTCCTCGGCGACGCCGCGCACGTCCGGCTCGGCGGGGGCGCCGACCACCCGCAGCGCCTCGAAGGCGAGGCCGCGCAGCAGGGCGTCGTCGCCGCGGGCGGCCCCGATCAGCTCGGTGACGGCGCTGCCGACGGGGCGGGCGGCGAGCCAGGCCCGGTATTCGGCGCGGGCGGCGTTCGGGCGGAGCTGGGCACAGCCGCGGAGCATGTCCTCGGCCGCCTGCTCGATGTTCCCGGCCGGGCTCTGCGCGGCCACGCAGATCTGCTCCAGCTTGACCCACACCGCCCAGCTGCCGAGCGGGGTGAGCGTCGCCTGGCCGTCGCCGTAGGTGAGGGCGCCGACGGAGGCGAGGGCGTTCAGGGCCCAGTCGAGGAGCGGGGCGAGGAGGACGTTCTCGGCGGGCGCCGGCGCCACGGCGGCGACGGGCGCGTCAGCCGTCGGGAGCACGGCACCGGAGGTGGCGAGAGCGACCGGATCGGACGTGTACGGGACTTCGCAGCGTTCGGTGCGCAGCTCGGTGACCCGCTGCTGGAGCAGGTCGAGAAGCTGCTCGACCGGGACCGGGCCGGCGGACAGCTGGAGGAAGGAGAGCACCTGGGGCATGGCCGAGACCACGTCCGCGACGGCCGCGTGCTCGTGCTCGGCCGGTTCCGGACGGGTCAGCGACCATGCGTCGAAGAGGGCGACCCAGCCGCGCAGTACGGCGCTGTCGTCGCGGTCCCAGGCGCGCAGCCGCCAGCCGGGGCGGGCGCTGGCGCCGTGCACCTCGACGAGGCCGGCGAGGCGGGCGGTGTCCCAGTCGGCGCCGACCTGGGCCGCGGTCAGGTTCAGATCGTCGGCCGCCCGTGCGGCGGTCGCGTCGGGGAGGGTGGCCATGCCGTCCTCGGCCGCGCCGTCCCGGCCGGGGCCGAGGGCGGCGTCGGCCCAGTGGGCGACGCGGGCCGCGCCCGCCAGGCAGGAGCGTGCCATTCTGGCCAGCTCCGCGGGGGCGGGGGTGCCCTCCGGCGGCCGGGGTGCGGCGCGGCGCGGGCGCCGCTGGTTCACAGCTCTGGGGGCGGCGGCCAGGGGTCGCGGTCCGACGAGTCGAAGCCTGGAGTCGCGCGGGATACGGGACGTCACGGGTGCAGTCTTGCGGTTGACGGTCCGAAAACCCAAACGGAATGTCACGGCGGGCGATGGCGGTGGCCAACGCACGGGCACCGGAGGGGCTGATGGGCCAGGATCAAGCCAGTGGTACAGCCTGAAACGGAACGGATTACATGAGGGGGGTCAGGAACCGGCGCAG
Source organism: Streptomyces sp. NPDC006012 (assembly GCF_042871185.1). NCBI lineage: Bacteria > Bacillati > Actinomycetota > Actinomycetes > Kitasatosporales > Streptomycetaceae > Streptomyces > Streptomyces sp. NPDC006012. The sequence goes on from NZ_JBIAIE010000020.1 coordinate 58,109, forward strand.
CTGCTCCTCGTACTCCTGCGGGTCGGCGTTCCACATGGCCGCGTGCGGGGCGTCCGGCACGGTGTGCAGGGCGATCCGGTCCGGGCGGCGGGCGGCCAGGCGCCGGGAGTACGCCCACGGCGCCACGGTGTCGCCCGGGCCGTGGATGATCAGCGTGGGCACGTCGAGCCGGGCGGGGTCGGCCGGGCCGGCGAGGCCGTCGGGGTGCAGCCCGGTGCGGCCCTGCGCGGCGCGCACGGCGAGCGGCAGCACGGCGCCCGGGGTGTGGCGGGCCGACGCCAGGGCGCGCACCGTGGCCCGCCAGTCGAGCACCGGCGAGTCCAGGACGAGCCCGGCGACCCGGTCCCGGAGGGCGGAATGGGCGGCGGCGCGCAGTGCCATGGTGGCGCCGGTGGACCAGCCGAGCAGGACGACGCGGCGGGCGCCGTACCGGACGGCGTAGCGGAGCGCCGCGTCCAGGTCGCGCCACTCGGTCTCGCCGAAGTGGTTCAGGCCGTCGGGCCGGCGGGGCGCCCCCTGGTCACCGCGGTAGGCCAGGGCCAGCACCGGCAGCCGTCTGCGGTGCAGGAATCCCATGACGTTCAGGGCCTGTTCGCGGGTGGTGCCCAGGCCGTGCACGGCGATCGTCCAGGTGTCCCGGTGGCCGGGTACGAACCAGGCGGGCAGCGGGCCGAGTTCGCCGGGCAGGTCGACGTCCGCGTGGTCGAGGCCGAGGGCGGAGGCCGGGTTGCCGACGAACACGTTCGGGGTGAGCCAGACCCGGTCGCCGGGCCGTACGGTGCCGTGCGTGACGCCGTCGAGGCGGCGTACGACGGTGTCGGCGGTGGGCCGGACGGATGTCAGGACGGGTCCGACGACGGCGTGCGAGCCGTCGCCGGCGAGGCCGTAGCTGCCGGGGCGCAAGGAGGCCAGGTCGCGGGTGAGGGTGATCCGGCCCTCGGCGATGTCGTGCACGGTGAGCCGGGGTTCGGTGGGCAGCGGCCGGCCGGAGGGCGTCTTGAGCGCGGCGTCGCTGGCCATCCGCCCGGCGGCAACACTGGCCGCACCCGCGGCCAGGGCGGCGGTGACGGCGGCGGCGGTCGCTGTGACAGTGCGCACGCATCCAGTGTCCCGGCGGACCGCGCGCTCGGCCAGCGGGAGCGGACGGGGTGGGGCCGGGGGCGGGGTGGGGTGGGCTCGGGGAGAGGGCAGGGGCAGACCCGGGCGGGGCCCGGGGACGGCCGGGACAGCGGGGGCGGACGGGTCAGCAATGCCGGTCGGAGGCGGGTCAGCGGTGCCGGCCGGGACAGCGGGGGCAGGCAGGTCAGGAATGCTGGCCGTAGTCGCCCAGGCGGTCCGCCGCCTCGGTCAGTTGGGCCGGGGTCAGCAGGGTGGGGGTGCGGCCGGGTACCGAGGACGCGGTCAGCCACAGGCGGCACATCCACTCCAGCTGGGCGGTGCGGTCGTACGCCTGGTCGAGGGTGGCGCCGTAGGTGATCGCGCCGTGGTTGCGCAGGAGGCAGCCCGAGCGGCCGTCGAGGGCGCGGAGCATGTTCCCGGCCAGTTCTTCGGTGCCGTAGGCGGCGTAGGGGGCGACCCGGACCGGGCCGCCGAGCGCGGCCGACATGTAGTGGATCGCGGGCAGTTCGCCGACGAGCGTCGAGACGGCCGTGGCACACAGGGCGTGGGTGTGGACGACGGCCCGCGCGTCGGTGGCCCGGTAGACGGCGAGGTGCATGGGAAGTTCGCTGGTGGGCACCAGGGTGCCGAGCACCTGCCGGCCGTCCAGGTCCACGCCGGTCAGGTCGTCCGGGGTGAGCCGGTCGTACGGCACACCCGACGGAGTGACGAGCACGAGGTCACCGACGCGTACCGAGACGTTGCCGGAGGTGCCGACGACCAGTCCGTCGGACACGGTGCGGCGGGCCGCGGCGACCAGGGCGACCCAGGCGCGGGCCGTCTCGGGGCCCGCGTCTCCAGGTCCGTGCTCCCGGCGCTGTCCAGCCATGTCGCGATCCTGCCGGGCGATCTGGATCCGTTCAACAGATCGCCGGAACCTCCCTCGCATGTGACACTCCGAGTACCACCTCAGTTCATCTTTCGTTCATCCAGGTTTCCTACCTTCAACCAGCCAACGACTTCGAACGAATGCCTGGGTAAATGGAAGGCTTCTCGCTGATCCTCGCGATCGTGGTGATCACCGCGCTCGCGTTCGATTTCACGAACGGTTTCCACGACACCGCCAACGCGATGGCCACGACCATCTCGACCGGCGCACTCAAACCCCGAGTGGCGGTGGCCCTGTCCGCCACCCTCAATCTGGTGGGCGCCTTCCTCTCCGTCGAGGTCGCCAACACGATCTCCAAGGGTCTCGTCGACGAGACGGGCATCCGCCCCGAGGTCATCTTCGCCGCCCTGGTGGGCGCGATCCTCTGGAACCTGCTGACCTGGCTGGTGGGCCTGCCCTCAAGCTCCTCGCACGCACTGACGGGCGGTCTGATCGGCGCCGCCGTCGCCTCCGCCGGCACGGGTGCCGTCCACGGCGACGTGCTCGTCACCAAGGTCCTCGTCCCGGCGCTCGCCGCGCCCCTCGTCGCCGGGGTGGCGGCACTGCTCGCCACCCGGCTGTCGTACTCGCTCGACGGCGCCGCCGAGGGCAGGGCGGCCGAGAAGGGGTACCGGGCCGGCCAGATTGCCTCCGCGGGCCTGGTCTCCCTGGCCCACGGCACCAACGACGCCCAGAAGACGATGGGCATCATCACCCTGGCGCTGATCGCCGGCGGCGCGATCGCCCCCGGCTCGAACCCGCCCACCTGGGTCATCCTCTCCGCGGGGCTCGCCATCGCGCTCGGCACCTACCTCGGCGGCTGGCGCATCATCCGCACGATGGGCAAGGGGCTGACCGACCTCCGGCCGCGGCAGGGCTTCGCCGCCCAGACCAGCGCGGCGACCGCCATCCTGGCCTCCTCGCACCTCGGCTTCTCGCTCTCCACCACGCATGTCGTCTCCGGTTCCGTGATGGGCGCGGGGCTGGGCCGCAAGGGCGGAGTGGTGCGCTGGTCGACGGCGGGCCGGATGTGCATCGCCTGGGCGCTGACGCTGCCGGCCGCCGCGCTCGTCGGTGCGCTCGCGGAGATCGTCACGGAGCTGGGTGACGGGGGCACCGCGGGGGTGGCGGTCTGCCTGGTCGCTTCCGCCGTGGGGATCTGGCGGGTCTCGCGACGCGAGGTCGTGGACCACAGCAACGTCAATGAGGTGAACAGCACCGGGGCGTCGGCCGTTCCGTTCGGGCCGGTCGGTGCGGTGTCCGCCACGATCGGCTCTGGTTCCGCCGGTTCGGTCGGAGCGGTCAGTTCGGTCGGAGCCGTGAGTTCCGTCGGTTCCATCGGTTCCGTCGCTTCCGTCGCTTCCGTCGGTTCGCCGCAGGCGACGGGCGGGCCGGCCACCACGCTCGCCTCGACCGCGCCCGTCGCCGCCGATCCGGCCGGGCCGCCGAGCGCCACCGTCTGAGACCCAAGGAAGAAGCCATCACCATGAACATCGACTGGGCGACTCTCGGGTCCGTCTTCGGCGTCAGTCTCGGGGTCACCGTCGCGCTCGTGGGACTGTTCACCCTCGGCGTGGCCGGCTTGTCGCGCCGTGAACGGGCTGTTGCGCGCGGCGGTTCCGCGGGGTTGGCGTTGAGTGGGGCGTATGCCTGCTTTGCGGCGTGCGCCGGGGCTGTGGGGTACGGGATCTACTTGATCGCGGGATGAGCGGTCCGCGGGAGCCTCGGAACGGGGTCGCTCCGCTGTGGGTGCGGGGAAGTTCCTCGCGCCGTTCCCCGCGCCCCCGCGTGAGTGAGCGTCCTCGCACGACCGCCGGAGCGTCGTGGTTCCCCGCGCAGTTCCCCGCGCCCCCACGTGAGCGAGCGCCGTCGTTCGGGTGCGGATGCCCGGTGGTTCGCCAGGCAACTTCTCGCGTCTCTTTGGGGCGGGTTCGGTGTGTGGGGATGTGGGTGGTGGGGTTGCGGGGCCTGGTGGGGGTGGGTATGAGGCTGGGCACACTCTTCCCTTGCAGGTCAACGGCTAGTTGACGGTTCTTCGGGGCACGTGGTGGACTTCCTGGGCCATGTACGGCGGCAAGGAGAGGAAGCCGGTGCGAATCCGGCGCGGTCCCGCCACTGTCACCGGGAAGGACTTCCCGGGAGCCAGGAACTCTCGCCGTCGGTCTCGTCGAACCAGGGCGTGGACACCCTGAGTGAGGACATACCGCCATGCTCGGCTGCGGATTGAGGTACAGCACCAGGTCGATTCCCGATCCGACGGCCGGCTGAACCGGTGCGTGCCGATCGCGTCTTCGCGTACGGCGCCGCTCTCGGCCTCCTCGGCGATCTGCTGGTGGGCGATCCGCGCCACGGGCATCCGGTCGCCGGGTTCGGGCGTGCCGCGGGCGCGGCGGAGCGGGTGCTGTGGCGGGACCACCGGGGATGGGGAGCCCTGCACACGGCCGTCTGCGTCGGCGGTGCCGCGGGCCTCGGAGCGCTGGCCCGGCGGGCCGTGCGCACCTCCCCCGCCGCTTCCGTGGCACTGACCGGCGCGGTCACCTGGGCGGTGGTGGGCGGGACTTCGCTCGCCCGGGAGGCCCGGGCCGTCCGGCGGGCCCTCGACTCGGGGGACGTCGCCGCGGCGAGGGCCCGGCTGCCCCATCTGTGCGGGCGGGATCCGCAGACCCTCGACGCCCAGGGGATCGCGCGGGCCGTCGTGGAGTCGGTGGCGGAGAACACGTCCGACGCGGTCGTCGGGGCACTGGTGTGGGGGGCGTTGGGCGGGGTGCCCGGGTTCGTCGCTTTCCGTGCGGTGAACACCCTCGACGCGATGGTCGGGCACCGGTCGCCGCGGCACCGGCGGTTCGGGTGGGCCGCGGCGCGGCTCGACGACGTCACCGGCTGGCCGGGGGCACGGCTCACCGCGGCGCTGGCCGCCGTCTCGGGCCCGGACGCGCTCGGTGCGCTGCGGGCCTGGCGGGCCGACGCCCACCGGCATCCGAGCCCCAACGCCGGTCCCGTGGAAGCCTCTTTCGCGGGGGCGCTGGGCCTGCGGCTGGGCGGGACGCTGTCGTACGGGGGGCGGGTCGAGCACCGGCCCGTGCTCAACTGCGGCGGCCGTGCCGTCGCCGCCGCGGACATCGAAGCCGCCGTACGGCTCTCCCGCCGGGTCGGCGTGCTCGCGCTCGCCGTCACGACGGCCGCGCGTCTCGCCGCGCGGGGGCGCAGGTCATGAGCGGTGGTGGGCTGCTCGTCGCCGGTACCACCTCCGACGCGGGCAAGAGCGTGGTGACGGCGGGGATCTGCCGGTGGCTGGTGCGGCAGGGCGTCGAGGTCGCGCCGTTCAAGGCGCAGAACATGTCCCTGAACTCGTTCGTCACCCGCGAGGGCGCCGAGATCGGGCGGGCCCAGGCGATGCAGGCCCAGGCGTGCCGGATCGAACCGACCGCGCTGATGAACCCGGTCCTGCTCAAACCCGGCGGGGAGCAGAGCAGTCAGGTCGTGCTGATGGGCCGGCCGGTGGGCGAGCTGAGCGCACGCGGGTACCACGGCGGCCGTCAGGAACGGCTGCTGGGGACCGTGCTCGACTGCCTCGCCACGCTGCGGGACAGGTACGACGTGGTGATCTGCGAGGGCGCGGGGAGTCCGGCGGAGATCAACCTGCGGCGGACCGACATCGTGAACATGGGCATCGCCCGCAACGCGCGGCTGCCGGTGCTGGTGGTCGGCGACATCGACCGCGGGGGTGTCTTCGCGTCGTTCTTCGGGACCGTGGCGCTGCTGTCCCGCGAGGACCAGGAGCTGGTCGCCGGGTTCCTGGTCAACAAGTTCCGTGGGGACGTCGGCCTGCTGGAGCCGGGGCTCGACATGCTGCGCGGCCTGACCGGGCGGCCCGCCTACGGCGTCCTGCCGTTTTGGCCCGGCCTCGGCATCGACGAGGAGGACGGCCTCGCCGTCTCCCTGCGGGGCGCGGTGCGGGAGTCGGCGGTGGCCGCACCGGTCGGCGACGACGTACTGCGCGTCGCGGTCTGCGCCGTGCCGCTCATGTCCAACTTCACCGACGTGGACGCGCTGGCCGCCGAACCGGGCGTGGTCGTACGGTTCGTGGACCGGCCGCAGGAACTGGCCGACGCGGATCTCGTCGTCGTACCCGGGACCCGGGGCACCGTCCGGGCGCTGGCGTGGCTGCGGGAGCGCGGGCTCGCGCAGGCGCTGTGCGACCGGGCCCGCGAGGGGCGGCCCGTCCTCGGCGTGTGCGGCGGCTTCCAGCTCCTCGGCGAGCACATCGAGGACACGGTCGAGTCGCGCGCCGGGCAGGTGAGCGGGCTGGGTGTGCTGCCGGTACGGGTGCGGTTCGCCCGGGAGAAGACCCTTGCCCGGCCCGTCGGCGAGGCGTTCGGCGAGCGGGTCGAGGGCTACGAGATCCATCACGGCGTCGCCGACGTCATCGGGGGCGAGCCCTTTCTCGACGGCTGCCGGGCCGGCGCGGTCTGGGGCACGCACTGGCACGGTTCGCTGGAGTCGGACGGTTTCCGGCGGGCGTTCCTGCGCGAGGTGGCCGCCGCCGCGGGGCGGCGCTTCGTACCGGCCCCCGACACCTCGTTCGCCGCGCTGCGCGAGGAGCAGCTCGACCGGCTCGGCGACCTGATCGAACAGCACGCGGACACGGACGCGCTGTGGCGGCTCATCGAGTCGGGCGCGCCACGAGGACTGCCCTTCATTCCACCGGGAGCGCCCGCATGAGCACAGTGTTGTTGTTGTCGACCGCCGACACCGATCTGCTGGCGGCACGTGCCTGCGGCGCGTCCTACCTGATCGGCAACCCGACCCGGATCGATGTCGCCGAGGACCTGCCGGCGCTGCTGCGGCGGGCCGACCTCGCCGTCGTCCGGCTGCTGGGCGGCAAACGGGCCTGGGAGGACGGGCTGGCCGCGCTGCGGGCGTCCGGGGTCCCGACCGTGCTGCTCGGCGGCGAGAGCGTGCCCGACGCCGAGTTGATGGCCGAGTCGTCCGTGCCGTCCGGGGTGGTCGCCGAGGCGCTGCGCTACCTGGTGGAGGGCGGGCCGGGCAACCTCGCCGAACTCGCCCGGTTCCTGTCCGACACCGTGCTGCTGACCGGTGAGGGCTTCGACGGGCCGCGGACGATGCCGGAGTTCGGCGTGCACGGCGAGCGGGCCGTCGTCGAGGGCCGTCCGACCGTCGGCGTGATCTTCTACCGGGCCCACGAACTGAGCGGCAACACCGCCTTCGTGGACACCCTGTGCGACGCGATCGAGGCGCGCGGCGCGAACGCGCTGCCCGTGTACTGCGGTTCGCTGCGCGACGCCGACGCGGAGCTGTACCGGATCCTCGGCCGGGCCGACGCGCTGGTGGCGACCGTCCTCGCCGCGGGCGGCACGCACGCCTCGCAGGCGTCGGCGGGCGGCGAGGAGGAAGCCTGGGACGTCGGGGCGCTCGCCGGGCTGGACGTGCCCGTCCTGCAAGGGCTGTGCCTCACCTCGTCGAAGGACGCCTGGGACGGGTCCGACGCGGCCCTGTCCCCCATGGACGCGGCGATGCAGGTCGCCATCCCGGAGTTCGACGGGCGGCTGATCACCGTGCCGTTCTCCTTCAAGGAGCAGGGCCCGGACGACGTGCCGGTGTACGTCGCCGACCCCGAGCGGGCCGGCCGCGTCGCGGGCATCGCCGTGCGGCACGCGCGGCTGCGGCACAAGCCGAACGCCGGCAAGAGGATCGCGCTCGTCTTCACCGCCTACCCGACCAAGCACTCCCGGGTCGGCAACGCGGTCGGCCTGGACACGCCCGCGTCGGCGGTGCGGGTGCTGGACGCCCTGCGCGCGGCCGGCTACTCGCTCACCGAGTACCCCGCGGGCGGCGACGAGCTGATCCACCGGCTGATCGAGGCCGGCGGCCACGACGTCGAATGGCTCACCGAGGAGCAACTGGCCGCCGCGCCCGCGCGGGTGCCGCTCGCCGACTACCGGGCGTGGTTCGACACCCTCGACCCGGAGCTGCGCAGCGCCATGCTGGAGGCGTGGGGCGAGCCGCCGGGCGGTCTCTACGTGGACGGCGACGACATCGTGCTGGCCGCGCTCCGGTTCGGGAACGTCGTCGTGCTGATCCAGCCGCCGCGCGGCTTCGGCGAGAACCCGATCGCGATCTATCACGACCCCGATCTGCCGCCGTCCCACCACTACCTGGCGGCCTACCGCTGGCTGGAGAACAGCTTCGGCGCCGACGCGATCGTGCACATGGGCAAGCACGGCACGCTGGAGTGGCTGCCGGGCAAGGGGCTCGGCCTGAGCGCCGGCTGCGCCCCGGACGCCGTCCTCGGCGACCTGCCGCTGGTCTACCCGTTCATCGTCAACGACCCCGGCGAGGGCACCCAGGCCAAGCGGCGCGGGCACGCCACCGTCGTCGACCATCTGGTGCCGCCGATGGCCCGCGCCGACACCTACGGCGACCTGGCCAAACTGGAGCAACTGCTCGACGAGTACGCGCTGGTGAGCGACTTGGACCCGGCGAAGGCACCCGCCGTCCGGGCCCAGATCTGGACCCTGGTCAAGGCGGCCGAACTGCACCACGACCTGCACGTGGCCGAGCAGCCCGAGGACGCCGACTTCGACGAGTTCGTCCTGCACGTCGACGGCTATCTGTGCGAGATCAAGGACGTGCAGATCCGCGACGGCCTGCACGTCCTGGGCGGCGGCCCGGTCGGCGGAGCGCGCGTCAACCTGGTCCTCGCCGTGCTGCGCGCCGCCCAGGTGTGGGGCGGCCGGGCGAACGCGCTGCCCGGCCTGCGGGCGTCGCTGGCCGCTCACTTCGGGCTCAGCGAGAAGGAATTGCTGGCCGAGCCGGGCGCGGCGGTGAAGGTGCCGGCCGAGCTGACCGGCCTGGTCGAGGGTCCGGCCCGGACGGCTTCCGACGCCGTCGATCTGCTGGAGGCGCTGTGCCGGCGGCTCGCCGAGGGCATGGAGGACCGCGGCTGGGCCACGGCCGCGTGCGCGCCGCTGGTCCGCGAGGTGCTGGGCAGCGGCCTCGCGGACGCGGTCGCCGTGCTGGAGTTCGCCTGCGCCGAGGTCGTACCGCGGCTGGCCCGGACGACCGACGAGATCGGGCACATCCTGCACGCGCTGGACGGCGGGTACGTCCCGGCGGGCCCGTCGGGCTCGCCGACCCGCGGTCTGGTCAACGTCCTGCCGACCGGCCGGAACTTCTACTCCGTCGACCCCAAGGCCATTCCGTCGCGGCTGAGCTGGGAGGTCGGGCAGGCGCTCGCCGACTCGCTGGTGCAGCGGTATCTGAGTGACACCGGTGCCTACCCGAGGTCGGTCGGTCTGACCGTCTGGGGCACGTCCGCGATGCGCACCCAGGGCGACGACATCGCGGAGATCCTGGCGCTGCTGGGCTGCCGCCCGGTGTGGGACGACGCCTCACGGCGGGTGACCGGCTTCGAGGTGGTCCCCCTGGCGGAGCTGGGCCGACCGCGCATCGACGTCACGGTCCGGATCTCCGGTTTCTTCCGGGACGCGTTCCCGCACGTCGTCGGGTTGATCGACGACGCGGTACGGGCGGTGGCCGAGCTGCCCGAGCCCGCCGAGTCCAACTACGTCCGGGCGCACGCCGACGAGGACACCGCCGAGCACGGGGACCGGCGGCGCGCGACGGCCCGCGTCTTCGGTTCCAAGCCGGGCGCGTACGGAGCCGGGCTGCTGCCGCTGATCGACGCCCGCAACTGGCGCAGCGACGCAGACCTGGCCGAGGTGTACGCGGTGTGGGGCGGTTACGCCTACGGGCGCGGTCTTGACGGCCGGGCGGCGCGCGGGGACATGGAGACGGCGTTCCGGCGGATCGCGGTGGCGGCGAAGAACGTGGACACCCGCGAACACGATCTCGTCGACGCCGACGACTACTTCCAGTACCACGGCGGCATGGTGGCGATGGTGCGGCACCTCACCGGCAGGGGCCCGGAGGCGTACGTGGGCGATTCGGCCCTGCCGGACCAGGTGCGGACACGGACCCTCGGCGAGGAGACCCACCGGGTCTTCCGGGCCCGGGTCGTCAACCCGCGCTGGATGGCGGCCATGCGGCGGCACGGCTACAAGGGCGCCTTCGAGATGGCGGCGACCGTGGACTACCTGTTCGGGTACGACGCCACAGCGGGCGTGGTCGACGACTGGATGTACGAGAAGCTCAGCGCGGAGTACGTCTTCGACGCCGAGAACCGGGACTTCATGAAGAAGTCCAACCCATGGGCGCTGCGGGGCATCACCGAACGCCTGCTGGAGGCGGCCGACCGCGGGCTGTGGGCCGAGCCGGACGCTCGGACGCTGGAGCGGCTGCGGGACACCTACCTGGAGCTGGAGGGCGACTTGGAGGGCGACGAGAAGTGAGTACTCCCTTTCCGTTCACGGCCGTCGTCGGCCAGGACGATCTGCGGCTGGCGCTGCTGCTGAACGCGGTGTCCCCGGCGGTCGGCGGTGTGCTGGTGCGCGGCGAGAAGGGCACCGCCAAGTCCACGGCCGTGCGGGCGCTGTCGGCGTTGCTGCCACGGGTCGACGTGGTCTCCGGGTGCCGCTTCTCCTGCGACCCGCACTCGCCCGACCCGGCGTGCCCGGACGGGCCGCACGCGCCGGGGGCGTCCGGGTCCCGCCCGGCCCGCATGGTGGAGCTGCCCGTCGGTGCCTCCGAGGACCGGCTGGTCGGCGCCCTCGACATCGAGCGGGCGCTCACGGAGGGCGTAAAGGCGTTCGAACCCGGTCTGCTGGCCGACGCGCACCGCGGCATCCTCTATGTCGACGAGGTCAACCTGCTCCACGACCATCTGGTCGACCTGCTGCTGGACGCGGCGGCGATGGGCGCCTCGTACGTCGAGCGCGAGGGCGTCTCCGTCCGGCATGCGGCGCGTTTCCTGCTCGTGGGGACCATGAATCCCGAGGAGGGCGAACTGCGGCCGCAGTTGCTGGACCGCTTCGGGCTGACCGTCGAGGTGACCGCCTCGCGGGAGCCCGGACAGCGGGTGGAGGTCGTACGGCGGCGGCTCGCGTACGACGACGATCCGGCGTCCTTCGCCGCGCGGTGGGCCGACGAGGAGGCCACGGTGCGCCGCCGCGTCGTCGCGGCCCGGGAGCTGCTGCCGCGGGTGCGGCTGGGCGACGGGGCGCTGCGCCAGATCGCGGCGACCTGCGCGGCGTTCGAGGTGGACGGGATGCGCGCCGACATCGTGATGGCGCGCACGGCGACCGCGCTGGCCGCGTGGGCGGGGCGCACCGACGTGCTCGCCGAGGACGTGCGGCAGGCCGCGCTGCTCGCACTGCCGCACCGGCGCCGCCGCAACCCGTTCGACGCGCCCGGGCTCGACGAGGACAGACTCGACGAGACGCTGGAGCAGTTCGCCGGCGCGGGCGACGGCGATCCCGACGGTCCCGATCCCGACGGTCCCGGCCCTGACGGACCGGACGGCGGGGGCGGCGGGGGCGGCGGGCAGCCGGACGCCGGGCCGCCGGACGGGGACACCGGGGCGCGGCCCGAGGAAGCGGGTTCGGCGCAGTCCGCGCCCTCCAGGGCCGGCGAGCGGCCGGACACGGCTGAGCCCGCGCCCTCCGGGGCCGGCGAGCAGTCCGCGGCAGGGGCCGGCGAGCCCTTCCGTACCAAGGTGCTGAGCGTGCCGGGGCTCGGCGAGGGCGCCGCCGGACGGCGGTCCCGGGCGCGCACCGAGCAGGGCCGCACGACGGGGGCCCGGCGGCCCCGCGGGGTGCTCACCAAGCTGCACCTGACGGCGACCGTACGGGCCGCCGCGCCGCACCAGCGGGCCCGCGGTCGGTCCGGGCCGGGCCTCGTGGTGCGCGGGGACGATCTGCGGCAGGCGACGCGGGAGGGGCGCGAGGGGAACCTCGTGCTGTTCGTCGTGGACGCCTCCGGTTCGATGGCGGCCCGGCAGCGGATGGGCGCCGTGAAGGGCGCGGTGCTGTCGCTGCTGCTCGACGCCTACCAACGGCGGGACAAGGTGGGCCTGGTGACCTTCCGGGGGGCCGCGGCCGAGGTGGCGCTGCCGCCGACCTCGTCGGTGGACGCGGCGGCGGCGCGGCTGGAGTCGCTGCCGACCGGCGGGCGGACGCCGCTCGCGGCCGGACTGCTCAAGGCGCACGAGGTGCTGCGGGTGGAGCGGCTGCGGGATCCGGCGCGGCGGGCGCTGGTCGTGGTGGTGACCGACGGACGGGCCACGGGCGGCCCGGAGCCGGTCGCGCTGGCGGAGCGCGCCGCCGGGCTGTTCGCGGCGGAGCAGGTCGCCTGCGTCATCGTGGACTGCGAGTCGGGGCCGGTGCGGCTGGGGCTGGCGGCGCGGCTCGCCGCCGGTCTCGGCGGTACGGCCGTCACGCTCGACGAGTTGCGGGCGGACTCGATCACCGCTCTGGTCAGGGATGTACGCGCAACGTCGAGGAGGGCCGCCTGATGCCGCAGGGGAAACCGGATGTCGTACCGGACGACGGGCTGACGACACGGCAGCGGCGCAACCGTCCGCTGGTCGTCGTGCACACGGGCGTCGGCAAGGGCAAGTCGACGGCCGCTTTCGGGCTCGCGCTGCGCGCCTGGAACCAGGGGTGGCCGATCGGGGTGTTCCAGTTCGTCAAGTCGGCCAAGTGGAAGGTGGGCGAGGAGCGGGCGCTGCGGGTGCTCGGGGACTCCGGCGAGGGCGGGTCCGTCGCCTGGCACAAGATGGGCGAGGGCTGGTCCTGGGTCCAGCAGGGCCTCCAGGGGGACAACACCAGCAACGAGGAGAAGGCCCGGGAGGGCTGGGAACAGGTCAAACGGGACCTGGCGGCCGAGACGTACCGGCTGTACGTGCTGGACGAGTTCGCGTACCCGCTGCACTGGGGCTGGGTCGACACCGACGAGGTCGTGGAGGTGCTGCGCGGCCGGCCGGGCACCCAGCACGTGGTGATCACCGGTCGGAACGCGCCCGACGGGCTGGTCGGGTACGCCGACCTCGTGACCGACATGTCCAAGGTCAAACACCCCATGGACGTGGGGCAGAAGGGCCAGCGGGGCATCGAGTGGTGACGTCCGTACCCAGGTTGGTGATCGCCGCGCCCGCGTCGGGCAGCGGCAAGACCACGGTGGCCACCGGGCTGATGGCGGCGCTGGCCGGCCGGGGGCTCGCCGTCTCCCCGCACAAGGTCGGGCCGGACTACATCGATCCCGGCTACCACACGCTGGCCGCCGGGCGCACGGGCCGCAATCTCGACGCGTACCTGTGCGGCCCGGAGCTGATCGGCCCGCTGTTCGCGCACGGGGCGCGCGGCTGTGACGTCGCGGTCGTCGAGGGGGTCATGGGGCTGTTCGACGGGGCCGCCGGGGAGGGCGAGCTGGCGTCCACCGCGCAGGTGGCGAAGGTGCTCGGGGCGCCGGTCGTGCTGGTCGTGGACGCGTCCGCGCAGTCGCGGTCGGTGGCCGCGCTGGTGCACGGGTTCGCCACCTGGGACCCGGCGGTGCGGATCGGCGGGGTGATCCTGAACAAGGCAGCGTCCGACCGGCACGAGGCGTTGCTGCGGGAGGCGTTGGAGTCGGTCGGGGTGCCGGTGCTGGGGGCGTTGCGGCGGGCCGCGGCCGTGTCGACGCCGTCCCGGCATCTGGGGCTGGTGCCGGCGGCCGAGCGGGACGCGGCGGCGGTGGCGGCGGTGGCCGCGATGGGGGCGATGGTCGCCGACGGGTGCGATCTGGAGGGCTTGCTGCGGCTGGCCCGGGGTGCGGGTCCGTTGCCCGCGGCGGCCTGGGACGCCGCCGCGGCGCTGGCGGCCTGCGGTGCCGAGCCGCCACCGGTCGCGGCCTCCGTGCCCCCGCCCGGAGCGCCGGTTCCCGGAGCGCCGCACGCCGGACCGCGGATCGCCGGACCGCGGATCGCCGTGGCCGGTGGCGCCGCCTTCACCTTCTCCTACGCCGAGCACACCGAACTGCTCATCGCCGCCGGCGCCGAGGTCGTACCGTTCGACCCGCTGCGGGACGAGCGGCTGCCGGAGGGCACCCGCGGGCTGGTCGTCGGCGGCGGGTTCCCCGAGGTGTACGCCGAGGAGCTGTCCGCCAACGAGCCGTTGCGCGGGGCCGTCGCCCACCTCGCCGAATCCGGTGCTCCGGTCGCCGCCGAGTGTGCGGGGCTGCTGTATCTGTGCCGGGACCTGGACGGGCTGCCGATGTGCGGGGTACTCGACGCCGGCGCGCGGATGAGCGAGCGGCTCACCCTCGGCTACCGGGACGCCGTCGCCGTCGGCGACAGTGTGCTGGCCGCGGCGGGGACACGGATGCGGGGGCACGAGTTCCACCGGACCGTCGTCGAGCCGGGGGCGGGGACGGCCCCGGCGTGGGGCGTGCGGGGCCCCGAGCGGCGCGTCGAGGGTTTTGTGCAGCACGGGGTGCACGCGAGTTATCTGCACACGCACTGGGCGGCACGGCCCGGCGTGGCCCGTCGGTTCGTGGAGAGGTGCCGGACGTCATGAGCAGCAGGCTGATCGGTGTCGGGGTGGGGCCGGGCGACCCCGAGTTGGTGACCGTGAAGGGGGTGAACGCGCTGCGCGCCGCCGCGGTCGTCGTCGTACCCGTCATGGACAGCGGGGAGCGGGGGCGTGCCGAGGCGACGGTGCTGCACTACGTGCCCGGGGAGAAGGTCGTCCGGGTGGTGTTCGCGCTCAACGAGCGCACGGACCGGGCGCGTCGGGAGGCCGCCTGGGACGCGGCCGGGGCGCGGGTCGCGGCACTGCTGCGGGAGCGCGGCACGGTCGCCTTCGCGACCATCGGCGACCCGAACGTGTACTCCACCTTCACCTATCTCGCGCAGACGATCGCGGAACTGGTGCCGGGGGTGGTCGTGGAGACGGTGCCCGGCATCACCGCCATGCAGGATCTCGCGGCCCGGTCGGGTGCCGTGCTGACCGAGGGGACCGAGCCGCTCACGCTGGTACCGGTGACCGCCGGGGCGGCGGTGCTCAAGGAGGCGCTGGCCGGGCCCGGCACGGTCGTCGCGTACAAGTTCGGGCGGCAGGCCGCCGAGGTGGCCGCGGCGCTGCGGGCGAGCGGGCGGCTCGGGGACGCGGTTTGGGGGTCGGCGCTCGGTCTGCCGGAGGAGTCCGTGCGGCCCGCCGCCGCTCTCGACGGGACGCCGCTGCCGTACCTGTCCACGCTCATCGCACCGGCCCGGCGCGACGGCTCACGGGGCGGCAAGCTGTGACGGCCGTCGCGACGCGCTCGGCCGAAGGCGCCCGCGGCGGGCGGATTCCGAACGGGGGCCGCGGCCGGGTCACCCGGCGGCGGGCGTCTGCCGGTCGCACCCGGCGGCGGGCGTCAGTCGTTCACGCCCGCCGCCCGCAGACCTCACCCGGCCACACCCACCACCAGCCAGATGAACGCGGCCCCGGCCACGGTGCACAGCACGGTCGAGCGGGCGGGGTGCTGGTGGTGCGCCTCGGGGAGGATCTCGGCGGCGGCGAGATACAGCAGCACGCCGCCGAAGAGGCCGAGATAGCCGCCGAGCAGCCCTTCCGGGATGGTGAAGAACACCGTGGACAGCGCGCCCACCAGCGGTGCGCAGGCGTCCGCGAACAGCATCGCGAGCGCCCTGCGGCGCGCGTTGCCGTACAGCCGGGTGAGGGTGAAGGTGTTGAAGCCGTCGGCGAAGTCGTGGGCGATCACCGCGAGCGCGACGGCCAGGCCCATGCCGCCGCCGACCTGGAAGGCGGCGCCGATCGCCACGCCGTCCATGGCGCTGTGGCCGACCATCGCGCCGGCCGCGGTGAGCCCCACCTCCGGCGACCGCAGGTCCTGGGTGTGCGGGTGCGCGCCGGTGGGGGACGGCGCGGTGAGCGGGACCGCGGCAGCGGCGCCGGGCGCGGCCGGGCGTGGCGGCCCGGAGGACCGACCCGGGCCGTGAGCCCCGTCAGCCCCGTGAGCCAAATGCGCTCCCTCCACCTCGTCCGCCCCGTCCGCCGCCGGCGACGCGGACAGTGCCGTGGCGACCCCTTCCGCCCCGCCGTGGGCCGCACGGCGGGCCGCGAGCAGCCGCTCCACCAGGTGGGCCAGCAGGAAACCGGCCACGAACAGCAGCAGGGCGCAGGGCACGCCGAACACTTCCTTGCCGGCCGCCGCCAGCGCCTCGGGCAGCAGGTCCAGACCCACCACACCGAGCATCAGGCCGCCGGCCAGGCCCAGGACCAGGTGGCGGCGATCGGTCACCCGCTGTGCCGTCCAGCCGCCGGCCAGCGTCATCAGGAACGCGCCGAGCGCGACGAAGACAGCCATGCGCCTTTGCTATCCGATCAGCCGCCACCCGCGCACATCCGGCCCGCCCACCCCCTGCACCAACCATGACTTTTCGTACGAGAGGACCCTTCTCATGGCCGCTGCCCCCACCGGCAAGGTGACCTTCGTCGGTGCCGGGCCCGGCGCCGCGGATCTGCTGACGTTCCGTGCCGCGCGGGCCATCGCCGAGGCCGACGTGGTGATCTGGGCGGCCAGCCTGGTCCAGGCGGAGGTGTTGGAGCACGCCCGCGAGGACGCGCGGATCCTGGACTCGGCGGCCCTGGCGCTGGAGGACGTCGTCGCCGTCTACCGGCAGGCCCACACCGAGGGGCTGCGGGTGGCGCGGGTGCACTCCGGCGACCCGGCCCTGTGGGGCGGCACGCAGGAGCAGCTCGACCGGTGCGCGCAGATCGGGATCGAGACGGAGATCGTGCCCGGTGTCTCCGCGTTCTCCGCCGTCGCCGCGCTCGCGGGGCGGGAGTTGACCGTCCCGGAGGTCGCGCAGTCCGTCGTCCTCACCCGGCTCGGCGGCGGCAAGACGCCGATGCCGCCCGGCGAGGAGGTGCGCGAGTTCGCCCGGCACGGCACCACCATGGCCGTCTTCCTGTCCGCCGCGCGCAGCGGCCAGCTGGTGCGGGAGCTGCTGGAGGGCGGCTATCCGACCGATACGCCCGCCGTGGTCGCGTACCGGGCGACCTGGCCCGACGAGTTGGTCGCGCGCTGCACGATCGGCACCCTGGAGGAGACGGTCAAGGAGCACCGGCTGTGGAAGCACACGCTGTTCCTGGTCGGTCCGGCGCTGGCCGCGCACGGCACCCGCTCGCACCTCTACCACCCCGGTCACTTCCACGGTTTCCGCAGGGCCGACCCCGAGGCCCGCAGGGCCCTGCGCGGGCGGGGCGCGCGCCCGTGACGGCGCTGATCACGGTGGTGGGCGCGGGCACCGGGACCCCGGTCGCGGCGGACGCCCTGGCCGGTGCCGAGCTGGTCGTGGGCGGGCGGCGGCACCTGGACGCGGTACGGCTGCCGGACGGGGCCGAGCGGCTGGTGCTCGGGCCGCTCGCGCCCGCCCTCGACACCATCGGGGCGTACGTCCGCGCGGCCCGGCCGGTGGCGGTGCTCGCCTCCGGGGACCCGGGGTTCTTCGGGATCGTGCGGGCGCTCGCGGAACGGTTCGGTTCCGGGCAGCTCGCCGTGCGGCCCGGGGTGTCGTCGGTCGCGGCGGCGTTCGCGCGCATCGGGCTGCCCTGGGAGGACGCGGTGGTCGTCAGCGCGCACGGCCGCGGGCTGCGCACGGCCGTCAACGCCTGCCGGGCGCACCCCAAGGTGGCGGTGCTGACCGGGCCGGGCGCGGGCCCCGCCGAGCTGGGCGCGGCGCTCGGGGCGGGGCGGGTGCTGGTGGTGGCGAGCGCGCTCGGCGATCCGGACCGGGAGCGGGTGGAGCGCGTGACGCCCGCCGAGGCCGCCGCCCGCGACTGGGGTACGGCGGTGAGTGTCGTCGTCTGCCTGGCCGAGTCCCGGGCGCCGGGCGGGATGCGGACGGTGGCCGGGCCGGGCGCCCGGCCGGCCGGCTGGGCCCTGGACGAGGCCGAGTTCACGCACCGCGACTCGATGATCACCAAGTTCGAGGTGCGGGCCCTTGCCCTGGCCCGGCTCGGGCCGCGCCTGGGCGACCTGGTGTGGGACGTGGGCGCGGGATCGGGGTCGGTGGCGGTGGAGTGCGCGCGGCTGGGTGCCGCCGTCGTGGCCGTGGAGAAGGCCGCGGACGGCGTCGAGCGGATCCGGGCGAACGCTGCGGCCCACCAGGTCGACGTACGGGTGGTGCACGGCGAGGCACCGGCCGCGCTGACGGAACTGGACGATCCGGACGCGGTGTTCGTCGGCGGCGGGGGCGGCGAACTGCCCGCCGTGGTCGCCGCGTGCGCCCGGCGGGCGCGGCGGACGGTGGTGGTCGCGCTGGCCGCCGTGGACCGGGTGCCCGCCGCGCGGGCCGCGCTCACCGGCGCCGGGTTCTCCTGCGCCGGGGTGCTGTTGCAGTCGTCGCGGCTCGCCCCGCTGCCCGGTGAGGTGACCCGGCTCGCGGCCGCCAATCCCGTGTTCCTGCTGTGGGGCGAACGGCCCCGCGCGAGTGTCGAAGGAGTTGCCCAGTGATCGGCCTGATTTCCGCCACCGCGGCGGGGGCGGCGGCGCGCGACCGGCTGGCCGCGGCGTGGCCGGAGCGGACGCGGGTGTACGGGGGTCCCGTCGCGGACGCCGTACGGACCGCGTTCGCCGAGTGCGCGCAAGTGGTGTGCTTCCTGGCGACCGGTGCCGTGGTGCGGCTCGTCGCCCCGCTGCTCGGCGGCAAGGCGTCCGACCCGGGTGTGGTGTGCGTGGACGAGGCCGGGCGGTTCGCCGTGTCGCTTCTCGGCGGGCACGGCGGCGGCGCCAACGAACTCGCCCGCGAGGTCGGCGGGTTGCTGGGCGCGCTGCCGGTGGTGACGACGGCGACGGACGCGGTGGACGTACCCGGTCTCGACACCCTCGGCCTGCCGGTCGAGGGGGCCGTCGCGGCCGTCTCGCGGGCACTGCTCGACGGCACGCCGGTCGCCCTGGACCGCGAGGTGACCTGGCCGCTGCCTGCCCTGCCGGTCGCCGACACCGCCACCACCGGTGAAGAGGCCACCGCCACCGGGGCGTACACGATCCGGGTGACCGACCGGGACGTCGTACCCGGCGCGCACGAGGTGCTGTTGCGGCCGCCGACGCTGGTGGTCGGGGTGGGCGCCTCCCGCGGCGTCCCGGCCGGCGAGGTGCTGGAGCTGGTCGGGGACGCGCTGCGGGACGCCGGGCTGTCGGCGGCGTCCGTGGCGGCCCTGGCCACCGTCGACGCCAAGGCCGGCGAACCGGGCGTCGTGGCCGCCGCCGAACGGCTCGGGGTGCCCCTGATGACGTACTCCGCCGCCCGACTGGCGCGGGTCGAGGTGCCGAACCCGTCCGCGGCGCCGCTCGCCGCCGTCGGCACCCCGTCGGTCGCCGAGGCCGCCGCGCTGCTCGGTGGCGGCGAACTCCTCGTCCCGAAGCGGAAGTCCGCGGCCCGGCCCGCGGCCGCGACCTGCGCGGTGGTCCGGCGGCCGGGGCGCGGGCGGCTCGCCCTGGTCGGCCTCGGACCGGGCGCCCGGGACCTGCTCACGCCGCGTGCGAAGGCCGAACTGCGGCGTGCCTCGGTGCTCGTCGGGCTCGACCAGTACGTCGGCCAGATCCGCGATCTGCTGCGGCCCGGCACCCGGATCCTCCAGTCCGGGCTCGGCGCCGAGGAGGAACGGGCCCGCACGGCGGTCGCCGAGGCCCGCGCGGGGCACGCGGTCGCGCTGATCGGCAGCGGGGACGCGGGCGTGTACGCCATGGCCTCCCCCGCGCTCGCCGAGGCGTCCGACGACATCGACGTCGTCGGTGTGCCGGGGGTGACCGCGGCACTGGCCGCCGGGGCGGTCCTGGGGGCGCCGCTCGGCCACGACCACGTCTCGATCAGCCTGTCCGACCTGCACACGCCGTGGGAGGTGATCGAGCGGCGGGTGCGGGCGGCGGCCGAGGCGGACCTCGTGGTGACGTTCTACAATCCGCGTTCCCGGGGCCGCGACTGGCAGTTGCCCAGGGCGCTGGCGATCCTCGCCGGACACCGCGCGCCGGCCACGCCGGTCGGGGTGGTCCGCAACGCCTCGCGGCCGGACGAAACCAGCCAGTTGACCACCCTGGCGGACGTCGACCCGGCGGCGGTCGACATGATGACCGTCGTGACCGTGGGGAACACGGCGACCCGGCGGATCGCGGGACGCATGGTGACCCCGCGCGGCTACCGCTGGCAGGACAACCGGCAGGACACCCGACAGGAGGAGACCCGGTGAACCGTGTGAACCACATGACCCATGTGAACCATGGGGACCGTGTGATCCATCCGATCGAGCAGGAGTCCTTCCGGCGGCTGCGGGCCCGTCTGGACACCTCACGCCTTGCACCGCTGACCCGGGCGGTGGTGGAGCGGGTGATCCACTCGGCCGCCGACCTGGAGTACGCGAACGACCTCGTCATGGCCGAATCCGACCTGGTGCGGGCGCACGCCGCGCTGCACGCCGGGGCGCCGGTCGTGGTGGACGTGGAGATGGTCGCGGCCGGCATCACGCGCCGCGAGACCGTCTGCCGGCTCGGGGACGCCGTCGCCGGGCCGGGCCTGACCCGTTCGGCGCACGCGGTCCGGCTCGCCCACGACGCCGTCGGCCCCGGGGCGCTGTGGGTGATCGGGTGCGCGCCGACCGCCCTGGAGGAGTTGCTGACGCTGGACGCCTCCCCCGCGCTCGTCATCGGCCTGCCCGTCGGCTTCGTCGGCGCGGCCGAGGCCAAGGCCGCGCTGCGCGCGAGCGGGCTGCCCGCCGTCAGCAACGTGTCCGAGAAGGGCGGTTCGGCGGTGGCCGCCGCGGCCCTCAACGCCCTTCTGTACCAACCCCCCGCTGCACCGACCGAGGAGATTCAGTGACCACCCCGCCGCCCGCTCTGCTCATCGCCGGCCACGGCACCCGGGACGAAACCGGAGCCGAGGCGTTCCGTGCGTTCGTCCGTGAGCTGGGCCGCCGTCATCCCGAACTGCCCGTCGCGGGCGGCTTCATCGAACTCTCCGCGCCGCCGCTCGCCGATGCCGTGACCGACCTGGTGGAACAGGGCGTGCGCCGGTTCGCCGCCGTGCCGCTGATGCTGGTGTCCGCGGGACACGCCAAGGGCGACATACCGGCGGCGCTGGCCCGCGAGAAGGAGCGGCACCCCGGGATCTCGTACGCCTACGGCCGCCCGCTGGGCCCCCATCCGGCCCTGCTGGACGTGCTGGAACGGCGGCTCGACCAGGCGCTGGGCACCGCCGCGCGCACGCCCGCCGACCGGGCCGACGTGACCGTGCTGCTGGTCGGCCGGGGCTCCACCGACCCGGACGCCAACGCCGAGGTGGTCAAGGCGGCGCGGCTGCTGTGGGAGGGGCGCGGGTACGCGGGCGTGGAGACCGCGTTCGTGTCGCTGGCCGCGCCGGACGTGCCGAGCGGGCTCGACCGGTGCGCCCGGCTGGGGGCGCGCAGGATCGTGGTCCTGCCGTACTTCCTGTTCACCGGTGTGCTGCCGGAGCGGGTGGCGCAGCAGGCCGAGGGCTGGGCGGCGGCGCATCCGGAACTGGACGTGCGCTGCGCGGACGTCATCGGCCCGGAGCCGGAGCTGCTGGACCTGGTGATGGAGCGGTACGCGGAGGCCGTCGCGGGCGAGGTGCGGATGAACTGCGACGCGTGCGTGTACCGGATCGCGCTGCCGGGCTTCGAGCACAAGGTGGGTCTGCCGCAGCAGCCGCACTTCCACCCGGACGACGACGGCACCCACCCGCACGGCGGCCATTCCCACCACGGTCATTCCCACGACGGCCACGCTCATGCCCGCTGACGGGGACCCACCCGTGCCGGCCGCGGACGACACCGGACCGGACGACCTGCGCCATCACGGGGACGCCGAGGTCCGCGGCGCGGGCCCGGCACTGGTCGACCTCGCGGTGAACGTCCGCGCCGGCACCCCGCCCGGCTGGCTGCGGGAGCACATCGCCGGGTCGCTGGCCGCTCTCGCGGCCTACCCGGACGCACGCGCCGCGCGGGCGGCGGTGGCGGCGCGACACGGGGTCGCGGCGGACCGGGTGCTGCTGACGGCGGGTGCGGCGGAGGCGTTCGTCCTGCTCGCCCGCGCCCTGAAGGTGCGCCGGCCGGTGGTGGTGCACCCGCAGTTCACCGAGCCGGAGGCGGCGCTGCGGGACGCGGGGCACACCGTGGACCGGGTGCTGCTGCGTGCGGCGAACGGTTTCCGGCTGGATCCGGCGGCCGTGCCCGAGGAGGCCGACCTGGTGGTGGTCGGCAACCCGACCAACCCCACCTCGGTCCTGCACCCGGCCGCGACGCTCGCCCGGCTCGCCCGTCCCGGGCGGACGTTGGTGGTGGACGAGGCGTTCATGGACGCCGTGCCGGGCGAGCGCGAGGCGCTGGCCGGCCGGACGGACGTGCCCGGCCTCGTCGTGCTGCGCAGCCTGACCAAGACGTGGGGCCTGGCCGGGCTGCGGATCGGCTACCTGCTGGCCGCCCCGGAGAAGGTCATGGAGCTGGCGCGGGCCCAGCCGCTGTGGCCGGTGTCCACGCCGGCGCTGGCGGCGGCGCAGGCGTGCGTGACGCCCCGGGCGCTGGCGGAGGCGGCGCAGGCGGCCCTCCGCGTCGCGGCCGACCGGGCCCACCTGGTGGCGGGCCTGTCCGCGTTCGCCGCGCGCGGGGTGAGGGTGGCGGAATCGGCGGAAGGACCGTTCGTCCTGGTCCACATGGCGGACGCGGCCGGGGTACGGCGGCGGCTGCGGGATCTCGGTTACGCCGTGCGCCGCGGGGACACCTTCCCGGGGCTCGGCCCGGACTGGGTCCGGGTCGCGGTACGTGACCGGGCCACGACGGACGGCCTGCTGTGCGCCCTGGACTCCGCGCTGTCCGGCCCGGCCGGCCCCCCGGCCGGACCGGGCCCGCACTGACCCCTCCCGCGGGCGGGAGGGGCCGGTGGGCGGGTGCCCGCGGAAGGTCAGCTCCGGCGGCGTGCCAGGACCAGCGCTCCGCCGCCGACCACGACGAGCGCGAGGGCGCCGGCCGCGAGGTACGGCGTCGTCGAGCTGCCGCCGGTCTCGGCGAGGCCGGTCTGCGCGGCGCCGCCCTGGGGCTTCGGGTCGGACCCGGATCCGCCCGGCTCCGCGGAATCCGTGGGCTTCACCGGGTCGGCCGCCCCGCCGGGCGTGTCGGCCGCGGCGGGCGTCTCGCAGGTCGCCTTGGCGAGGGTGACGGTTCCCTCGACCTCGGCCACGTTCAGCTTCAACGGGTTGACGGAGACCTTCAGTTCGAGGGCGGTGGCCGCCGCCGTACGGGTCGTGGTCGCCCGCTTCGCCAGGTCGAGACGGACCTCGCCGACGCCGGGCACCTTGACGTCCGTCGGACCGTCCGCGCCGAGCGTGACCCGCTTGCCGAGCACCGTCACCGTGCCTAGCACGTTCGCGGAGGCGGCGGGCGGCTTCCCGGCCTCACAGGTCGCCTTGGAGGTGACGGTCTCGATCTCGACGAGGGAGAGCAGCGGCAGGCCGGGCAAGTGCAGCTTGGCGTGGGCGAGGTGCACGGAGCCCTCGGCACGGCCGTCGGTCACGGTGGCCCGGGCGGAGGCGACGTCCGCGCCGAGCACCGTGAACGGCTTGCCGCCGTCCACGCCGTCGAGCCGGGCGGACAGCGCGGTCCGGTCGGCGCTCTGCGGCGCCTGGACCTCGTTGAGGGTGACCGCGAGCGGGACGTTCACGGTTTTGTTGAGCAGGGACACGTCGAGTCCGGTGCGCAGGACGACGGCGTCGGCGCGGCCCTGGCCGGTGGTCGCGTGCGCGGCGCTCGCGCCGGCCAGCGCCGCCGGGCCCGCGGCGAGAGCCGTGGCCGCCGCGACGGCGGCCAGACGGCGTGCGGGCATACGGAATTTGTTGCTGTTCAAGGTCGTGGGACCCCCAGTGGAATGTGCTTGGGACCCGGACAGGATTACGCACTGTGGGTGAACAGTCAGCAATCCTCGGTCACTTCACTCATTCGTGGGCTTTCCGTGAAGGGTTTCGAATCCTCGGGCACAGGAGTTCCCCTTCGTTCGCTCCCCGCACCGCCACCGCGCTCGGCCACCTGGTCACTCGGCAGCTCGGCTGCTCGGCTACTGAACGACGTGCCCCCGCAGCACCACCCGGTGCGGTGCCGCCAGCACCCGTACGTCCGCCCGCGGATCCGCCTCGTAGACGACCAGGTCGGCGGGCGCTCCCTCGGCCAGCCCGGGCCGGCCGAGCCAGGCACGGGCGGCCCAGCTGGTCGCCGACAGCGCGTCCACCGGCGGGATCCCGGCGGTGACCAGCTCGGCGACCTCGGCCGCGACCAGACCGTGCGCCAGCGAGCCGCCGGCGTCCGTGCCGACGTACACCGGGATGCCGGCGTCGTAGGCGTCGCGCACCGTGTCGTAGCGCCGCTCGTGCACCCGCCGCATGTGCGCGGACCAGCGCGGGTACTTGGTGTCGCCGCCGTCGGCGAGCTGCGGGAACGTGGCGATGTTGACGAGGGTCGGGACGATCGCCACGCCGCGCTCGGCGAACAGCGGGATCAGTTCCTGGGTCAGCCCGGTCGCGTGCTCGATGCAGTCGATGCCCGATTCGACCAGGTCGCGCAGCGAGTTCTCGGCGAAGCAGTGCGCGGTGACCCGGGCGCCGAGGCGGTGGGCCTCGGCGATGGCCGCCGCCACGGACTCGCGCGGCCAGCAGGGCGCCAGGTCGCCGACGCCGCGGTCGATCCAGTCGCCGACCAGCTTGACCCAGCCATCGCCGCGCCGCGCCTCCTGGGCGACGTGGGCGACGAGCTGGTCCGGCTCGATCTCGTGGGCGAAGTCACGGATGTAGCGGCGGGTGCGCGCGATGTGCCGGCCGGCCCGGATGATCCGCGGGAGGTCCACGCGGTCGTCGATCCAGCGGGTGTCCGAGGGCGAGCCCGCGTCGCGGAGCAGCAGGGCGCCCGCCTCCCGTTCGGTCAGCGCCTGCTTCTCGGCGGTGTCCGCGTCGACCGGGCCGCCCGTGC
The DNA here is from genome assembly GCF_042871185.1 of Streptomyces sp. NPDC006012. Lineage (NCBI taxonomy): Bacteria > Bacillati > Actinomycetota > Actinomycetes > Kitasatosporales > Streptomycetaceae > Streptomyces > Streptomyces sp. NPDC006012. Next base: position 83,057 of record NZ_JBIAIE010000020.1, read on the forward strand.
CGAGGCCCACGTGGCAGTGGGCGTCGACCAGGCCGGGCAGCGCCCAGCCGGTCACGGTGACCGGATCGCGGACGCCGGCCGGACGGTCGTAGGTGATCTGCCCGCCGACGACCCACAGCTCGTCGCGGATCTCGTCGGGCCCGGCGAGGATCCGCCCCTTCACGTGCAGCACCGCGTGGTCGCTCATGTAGCGAACCTTAGTGAGCCGCTAGTCCGCACCGCCCACCCGGTCGGGCGCCCCCTGCTCGGCGGCGGCCGCCGCGGGGTCGAGGAGGCGGGCGAGGAAGTGCCGGGTCCGCTCGGTGCGGGGAGCGCCGATGACCTGGTCGGGGGTGCCGTCCTCGACGACGGCACCGCCGTCCATGAAGACGACCCGGTCGGCGACCTCCCGGGCGAAGCTCATCTCGTGGGTGACGACCATCATCGTCATGCCGTCGTCGGCGAGCATCCGCATCACGGCGAGGACGTCCGAGACGAGTTCCGGGTCGAGTGCCGAGGTCGGCTCGTCGAACAGCATGACCTCGGGGCCCATGGCGAGGGCGCGGGCGATGGCGACGCGCTGCTGCTGGCCGCCGGAGAGGGCGGCGGGGTAGGCGTCCGCCTTCTCGGACAGGCCGACCCGCGCCAGGTTGCGGGCGGCGATGTCGGCGGCCCGCGCCCTGTCCCGGCGCAGCACCCGGCGCTGCGGCAGGGTGAGGTTCTCGGTCACCGTCAGGTGCGGGAACAGGTTGAACTGCTGGAAGACCATGCCGATACGGCGGCGTGCGGCGTCGATGTCGACATCGGGGTCGGTGAGTTCGACGCCGCCCACCCACACCTGGCCCCGGGTCGGTTCCTCCAGCAGGTTGACGCAGCGCAGCAGGGTCGACTTGCCGGAGCCGGAGGGGCCGATGACGCAGACGACCTCGCCCCGGCCGACCTCCAGGTCGATGCCGCACAGCACCTCGGTGGAGCCGAAGGACTTGTGCAGGCCGCGGATGCTGATCTCGGGGTGGCTGCTCACCTGACGGCCTCCTGGGTCCTGGACTCCATGCGGCGGACGACGAGGCTGAGCGGGACGGTGACCAGCAGGTAGCACAGGCCGGCGACCAGGATCGGCGTCGAGTTGGCGGTCTGGCCGGCCAGGTCCCGGCCGAACTTGGCCAGCTCGCGTTCCTGGAGGGTGACGCCGAGGAACAGCACCAGCGAGGAGTCCTTGAACAGGAGCACCAGTTCGTTGGTGAGCGGCGGCAGGACGATGCGGAACGCCTGCGGGGCGATGATCGAGACCATGGCCCGGGCGGGCGAGAACCCCAGCGAACGGGCCGCCTCCGTCTGCCCCTTGGGCACGGCCTGGAGGCCGGCGCGGATCGTCTCCGCCATGTAGGCGGCCGAGACCAGGCCGAGCGCGAGGGCCACCTTGCCGTACGTCCCGCCGGGGATCTCCGTACCGGGGAAGGCGAGCGGCACGGCGACGCCGACGAAGATGAAGATCAGCAGGGCGGGCAGGCCGCGGAAGATCTCGATGTAGACGCTCGCGAGCCAGCGGTAGGGGCCGACCGACGACAGCCGCATGAGGGCGATCACCATGCCGAGCACCAGTCCGACGGCGAAGCCGGACAGGGTGTAGAGCACGGTGTTCCGCAGCGCCAGCGTGATGACGTCGGGGAACATCTGCCGGGCGAGGTCCGCCTGCGCGAACTGGTTGCGCAGCCGGTCCCAGTCCGCGGTGACGGCTAGCGCGATCAGCGCGGCGACGAAGACCGCGTACTGCAGGGCCCGGGACAGCCCGCGCCGCCGGCGGCGGGTCAGTCTCCTGGCGCGGGGCGGGGCCGTGGTGTGCGCCGGGCCGGTCATGAGGCGGCGGGCGACGCGGCGGCGGCGTCGTACGGGCCGATCCACTGTTCGTACAGCTTCCGGTACGTGCCGTCCGCCTTGGCGTCCGCGATGGCCTTGTCGACGGCGGCGAGCAGCTTGGTGTTGCCCTTCTTCAGGGCGAAGCCGTACTGCTCGCCCGTGTCGAGGTTGTCCACGGTGCGGAACGCGTCGGCGTTGGCCTTGTCCTTGAGCCAGCCCTGGACGACCGGGTAGTCGATGACGACGGCCTGGACCTGGCCGGTGCGCAGGCCGCTGAGGACGGCGTCGGAGGAGTCGAACGAGACCGGGTCGAAGCCCTTGCCCTTCGCGTAGTCCTCGCCGCTGGTCTGCGCCTGCGTGCCCAGCTTGGCGCCCTTGGCCTTGACGTCGGCCAGGGAGGTGAGACCGCTCTTGCGGTCGACGAGGACGGCCTGCGTGGCGTCGAAGTACGGGGTGGAGAAGTCGACGTTCTTCCTGCGTTCCGCGGTGATGGTCATGCCGGCGGCGGCCAGGTCGCACTGGCCGGAGTTCAGGAACGCCCCGGTCTTGAAGTTCTCGAAGGGCGTGTCGAAGATCTGCTGTGTGACGCCCAGCTTCTTGGCGACCAGGTCGATCAGGGAGACGTCGAAGCCCTGCACCTTGCCGTCGATCTCGGACTGGAAGGGCGGGTAGGGCAGGTGGGTGCAGGTGGTGAGCTGTCCGGCCTTGACCAGTTGGACCCCGCCGGCGGTGGTGGTGGACGCGCCGCCGTCGCCCGAGGAACAGCCGGCCACGAGGGCCAGTCCGGCCGCGGCGGCGGTGGTGGCCAGGGCGCGAACCCGGCGCCGAAGGTGCGTGGTCACGGGACCTCCATGTCGTGTGTGCGGGAGGGGAGCGGTGGATTCGTGCGTGCGGTTGCGCGGTGGCGCCGCTCAGTCGGCGGGGTGCGGGGCCGTCGGGTCGCTGCGGTGGCGGTGGGGCTTTCGGCCTGCGAAGTCACCGGTCAACGAGGGCGTGTGAGGGCCGGTTACCCTCGTCTGGATCGCCCCCTCGTGAGTGAAGAGAGCAGCGCCATGACCCATCCCTTCCTGGATCTGCCCCCGCTGACCGCCGCGCGCTTCGCCGCCGTCGAGGACCGGGTGGCCAGGCTGCTGGACACCCGGCAGGACGTCGTGATCATGCAGGGCGAGGCGCTGCTGCCGCTGGAGGGCGCGATCCGGGGGACGGCGGGAGCGGGCACGACCGCGCTGAACGTGATCACCGGGCCGTACGGGCAGACCTTCGGGAACTGGCTGCGGGAGTGCGGTGCGACGGTGATCGATCTGCCGGTGCCCTTCCACACGGCGGCCACCGCGGACGGGGTCCGGGCGGTCCTGGCCGCGCATCCGGAGATCGACTTCGTGTCGCTGGTGCACGCGGAGGCGGCGACCGGGAACACCAATCCGGTCGCGGAGATCGGCGAGGTGGTGCGGGCCCACGGCGCGCTGTTCTACCTGGACGCGGTAGCCGCCGTCGGCGCCGAGCCGGTGCTGCCGGACGCCTGGGGCGTGGACCTGTGCGTGATCGGCGCGCAGAAGGCGATGGGCGGCCCGGCAGGGGTGTCCGCGGTGTCGGTGAGCGAGCGGGCCTGGACCCGGATGGCGGCGAACCCGCACGCACCGCGCCGTTCCTACCTCTCCCTGCTCGACTGGAAGGAGCGCTGGATCGACGCGGGCCGCAAGGTGCTGCCGCACGCGCCGGCACAGTTGGAGATGCTGGCGCTCGACGCGTGTGCCGAGCGGATCGAGAGCGTGGGGCTGGACGCGGTGATGGCCCGGCACCGCGGCGCCGCGCTGGCCACGCGGGCGGGCGCGGTGGCGCTGGGCGGAGGTCTGGAGCCGTATGTGTACGAGGTCGCGGACGCGGCGCCGGTGGCCACGACCCTGCGGGTGCCGCCGGGCGTGAGCGCGACGGAGCTGGTGGCCAGGGCGCTGGCGGACGATCCGGCGCTGCCGCTGGCCGCGGGGGGCGGCACGCTGGCCAAGGAGATGATCCGGGTCAACCACTACGGGCCGGACGCGACGCCGAAGGCCGTGCTGGGCTGCCTGACGGCACTGGGCGCGGCGCTGGCCGAGCGCGGGCTGACGGTGGACGTGGCGGGCGCCCGGAGCGCCGCCGAGTCCGCCTACCGCGGATAACCCCTGCCCATGGCGGCCCCGCCGCCCGGTCCTGGCAGCGGCGGGGGCCGCCGACGGGTCTGCGGGCACCCGGTCCGCCCGGGTGCCCGGAACTGCCCGGACACCCGGAAACGCCCGGGGCGCCACCGGCGCGGCGTGCCATTCTCGCGACATGACCACCGACCTACCCCGAGACCAGCCCGCCGACGCACCCCCGGCGTCACACCAGCCTCCGCCGCGCGACGCGCACCGGGCGTGACACCGGACTCCGCCGGGCGACGCGCACCCGGCGTCACTCCAGCACCCGCCGGCCGACGCACCACCTGCGCCACACCGGAACCTGCCGGACGGCGGGCCCGCGGCGCCGCACCGGCACCGGTCGACCGACGCGGCCCCGACGCTCCCCGACGGCCGTCCCGAACGCATCGACGGAGTGACCGGCGCCTGAAATTCAAGTCAATTCGGATTCCTTTTTTCAGATAGCTTTCCCGAGTTCTTCTGCCCGCTTTTCGGGATGCTAAACAAGAAGATTTTCGAGCAGATTTCGACCGTGTGACGCACTCCACACGAGGGGTTGATTCTTGCCTCTTTGTGCAGGTCAAACGGGTGAAGCAGGTACCCCCCACCCGGTCATCACGCACCCCCAGCCGTGCGTTTCTGAATTCTGCTCGCTAAATTCAATTCGCATGACTGCCGCACAAGCAGACCTGCTCATCGACCGTCCATCGGTGGCGGACGGAGCCGCTCTCTGGCGCATTGCCAAAGAGTCCGGGACCCTCGATCTGAACTCCTCGTACAGCTATCTGCTGTGGTGCCGCGACTTCGCGGGCACGACGGCGGTGGCCCGTGCGGCGGACGGGGCACCCGTCGGTTTCGTCACCGGGTACGTACGGCCGGAGCGTCCACGGACGCTGCTCGTGTGGCAGGTCGCGGTGGACACGGCCTGCCGCGGCCGCGGCGTGGCGGCCGCGCTGCTCGACGGGCTGACCGCCCGGCTCACCCCCGGCCAGGGCATCACCGGCGTCGAGACGACCATCGCCCCCGGCAACACCGCCTCCGAGCGCCTGTTCACCTCGTACGCCGCCCGGCACGGTGCCCGTGTCACCCGCGAGGTGCTGTTCGACTCGGGTCTGTTCCCGGACGGCCCCCACCAGCCCGAGGTCCTGTACCGGATCGGGCCGCTCACCCTCCGCCCGTCGCACTGAGGAGCGATCACCGTGACCATCACCCAGCCCGACCTCAGCGTCTTCGAGACCCTGGAGTCCGAGGTGCGCAGCTACTGCCGCGGCTGGCCCACCGTCTTCGACCGTGCCCAGGGCAGCCTGATGTACGACGAGGACGGACACCGGTACCTCGACTTCTTCGCCGGCGCGGGCTCGCTCAACTACGGCCACAACAACCCGGTACTCAAACGGGCGTTGATCGACTATCTGCAACGGGACGGGGTCACCCACGGTCTCGACATGTCGACCACGGCCAAACGCTCGTTCCTGGAGACCTTCCAGGACCTGGTGCTGCGCCCGCGCGACCTGCCGTACAAGGTCATGTTCCCGGGACCGACCGGCACCAACGCGGTCGAGTCCGCGCTGAAGCTGGCGCGGAAGGTGAAGGGGCGCGAGGCGATCGTGTCGTTCACCAACGCCTTCCACGGCATGTCCCTCGGCTCGCTGGCCGTCACCGGCAACGCCTTCAAGCGGGCCGGGGCCGGAGTCCCGCTGGTGCACGGCACGCCGATGCCCTTCGACCACTACCTGGACGGGCGGGTCCCGGACTTCCTCTGGTTCGAACGGCTGCTGGAGGACCAGGGGTCCGGGCTCAACCAGCCCGCCGCGGTGATCGTCGAGACCGTGCAGGGCGAGGGCGGCATCAACGTCGCGCGCCCCGAATGGCTGCGCGGACTGGCCGAGCTGTGCGCGCGCCGCGACATGCTGCTGATCGTCGACGACATCCAGATGGGCTGCGGCCGCACCGGTGCCTTCTTCTCCTTCGAGGAGGCCGGCATCGTGCCCGACATCGTCACCGTGTCGAAGTCCATCAGCGGCTACGGGCTGCCCATGTCGCTGTGCCTGTTCAAGCCCGAGCTGGACATCTGGGAGCCGGGCGAGCACAACGGCACCTTCCGCGGCAACAACCCCGCGTTCGTCACCGCCACCGCGGCCCTGGAGACCTACTGGACCGACGGCTCCGTCATGGAGAAGCAGACCCGGGCCCGGGGCGAGCAGATCGACGAGGCCCTGGTCGCCGTCGCCGAGGAGAACCGCGCCGCGGTCAAGGAGTACCGGGGGCGGGGACTCGTGTGGGGCCTGGAGTTCCACGACAAGGAGCGCGCCGGGCGGGTGGCGCAGCGCGCCTTCGAACTCGGGCTGCTCATCGAGACGTCCGGCCCGCAGAGCGAGGTCGTCAAGCTGCTGCCCGCGCTCACCATCACCCCGGACGAACTCGACGAGGGGCTGCGCGTCGTCGCCCGCGCCGTACGCGAGACCGCCTGAACCGTCCGCAGCCGAACACCGAACACCAAACGACGAGGAGGACTGCACCACCGTGATCGTCCGTTCGTTCAAGGAGATCGAAGGCACCGACCGCCATGTGAGGGCGGCATCCGGCACCTGGGAGAGCAAGCGGATCGTGCTCGCCAAGGAGCGGGTCGGCTTCTCCCTCCACGAGACCGTCCTGTACGCGGGTACGGAGACGTCGATGTGGTACGCCAACCACGTCGAGGCCGTCGTCTGCGTCGAGGGCGCCGCCGAGCTCACCGACCACGAGACCGGGAAGACCTACTCGATCACGCCCGGCACCATGTACCTCCTCGACGGACACGAGCGGCACACGCTCCGTGTCCAGGAGGACTTCCGCTGCATCTGCGTGTTCAACCCGCCCGTGACGGGACGGGAGGACCACGACGAGAACGGCGTATACCCCCTGCTCACCGAACCCGAGGAGGTGTGACCAGCATGCCCGTCACCGATCTCTACCCCAGCCGCGGCACCGCCGAGGTGTCCGTACCGCGCCAGGACCCGGTCGTCTGGGGCTCGCCGGACGCGCCGGGCCCGATTCCGGCCGACGGTCTGCGGGCCTTCGACCGCGACGGCTTCCTCCCCGTCGAGCAGTTGATCACCGATGACGAGGTCGCCCACTACCGGGGCGAGCTGGACCGGCTGATCGCGGACCCGGCGATCCGCGCCGACGAACGCTCGATCGTGGAGCCGAAGTCGAAGGAGATCCGCTCCGTCTTCGAGGTCCACCGGATCAGCGAGGTGTTCGCGCAGCTCGTCCGGGACGAGCGGGTGGTCGGCCGGGCCCGGCAGATCCTCGGCTCGGACGTGTACGTCCACCAGTCCCGGATCAACGTCAAGCCGGGTTTCGGGGCCAGCGGCTTCTACTGGCACTCGGACTTCGAGACCTGGCACGCGGAGGACGGGCTGCCGCGGATGCGGGCGGTGTCCGTGTCGATCGCGCTGACCGAGAACCTCGACACCAACGGCGGGCTCATGATCATGCCGGGCTCGCACCGCACCTTCCTCGGATGCGCGGGAGCGACGCCCGAGGACAACTACAAGAAGTCGCTGCAGATGCAGGACGCGGGCACGCCCTCCGACGCGGCGCTGACCGCGCTGGCGGGCGAACACGGCATCCGGCTGTTCACCGGCCGGGCGGGCTCCGCGACCTGGTTCGACTGCAACTGCATGCACGGCTCGGGCGACAACATCACGCCGTTCCCGCGCAGCAACGTCTTCATCGTGTTCAACAGCGTGGAGAACACGGCGGTGGAGCCGTTCGCGGCGCCGGTGCGGCGGCCCGAGTTCATCGGCGCGCGGGACTTCACACCCGTCCGCTGAGCGGTGTGAAGTCCCGGCCGGGCCCCGGGCCGCCGGTCCGGGGTCAGCCGGCCAGCACGTCCAGCAGCCGGTCGACGTCCGCGGGCGTGTTGTACAGGTGGAACGAGGCACGCAGATGGCCCGCCCGGTCGGAGACCTCGATGCCGGCGCGGGCCAGTTCCTCCCGACGGTGGCCGAGTCCGGGCACGGAGACGATCGCCGAGCCGGGCGCGGGCACGGGTGCGTGGCCGAGCCCGGCGAGCCCGGCGCGGAAGCGGTCGGCGAGGGCCAGGTCGTGGGCGCGCACCGCGGCCACGCCGAGTTCCTCGATCAGCGCGAGGGAGTGCCGCAGCCCGGTGTAGCTGAACAGGGCCGGGGCCGCGTCGAACCGGCGGGCGGAGCGGGCGAGTTCCGTGACCGGCCCGTAGCAGCTGTCCCAGGGGTTCTCCCCCGCGACCCAGCCGGCCAGCACCGGTGTCAGCGCGCCGAAGTCCTCCGGAACGACGAGAAGCGCCGTGCCGTGCGGGCCGAGCAGCCACTTGTAGCCGGCCGAGACCGTGAAGTCGAACGCGCCGGCGTCCATCGGCAGCCAGCCGGCGGCCTGCGAGAAGTCGACGTAGGTCCGGGCGCCGTGGGCCGTCGCCGCCGCGCGCAGCGCGGGCAGGTCGGCGATCCGGCCGTCCGCGGACTGGGCCGCGCTGACCGCGACCAGTGCGGTCTGAGGCCGGACGGACTCGGTGAGCCGCTCCAGCGGCACGGCCCGCACCTTGAGGTCGCCGCGGACGTGGAAGGGGTTCACCACGGAGCTGAAGTCGCCCTCGGCGGTGAGGACTTCGGCGCCCGCGGGCAGCGACGCGGCGATCACGCCGCTGTGCACGGCGACGGAGAAGCCCGCCGCCACCCGGGTGACCGGGACCGCGGCCAGCCGGGCGAAGGACGCGCGGGCCAGCTCGACGTCCGCGTGCAGCGGGTCCAGCGGGCGGCCCGCGGCCCGGAGCGCCACCGCCTCGTGCAGGGCGGTGACGCTCCGGGCCGGGAGCAGTCCGCTGCTCGCGGTGTTCAGGAAAGTGGTCTGCGGGGCGAACTCGGCACGGATCAGGCTCTCGAAGCTCTCCATGCGTCCACTGTGCGGGCCGCCGGTGCCACCGTCCATCGCGCGGGTGGTACGGGGTTCCCACAGCACCGCTTACACGTCCGCCGTGGCCTGCGGTCCTGTGCGGCGTCCCGCCCCGGCGGCGGCTCAGTTCCCCGGCACCGCGCACCCGTCCGGGCCGCACGCGTCCGCCTGGCCGGCGTCGATCGGCTTGAGCGGTGAGCGCTCGCCCCAGGCCGTGGTCAGCGCCTGGGTGAAGACCTCGGCGGGCTGGGCGCCGGAGATGCCGTAGGTGCGGTCGAGGACGAAGAAGGGGACGCCGTTCGCCCCGAGCTGGGCGGCCTCGCGCTCGTCGGCGCGGACCTCGTCGGCGTACGCGGCCGGGTCCGCGAGGACCGCGCGGGCGGCTTCGGCGTCGAGCCCGGCCTCGGCGGCCAGCGCCACCAGCCGCTCGTCGCCCTCGCTGAACACGGAGCGCTCCTCGGCGAAGTTCGCGCGGTACAGGATCTGGATCAGCGCGTCCTGACGGCCGTGTGCCTTGGCGAAGTGCAGCAGCCGGTGCATGTCGAAGGTGTTGCCGTGGTCGCGGCCCCGGCTGCGGTACGCCAGGCCCTCGGCGGCGGCCTGCGCGGCCAGGTTGTCCTCGCCGGCCTCGGCCTGGGCCTCGCTCATGCCGTACTTCTTGGCGAGCATCGCCAGCACCGGCTGGACGTCGTCCTTGGGGCGGCCGGGGTCCAGTTCGAAGGAGCGGTGCACCACCTCGACGCCGTCGCGGTGCGGGAAGGCCGCGAGCGCCTTCTCGAAGCGGGCCTTGCCCACGTAGCACCAGGGGCAGGCGATGTCGCTCCAGATCTCGACGCGCATGTTCTCGGCTCTCTCCGCATCCAACGGCGCGGGGACGGTCCCCACCCGCTGCGCGAACGTTCGAACACCGGGTTTCATTCCCCGGACGCGGGCCCGTACGGCGTCGCAAGTGCGGCAGGGCGGGGTCGCCGTGCCGCACCGCGGGCCCGTGCCGCCGGGGTCAGCTGCCGTCCCGCAGGTCGCTCGGCCAGGCGGGTCTGAACTCGATGTGGTCGTAGGTCACCACGCAGCCCTCTCCCAGTGGCGACTGGGTCATGAAGCCGACCAGGGCCGCGCCCGTCTCCTTCTCGCCGCCCAGGGTGAACAGCCGTACGAAGGTCCAGCGCTCGCCGTCACGGGAGGCGTGGCAGGCGAAGGCGCGGCCGGTGCGGCTGATCCGCAGCCAGACGGAGTCGCCGTCCACGGTGAAGGAGTTGGCGTCGTCGGAGTGGTCCCGGGTGACCACCGTGCAGACAGTGGGCACGTCCGGGGAGTACTCAAGACAGAGCTTGGCCCAGGCCCGGTCGCCGACGTGGACGTAGAGCACGCCGGCGTCGAAGGCGGCCTGGAAGCCCACGGTGACCCGGGCGACCAGCTGGAAGTCCCCGTCGGGCGCCCCGAGCAGCCGGGGTGCGTCGGCGGCCGGCTCCACCGCCTCCCCGGTCGGCGGCACGAACCGGTCCTGCGCGGGACCGGCCCATCCGGTGAGCACACCGTCCTCGTAGGCCCAGTGGCCGTCCGGTCCGTAGGTACGGAGGGGGAAGGGCAGTTCGGGAAGTTCCACGTCCATCAGGCGATTCTCGCAGCCCGGCCGGGGCGGTCCCGAAGGCGCGGGGACCCACGCGCCGGACCACCGCCCGCACGCAGCAGCCGCCCCTCCCCGTCTGCTTCCACTGCGCCACCGCCGGCCGCCCCGCAAGGCACCCCCGTCAACTGGCCGACCGGCCTCCCGGCGCTACCGCTCCAGCACCCCGTCGAACCGCCGGGGAAGCCCCAACGGGTTGTCGTCGTGCAGTTCCTTCGGCAGCAGGGCCTGCGGCGTGTTCTGGTACACGACCGGCCGCATCCACCGTTCGATGGCCGTACCGCCCACGGAGGTCGACGTGGAGGTGGTCGCGGGGTACGGGCCGCCGTGGTGCTGGGCCGGCGCCACCGCCACCCCGGTCGGCCACCCGTTCACCAGCACGCGCCCGGCCAGCGGGGTCAGCTCCGCGAGGATCTCCGCGCCCCGCCCCTGACCGGCCGCCTCCGCCGCGGACAGCTGAACGGTGGCGGTGAGGTTGCCCGGCAGCCGGGACAGCACGGCGGTGGCCTCCGCGTCGTCCGTGTACCGGGCCACCACGCTGACCGGGCCGAAGCACTCCTCAAGGAGCAGGTCGTGGGCGCCCGCCGTGGCCAGCACGTCCGCCGGCACCGCCAGGACCCCGGCGCCGACCGTGTGCTCGCCACCCGCACCCGGGGTGACCGGGGACTCCACGCCCTCCAGGAGGCCGCGCTCGCGCACCCCGGCGACGAAGGCGTCCCGCATGCGGTGGTCGAGCAGCACCCCGGGTTCGGTCTCGCTGACGGCGTCGGCCAGGGACTTCACCAGCCGGTCGCCCGCCGCGCCGGACGGGACGAGGACCAGGCCGGGCTTCACGCAGAACTGGCCCACCCCGAGGGTCATCGAGGCGGCGAGTCCGGCGCCGATCTCCTCCGCGCGCTCGGCCGCGGCGGCCTCGGTCACCAGGACCGGGTTCAGCGATCCCAGCTCACCGTGGAAGGGAATGGGCACCGGACGGGCGGCGGCCACGTCGAAGAGGGCACGCCCGCCGCGCACCGACCCGGTGAAACCCGCGGCGGCGACCAGCGGATGCCTGATCAGCTCGATGCCCGCCGCGAAGCCGTGCACCACGCCGACGGCGCCCGCGGGGATGCCGTGCCCGGCGGCGGCACGCCGCAGCACGTCGGCGACCAGCTCGGACAGGGCCGGATGGTCGGGGTGGGCCTTGACCACCACCGGGTTGCCCGCGGCCAGCGCGCTCGCGGTGTCGCCGCCGGCGACGGAGAAGGCGAAGGGGAAGTTGGAGGCCGCGTAGACGGCGACGACGCCGAGCGGGACCTTGTAGCGGCGCAGGTCCGGGACGGGCGGGGTGGCGGTGGCGTCGGGGTGGTCGATGATGACGTCGAGGAAGGCGCCCTCGTCGACGAGGCCGGCGAAGGCGCGCAACTGGTAGGCGGTGCGGGCGAGTTCGCCGGTCAGCCGGACCGGGCCGAGCGCGGTCTCCGCGTCGGCGGCCTCGACCAGCCGGTCCCGGGCCGCCTCCAGGCCGTCCGCGGCCGAGCGCAGGAAGGCGGAGCGGACGGCGCGGTCGGCCAGCGAGGCACACGCCGCATGGGCGGCGCGGACGGTGTCGTCGACCTCCTCGGCCGTGGCCTCCACCGCAACCTGCTCCCGCTGCTTCCCGGTACGCGGGTCGACACTCCAGACTGGTGCTGCTGCCACCGCGGGTCCCCTCCACATGTCAGGCCGAGAGCGGCTCATCCACCAGCAGCGTTCGATATACTGAACGCCGTCTCCGGTGATGAATCTGTTGCCGGAAACTATATCTCCAGGTTCTCGTCGAACGAGTCGCGCGATTCACACGATTCACACGATTGAACAAGGCCGGATGAAGGGGTCGAGGGCGATGGCGGCAGCCGAGGCAGGCGGCGGGGCGCAGGTCAAATCCGCGGTGCGGACCGTTGAGCTGCTCGAATACTTCGCGGGCCGCCCCGGCATGCACTCCCTCGCGGCGGTGCAGGAGGCCGTCGGATACCCCAAGTCCAGCCTGTACATGCTGCTGCGCACGCTGGTGGAGCTGGGCTGGGTGGAGACGGACGGGACCGGCACGCGGTACGGCATCGGCGTGCGGGCGCTGCTCGTCGGCACGTCGTACATCGACGGCGACGAGGTGGTCGCGGCGGCCCGCCCGACCCTGGACCGCCTCTCCGACGACACCACGGAGACCATCCACCTGGCCCGCCTGGACGGCACGAACGTCGTCTACCTGGCCACCCGCCAGTCGCAGCACTACCTGCGCCCCTTCACCCGCGTCGGCCGCCGGCTGCCCGCGCACTCCACGTCCCTCGGCAAGGCGCTGCTGGCCACCCACACCGACGAGCAGGTGCGCAAGCTGCTGCCGCAGACCCTGCCCGCGCTGACCGAGCACACCATCACCGACCGGGAGAAGCTCATCGAGGAGCTGCACCAGGTCCGGGAGCAGGGCTTCGCCGTGGACCGCGAGGAGAACACGCTGGGGCTGCGCTGCTTCGGCGTCGCCATCCCCTACCGCACCCCCGCCCGCGACGCGATCAGCTGCTCGGTGCCGGTGGCCCGGCTGACGCCCGCCCACGAACAGACGGTCAAGGACGCCCTGTTCGACGCCCGCGACCGCCTGACCCTGGCCACGCGCAGGCTGTGACGGGCAGGCGCCGCGTCGGCGCGACGGAGACGGCCGGCGACGGAGCGACGGAGAAGACGGGCGGCCGGCGACAGCCTGCGGGCTTCCTGAACGGTTGATGAGAAAACGGACCTCCGGGAACGATTCCTCCCGGCCGCTCGTCTTCAACCGGGATGAACAAGACACTCAGGCGGGTGTCCGTCTTCGCGCTGCTGCTGGTGTTCGCCCTGCTGGTGCGGGCGACATGGGTGCAGTTCTACGACGGCCAGGCCCTCGCGGACGACAAGAACAACCGGCGGAACGCGATCCAGACGTACGCGGGACCGCTCGGCAACATCATCGTGGCCGGGAACCCGATCACCGGATCGGCGCGCGCCTCGGAACACAGTGACCTCACGTACAGGCGGACCTACAAGGACGGTGCGCTGTACGCCGCGGTGACGGGCTATGCCTCGCAGAGCTATGCGCCCACCCAGTTGGAGGGGATCTACCAGGACCTGCTCAACGGCACGGACAACCGGCTCAAGACCGCGCTGGACACGGTCACCCGCAAGCGGGCCGACCCCGGCGACGTGGTCACGACGATCGACCCGGACGTGCAGAAGGCCGGGTTCGAGGCCCTCGGGAACAAGAAGGGCGGTGCCGTCGCGCTCGACCCGAGGACCGGCAGGATCCTCGCGGTGGTCTCGACCCCGTCGTACGACCCGTCGGCGCTCACCGACGCGAGCACCGCCGGTTCGGCCTGGAAGAAGCTCAACGACGACCCCGACAAGCCGCTGACCAACCGCGGCCTGCGCCAGCCGCTGCCGCCCGGCTCGACGTTCAAGCTGGTCGTCGCGGCGGCGGCGCTGGAGGACGGCTTGTACTCCTCGGTGGACGAGAAGACCGCCAGCCCCAACCCGTACACGCTGCCGGACACCTCCACACCGCTGCGGAACGAGAGCGCTTCCGCGCCCTGCGAGAACGCCACGATCCGTACCGCGCTGGAGTACTCCTGCAACAACGTCTTCGGCAAGATGGCCGTCGACCTCGGTCAGGACAAGGTGCGGGCGATGGCCGAGAAGTTCGGCTTCAACGACGACCAGCAGGACGTGCCGGTGCGCGCCTACGCCAGCGTGTATCCGACCGGCATGGACCGTGCGCAGACCGCCCTGTCCGGCATCGGCCAGTTCGACGTCACCGCGACCCCGCTGCAGATGGCCATGGTGTCGGCCGTCATGGCCAACGGCGGGCAACTGGCCTCGCCCCACATGGTGTCACGGGTCACCGACAGCGGCGGCGACGCGCTGCAGAACTACGACGGCGGCTCCGGCACCGAGCGGATCATCAGCTCCTCGACCGCCGAGCAGCTCCGGTCGGCGATGCAGACGGTCATCGAGCAGGGCACGGGGACGAACGCGCAGATCTCCGGCGTCACCGTCGGCGGCAAGACCGGCACGGCGCAGCACGGCGAGAACAACAGCCAGACGCCGTACGCCTGGTTCACCGCGTACGGCACGTCGGACTCGACGGGCAAGGAGGTCGCCGTCGCGGTGATGGTCGAGCAGTCCGACGCGGCCCGGTCGGAGGTCAGCGGCAACGGGCTGGCCGCGCCGGTCGCCAAGGCGATGATGCAGGCGGCGTTGCAGAACTGACGGCGACGGCCGCCCGCCCCGGTCCTCTCGTCTCGCCCTCGTCCGTCCAGGGCGGGGGCGTGGCCGGATGGCGACGCCGGGACGGTTGGCCGTGCCGGGCTGCGGACACAATGCACAGACGAGGACCGTCGGCGGCGGTGCACGATGCGCCGGGAGCGGACGGAGCCGGCGGCAGACGGAGGGGGACACCGCGATGGATCTCGTGCCGTTCGTGGTTCCGGGGGCCCAGGCGCTGGTCACCGCCGTCCTGGCCGACGGCTGGGAGCAGGTGCGCACCCGGCTCGCGGCCCTGTGGAGCCGGCGGACCGGGGAGCCGGCGGACGAGGTCGAACGGCGCCTCGACGACGCGCACCGGCAGACGGCCGCCCCGGGCGCGGCCCGGGACCCGGGCGCCGACGGGGACCCGGACGCCGACGAAGCACGGGCCCGGCTGACCGCGCACTGGACCGCCTTCCTGCTGGCCGCCGTCGCCGAGCGGCCCGAACTCCTCGGCCTCGTCCGCGAACTCGGCACGCCTCCCGCGTCCGTGCACAACAGCAACAGCGGAACGGTCACCACGCTCGTCCAGAGCCGTGACGTGCACGGCGGGATCCGGTTCGGCCCCGGATCCTGAACCCGCCGTCTGCGGACCGGGCCACGGCCGACCGGCAACGGTCCGGCACCGGGCCTGACCTGGCCCGCGCGGGGGTCCGGCACCCGGCCCGCCACTAACCCGCGTAGGGATCCGGCACGTGACCCGGCCGGGCCAGGAACTCGAAGTCGCAGCCGGTGTCGGCCTGGGTGATCTGCTCGCTGTAGAGGGCACCGTAGCCGCGCTCGTAGCGGGCGGGTGGCGGGGTCCAGTGCGCCCGGCGCCGGGCCAGTTCCTCGTCGCTCACTTCGAGCCGGAGGGTCCGTGCCGCGACGTCCAGGGTGATGAGGTCCCCGGTGCGCACCAGCGCCAGCGGGCCGCCGACGTACGACTCGGGGGCCACGTGCAGCACACACGTACCGTAACTCGTACCGCTCATCCGGGCGTCGGAGATCCGCACCATGTCCCGCACCCCCTGGCTGAGCAGGTGGCGGGGCAGCGGCAGCATGCCGTACTCGGGCATGCCCGGGCCGCCCTTGGGTCCGGCGCCGCGCAGCACCAGCACGCTGTCCGCGGTGATGCCGAGCGCGGGGTCGTCGATGGTGCGCTGCATGGTGCGGTAGTCGTCGAAGACGACGGCGGGGCCGGTGTGCCGGAGCAGGCGCGGCTCGGCGGCGATGTGCTTGATGACGGCCCCGTCCGGGCAGAGGTTGCCGCGCAGCACCGCGACCCCGCCCTCCGCGGCGACCGGGTTGTCCCGCGGCCGGATCACGTCGTCGTCGTGCACCCGGGCACCGGCCAGTTGCTCGCGCAGGCTGTCGCAGGAGACCGTCGGCCGGTCCAGGTGCAGCAGGTCCGCGATCCGGGAGAGGAAGCCCGGCAGGCCGCCCGCGAAGTGGAAGTCCTCCATGAGGTACGTCCGTCCGCCGGGCCGCACGTTCGCCAGCACCGGCACGGTGCGCGCGATGCGGTCGAAGTCGTCGAGGGTGAGCCGGACGCCCGCCCGGCCCGCCATGGCGATCAGATGGATGACGGCGTTGGTGGAGCCGCCGAGTCCGAGGACGGTCGTGACCGCGTCCTCGAATGCCTCGCGGGTGAGGACGGCGGACAGTCTGCGGTCCCGGTGGACCAGTTCGACGACGCGCAGCCCGGACGCCGCGGCCATCCGGTCGTGCCCGGAGTCCACCGCCGGAATGCTGGACGCGCCCGGCACGGTCACTCCGAGCGCCTCGGCGGCGGCGGTCAGCGTGGACGCCGTGCCCATGGTCATGCAGTGGCCGGGCGAGCGGGCGAGACCGCTCTCCAGCTCGGACATCTCGCAGTCGCCGATCAGACCCGCCCGCTTGTCGTCCCAGTACTTCCACATGTCGGTGCCCGAACCCAGCACCTCGCCCCGCCAGTGGCCGGGCAGCATGGGCCCGGCGGGCACGAACACCGTCGGCAGGTCGACGCTCGCGGCGCCCATGAGCAGCGCGGGCGTGGACTTGTCGCAGCCGCCCAGCAGGACGGCGCCGTCGACCGGGTAGGAGCGCAGCAGTTCCTCGGTCTCCATGGCGAGCAGGTTGCGGTAAAGCATCGGGGTCGGCTTCTGGAAGGTCTCGCTCAGCGTGGCGACCGGGAACTCCAGCGGGAAGCCGCCCGCCTGCCACACGCCCCGCTTGACGGCCTGGGCCCGCTCGCGCAGATGCACATGGCAGGGGTTGATGTCGGACCAGGTGTTGAGGATCGCGACGACCGGCTTGCCGAGGTGCTCCTCGGGCAGGTACCCGAGCTGGCGGGTCCGGGCGCGGTGGCTGAAGGAACGCAGGCCGTCGGTGCCGTACCACTGGTGGCTGCGCAGTTCCTGCGGGGCCCGGCGCCGGACGCCGGACTCGGACTCGGACTTGCCCGGGACGGTGCCGGTCATGTCGGCCAGCCTGCGACGATCGCGGCGACCTCCGCGCGCGTGTCCGCGGGCAGTTCGCCGCTGGGCGGCCGGACGCCGCGGCGGCACAGGCCGAGCACGGCAAGGGCCTCCTTGACGACGCTGACGTTGTCGGCGGAGCCGTTCGCGGCGCGCAGTTCCTCGAACCGGCGGATCCGTTCCCACACCCGCATCGCCGCCGGATGGTCGCCCGCGCGCAGCGCCTCGATCATCTGCCGCGACAGGACCGGGGCGACGTTCACCAGGCCGGAGGTGAATCCGGTGGCGCCCGCGGAGAAGTACGCGGGGGCGTAGGGCTCGGCGAGGCCGGCCACCCAGACGAAGCGGTCGAGGCCGGCGTCCCGGGCGAAGGCGGCGAACCGGGCGGCGTCCGGGAGGGCGTACTTGACACCGATCACGTTCGGGCAGGCGTCGGCGAGTTCGGCGAGCCGGGCGCCGGTCAGCCGCGGGTCGCGGATGTAGGGGACGACCCCCAGTTCGGGTACGGCGGCGGCAACGGCGCGGTGGTAGTCGACCCAGCCGTGCTGCGAGACGTAGGGGTGGACGGGCTGGTGGACCATCACCATCGAGGCGCCCAGTGCACGGGCGTGCCGCGCGGAAGCGACCGCGGTGGGCACGTCGTGACCGACGCCGACCATGATCTCCGCCCGGCCGCCGGCCTCGTCGGCGGTCAGCTCCGCCACCAGGCGGCGTTCTTCGGGGGTGAGGGCGTAGAACTCGCCGGTGTTGCCGCCCGGGGTCAGAGTGACGACCCCGGCGTCGAGCAGACGGCGCAGCAGGGCCCGGCTGGTGTCCGTGTCGACGCTGCCGTCCGCGGCGAACGGGGTCACCGGGATGGCCACCACATCGGCGAGGGCACGCCGCTGCTGCTCGAACGTCATGCCCGTCACCGGCCTTTCCCGTGCGGCGTCCGCTCCGGCTCCGCCTGCGGGAAGGCGCGACGCAGGAACGTCTCGATGTGGGTGTGCAGGGCGCCGGCCGCGCCGTCCGCGTCACCGGCCAGGGCGAGCCGCAGGATCTCCCGGTGCTCGTCCGCCTCCCGTTGCCAGGAGGGGTCAGCGGCCCAGGCGACGGCGGAGACCAGGGCGGCCTGGTCACGCACCTCGTCGAGCATCCGGCCGAGCAGCGGGTTGCCGCACGGCAGGTACAGCGCGCGGTGGAAGTCGCGGTTGGCCAGGGAGCGTTCAGCGGGGTCGGTGGCGCGGCCGGCCCGGTCCAGCGCTTCGCGGGCCTCGTCCAGCCCGGCGCCGCTGCGTACGGTCCGGCGCAGCGCCTCCGGTTCGAGGAGCAGCCGCACGTCGTAGACCTCGCGTGCCAGGTCCGCGTCCACTGTGCGCACCGTGACGCCCTTGAACTGGCTCAGCACGACCAGCCCGGTCCCGGCCAGCGTCTTGAGCGCCTCGCGCACCGGGGTCTTCGACACCCCGAACTGCGCGGCCAGCTCGGTCTCCACCAGGGCCTGTCCCGGCGTCAACCGGCCGGTCAGGATGCGGTGTCTGATCGCGTCCAGCACGAACTGCGTACGGGACGGGATCGGTGTGGGCACGACGGTCATGCGCACCTCTCGGATCCGGCGACGGTGATCTGGGGAAGGCGATCTGGGGAAGGCGATCTGACGGAAGGTGTCCGGTGACGGCGATCTGGCGCACGTGCCTGGTGGAGGCGATCTGGCGCGGGCGGTCGCGCGCAGCGTCTCGTATATGAGATACGACGTGCGACGCGCCGAAGGTAGGAGGGAGCGCGGGACCCGTCAATGCCCCGGGCCGACGGACCCGCCTCATCAAGCCATGTCCCCGGGCGAACCGGGCCGCGTGAGCCGGACCGCGTGAGCCGGACCGCGTGAGCCGGACCACGGGGACCGGGACATGAGGACTGAGGCATGAGGACCGGGGCATGAGGACCGGGCTACGGGGGGCGGACGACCGGGGGGCCGAACCACTCAGGCCAGACCACGGTGTCGGACTAAGGGCGGAAACGCACGTCCCACACCTGCACGGTGCCGTCGTTGTCCCCGTTCCCCATGGCGATGTACCGGCCGTCGGGGCTGAAGGCCACGCTGCTGGGACCGCTGACCGCGCCACTGACGATCTCGCCGAGCGAACGGCGGCCGGCGACGTCCCACAACCGCAGGCGGTCCGTGTCCACGGTCGCCAGGACCCGGCCGTCCGGGCTGAACGCGATGTTCGTCACCGGGCTCGTGCCGTCGAGCTTGGCGAGCTGCCGGTAGCTGGCGACGTCCCACAGCCGCGTGCCGTGGTCCCAGTCGCCGGTGGCCAGGATCGTGCCGTCCGCATTGAACGCCACGCTGTCGACGTTGAGGGAGGGCCCCAGGGGACGGCCGATCCGGCGGCGGCCCGCGACGTCCCACAGCCGGGTGAGGCCGTCGCTGCTTCCGGCGGCGAGGGTGGCGCCGTCCGGGCTGTAGGCCACGCTGTTCACATCGGTGTAGGGGAAGCGCTGGAGCGGTTTGCCCCGCTGGCGCTGGTCGGCCACGTTCCACAGGCGCACGGTGCCGTCGCCGCCGCCGGTGGCCAGGGTCCGCCCGTCCGGGCTGAAGGCCACGCTGTCGACGGCGTCGGAGCCGATGCGCATCGGGCGGCCGATCTGCCGCTGATCGGCCACGTTCCACAGGCGGGCGGTGCCGTCGCTGCCCGCGGTGGCGAGGGTGCGGCCGTCGCGGCTGAACGTCACACCATCGATGTCGAGCGAACCGGCGGTCATCGGGCGGCCCACCCGGCGGCGGCTCGTCATGCTCCACAGGCGCGCGCTGCCGTCGCCGCTGCCGGAGGCGAGGGTGCGGCCGTCGGGGCTGAAGGCCAGGCCGAGGACGTAGCCGGTGTGGCCGAGGAAGGTGGCCACCGGTTTCGCCGCGTAAGCCGAAGCGGGCGACGACGGCGACGGCGAGCGTGACGTTCGCGCGCCCGACGCCGCCGGTGGGGAAGGGCCGTTGCCGGACGCGGGCAGCAGGGCCCCGAGCAGTACGCCGGCCAGCAGCGCGGGCAGACCGACCAGCGCGCCGGCCCGTACCGCGCGGCCCACCGCGCCGTGACCCACCGGGGCGGCCGTGGCGGGTTCGCCGGGGGCGGACCCCGGCCCGGCGCCGCCGGCCGCGGCGTCCGGGGTCGTGTCCCGGCCGTGGGCCGCCGCCTCGACGAGCCGGTCCACCTCGGCCTGGCGGCCGGCCAGCAGGGTGCGCACGGCAGGCGGCCAGGTCCGGCCGGCGGGGGCGATCCGGTCCAGGGACTCCAGTAACTGGGACGGCGTGGGCCGCTGGAGCGGATTCTTCGCCAGACAGGGTCCGGCGATCTCGCGCAGCCGCTCGGGGAGCGCGTCGAGGTCCGGCTCGGTGTTCACGACGTTGTACAGCGTCTGCGGTGCCGACGGGCCGGCGAACGGTCCCCTGCCGGTGGCCGCGGCGACGAGCACCGCGCCGAGCGAGAACACGTCGCCGCGCGGGGTGGGGCGCCGGCCCTCGGCCTGCTCCGGTGACAAGAACCCGCTGGCGCCGACCAGCCAGCCGGTGTGGGTGAGGTCGCCGCCGCCCGCGCCGTCGGTCGCCCGCGCCACGCCGTAGTCGGTGACCTTGAGGCTGTCGGCGGTGAGGATCACGTTGGACGGCTTGAGGTTGCTGTGCACCACACCGGCCCGGTGGATCCGGGTCAGGGCCGACGCCAGAGCCGCCGCCAGGCGCAGCACCGCGTCCTCCGGCAGCGCGCCGACGATGTCCACCGCCTCGCGCAGCGACACCCCGGGCACGAACTCCGAGGCGGACCACGGCTCCGCCGCTTCCGCGTCGGCATCGAGCAGTGCCGCGGTGTGCGGGCCGGTCACCGCGCGGCACGCGTCCGTCTCACGGCGGAACCGTGCGCGAAAGCCGTCCTCCTCGACGAAGTCCGCGCGCATCCGCTTGAGCGCGACCAGCCGGCCGTCCGGAGCGCCGGCCAGCAGCAGCCGGCCCAGGGCTCCGCTGCCCAGTTCGGCACAGGGCCGGTAGCGCCCGATCGTCTCCGGGTCCGACGGCCGCAGCGGCCTCATGCCCCTCCCCCGGAGAGCTTCCACAGGCCCACCTTCCCGACCAGCGAGGCGGCCAGCGCCCTGCCGTCCGGGCTGAACACGACGCGTACGGTGTCGGAGTTGCCGAAGGAGGTGAACCTGCCGAGTCTCCCGGCGGCCTTGCGGGTGGCGACGTCCCAGAACAGGAGCAGCCCCGCCTGGGTCCCGCCGGCCAGGAATCTGCCGTCCGGACTGAACGCCAGGGAGCCCACGATGCCCGCGGCGAGCCCTTCGTCGGGGGAGTCGCTGTAGGTGAGGACGGCGACCTCCCTGTGGGTGGCGACGTCCCACAGATGGACCTTGTTGCCGGCGGTGGCACCGGCGAGGAGTGTTCCGTCCGGGCTGAACGCCAGCGTGCCCACGCCCGTCTCGGAGCCCGCGATGGTGGCGATCTTCGCGTAGGTGGCGCCGTCCCACAGCTCGACCAGCCCGGCGACGGTGGACGCGGCGAGGATCGAGCCGTCCTTGCTGAACGCGAGGGAGTTCACCTGCTTGGTGCTGGTGTGCACCCCGGCCACGGCGCTGGTGAGGGTGGCGATCTTCGCCTGGGCGGCCACGCTCCAGATGGAGATCGTCCCGATGCCGTTGGCGCTGGCCAGGATCGCGCCCGCGGGGCTGAAGGCAACCTGGTTGACCAGGACGACGCCCTTGTCGGTGAGGGTGGCCAGGCGCTTGCGGGTGGGCACCTCCCACAGCGAGATCGTGCCGTTGCGGGCGGAGTCGCCGCTGACCTCCTTGCTGTCGGCGCCCGCGAGGAAGGCGCCGTTCGGGCTGAACGCCACGGACACCACACCGTTGAACGCGGGGCCGGTGAAGTCGGTGAGGACGGCCGTGCGCCTGCGGGCGGCGACGTCCCACAGCGAGATGGTGCCGTCGCCGTTGCCGGTGGCCAGCGTCTTGCTGTCCGGGCTGAACACGGCGTCCATCACGCCCGGTTGCCGGAGCGTGGCGTACGGGGTCGGCTCGGGTCCGGCGCCCTTGCCGTCCTTGCCGCCGGACTCCTTGCCCGCGGCTTCGCCGCCGGCCGACGGGAACAGGGACAGGCCCAGCGGAACGGCGGTCGCGGCGACGGTGACCCCGGCCGCGCCGAGCAGCAGGGCGCGGCGTGAGGGGCGCCGCAGGCCGGACGGTCGGGTGGCGGACGGGCCGGTGACGTCCGGGCCCGCAAGAGGCGGCGCCGGTTGCGAAGCGGTACCGGGCAGCGCGGTGAACGCGGCGTTCCGGGCGAAGGGGAACTGGTAGGCGTCACGCACGCCGCCGTCGACGGGCTGCGGAAGGCCCGCCCGCAGCAGCCGGGACCGCGTCTCCACGAAGATCTGCCGGAGGTTCAGTTCGGCCGGCTTCTGCGGGATGCCCTTCTCCACCACGTCGATGAAGGTGTGGGTGAAGTGCGTCAGCCTGCCGCCGATGGGGGACTTCGCCTTCTGGTAGCGGGAGCTGGCGCCGATGAAGTACAGCCCGTCCACCGGATAGGCGTCGGCCAGCTCGGCGGCGGAGCCGGACTGGAAGTGGAAGTCGGCGTCCATGCCCAGTTCGGCGTGGCAGCAGTCCAGAATCACCAGTTTGGTCGCGGCGGGCGATCCGCTCAGGACCTCCACCAGCCGCGGATACGGCAGCGCCGAGTCCGGCAGTACCTCGGGATCGGGCACGGTACCCGTCATGGCGAGCGCCAACTGCCCGTCCCGGGTGCGCATTCCGTGGCCGACGTAGTAGACGAGGAGGACATCGGTGACGTCCCGTACCAGCGGCACCAGTTCCAGCACCGCGTCCCGCGGGCTGTCCATGTCCTCGACCGGTGTGACGCGCTCGGCCGGCCACCCGCACAGGTCGCCGCTCAGCAGCGCCGCCATGGCGCTGACGCAGGTGTCGGCGGGCAGCGGGCGCATGGCCGGGTCGCGGTGGTGCGAGGTGCCCATCAGGATCGCCCGCGAGCGGGAGCGATCAGGGCTCATCGTCGAACAGGTTCTCAAGCAGCGGCAGGATCTCGTCGACGCTCGCGGCGGTGACCTCAAGCCGGTCCTCGCCGCGGCGGAACTTGAGCGTGACCTGCGAACCACGCGACTCGACGAGCGTCTTGACGATCTGTAACAGGATGGTGATCGCCCCGCCGGAGCAGGCGGCGGTGACGAACTCCAGCGCCGATCCCTGGTCGCCGGGCGCCGCCGGCGCGGACCCGGCCCGCAGGTGGATGCCGGGCACGCCCCGCAGTTCCTCGTAGACGGCGTCGAGGTCCGCCGGATTCCCGGCCCGGATCTCGACCGCCGCACCCGTCTCGCCGGTCACCCTGCCCCGCCTTCCCCCGCAGCGCATCGTCATGCCCGGCGAGTATCCCACGGCGTGGTGGCGGGGCGAAGGGCGGTCCGCGCCGCCCGCGGACTACGGCGTCCAGCCCGGGTCCCGGCCGCTCAGACCGACCGCCCGGTCCAGCAGCGACGCGTCCCGCGGGACCGGGACGGCCCGGCCGAACAGTCCGCCGTCCCGGGGCGGGTGTTCGGCCGCGGAGAGCAGGAAGCCGTACGCCGCCTCCAGGGCGGCGGGGTCGGGTGCGTAGGACCGGCCGATGGCGCGGGCCAGGTCCCAGCCGTGGATGACCAGTTCGTCGGCGGCCACGGCGCCCGCGACGGAGCCGGGCAGGTTCACCCCGCCGGCCCGGGTCACGCCGGTCCAGGCGGCCGGGTCGCGCCAGGAGTCGGCGAGTTCGGCGAGCGCCTTCGGCAACTGCGTGCGCCAGTCGGGGCCGATGTCCGGTGTGCCGGTGTCCGGGCTGGTGTCGGTGGTCGCGCCCAGCCGCTTACGGCCCGCGTCCCGGAAGGCGATGGACAGCCCCACCAGATGGCCCAGCAGGTTGCGCACCGCGAGGTCCGGGCAGGGTGTCGCCGCCGAGAGCTGTTCGTCCGTCACCTCCTCGGCGAGCCGTGCCACGACTACGGTCTGCGGGCCGAGGTCGAACATCGTGCCGGTCATACGGGTCTCCTGTGGGTCGCGGCTGGGGATCACTCGGGGGGTGGACCGGCGGCGGCCGGGAAACTCATCGGCGGCGACCGGAAGCGGCGATCGGAACCGGTACGGGATCGCCGACGGCCCGCCCCGGCACCGCCCCCTACGGCCCGGACCGCCGCGGCTCCCGGCGGCTAAGGCATCTGCCCGATGCCTGCACGCATGCCTTAGAACCACTATGACCAGGCATGACGAGCAACACGAGCAACACGAGCAGGACGAGCAGGACAGGCAGGACGGACAGGACAAGCGAGACGGGCAAGGCGCCGTCCTGGGCTTTCTGGGCTTCCTGGACTCCCTGGACGTCCTGGACCGTGACGCGCGTGCTGCGCGACCGCGACGCGGGGCTGTATCTGGCGGGGGTGGTGGTGTCGGGCTTCGGCTCGTCCTCGCTGTGGCTGGCGTCGGGCATGTGGGTCAAGGACCTCACCGGCTCGGACGGACTGGCCGCGCTGTGCCTGCTGGCGATGTGGGCACCGACCGCGGCCGGACCCGTGCTCGGCGCACTCGCCGACCGGGTGCGGCGAAAACCCCTGCTCATCGCCCTGAACCTGCTGCCGGCCGCTCTCCTGCCCGCCCTGTTCGCCGTCGACGCGCCGGACGACCTGTGGCTGCTGTTCGCCGTCCTGTTCCTGTACGGCGCCGCGGGCGTCGTACAGGACGCCGCCGAGTCGGCGGTCCTGCCCGCGGTCGTCGGCCCGGAGCTGCTCGGCGACTTCAACGGACTGCGGATGACCGCCAACGAGGGCATGAAGCTGGTGGCGCCGCTGGCCGGTGCCGGTCTGTACACGGCGTACGGCGGGGCGGCCGTGGCCCTGCTGGACGCGGTCACCTTCGTGCTGGCCGCCGGGGTGTGCGCCCTGCTGCGCGTCGCCGAGGAGCCGCCCGGCCGCCCCGCCGGGAGCCGGTGGCAGCGGACGGCCGAGGGCGTCCGGCACCTGTGGGCGCACCCGACGCTGCGGGCGCTGGTCCTGGCGGGCGGCGCGACGATGTTCTTCACCGCCGTCAACGGCGCACTGACCTACGCCGTCGTGGACCGCCTCGGACGCTCCCCCGCCTTCGCGGGGGTGCTGTACGCCGCGCAGGGCGCGGGCTCGGTGGCGGTAGGACTGCTCAGCGGGCCCGCGCTGCGCCGGTTCGGCGACCGCGGGTTCGCGGCGGCCGGGATCGCCCTGACGGCCCTCGCGGTGGCCGGGCGGGCGCTGCCCACCGAGCCGGCTGCGCTGCTGTGCGGCGTGGCGGGCGGGCTGGGGCTGCCGTGCGTGCTGATCGCCGCGCTCACCGCCGTACAGCGCGAGACGCCCGGCCCGCTGCTGGGCCGGACGGCCGCCACCGCGGGCACCCTGCTGTTCACGCCGAACGTGATCGGGCTGGCCGCCGGGGCCGCGCTGGTCGAAGTGGCGGACGTCCGGCTGCTGCTGCCGCTGCTCGGGGTGGCGCTGCTGGCGACGGCGCTGTCCCTGGTTCAGCGCCCGGCGAGCGCCTCCCGCACCGCCGCCAGGTCGCCGTCCGACGCCAGCCCCAGGTGATACAGGCGCAGTTCGGTGGCGCCCGCCGCGCGGGCCCGGGCCGCGTCCGCCGCCAGGGTGCCGGGGCTGCCGCCCATGCCGGAGACCACGGTGAGGTTGGCCGCCAGCACGGTGTCCGCGCGTCGCTGCCCGGCGAAGGGCGTGAGCAGGTCCGGGCCGCCGGTGCAGGGCACGACGACTCCGTCCGCGACGGACAGGATGTGCCGGGGCTCCACGCCCGCGTTGGCGCCGCAGTGGTACGACGCCGGGTCCGCGTGCAGCAGCACCTGGAAGCCCTCGGGTGCGGCGGCGCGGACGGCGGCGACGGCAGCCTCCTGGAGGGTGCGGGCGGTGTCGTCGCGCCACGCGCGCGTGGCGGCGGCCAGCGGTGCGCCGAGGAGCTTCTCCACGCCCGTCCAGCCACCGTCCGCCGCGGCGCCCCGCCACAGCGGCTCCAGCGCCGTCCGTACGGCGGCGGCGAGTTCGCCGGGGTCGGCGCCCCGCTCCCCGTACCCCGCGCGGCAGTCGGGGCAGAAGCACAGCGACATCAGGTACTGGCCGGCCTCGCCGAGGCCGACGCCGCCGATCTTGTCGTGGGCGTGCAGGTGGGCCAGCCCGTACCAGCCGAGGGACTCCAGCTCCGTACCGCGGGCGCCGGGGCGTACGGCGGCCTCGGCGGCGAGGTCGATCAGGTACGCGCGCGTGGCGGGCTGCGCGATGCAGGGGGCCCACGGGTAGCGGTCGCCGTAGGCGTTGACGACCGAGGTGTGCGGATGCTCGGCGCCCAGCCGCGAGTTGTGCGCGAGGACGACCCAGGTGTGCACCTCCAGCCCGGCCGCGGCGAGCGCGTCGGCGGCCTCGCCGTAGGCGTCGCCGGGTGACCAGTCGCCGGCCGGGTGGGGCCGCGGGACGCGGCCCGCCCAGTGGTCGCCGAGGGGGTAGAGCACGGCGGCGTGTTCGGCGGTGACGACCCGGTGGCGGGGGTGGCGGGGGGTGAGTGCGCGGGTGGAGTGGTAGGCGGCGGCGAGGGTGACCTGGGCGGTGCCGAGCCCGGCGAACCGCGCGGGGGCCGCCGGGTCCCCGATCACGTCCCAGGGGTAGACGAACCCGGAGACCTTCACGTGGTCGCCGCCAGCAGTGCGTAGCCGCGTTCGATCACCTGGGCGAGCTGTTTGACGTGCTCCTCGCTGGGTTCGTGCAGCGGGGGCCGCACCCCGCCGACGTCGCAGCCGCGCAGCCGCACGCCCGCCTTGACGAGGGCGACGGCGTAGCCGCGGCCCTGCGCGCGCAGTTCGACGAACGGGCGGTAGAAGCCGTCCAGGAGCCGGTGCGCGGTGCTCTCGTCGCCGTCCTGGAGCGCCCGGTGGAAGGCGAGGGCGATCTCGGGGGCGAAGCAGAAGACGGCCGAGGAGTAGAGGGTGATGCCGAGCGCGTGGTAGGCGAGCTGGGTCTGCTCGGCGGTGGGCAGGCCGTT
Organism: Streptomyces sp. NPDC006012; assembly: GCF_042871185.1. Taxonomy (NCBI): domain Bacteria; kingdom Bacillati; phylum Actinomycetota; class Actinomycetes; order Kitasatosporales; family Streptomycetaceae; genus Streptomyces; species Streptomyces sp. NPDC006012. The sequence goes on from NZ_JBIAIE010000020.1 coordinate 110,362, forward strand.
GAAGTAGAGGAAGTCGCCGGGTGCGTCGGTGCGGACGGCGCTGACGATGCGCTGCATCAGGTCGAGGTCGCCGAGGCCGTCCTTGAAGCCGATGATCCCTTCCGTGCGGGCGAGTTCGACCACCGTGGGCGGGGTGAACACCGCGTTGTCGCGCTGGTAGACGATCACGGGCAGGTCGGTCGCGGCGGCGATCTCCCGGTAGTGCCGCAGCAGGCCCTCCTGGCCGGGGACGACGAGGTAGGGCGGCATGGCGAGCAGCCCGTCGGCCCCGGCGTCCCGGGCGAGGGCCGCGTAGCGCGCGGCGAGCGCGGTGCCGTATCCGGCGCCCGCGACGACCGGCACCTCGCCCCCTGCGGCCTCGACGGCGACGCGTACACAGGCGGTGAACTCCTCGGGCAGCAGCGCGTGGAACTCCCCGGTGCCGCAGCAGGCGAACACGGCGGCGGCCCCGGCCTCGACGCCCCGGCGTACGTGCGCACGGTAGACGTCGAGGTCCACGGAGCCGTCCGGCGCGTAGGGGGTGACGGGGAAGAACAGCGGCCCGCTGGGGTTGCGGAGTCGCGCGGCGAGAGGGGCTGACGTCACGGGCGCTCCCTGTCGGTGCATGTCTATGATCGGTGTCTATATTTCTGAACGGATCCACGCTACGGGCCGCACTCGGGGCCGGTCAAGCGGGCAAACCCGCAACACGAGAGCGGATTCACCCACTCCATGCCACCCTTGACGAGCCGGAGCACCGCTCCCTAGCGTGTCCACGAATGTGAATGCTGGCCATGAATGCGACTGTTGGCCCACCCAGGCAGCGGCCGGCCCGAACCGTCGGCCACCGGCCCTGGCCACCGACCCGAGGAGACCGAGCATGCCCGCTCCCCGCACCGTCCTGCTCACCGGCGCCGCCGGCGGTCTCGGCACCCTGATGCGGGAACTGCTCCCCGACTACGGCTACGACCTGCGGCTGTTCGACATGCGCCCGATCGAGGGCGAGCCGGACGCGATCACCGCGGACCTCGCGGACACCGAGGCGCTGCGCGAGGCCGTGACGGGCGTCGACGCGGTCATCCACCTCGCGGGCATCTCCCTGGAGTCCACCTTCGAGAAGATCCTGAAGGCGAACGTCGAGGGCACCTACCACCTGTACGAGGCGGCCCGCCGGGCGGGCGTGCCGCGGATCGTCTTCGCCTCCTCCAACCACGCGGTCGGCTTCACCCGGGCCCCGCGCGGCGACGACCCGCTGATCCCGGCCGGCACCCCGCGCCGCCCGGACACCTTCTACGGCCTGTCCAAGTCCTTCGGCGAGGACCTGGCCCAGCTCTACTGGGACAAGCACGGCCTGGAGACCGTCTCCGTCCGCATCGGCTCCTGCTTCCGGGAGCCGACCAGCGTCCGCATGCTCTCGGTGTGGATGAGCCCCGCCGACGGCGCCCGCCTCTTCCACGCGGCGCTGACCGCCGAGCGCGTCGGCCACACCGTCGTCTACGGCTCGTCCGCCAACACCCGCCTGTGGTGGGACCTGACCGGGGCGCGGGCACTCGGCTACGAACCGCAGGACGACTCGGAGCCGTACGCCGCGAAGCTCATCGCCGAACAAGGGGAGTTGACCCCGGACGACCCGGCCCACACCCACCTGGGCGGCCACTTCGTGAACGACCCGCCGATCTGGCCGTACTGAGTCTGGCCGTACTGAGAACGAGACGGGCACGGTCCGGAGAGAGAACCGGAAACGGCACACGGCACGGACCGGGAAGCGGCGGAAAATCGCCGCCCCGTACGGGCGGGCGGGCACCGAACGGGCCCACCCGCCCTGGCATTCGGGCACAGACATTGCCCGTTCCCACCTCGCCCGGCGCAGCCACGCAGGTCCGAGACGGGCACTCTGCTCGGCGATCGGGCACATACGGGCAGCATCAAATCCGCAACAGACCTGGTCAGCCTCACACCCCCGCTGTAAAACATCCCCCAAGGGCCCAACCGGGCCCGAACGGGCACACCTCAGTGTGGAGGCAGGTGACGCGATGAGTTCCAGCACGTCCGAGGAGCGGCAGCGAGAGATCGTGCGGGCAGCACGGACGGCCGGCTCTGTCGACGTCACCGCACTCGCCTCCGAACTGGGCGTGGCCAAGGAGACCATCCGACGCGATCTGCGTGCCCTGGAGGACCACGGTCTGGTGCGCCGCACCCATGGGGGCGCCTATCCCGTGGAGAGTGCCGGGTTCGAGACGACGCTCGCCTTCCGGGCCACCAGCCAGGTGCCCGAGAAGCGCCGGATCGCCGCTGCCGCCGCCGAACTGCTCGGCGACGCGGAAACGGTCTTCGTCGACGAGGGCTTCACCCCGCAGCTCATCGCCGAGGCCCTGCCCGTCGACCGGCCACTGACCGTGGTCACCGCCTCCCTGCCGGTCGCCGGCGCCCTGGCCGAGGCCGAGAAGGTCTCGGTGCTGCTCCTCGGCGGCCGGGTCCGCCCCGGCACACTGGCGACCGTCGACCACTGGGCCACGAAGATGCTGGCCGGCTTCGTGGTCGATCTCGCCTTCATCGGCGCCAACGGCATCTCCCGCGAACACGGGCTGACCACCCCCGATCCGGCGGTCAGCGAGGTCAAGGCACAGGCCGTCCGGGCCGCCCGGCGCACCGTCTTCGTGGGGACGCACACCAAGTTCGGCGCGGTCAGCTTCTGCCGGTTCGCCGATGTCGGCGCGCTGGAGGCCATCGTGACGAGCACCCTTCTCCCCACGACCGAGGCCCACCGCTACTCGCTGCTGGGGCCGCAGGTCATCCGCGTCTGATTGATCCGCACTCATATGCCAAGGCAATCCCCGGGGGTGCCGCGCACCGCCCCGCGCCCCTTGTATCCGCACATCTCCGTACACCCTCACACCTATCAGGAGCTAGCCATGCACACCCAGAGCCGATGGAGGCCGCGCGCCACGTTCGCCCTGGCCGCCGCAGGGACGCTGATCACTCCGCTGCTCGTCGGCTGCTCGGGCGCCGGCGGAGCCGGCGGCGGGTCCTCGGCCCACTCCATCAACGTCCTGATGGTGAACAACCCGCAGATGGTGGAGCTGCAGAAGCTCACCGCCGGTCACTTCACCAAGGACACCGGGATCAAGGTGAACTTCACCGTCCTGCCGGAGAACGACGTCAGGGACAAGATCAGCCAGGACTTCGCCAACCAGGCCGGCCAGTACGACGTGGCCACGCTCAGCAACTACGAGATCCCGATCTACGCCAAGAACGGCTGGCTCCACGCGATCGACTCGTACGTCAAGAAGGACACCGCCTTCGACCAGCAGGACATCCTCAAGCCGATGCAGCAGGCCCTCACCGCGGCCGACGGCAAGCTCTACGGCGAGCCCTTCTACGGTGAGTCGTCCTTCCTGATGTACCGCAAGGACGTCCTCCAGAAGAAGGGCCTGACCATGCCGGCCAAGCCCACCTGGAAGCAGGTCGCGGACCTCGCCGCGAAGGTAGACGGCGCCGAGCCCGGCATGAAGGGCATCTGTCTGCGCGGGCTGCCCGGCTGGGGGGAGATGATGGCTCCGCTGACCACGGTCGTCAACACCTTCGGCGGCACCTGGTTCGACAAGGACTGGAAGGCCCAGCTGGACTCCCCCGAGTTCAAGAAGGCCGCGCAGTTCTACGTCGACCTGGTCCGCAAGCACGGCGAGTCCGGCGCACCGCAGGCCGGCTTCGCCGAGTGTCTGAACAACACGACGCAGGGCAAGACGGCGATGTGGTACGACGCCACGTCCGGTGCAGGTTCGCTGGAGGCCTCCGGTTCCCCGGTCAAGGGCAAGATGGGCTATGTCCCGGCCCCGGTCGACAAGACGGACAGCTCCGGCTGGCTCTACACCTGGGCCTGGGGCATCCAGAAGGCGTCCGACAACGCCGACGACGCCTGGAAGTTCATCTCGTGGGCGTCCAGCAAGGACTACGAGAAGCTCGTGGGTGAGAAGGCGGGCTGGGCCAACGTGCCGGCCGGCAAGCGCAGCTCGACCTACGACATCCCGGAGTACCGCAAGGAGGCGGCCGCCTTCGCGGACGTCACCCGGGACGCCATCTCCAGTGCCAAGCCGAACGACCCGGGTGTGCAGCCCCGCCCCGCGCCCGGCATCCAGTTCGTCGACATCCCCGAGTTCACCGACCTGGGCACCAAGGTCTCGCAGGAGCTGAGCTCCGCCGTCGCGGGACGGCAGTCCGTGGACAGCGCGCTTGAGAAGGCACAGAAGCTCGCCGAGGCCGTCGGCAAGAAGTACGAGGGATCATGACCGTCACCGCCCCCGCCCCGGTCGCCGCCGCCCCCACGCGGCCGGCGATCCGGCCGCCGAACCGCCTCCGCGCGTGGGTCACCCGAGCACCGCTGCTGCCCGCGCTGGTCTTCATGATCGTAGTGACCCAGCTGCCCTTCGTGGCGACCCTGGTGTTCTCGTTCTTCGACTGGAACGCGCTGTATCCAAAGGACCGTCACTTCACCGGTATCGACAACTACCGGCAGGTCCTGACCGACGCGGACCTGCGCCAGTCGGTGTGGACAACCATCGTGCTGACCGTCACGGTGGTCCTGGCCAGCCTGGTCCTGGGCCTTGCCGTCGCACTGCTGCTCAACCGGAAGTTCCGGGGCCGCAGCGTGGTCCGTACGCTGATGATCGCACCGTTCCTGGTCGTGCCCGTGGCCGCCTCCCTGCTGTGGAAGCATGTGCTCTACAACCCCGAATACGGCCTGTTCAACGGGTTACTGCACTATGTGGGCGGCCCTCAGCCGGACTGGATCTCGGACAATCCGCTGATCGCGGTCGAGGCTTCCCTGGTGTGGCAGTGGACGCCGTTCATGATGCTGATCCTGCTGGCGGGACTGCAGAGCCGCGACAACGAGCAGCTCGAAGCCGCGCGGGTGGACGGCGCGAGCGACTGGCAGGTCTTCCGCTACCTCACCCTCCCGCATCTGCGCCGCTACCTCGAACTCGGCGGCCTGCTGGGCTCGATCTACATCGTGCAGAACTTCGACGCGGTCTTCACGATCACGTCGGGCGGCCTGGGCACCGCCAACCTTCCGTACACCGTCTACCAGAGCTTCTACCAGGCCCACGAGAACGGCCTCGCCTCGGCCGCGGGCGTCGTGGTGGTCATCGGCTCGATGATCATCGCGACCTTCGCACTGCGCGTGGTGTCGTCGCTGTTCCGCGAGGAGGCGTCGCGCGCATGAGCACCGTCGCAGCAAAGACCGTGAACGTACGGTCCCGCCGTCGCAGCGGAGCGGGGCTGGGCCTGGTGGCCTGGCTGGTGGGGCTGCTGTTCTTCCTGCCCATCGCGTGGATGGCCCTGACCTCCTTCCACTCCGAGACGGACGCCGCCACCAATCCGCCGTCCTTCGGGGCCTCCCTGACCCTGGACAGCTACCGCGAGTTCTTCGGCGCGGGCGGCGGGGCCGACCCCTGGCCTGCGCTGATCAACTCGGCCACCGCGTCGATCGCCTCGACCCTGTTCGTGCTGGTGCTGGCCCTGCCGGCGGCGTACGCACTCTCCATCCGCCGGGTACGGAAGTGGACGGACGTCCTGTTCTTCTTCCTGTCGACGAAGATGCTGCCGGTGGTGGCGGGCCTGCTGCCGATCTACCTGTTCGCCAAGAACACCGGCATGCTCGACAACATCTGGCTGCTGGTCATCCTGTACACCTCGATGAACCTGCCGATCGCGGTGTGGATGATGCAGTCCTTCCTCGCCGAGGTCCCGGTGGCGGTGATCGAGGCCGCCCGGGTGGACGGCGCCCGGCTGCCGACGATCCTGGCCCGTGTGGTGGCACCGATCGCCCTGCCCGGCATTGCCGCGACGGCGTTGATCTGCTTCATCTTCAGCTGGAACGAGCTGCTGTTCGCCCGGGTCCTCACCGGTGTGGTCGCCGAGACCGCCCCCGTCTTCCTGACCGGCTTCATCACCAGCCAGGGCCTGTTCCTGGCGAAGGTGTGCGCCGCCTCGCTCGTCGTCTCCCTGCCGGTGCTCGCCGCGGGGTTCACCGCCCAGGACAAGCTGGTCCAGGGCCTCTCGCTGGGAGCCGTCAAATGAAGGCCGCCGTCATCGAGTCCATGGGCCGCGCCGTCGTCACGGAGGTCCCGGACCCGACGCCCGGCCCGCGCGAGGTCGTCGTCGAAGTGGCCGCCTGCGGCCTGTGCGGCACGGATCTGCACATCCTCCAGGGCGAGTTCGCACCCAAGCTGCCGATCGTGCCCGGGCACGAGTTCGCGGGACGGGTCGTCGGGGTGGGCGCCCAGGTCACCGAGGTCGCGGTCGACGACCGGGTGGCGGTCGACCCGTCGCTGTACTGCTACGAGTGCCGCTTCTGCCGCGCCGGCCACAACAACCTCTGCGAGCGCTGGGCGGCGATCGGCGTGACCAACCCGGGCGGCGCGGCGCAGTACGCGGTGGCGCCGGTGGCGAACTGCGTGAAGCTGCCGGAGCACGTACGCACCCAGGACGCGGCCCTGATCGAGCCCCTGTCCTGCGCGGTGCGCGGCTACGACATCCTCCAGTCCCGGCTGGCCACCCATGTGCTGATCTACGGCTCAGGAACCATGGGACTGATGATGCTGGAACTCGCCAAGCGGACCGGCGCGGCGAGCGTGGACGTGGTGGACCTGAACCCGGACCGGCTGGAGACGGCCCGCCGGCTCGGCGTCTCGGCGTCCGCCGCGAACGCCGACGAACTCGACCGGCCGCAGGGCTGGGACGTCGTGATCGACGCGACGGGGAACGCGGCGGCCATCCAGGACGGCCTGGAGCGGGTGGCCAAGGCGGGCACGTTCCTCCAGTTCGGGGTCGCCGACTACGCGACCCGGGTGAACATCGACCCGTACCGCATCTACAACCAGGAGATCACCATCACCGGCTCCATGGCGGTGCTGCACAGCTACGAGCGGGCGGCGGAGCTGTTCGCGAACGGTGTGCTCGACCCCGAGGTGTTCATCAGCGACCGCATCCCGCTGGAGAGCTACCCGGCGGCGCTGGAGCAGTTCGCGGCGGGGGTGGGACGCAAGATCGTGGTGGTGCCGTAGGCGGACCGCGGGCCGCGGGGGCGCTCAGGGGTGAAGGCCCCTGAGCGCCCCCGCGGCCGTCCTCGGCCGCCCCCGCGGGAGGCCGGCGGGAGCGCTGGGCCGAACGGCCCCAAGGTAAGGGAACGGCAAAGCGCTCTCGATCGTTATCTCTGGCATGACCGCTATGACCCCCGGCTCGAACATCCCGCTCTCCACGTCCCGGGTGACGGTGGACGTCGCCGCCCCGGTGCGGCTCGACGTATCGGGCCTGCTGCTCACCGCCGACGGCAAGGTGCGCTCCGACGAAGACTTCATCTTCTACAACCAGCCCGCGGGACCGGGTGTGACCCACCGCTCGGGCGGCGGCGCGACGCCCGACGCGATCGTCGTCGACACCGCCGCCGTCCCGCCCGGCATCGAGAAGATCGTCGTGACCGCGAGCCCCGACGCCGCGGGCCAGACCTTCCAGGGCATCGAACCGACGGCGACGATCCGCGCCGCCGACGACAACGCCGTCCTGGCGACGTTCACGCCCCCGCAGCTCGGCACCGAGACGGCACTGGTGGTCGTCGAGATCTACCTCCGCGCCGGCCAGTGGAAGGCGCGCGCCGTCGGCCAGGGTTACGCGGACGGACTCGCGGGCATCGCCACCGACTTCGGCGTCACCGTGGAGGAACCCGCCCCGGCCGCCCGGCCGGTGACCTCGCCGCCGCCCGCCGCACAGCCCGCCGCGCCGTCCGCGACGCCCCCGATGCCCGCCGCTCCCCCGGCGCCGCCGGCCGCCGCGCCCGGCACCGGGAAGATCAACCTGGACAAGGGCCGGGTCAGCCTCCAGAAGAACCAGACCGTCTCCCTCGTCAAGGGCGGCCGTCCGCTGCTGTCCCGGGTGCAGATGGGCCTCGGCTGGGAGCCCGCCTTCCGCGGCAAGGACATCGACCTGGACGCCTCGGTCATCGCCTACGGCCCTCAGCGCAACCACATCGACAGCTGCTACTTCGGCAAGCTGACGATCCTGAACGGCGCGATCAAGCACTCCGGCGACAACCTCACCGGTGAGGGCGGCGGTGACGACGAGGTGATCGTCGTCGACCTCGGCCGGATCCCGCCGGAGGTCACCGGCCTGGTCTTCACGGTCAACTCCTTCTCGGGCCAGAAGTTCACCGAGGTCGCCAAGGCGTACTGCCGCCTGGTGGACAGCGCGTCCGGCGAGGAACTGGTCCGCTTCGACCTGACCGGTACCGAGGCGCAGACGGGCGTGCTGATGGCCAAGCTCATCCGCCAGTTCTCCGGCGAGTGGGAGATGACCGCGATGGGCGACTTCGTCAAGGCCCGCACGGTCCGCAACATGGTGAAGCCGGGCGCGCAGGCGCTCTGAGGGGTGCTTCGACAAGCGGCGTCGGATCAGGCCGGCGCCGGCACCTCCGGATCCCGGGACGGGACCGGCGGGGCCACCTCGCTTTCTTTGCCTGTTAAGTGACTCGCTTTTATGGAAAACACGTCGACACGGACCGGCATCCGCCACTCGGTGGATGCCGGTCCGCTGTCGTTGAAAAATTCAGGGCGGACACTCCGTTTCTTCGGCACGGGGACGGTGCGCAACTTGCAGTTCTTGATCGAATGACGCGAGTTCGCAGCTGACCGAGATGCTCCGCATGCCGTGCTCGGACGTCGGCAGCGGTGCGGCGATCGTCACCAGGGAGACGAGCCCCGGACCCGCCGGCCCGGCGACGGGCACCTGCCAGCCGGTCCGCCGCCCCAGCCAGGGGCGGCGAGCACCACCGGCCCGCGCCCCGCGGCCGGGCGTGCCGTGGCGGGGTGTCGGGCGAGTCCCGCGAGACGCCGATTCCCGGCCCCTGACGGCTGCCGCCGGACGGCGCGCGCACGCCGCTTCCGCGCTGGCCGGGCACATGCGTCGGCGGTACGATTTCGAGAAGGCGTACGCGCCTGAACAATGAACAGCGAAAAGGCAGCGGCCGCACACAGCAGGTGGGCCGCTCGATTGCACGCCCTGGGGCGACCTGCGGGATTGCAGAGGCCCATGCGACGGGCGACGGAAATTGTACGGCCGTTGCGTACAAGCGCCCTGAAAAACATCCAGATTGTTCCTCGGGTCAGATTCCGACCAGACGTGCCGTTCCCGGACTTGCGACGTCAATGACCTTGGCGTCCGAGCAGTTATGGGACTCACATGGGCTGGCTCACCTTCGGTTACTTCATCTCGTACATCCCCTACGCCATGCTGGTGAAGGCACTCGCCAGCGGAGTCACTCCGCTCTCGTCCCAGCAGGTCAGCGGCGCTGAGATGCTGCCCGCCACGGTGCTCGGACAACTCGTCGCCATGGTGTTCTTCCTGGCCCTGACGGGCCGGTGGCGGCACCTGCGGCGGGCTCGGATCGGCGGGCACCGGATTCCGGTGGCGGGGCGCGAGACGCTGGCGGCCGGCTTCTTCACTTCGCTCATCGTCGGCGCCACCACGATGAACTACACCTTTTCCGGTGTCTCGATCCTCTTCATGCTGCTGTTGATGCGGGGCGGAGTTCTGATTCTCTCCCCGCTGATCGACGCGGCCCGCAAGCGGCGGGTCATGAAGAATTCCTGGGTGGGTCTGTTCCTCAGTCTCATAGCGGTCTCGGTGGCGCTCTCCGATGTGCACAGCTACCAGCTGACACTGGCCGCCGTACTGAGCGTCCTCATCTACCTCGTCGGCTATCTCGGCCGGTTCGACATCATGAGCCGCGTCGCCAAGAACGGGGTCGTGGCCACGGACCGCCGGTTCTTCGCGGAGGAGCATGCGGCGGCGCCGATCTGGCTGGCGGTGCTGCTCGGGGCGGGCGCGCTGGCCGGGCAGCCGCAGCTGCGCGCGGGCTTCACCACGTTCCTCGGCACGCCTCCCGCGCTCGCGGCAGCGGCGATCGGCGTGACCTACGAGGTGCTGTTCGTCTTCGCCACGCTGATCTACCTCGACCGCCGCGAGTACACCTGGGGCGTACCGGCCTGGGCGTTCGCCAGCCTGATGTCCGGTCTGGTCGCGTCCTACGCGCTCACCTGGCTGGCCGGACTGCTGGCGCCGGGTACCGGCCAGCTGATCGCCCTCGGGTTCGGCGTCGCCGCGGTCGCGGCCCTGGCCTATCCGTCGGCCGCCCTCTGGTGGCGAACACGCGGCACCGGCGCGGCATGCCGGGTGCTGTTCGTCTGCGGTGGGAACACCTCCCGTTCCCCCATGGCGGAGGTCATCGCGTGGGCCCAGGCGGCGGAGGCGGGCGTCGCCCACGCCTTCCGGTTCTCCAGCGCGGGTATCGCGACACCGCTGTCCGCGCGCCCGATGGCGCCCGGCGCGCGCTCCGCACTCGCCGAACTCGGCCTGCAACGGGTGCCGGGCCGGGGAAATCCGCGCCGCCACCGGGCCCGCCCGATCACCTCGGAACTGTGCCGGGTCAGCTCCGTCATCTACTGCATGACCAGGGCCCACCGCGACCGGGTCGTCGCCCTGGCGCCGGAGGCCGCGAGCCGTACCGTGCGGCTGGACCCGCACGGTGACATCCCCGATCCGGACGGGCAGTCACCGGAGGCGTACCGGCAGTGCGCCCAGCACATCCAGCGGTCCGTCCATCTCCGGCTGTGCCAGCTCACCGAGGTCTACGGGCCGCTCCCCAGCACCGGACGGGGGTGAGCCGCCGATGACCCGCGGACCCATGCCCGACGGCCTCTCCCTGATCGCCTCCCGCCACTGCAAGCGGGCCTTCCTGGACCGGGCGGTGCCCAGGGACGCCCTGGCGGAGGTCCTCCGCACCGCCGCCCACGCCCCGTCGAGCCGCAACACCGAGCTGTGGCAGGTGACGGTGGTGACCGGCGACAGCCTCACGGCGCTGGTGGGTGCCCTGTGCGAGGCGTACGACCGCGGTGACCCGCCCCGCCCGGACTGCACCAGCCGGCCGCCGTCGCTCGACGACGCCGCCGAGCGCCGTGCCGAACGGGCCGTGACGGGCGTGCTGCTGGCCAAGGGCCACGCCGCCGGGGACCGAGCGGCCGGCCGGGCGCACCTCCGGGACAATCTGCGTTTCTACGGGGCGCCGGCCGCCCTGGTCTGCCACCTGCCCAAGAACGCGGTGTCCGGGACCTTCCTTGAGCTGGGCCTCTTCCTGCAGAACGTGATGCTCGGACTGGTGGCCGGGGGTCTCGGCAGCTGCCCGCAGTTCAGCGTCGCCGGCTACGGGGACGTACTGCGCGCCCAGCTTGGCATCGGACCCGACCGGCTCGTCGTCTGCACCATGGCGGTCGGCTACCCGGACGAGAGCGCCCAGGTCAATCGGTTCGTCCCGGGGCGGGCCGGGCTTGAGGAGTACGTCCAGTGGCGCGGCTGACCAGCGGACACGGTGCCGCCGCCGGGCGTCGGGCCCGGCTCGTCGCGGTGGCCGCCGAACCCGAGGACCTCACCCCGCACCGGCTGCGCGGCCTCGCCGAGCTGGCGGACGAGCTGGAGATCCGCGCCGACCTGGTCGGCGATCCCGATCCCGCCCGGCTGCGCCGGCACTTCCCGGGGCCGCTGACCTACGCCCTGCGGTCCACCCGGCAGGGCGGTCGCTCGGCGGCCGGCCCGGTCGCCCGGACCACCCGGCTCCTGCGCGCGGCGGACCGCTACGACCTGGTCGACCTGGAGGCGACGGACGACGTGCGGCCGGAGCTGCTGGCGGCCATCCCCGCCCGGCAGCGGCGGATCTCCTGGCACGCGCCCGACCAGGCGGGCGGCGCCGGAGCCGGGCTGCCGGCGGCGGTGGGATCGCTCCGCAACCGGTTCGCCGCGATGGCCGCCGTACCGGCCGCGCTGTACCTCCTCGTGCCGCAGCCGGGCGCCCAGTACGGATCGGCCGCGCCGCTGCTGCTCACCGGGCTCGCACGGACCGACGTCACGGCGTTCGCGTCCGGCCCGGCGGGTACCTGGACGCGGGTGCTGGCGCCGTGGCTGGGGGCGCCCGTCGTCTTCGGCCGGGCCGGTGCGCCGGGGGCGGACGGCATGCCGGAGCTGGGCCGGCTGGCGGCCGACTACGGGCTGCCCTCGCTGCCCCAGCTCAGCGCCCTGTACGGCATCGCCGGGCGTGCCCCGGGCGGCTCGCTGTCACCCCGGCTGCACAACGCGGCGCTGCGGGAGCTTCGGCTGCCCGCGCTCTATCTGCCCTTCCAGGTCGACCGGTTCTCCCGGTTCTGGCACTGGGGCGCGGGCTTCGGGTCGCTGGGCGGGCTGCCCCTGCGCGGCCTGACGGTGACCGCCCCGCACAAGGAGAGCGCCCTGCAAGTGGCCGACGTCGCCGATCCGGACGCGCTGGGGTGCGGCGCGGCCAATCTGCTGTGGCTCGACGCCGGACGCTGGCGGGCGGCCACCACCGACACCGTCGCCGCCCTGCGCACCCTCGCGCTGAGCGGAGCCGACCCGGGCGGTCGCAGCGCCGCCGTCGTCGGCTGCGGCGGGGCCGGCCGGGCCGTCGCCTGGGCACTCAGCCGGGCCGGGGCCCGGGTGACCCTGGTCAACCGGGGGATCGCGCACGGCCAGGAGGCCGCCTCACGACTCGGGCTGCGCCACGTGCCGCTGTCCCGGTTCTCCCCGGCGGGATACGCCCTGCTCGCGCACGCCACGCCCCTGGTGGAACGGGAGCCGTTCCCGGTGGCCGCAGCCGACGGGGACGCGGTGGTGCTGGAGATGGCCTACCGCGACCCGCCGACCGCGCTCACCCGCGCCCTCCGCGCCCGCGGGCTGAGGTGCATCGACGGCTGGGAGATCCTGTCCGCCGAAGTCCGGGAGCAGTTCCGGCTGATGACCGGCCACACGATGCCGCAGACGGAACCCCTGCGCGCCCTCGGCTCCGGCCCGGCCGCACGGTCCGGCACCCACGGCCTCCCCGCGTCGGGGGGACCGGCACCGGCACATCGCAGGCGGGAGGCACCATGACGACCCGTTCGACGACCCGTTCCGATGCGACGTCCCGCTCCCGGCCGACGTCCGGGTCAGGACCGTCCGCGCCCCGTCCGCCCGGCGCACCGGACGCCTCGGCGCTGCTGGGCGAGTGGGTCAACACCGACCGGCACACCGCCAAGGGCGCCCGCCTGCTGGACGTGACGCAGCGCGCGGACGGCGTGTTCGTGCGGGCGTCCGGCGCCGGCGGGCCGGGGCCACGGGACTGGGGCGAGGCACCCGCGGTGCTGTACACCCCACCGGGCGCGCCGTCGGCCGCCTGGTCGTTCTCGGTCGTCTACGACCTGGGTGCCGTGCGCATCGTCGTCTGCGCCTACCACAAGACGGGCATTCTGGTGACCACCACGGCCACCGTCCTCAGCGGCGGCGGGGACGCCGGCCACTGGGCCCGTTCGTTCTTCCACCGGGCCGGGAGGCGGACATGACGGTGCACGCGGTCGATCCGGCACCGCTGGCGGGCGACTGGGTCAATTTCGACACCGCCGCCATCGGGCTCGACCTGGTCGAGGCCGTGGCCGACGGCGACCGGCTCCTGCTGCGGATCACCGAGCGGGGCGAGCCGCGGCCCGCGCCGGACGCGCCCGGCCCGCCCGCGGCCCCCGTCCGCGGCGCCACCCTGCCCGCGGTCCCGCTGGCCGACGGCGTCGACACCGCGGAGGCGGTGGCGTTCCTCGCCGAGGGCCGGCTCGGCGACCGGCAGGTCGTCCTCGTCGGCTACGTCAACCGAGGGCTGCTGACCATCGACGTCCACACCGTCCACCCCACCGGGACGCGGACACCGAACGTGATGTACCGCGCCCACTTCTACCGCCTGGAAGGAGCCACCCCCGCATGACCGACGACCCGCGCCGCGCCACCGGACCGGCCCCCGGTCCGGCGGCCGACGACGACCAGGGGGCGCTCGGCACCGTGGCGAAGCTCGCCGCGGAGAAGTTCGCCCCGCGCGCCGCGGAGTACGACCGTGCGGCCGTCTTCCCCACCGAGGACTTCGACGACCTGTTCGCCTGCGGGTTCCTGGGTGTCACCGTGCCCCGGGAGTACGGTGGTCTGGGCTACGGCCCCTGCCGGCGCGACACCCTGCCCCTGTGGGAGATGACCACCACGCTGGCCAAGGCCGATCTGTCGCTGGCCCGCTGCTGGGAGGGGCACGCCAACTCGCTCGTCCTCATCGACGCGCTGGCCTCCCCCGAGCAGAAGCGGCGCTGGTTCACCGGGGTGGTGGAACACGGGGAGAAGTGGGTCGCGTGGAGCGGTGAACCCCAGGCCCCGAAGCCGGGCGAGAGCCGGCGCTTCGGCACCGCGCTGACCCCCGTCGAGGGCGGCTGGATCCTCAGCGGCAGCAAGGCGTTCGCGACCGGCGCGACCGGCGCGCAGTGGGCGATCCTGCTCGTCGATCCGGACGGTCCGGGCGGAGCCCGCGCAGCCCCGGAGGTCCGCGGGCGGCTCCTGCTGCTCGCCTGCGACCTGTCCGATCCGAGTGTGACCGTGGACGCCTCGTGGTGGGACCCCGTCGGCATGCGCGCCACGGTCAGCCATGTGGTGCGCTTCCACGACACGTTCATCCCGCGCGACCGTCAGATCGGCGCCCCCGGCGGCTACTTCGACGGCCAGTGGCAGACCGCCTTCGTCCCCCACTACGCGGCCAGTTTCCTCGGCGGCGCGCTCGCCGCGTACGAGTACGGGCTGACGTATCTGAAGCGGCAGGGCAAGGGCGGCGATCCCTATGTGCAGCAGCGGGTGGGCAGCATGGCGGTCAACGTCGACACCGCCCGGCTCTGGCTGCGCCATGTCGCCGGCCTGTGGGACGAGGGCAGGCTCGACGAGGCCCGGGTCGCCGGGGACAGGGCCTGGCAGGTGGTCGCGCGGCTGGCCGAGGAGACGGTGCACCATGTGATCGACGCGTGCGGCGCCCGCTGCCTGATCCGCCCGAGCCCGGTGGAGCGGGTGCTGCGCGATCTGACGCTGTACAAGCTCCATGACAACAGCGATCACGTGCTGGCCACCGTGGGCCGGGCCGTCCTCGGCGAGGAGTACGACCCGTTCTTCCACCGGCTCTGAACCGCGGCCCGTACCCGCCGTCCTGCACGACGGGACCGGCGGCTTCGCGGGCGACGGAACGGGCGACCGGACACCGGCAGAAACAGGCAGCGGGACGGGCGGCAGGACGTGTGCCGGGCCAGGTGACAGGGCAACGACCCCGGCCGTCGGCCGGGGTCTGCCCTCAGCTTCCGGTCAGCGCTTGTTGTGCCGCTTCCAGGGGCCGGTGATGGCGAGCATGATGCCGGGCGTCTGGATGTTGGCGTACAGGGTCTTGCCGTCGGGCGAGAAGGTCACCCCGGTGAACTCGCTGAACTCGGGTTCCTCGGCGGTCCCGGCGTTCAGTTCGTTGCGGGCGATCGGGTAGGTGCGGCCGCTGTCGGTCGCGCCGAACAGGTGCTGGAGGCCCTCGCCGTCCTCGGCGATCACGAGGCCGCCGTACGGGGAGACGGTGATGTTGTCCGGTCCGTCGAAGCTGCCTTCCACGGACGGGTCGGGGTTCACGCCGATGCGGACCTTCAGCGTCAGGGTGCGGCGTCCCGGTTCGTAGAACCAGACGGCGCCGTCGTGCTGGGCGGGGCTCTCCGCGCGGGCGTAGGACGAGACGATGTAGGCGCCGCCGTCGCCCCACCACATGCCCTCCAGCTTGCGGGCGCGGGTGACCTGGCCGGTGCCGAACTGCTTGCGGACGGAGGTGCTGCGCGCGTCGCGGTCGGGGACGTCGACCCAGTCGACGCCGTAGACCGTGCCGATCTTCGTGGCGCGGGAGAGGTCGTCGACGAACTGGCCGCCGGAGTCGAAGCACTTGAACGCCTGGAGCCTGCCCGCGTCGGCGGCGAGGTTGCGCAGCTTGCCGCGGCCGTGGTGGAAGCCCGCGGGCGGGGTCCAGCGGTAGAGCAGCCCGTTCGGGTTGGACGCGTCCTCCGTCAGGTACAGGTGGCCGCGCTTGGGGTCGACGACGACGGCCTCGTGGGCGTAGCGGCCCAGCGCCTTGACCGGCTTCGGGTCACGGTTGGCCCGGCGGTCGGCGGGGTCGACCTCGAAGACGTAGCCGTGGTCCTTGGTCATGCCGTTCTGGCCGGCCTTGTCCTCGGTCTCCTCGCAGGTGAGCCAGGTGTCCCAGGGGGTGTGGCCGCCCGCGCAGTTGGTGGAGGTGCCGGCGATGCCGACCCACTCCGCCACGTCGTCGCGGCGGACCTCGACGACCGTGCAGCCACCGGAGGCGGCCGGGTCGTAGACGAGGCCGTCGGTGAGCGGGACGGGGTGCTCCCAGCCCGCGCGCGGGCCGCCCAGTTCGTGGTTGTTGACGAGGAGGGTGGCGCCGCGCGGGCCGTCGAAGGTGGCGGTGCCGTCGTGGTTGGAGGGCGTGAACTCGCCGGACTCCAGCTTGGTCCGGCCGCTGTAGGTGACGATCCGGTACGAGAAGCCGGCCGGCAGGGCGAGGATGCCGTTCGGGTCCGGGACCAGCGGTCCGTAGCCGACCGAGCCGTGCGCGGCGCCCTGCTTCTCCTCCCCCACTCTCTCGGTGTCCGTGGCGGCCAGGGCGTTCGGGGCGGTGGCGAGGGCGCCTACGCTGCCCGCCAGTGCGACACCGGCACCGGTGATCGCGGTAGTCCTGGCGAAGTCCCTGCGGGTGAGCGACATGCTGTCTCCTGTGACGGTGGGATTGCCGTGGAGGGTGACGGATCGCCGTGCGCCGAAACGCTCCCGCTCTCGGCTGAACAGCAGTTGAACACCAGGCGACTTCATCGCCCCCGCTTCCATGAATCCGTACACGCCGGCCCACGGGAATCCCAAGACGCCCGGCCGTACGCCTTTCCCCGCGCCTGGCCTTCCCGCCCGCGCGCTGTCCCTCGGGCCCCTGCCGGCAGGAGCGCGACGGAGCCTGCGTCCGGACCGGGTCCCGGTCGGGCGATCCGGTCCGGACGGAAGGCGGCAGGGTGATGTGATCGCGCGCTCAGCCGCCCTGCTGCGAGCGGGCCTTGAACGCGGCCTTGCGGGCCTCCTTGGCGATCCTCTTGTCCGGGTGCAGCCGGCCCATCGCCTCCAGCACGTCGGCGGTCGCCGGGTGGTCCACCCGCCAGGCCGCCGCGAAGAACCCGCTGTGCTGCGCGGCGAGCCCTTCCACCAGGGCGCGCAGTTCGTCGGAGTTGCCCTCGGCGGCGAGCTGCGCGGCCACCGTGTCGACGGTGAGCCAGAACACCAGCTCCTGCGAGGGCGGCGGCACGTCGGGGACGCCCCGTTCGCTCAGCCACACCCGGGCCAGCCCGCCCAGCTCGGCGTCGTCGAGGACGTCCCGCAGCGCGGGCTCGGCCTCCGCGCCGACCAGGGACAGCGCCTGCTGGCAGCGCAGCCTGCGCAGCGGCGCCCCGGCGTCGCCGCCCCGCGCCGCGGCCAGCAGCTCCCGGGCGGCGGGCAGGGGTTCGCGGCGGGCCAGCCACTGCTCGGTCTCGGCGTGGGCCGCCGCCTGCGGGAAGCCGGAGGTGCCGTCGAGCAAAACGTCCGCGCCCTTGTCCACGAGTTCGCCGACCGCGGGCGCCGCGTACCCGGCGTCCAGCAGCCGCGCCCGCAGTCCGTACAGACCGAGCGGGGTGAGCCGTACCAGGCCGTAGCGGGCCAGGTCGCTGTCGTCCACCGGGGTGGCCGGCTCGTCGTCGGCCTCGGCCATGAGTGCCTCGTCGACCGGCTGGTACTCGACGAGGCCGATCGGCTCCAGCACCCGGAACTGGTCGTCCAGGCGCATCATCGCGTCGGACACCTGCTCCAGCATGTCGTTGCTGGGTTCGCCCACGTCGTCGGGGACGATCATCGAGGCGGCGAGCGCGGGCAGCGGCACCGGGCCGTCACCGGGGCCGTCCTCGCTGACGGTCAGCAGATACAGGTTGCCGAGAACGCCGTCGAGGAAGTCGGCCTCGGCCTCCGGATCCCAGTCGAGCGACGAGAAATCGACCTCGCCGCCGGTGTCGAGGGTCTCCATCAGACCGTCCAGATCGGGCACGCTCGCATCGGCGAGGACGGTCTCCAGGGCGGTGAGCCACACCGTGAGCACGTCGTTGGGCGAGCCGGAGGTGAGCAGCGCCAGCTCCTCGCCCGCCGCCGCCGTCCCGGCCTCCTCGTCGACGATCTCGACCAGCCCGGTGTCCACGGCGATCCGCCAGGACTCGCTCGCCCAGGCAGCGGCGTCGTCCCCGGTGAGCCCCAGGTGCTCGGCGGCGGCCGGGAGCTGCTCGTCGACGAGACCGCCCCCGGCGTCCACCCGGGTCCCGGGACCGGCCCAGCGGGCGAGCCGGGCGGCCCGGGAGAGCGACGGTGTGGACAGCGCGGCACGCGCCAGCTCCGCTTCGGAGTGCAGCCGCACCGGCGGCAGGGGGGAGCTGTCTGACATCGGCTGGTTCTCCTCGCGGCCGTAACAGGACTCAGCCGCTCAGCCTAGACGGGTTTCCACCCATGCCGCCCGGTTCACTCCCCGTAGGAGCGGCCACTGGCCGAAACCTTGACCGCTCCTGAACGGATCGGAGGCCGTCGCGCACGGAGTCCGGGGTGCCCGGCCGTCCGCTCGGCCTCCGCGCCGGGCCGTCCCGCCCCAGCACACGACTCGCTCAGGACCGGCTGAAAATTCCGTCCAGCCAGCCCTGCCAGGCGGCGCCGTTCGCCTTGGCGTCGGCGTCCGGCGCGAAGTCGTGCACGGAGATGCCGACCGGGGCGCCCCAGTGGTTGCGCCCGAAGAAACGCAGCAGGGCGGTGTCGGTGCGCAGGCCGATGAAGTACGGGTTGCGGAAGTCGACGACGGCGTCGACGGGCCGTCCCTGCGGGCCCCGCGCCCGGACCCGCGCGCCCGGCTCGATGTCGTCGGCGAGCCCCAGTGCCGGGCCGACGGCGGTGAACGCGTCGGCGGCGCTGGACGCCTCGGGCCCGTCGAGGCTGATGAAGGCGACCGGGCGGGGCGCGAAGTGGACCAGGTACTCGCGCAGGGTGTGCATGTAGAACTCGGTGTGCCGGTGCGCGCCGTCGTACTGGTTGTCCCAGTCGTCGACGAAGATGCCGCTGTGCACGTACCGCACCCAGGCGTGCCGGCCCGCGTCGCGCGGCTCGATGGTGTAGTCGAGCTGGTTGGCGGTCTGCTGCGAGATGCCTTCGACGTCCTCGACGCGGTTGGTGTAGCGGTGCGGCGGGTCCCACACGGTGATGGTGGACCCGAAGGGGCCCTGGCCGCCCACCCGGGGCTCCGGCGGCTCCATCGGCCACAGGTAGCCCCCGGTGCCGCTGGTGACGGCCTGCCACACCTCCTCCGGCGTGGCGTCGACGTCGAACTCGCTGACGATCTCGAATTCCTTGGCCATGATGGAAAAGCTCCTGATCACTGCGGGTCCGGTGCCGGGGCGGACCGCTCCCGGACCGAGGCGGGGTCCGGGACCACGGGGTGGCCCGGGACCGCGGACTGGTCGCCGACACCGGACCGCTCGCCGGCGGTGGATCGGTCGTCGGCGGTGACGGGGTTGTCAGTGGTGACGGGGTTGTCAGTGGTGGCACGGTCCGCGGCGGCGGTCCGCCCGTCGGCCGTGGGGCGGCTCTCGGCCGGGGAACTGTCGCCGAGTGCGGGCCGGCCCTCGGCCACGGGCTGCTCGGGGGCCGCGGTCGGGGCCTGCACCGCATCCTTGACCGTGGGATGGACGGCGACGACGATCCGGTGGTCGCGGCCGGCCGCCGCGCCGGGGGCGTCGTACTTGCGGATGAGGGCGCTCACACCCGCCGTCAGCTCCTGGACGAAGGCCGCGCGGTCGGCGGCCGAGGCGAAGCGCACCTCGCCGTCCAGGGCATAGGTCGCCAGCCGCTTGCGGGCCCTGGTCGCGCCGGTGATCAGCGTGCCGACGTCCCGGACGAGCCGGGCGCCGAGCGCCAGCAGCCAGCGGGCGGACAGCTGGTCCCGGAAACGGTCCGGATCCGGCTGTACGGCGGCCAGCGCCAGCGGGCTGATCACGTACGACGCCGCGGTCGCACGCATCAGCCGCTCGTTCACATTGCCCTTGCGACGCTCGCCGGCCAGTTCGACGAGGCCGTGCCGCTCCAGCGCCTTGAGGTGGTAGTTCACCTTCTGTCTGGGCAGCCCGACCCGGCCGGCCAGCATGGCGGCCGACGCGGGCGCGGCGGCCAGTTCGGCGAGCAGCCGGGCCCTCGTCGGGTCCAGCGACACGGCGGCGGCAGCCGGGTCCTCGATCACGGTCACATCCAGCATGCGCCCCACCCTCCCACCGAAAACTTTTTTTGTCCAGGCGAGGGAAGTTTTCGGCTCGGTGGCGGGCCGCGACCGCGGCAGCCGTGGCCGTATCGAACTCGGCGACCATTGCGACCGATGGCCGTACCGGCCCCGGCGACCGTTGCGGCCGTTGCGGCCGTTGCGGCCGGGCGAACTGCCGGAGGCGACCGTTCACACCATGGTGGCCCGCAAGGGTCCGAATCGGACACCGGAGAGTGCGGCACGGACCTCCACAACTCAACAGCATTGCTTAGCCGTACCTCGTAGAAGAATTAAGTGGAGCTTCACTGTCCGGCTGCCGAGACTGGATCCATGACGAACCCCGACAAGCCTCCGGCCCCCTTCGGCCGCACCCTCTGCGCCATGGTCACGCCGTTCTCCGGGACGGGCGCGCTCGATCTCGACGGCGCCGGACTGCTGGCCGAGCGGCTGGTGGCGCTGGGCTGCGACGGACTGGTGCTGGGCGGCACGACCGGCGAGTCGCCGACCCTCACCGACGCCGAGCAGGCGGATCTGGTCCGGGCCGTCCGGGAGGCCGTGGGGCGGCGGGCCTCCCTGGTCGCGGGTGTCGGCACCGCCGACACCCGGCACAGCGTCGAGCTGATCCGGGCCGCCGAGAAGGCGGGCGCGGACGGCGCGCTGGTCGTGACGCCCTACTACAGCAGGCCCCCGCAGGACGCGCTGGAGGCACACTTCCGGGAGGTCGCGGACGCGAGCGGCCTGCCCGTGATGCTGTACGACATCCCGGCCCGCACCGGCACCCGCATCGAGCCCGAGACGCTGATCCGGCTCGCCGGCCATCCGAGGATCGTGTCGGTCAAGGACTGCTCCGACGACCTCCTCGGCACCCAGAAGGTGCTGGCGCGCACGGATCTGGCGTACTACGCGGGCAGCGACGAGCAGATCCTCGCCCTGTACGCGGTGGGCGCGGCCGGCTGTGTCAGCACGGTGGCGAACGTCGTACCGGGCCATGTCACAGGCATCCTGGCGGCATTCGAGGCGGGCGACACGACTCGCGCGGCCCGGCTCCAACTGCGTGCCACACCCCTGATCGAGGCGATGACGGCGGCGGGCCTGCCCGGCACGGTCACCGCAAAGGCCCTGCTGAACGCCCTCGGCCTCCCCGCCGGTCCGGTACGCCCGCCGCTGCGCCCGGCCGGCCGTGCGGCCACGGCACAACTGCTGACGCTCCACGAGGAGTTGGCGGCGGCCGGGCAGACCGTCTGAACGGCGCCCGCCGGGTGCAGGGGCCACCCGGCGGACCGGCCCGCGACGCCCCCGTGTGCGACGTACACGACACCCGATCGCAGGAGGCCGGGACTTCACCGACCCCGCTGAACGCCGTCCGACACGTGCGCCCTGCCACGGCCGGGGCCTTGGCAGGGCGCGGGGTCGACCGGCGTCGGCGGTCAGTTGTGGCTGTGCAGGATGTCGTTGAGGCCGCCCCAGACCGCGTTGTTCGGGCGGGCCTCGACGACGCCGGTGATCGAGTTGCGGCGGAAGAGGATGTGGGAGGCGCCGGAGAGTTCGCGGGCCTTGACGATCTGGCCGTCGGGCATGGTCACGCGGGTGCCCGCGGTGACGTAGAGGCCGGCCTCGACGACGCACTCGTCGCCGAGGGCGATGCCGACGCCCGCCTCGGCGCCGATCAGGCAGCGCTCCCCGATGGAAATGATCACGTTGCCGCCGCCGGACAGCGTGCCCATGGTGGAGGCGCCGCCGCCGATGTCCGAGCCGTCGCCGACCACGACACCCGCGGAGATGCGGCCCTCGACCATGGAGGTGCCCAGGGTGCCCGCGTTGAAGTTGACGAAGCCCTCGTGCATGACCGTGGTGCCGTCGGCGAGATGAGCGCCGAGGCGCACCCGGTCGGCGTCGGCGATACGGACGCCCTTCGGCGCGACGTAGTCCGTCATGCGCGGGAACTTGTCGACCGACGTCACCTGGAGGTGCAGCCCCTCGGCGCGGGCGTTGAGCCGCACCTGCTCGACATCATCGACGGCGACCGGGCCGAGCGAGGTCCAGGCGACGTTGGCGAGGAAGCCGAAGATGCCGTCCAGGCTCTGCCCGTGCGGCCTGACCAGGCGGTGCGAGAGCAGGTGCAGCCGCAGGTAGACGTCGTGCGCGTCGATCGGCTTCGCGTCGAGGGAGGAGATGACCGTGCGGACCGCCACCACCTCGACGTTGCGGCGGGCGTCGGGGCCGACGGCCTTCGCGGCGCCCTCGCCGAGCAGGTGCACGGCCTGCTCGGCCGACAGCTTCTCGGTACCGGACGGGCCGGGTTCGGCGGCCAGTTCGGGCGCCGGGAACCAGGTGTCGAGGACAGTGCCGTCGGCGGCGACGGTGGCGAGGCCGGCGGCCACGGCGCCGGTGGTGCGAGAACCAGTCGTGTCGGTCATGAGGGCAACCTAACGTGGGCGGGGCCGCGCGGGCGAACCGGTGACGCACCGTCTCGCGTGCCGGTCCGCGCACACCACCCGCCCGGCACCGCAAAAAGGGCCGTTCCACTCCGAACGACGCATTCCGCGTGCTGTCGTACGTCCTGGAATCACCCGCTCCGGCACCTCCCGCGCCTGCGCCTGCGCCTCGTCGTACTCCCCGCCCCTCAGCAGCACTTGGAGGCAGAGGGCGGCCGGCCGGGCGAGCAGGGCCCGGGCATCCACCGGGCCGCCCGTCCGCCTGGCCGGCCGGCCGGCCGCTGCGCCGTCTCGTCCATCGAACTCCGCGTACGCAAGCGAACGGCGGCACCCCGAAGGGTGCCGCCGTCAGGACCAGCGCATCCGTGCGACTCACACGTTGAACCCGAGCGCCCTCAACTGCTCCCGGCCCTCGTCCGTGATCTTGTCGGGACCCCACGGCGGCATCCAGACCCAGTTGATCCGGAGCTCCTCGACGAGGCCGTCCGTGGCGGACTTGGCCTGGTCCTCGATGACGTCCGTGAGCGGACAGGCCGCCGACGTCAGAGTCATGTCGACGGTGGCGATCTTGGCCGACTCGTCGATGTGGATGCCGTAGATCAGGCCGAGGTTGACGACGTCGATACCCAGTTCGGGGTCGACGACGTCCATCAGCGCCTCGCGGAGTTCCTCCTCCGAGACCGGCTGCATCTCCACCGTGTCGCTCATGCCGTCTTCCTTTCGACGTCGGCTCCGCCCAGTGCCTGGGCCGTCGCGTCCTTCCACGCCATCCAGCTCAGGAGGGCGCACTTGACCCGGGCCGGGTACTTGGAGACACCGGCGAACGCGACCGCGTCCTCCAGGATGTCCTCCATCGCCTCGTCGGGCTCGACCCGCCCCTTGGACTGCATCAGCTCCAGGAAGGTCTCCTGGATCTTCTGCGCCTCGGCCAGTTCCTTGCCGACGAGGAGGTCGCTCAGCACGGAGGCCGAAGCCTGGCTGATGGAGCAGCCCTGGCCCTCGTACGAGACGTCCTCGATCGTCGTGCCGTCGTACTTCACGCGAAGGGTGATCTCGTCACCGCACGTCGGGTTCACATGGTGCACCTCGGCGTCGCCATCCCTCAGACCACGCCCGTGCGGGTTCTTGTAGTGGTCCAGGATGACTTCCTGGTACATGGAGTCCAGTTTCACCTGCACGCCCTTCAGCCGAAGAAGTTCCGTACGTGCTCCAGACCGTCGACCAGAGCGTCGATCTCGGCCGGCGTGGAGTACAGATAGAACGACGCTCGCGTGGTCGCGGGAATTCCGTAGCGGAGGCAGACAGGCCGGGCGCAGTGGTGTCCGACGCGCACCGCGATGCCGCGCTCGTCGAGGACCTGCCCGACGTCGTGCGGGTGGATGTCACCCAGCGTGAAGGAGATGGCCGCGCCACGGTCCTCGGCCGTGGTCGGACCGATGATCCGCAGGTCCGGGACCTCGCCGAGCCGCTTCACCGCGTACGCGGTGAGCGCGTGCTCATGAGCCAGGATCCGGTCCATGCCGATCGCGTCGAGATAGTCGATCGCCGCGCCGAGTCCGACCGCCTGCGCGATCGGCGGGGTGCCCGCCTCGAACTTGTGCGGGGCGGGGGCGTAGGTCGACGAGTGCATCGACACCGTCTCGATCATCTCGCCGCCGCCGAGGAACGGAGGCAGGTCCTCCAGCAGTTCCTGGCGGCCCCACAGCACGCCGATGCCGGTCGGGCCGCACATCTTGTGCCCGGTGAAGGCGACGAAGTCGGCCTGCAGCGCCTGCACGTCCAGCGGCATGTGCGGGGCGGCCTGGGAGGCGTCGATGCAGACGAGGGCGCCGACCTCCTGGGCGCGGCGCACTATCGCCTCGACCGGGTTGACCGTGCCCAGGATGTTGGAGACCAGCACGAAGGAGACGATCTTAGTCTTCTCCGTGATGATCTCGTCGATGTCCGACAGGTCCAGACGGCCGTCGTCGGTGAGGCCGAACCACTTCAGCTTCGCGCCCGTGCGCTGCGACAGCAGCTGCCAGGGGACGATGTTGGAGTGGTGCTCCATCTCGGTGATGACGATCTCGGTGTCGTGGTCCACCCGGTAGGGCTCGTCGGCCCAGCCGAGCATGTTCGCCACGAGGTTCAGCGACTCGGAGGCGTTCTTGGTGAAGATCACCTCGTCCCGGCTGGGCGCGTTGATGAACGCGGCGACCTTGTCCCGAGCGCCCTCGTACAGCGCCGTGGCCTCCTCGGCGAGCACGTGCACACCGCGGTGGACGTTGGCGTTGTAGCGCTCGTAGTACTCGCTCAGGGCGTCCAGCACCTGGCGCGGCTTCTGCGAGGTCGCCGCGTTGTCCAGGTACACGAGCTTCTGGCCGTCGTGCACCAGACGGTCCAGGACGGGGAAGTCCTTGCGGATCGCCTCGGTGTCGAGGAGGCCCGGCAACTGTGTCACGCTACGTCCCCCCCTGCGTTCGCTCCGCTCACGGCGCCGCCCTTCACATAGGCCTCGTAGCCCTCGTTCTCCAGCTTGTCCGCCAGCTCCGGGCCGCCGGACTCGGCGATCCGGCCGTCGGCGAACACGTGGACGTGGTCGGGCTTGATGTAGCGCAGGATGCGCGTGTAGTGCGTGATCAGCAGGGTGCCGACCTCGCCGGTCTCCCGGACCCGGTTCACGCCCTCCGAGACGATCCGCAGGGCGTCGACGTCCAGGCCCGAGTCCGTCTCGTCGAGGATCGCGACCTTCGGCTTGAGCAGTTCGAGCTGGAGGATCTCGTGGCGCTTCTTCTCACCGCCGGAGAAGCCCTCGTTCACGTTGCGCTCGGCGAAGGACGGGTCCATGTGCAGCCGCTCCATGGTCTCCTTGACCTCCTTCACCCAGGTGCGCAGCTTGGGTGCCTCGCCACGGATCGCGGTGGCGGAGGTGCGCAGGAAGTTGGAGACCGAGACGCCGGGGACCTCGACCGGGTACTGCATCGCCAGGAACAGGCCCGCGCGGGCGCGTTCGTCGACGGTCATCTCCAGCACGTCCTCGCCGTCGAGCAGCACGCTGCCGCCGGTGATCGTGTACTTCGGGTGACCCGCGAGCGAGTAGGCGAGGGTCGACTTGCCCGAGCCGTTGGGGCCCATGATGGCGTGCGTCTCGCCCTGCTTCACGGTGAGGTCGACGCCCTTGAGGATCTCCTTCGTGGCGTTGTCGGCCTCGACGGTGACGTGCAGGTCTCGGATTTCAAGCGTTGCCATGGGTGCCTCAGGACTCCTGGGTGAGGGAGACGAGCACGTCGTCCCCTTCGATCTTTACGGGGTATACGGGGACGGGTCGCGTCGCGGGGAGGCCGGACGGCTTGCCGGTGCGCAGGTCGAAGGTGGAGCCGTGCAGCCAGCACTCGATCTGGCAGTCCTCCACCTCGCCCTCGGAGAGGGAGACGTTCGCGTGCGAGCAGATGTCGTAGATCGCGAACACCTCGCCCTCGGTCTTCACGACCGAGACCGGCGTGCCGTCGAGTTCGACCCGCTTCGGGGTGCCGTCCGACAGTTCGCTCAGCGCGCAGGCCCGGACGAAACCGCCATGCTCGGTGATGGTCATGCGACCGACGCCTCCAGCTCCTCTTCGATCTTCGCGAGCAGGCGCTCCTCGACGTCCGCGACGCCGATCTGCTGGACCAGCTCGGCGAAGAAGCCGCGGACCACCAGCCGGCGGGCCTCGTGCTCCGGGATGCCGCGGGCCATCAGGTAGAAAAGCTGCTCGTCGTCGAAGCGGCCGGTGGCGGAGGCGTGGCCGGCGCCGACGATCTCACCGGTCTCGATCTCCAGGTTCGGCACCGAGTCGACGCGCGCGCCGTCGGTGAGTACCAGGTTCCGGTTCATCTCGTAGGTGTCGGTGCCCTCGGCCTTGGCCTCGATCAGGACGTCGCCGATCCACACCGCGTGCGCCTCGTCGCCCTGGAGCGCGCCCTTGTAGGCGACGTTCGACTTGCAGTGCGGGGCGTTGTGGTCGACGAAGAGGCGGTGCTCCTGGTGCTGACCGGCGTCGGTCAGGTACAGGCCGAACAGCTCGGCCTCGCCGCCGGGGCCGGCGTAGGTCACACGCGGGTGCAGCCGGACGACGTCGCCGCCGAAGGTCACCACGACCGACTTGAAGGAGGCGTCCCGGCCGAGCAGGGCGTTGTGCTGGGCGACGTGCACGGCCTCCTCGCCCCAGTCCTGGACGGACACGACGGTCAGCTTGGCGCCGTCGCCCAGGACGTATTCGACGTTGGCGGCGAGCACGGTGTCACCGGTGTGGTCGAAGACGACGACGGCCTCGGCGAAGGCGCCCAGCTCGACGACCGTGTGGCCGTAGACGACCCCGCCCTCGCCGTGCACGGCGACGCGGATCGGGTCGCCGACCACCGTCTCCTTGGGGACGGTGATCACGACGGCGCTCTCGAACGACGAGTACGCCTGGGCGGCGACCCGGTCCACCGGGGTACCGGCCCTGCCGAGCCGCGGGTCGTCGCGGCCGACGCTCTCGACGACGACGCCCTCGGGGATCTGGGTGTCGGCCTTCAGGCCGCCGGAGGCGACCGCGCTGCCGTCGTGCAGGCCGCGCAGCCGGGCCAGCGGGGTGAAGCGCCACTCCTCCTCCCGGCCGTGCGGCACGGGGAAGTCCGCCACGTCGAAGGAGGGCGGCGCGCTCATGCGCGTGGCGACGGTCGACTCGGCGGCCACCGCGATCGCACCCGCGGTGGTCGAACCGACCGGTGAGGGTCCCCCCGGTCCGGACGGGATCGAGGAGTTCGGGGCGTTGTGGACCTCAGCCATGGCTGTCGTCATGCTCGCTTTCTCATGTATGGGTCTGCTCGACGGGGTACGGCGGCGTCAGCCGACCGCGCCCTCCATCTGCAGCTCGATCAGCCGGTTGAGCTCCAGCGCGTACTCCATGGGCAGTTCCTTGGCGATCGGCTCGACGAAGCCGCGCACGATCATCGCCATCGCCTCGAACTCGGTCATGCCGCGGCTCATCAGGTAGAACAGCTGGTCCTCGGAGACCTTGGAGACGGTCGCCTCGTGGCCCATGGAGACGTCGTCCTCACGGACGTCGACGTACGGGTACGTGTCGGAGCGGGAGATCGTGTCGACGAGCAGCGCGTCGCAGAGCACGTTCGACTTGGCGCCCGGTGCTCCCTCGCCGATCTCGATGAGGCCGCGGTAGGAGGTACGGCCGCCACCGCGCGCCACCGACTTGGAGACGATGTTGGACGACGTGTTCGGCGCCATGTGGACCATCTTGGCGCCCGCGTCCTGGTGCTGGCCCTCGCCCGCGAAGGCGATGGAGAGGGTCTCGCCCTTGGCGTGCTCGCCCATCAGGTAGACGGCCGGGTACTTCATCGTCACCTTGGAGCCGATGTTGCCGTCGATCCACTCCATGGTCGCGCCCTCGTAGGCCACGGCGCGCTTGGTGACCAGGTTGTAGACGTTGTTCGACCAGTTCTGGATGGTCGTGTAGCGGCAGCGGGCGTTCTTCTTGACGATGATCTCGACGACCGCGGAGTGCAGCGAGTCCGACTTGTAGATCGGTGCCGTGCAGCCCTCGACGTAGTGCACGTAGGCGCCCTCGTCGACGATGATCAGGGTCCGCTCGAACTGGCCCATGTTCTCCGTGTTGATACGGAAGTAGGCCTGGAGCGGGATCTCGACCTGCACGCCCGGCGGCACGTAGATGAAGGAGCCGCCCGACCACACGGCCGTGTTCAGGGAGGCGAACTTGTTGTCACCGGCCGGGATGACGGTCCCGAAGTACTCCTTGAAGAGGTCCGGGTGCTCCTTCAGCGCGGTGTCGGTGTCCAGGAAGATGACGCCCTGCTCCTCCAGGTCCTCGCGGATCTGGTGGTAGACGACCTCCGACTCGTACTGGGCGGCGACACCGGCCACCAGGCGCTGCTTCTCCGCCTCCGGGATGCCCAGCTTGTCGTACGTGTTCTTGATGTCCTCGGGCAGGTCCTCCCAGGACTCCGCCTGCTTCTCCGTGGAGCGCACGAAGTACTTGATGTTGTCGAAGTCGATGCCCGACAGATCCGAGCCCCAGTTCGGCATGGGCTTCTTCTCGAAGAGCTTCAGGCCCTTGAGGCGCAGCTTGGTCACCCACTCCGGCTCGGACTTCTTCGCCGAAATGTCCCGGACCACGTCCTCGTTCAGGCCGCGCTTCGCTGCGGCACCGGCTTCGTCGGAGTCGGCCCAGCCGTATTCGTACGTGCCCAGTCCCTCAAGTTCGGGGTGGGCAGTCTCCGTGGGGAGAGTCATGCGGGGTTCCTCCCGGCCGTGCTTGCAGATGCGTCAGTGGAAAAATCGGGGACGGACTTGGGGATGAAGGTCGTGCAGACGCCGTCACCGTGGGCGATGGTCGCCAGTCGCTGGACGTGCGTTCCGAGCAGTTCGGCGAAGATCTCCGTCTCCGCCTCGCACAACTGCGGGAACTGCTCGGCGACGTGGGCGACCGGGCAGTGGTGCTGGCAGAGCTGTTCGCCCGTCTGCGGGAGGGGCGCGCTGCGCGCCGTGGCAGCGTACCCGTCCACGCTCAGTGCCTTGGCGAGGGCTTCGGCGCGCTTGTCGGGGGTGACCGCCTCGATCGCCTTGCGGTAGACGCCCGCCTGGGCGGCGATCCGGGCGCGGGCGAAGGCGGCGACCGCCTCCTGGCCGCCCTCCCGCTCGGCGATCCAGCGCAGCGCGTCCGCGGCGAGCTTGTCGTAGGACTGGTCGAAGGCGTCGCGGCCGCAGTCGGTGAGCGCGAAGACCTTGGCCGGGCGGCCCCGGCCGCGCGCTCCGTACACCCGCTGCTCGCGCGCCTCGACCACGTCGTCGGCGACCAGTGCGTCCAGATGCCGGCGCACGGCGGCCTGGGTGAGTTCCAGCCGTCCGGCCAGCTCGGCGACGGTCGACGGGCCGTGGTCCAGGATGGACCGCGCGACCCGGTTGCGCGTGGAACGGTCCGAGCGCAGTCCGGCCGCGAGCTCCTCCTGAGGGATCCCCTGGGGGGTCTCCCGAGCCTCGCCGACGTTTTTCACAACGCCATTGTTGCGTAATTCCTCGGAGACTGACAAGCCACGTCCCGCCAACCGGACGGTGCCCTGTATCACTTAGGGTTACCTAATCCGACCTGCGGAAAGATCGTCCGATCGATCATCGAGCAGACCCTGCGATGGTGCCGTCCCCCCGCATCCGGCAGACTCCCGAGCCATGTCCACCGCCCCGACCGGCCCACTCGTCACCCGCGGCACCGTCTCGGACCGGCTGCGCGCCCTCGGCGTCGAACCCGGCGAGATCCTCCTGACGCACTCCTCGCTCAGCTCGCTCGGCTGGGTGTGCGGCGGCCCCGTCGCGGTGGTCCAGGGCCTGCTCGACGCCCTCGGACCGGACGGCACCCTCGTGGTCCCCACCCAGTCCGGCGACCTCAGCGACCCCGCCGTGTGGCGGGACCCGCCGGTGCCCGAGGAATGGTGGGAGACGATCCGGGCCACGATGCCCCCCTACGACCCGCGCACCACCCCCACCCGCATGGTCGGCGTGGTTCCGGAGACGGTACGGACCTGGCCGGGCGCACTGCGCAGCGCGCACCCGCAGACCTCCTTCGCCGCCCTCGGCCCGCACGCGGCCGAGATCACCGCCGGGCACGCGGCCGACTGCCGGCTGGGCGGAGCCAGCCCGCTGGCCCGGCTGGAGCGGCTGGGCGCACGGGTGCTGCTGCTGGGCGTCGGCTACGCCAGCTGCACCGCCTTCCACCTGGCCGAATACCGGATCCCGGCCCCGCTGGTCGAGGTGGGCCGGCCCGGACCGGACGGCTGGGAACGGATCGTCGAGGTGTCGATCAGCTCGGACCGCTTCGAGGAGCTGGGCCACGACTTCGAGCGGGACCGTCCCGTCGTACGGGGTCCGGTGGGTGCCGCCGACGCACGGCTGTTCCCGCTGGCGGACGCCGTGGCGTACGCCGAGCGGTGGCTGCCGGTGCACCGGCCCCGCGAGGATGGGGGTCCGTCTGCCGGAGATCCATCGGGAAGGCCCCGGTTTCCGCACCCGCCGGTCTGAACACGGGGCGGCGTACCTAGACTCTGGAGCCATGCGAAGTGAGCCCGTGGTCCAGGTGCAGACCTTGGTGAAGCGGTACGGCACGAAGACCGCGGTGAACGGCCTGGACCTGGTGGCCGGGGCGGGAGTGACCGCCGTACTGGGTCCCAACGGAGCGGGCAAGACGACCACGATCGAGACCTGCGAGGGGTACCGGAGACCGGACGCCGGCATGGTGCGCGTCCTGGGCCTCGACCCGGTGCGGGACTCCGCCGAGCTGCGCCCCCGCATCGGGGTGATGCTCCAGTCCGGCGGCGTCTACTCCGGTGCCCGCGCCGAGGAGATGCTGCGCCATGTGGCCGCCCTGCACGCCCGTCCGCTGGACGTGCCCGCGCTCATCGAGCGGCTGGGGCTGGGCGGCTGCGGACGGACCACGTACCGGCGCCTGTCCGGCGGGCAGCAGCAGCGGCTCGCGCTCGCCATGGCCGTCGTGGGACGCCCGGAACTGGTCTTCCTGGACGAGCCGACGGCCGGCCTGGACCCGCAGGCCCGCCACGCCACCTGGGACCTGATCGGGGACCTGCGCGCCGACGGCGTCTCCGTGATCCTCACGACGCACCACATGGAGGAGGCCGAGCACCTCGCCGACGACGTCGCCGTCATCGACGCCGGGCGGGTCATCGCGCAGGGCTCCCCCGACGAGCTGTGCCGCGGCGGCGCCGAGAACACGCTGCGCTTCACCGGCCGGCCGGGCCTGGACGTGAGTTCCCTGCTGAAGGCGCTCCCGGCGGACTGCTCCGCCGCCGAACTGACCTCGGGCTCCTACCGGGTGACCGGCAAGGTGGACCCGCAATTGCTGGCGACGGTGACCTCCTGGTGCGCCCAGCACGGGGTGATGCCGGACCGGATCTCCGTCGAACGGCACACCCTCGAAGACGTCTTCCTGGAACTGACGGGCAAGGAGCTGCGCTCGTGACCACCACCGTGGGCACCTACACCCCCGCGCCCGGCGCGGCCCCCCTCCTGCGCATGATCGCGGCCCAGGCCGCGTTCGAGACCCGGATGCTGCTGCGCAACGGCGAGCAGTTGCTGCTGACGATCGTGATCCCGGCACTGCTCCTGCTGCTGTTCGGCTCCGTGGACATCGTGGACACCGGCGCAGGCAGGGCGGTGGACTTCCTCACACCCGGCATCCTGGCGCTCGCCGTCCTGTCGACGGCGTTCACCGGGCAGGCCATCGCGACGGGCTTCGAGCGGCGCTACGGCGTGCTGAAGCGGCTGGCGTCCTCGCCGCTGCCGCGCTGGGGGCTGATGACCGCGAAGACCGTGTCCGTGCTGGTCACCGAGATCCTCCAGGGGGTGCTGCTGACGGTGATCGCCTTCGCCCTCGGCTGGTCGCCGCACGGCGGGGCGGGCGCCGTGGCCGCCGGGCTGCTCCTGCTGGTCCTCGGCACGGCCGCCTTCTCGGGGCTGGGACTGCTGATGGCGGGCACGCTGAAGGCGGAGGCGACACTGGCCGCCGCGAACCTGGTGTTCCTGCTGCTGCTCGTCGGCGGTGGCGTGATCGTCCCGCTGGACAAGTTCCCCTCCGGTGCCCAGGACGTGCTCGCCCTGCTGCCGGTGACGGCCCTGTCGGACGGGCTGCGGGACGTGCTCCAGCACGGGGCCGCGATGCCCTGGGGCGATCTGGGGATCCTCGCCGGGTGGTCGGTCGTGGGGCTGGTCCTGGCCGGGCGGTTCTTCCGCTGGGAGTGAGCCCGTGGCCGGGAGGCACCAACGGCGCGCGGTCCGCGCGTACGCCTTACGAGCGACCTCTGCGGGCGGGCGGACGCGGTGCCGGACGGCCGCAGGACGGACCCTCGTGAACGCGTGCACAAGCGGCCCCCTACCATGGTGCGCGTGCCAAAGCTGACCCGCGCCGATGCCGCCGAGGCCGTGCGCAACCCGCTCGCCTTCATCGCGGCCCGCTGGACCCCGACCCCTCGAACGGTCCGGCGGGCGGCGCTCGCCGCGCTCGTCATGTCGGTGGTCATCGTGGTCACCGGTGGTGCCGTCCGGCTGACCGGCTCGGGCCTGGGCTGCCCGACCTGGCCCCAGTGCACCGACGGCTCGCTGACCCCGACGAACGCGCTGAGCTATCACAGCGCCATCGAGTTCGGGAACCGCATGCTGACGTACGTGCTGTGCGCGGCGGTCGGCTGGGCGATCATCGCCGCCCGGTCCGAGAAGCCGTACCGGCGCGGCCTGACCCGGCTGGGCTGGGCGCAGTTCTGGCTCGTGATGGGCAACGCGGTGCTCGGCGGCATCGTGGTGCTCGTCGGCCTCAACCCGTACACCGTCGCGGCCCACTTCCTGCTGGCGACAGCCCTCATCACGGTCGCCGTGCTGATGTGGCAGCGCACCCGCGAGGGCGACGGTCAGCCCCGTCCACTGGTCGGCAAGGCCGTGCAGCAGCTGGTGTGGTTCCTGGTGGCCGCGTCCGGCCTGCTCGTCACGGTCGGCACGGTGGTGACCGGGGCCGGGCCGCACCCGGGTGACTCCGGTGAGGTCGACCGCATCCAGATCAACTGGGAGGCCGTCGCCAAGCTGCACTCCGTGTTCGCCTGGATCGTGGTGACGCTGACCTTCGCCCTGTGGTTCATCCTCAAGGCGGTCGACGCGCCCGTGGGTCCGCTGCACCGCACCCGCGAACTGTTCGTCGTGCTGCTGTGCCAGGGCGCGATCGGCTACGTGCAGTACGCGACGCACCTTCCCGAGGGCCTGGTGGCCGCGCACATGCTCGGCTCCTGTGTGATGTGGATCTGGGTGCTCCGGGTGCTGCTGTCGCTGCGGGAGCGTCCGGAGGCGACGGCCGAGGTGCCCGGCCTCGCGGTGCAGACACCGGTCGCCACGCGCGCGTGAAGCGGATGTCGTCCGCACGCGCACGAACGCACGGACGCAATCCACCGCCGCCCGGCGGAGGTGCGTCGTCGCCTGCACGCGCGCGTGCAGGCCGGATGACGTCGGCGCGGCACCCGCGCCGTGCCGTCCCGCCTCACGCTCCCAGAGCGTAGATCCGGCGCGCGTTCTCCGCCGCGATCAGCCGCGCGACCCGTTGCGCGTCCTCCAGCGACCACGCGCCCTCGGCCACCCAGGCGCCCAGCACCCGGCCCAGCGCCTCGCGGAACAGCCGGGCGCCCACGACGTGCAGTTCGGGCAGCCCGTGCGCGCCGCTGGAGAAGAGGATCTTGCCGAACGGGGCCAGCTCCAGGATCTCCGCGAGCACGTCGGCCGCGCGGGCGCCGGTGCGGACCAGCGCGGCGCCGGAGTCGGCGTACACATGCGGGAAGACGCCCGCGAGGTGGGCGGCGTGCCGGTGGTACGGATAGCCGTGCAGCAGCACCAGGTCCGTGCCGAGGCCGGCCGTGGCCCGTACGAAGTCGGTGAGCAGCACCGGGTCCGTACGGTCGAGGGGCGAGCGCGGCTCGCCGAGGCCGGCGTGCAGTTGCAGCGGCAGGCCCGAGGCGACCGCGATCCACAGCAGGTGGCGCAGCAGCACCGGGTCGCTCAGCTCCCCGCCGACCCGGCGCCCGGAGAGCCAGCGCCCGGCGGCCCCGCGCACTTCACCGGGTCCGGGGGGCTCGGGCGCGAGCGCGAGGCCGTGCCGCACGCCCGCCACGGAGGTGAAGGCGACGGCGTTCGCGGCGGCCCCGTGGACCGACTCGGCGAGGTTGGCGAGGAAGGACTCGACGGTGCCGGAGGTGTCGGCGACCTGCTCGGCGAGGAGTTCCAGGCGCACGATCTCGCGGGCCTCGGCACTGCCCGCGGACGCCATCTCGGTGGGGCCGGTGAGGTCGCCGGCCAGTCCCGTGTCGACGAGGTACGTGGTGATGCCGCTGCCCCGCAGCAGCCTGCGGCCCGCCTCCAGGACGCCGAGTTCCCGGCGCCGGGCGAGATAGCGCGCGGGCCGGCAGTGCGGTTCGAGGCCGAGCAGCGGGGGGCACCAGCGGCGGACGGCGAAGCCGGTCTGCGTGTCGAAGAGTGTGGTGCCGGGAGCAGGCGGCCCCTCGGTACGGGCGAGCTGGGCCTCGAAGGTGCCCAGGCCCAGTTCGGTACGGAGCACACCGTGGCAGTACTGGTCCACCAGGGACGACGTGTCGATCATCCGGGCTCCCCGTGTGGACGCTGCGCTGTCTCACCCCTCCTAACGGGTGAGCGGGGCGTCAGGTCGCGGTCCACGGCGGGACGGGAGCGAGGGATGCCGGTGGACGAGCGGAGCGGGCGTGCGGACGACGGCGGGTACGGACCCGTGACGGCCGTCCGGCCTGCTGCTTCAGCGTGGCCGTGGACGCGGTGGGGAGAGCGGATCGCGCGGTGCGCCGTTCGGACGGGGCCGTACGAACGGCGCCGGACGGCGGCTCGGTGCGCGGCCGGTGCGGCCGTCCGGTCGACGGCCCGCTCGACGCTGGAGAAGGTGCGGCGCACGGTTCCGCGCCGGCACGGCCCCGGGTTCGCCTCGTGCTCCGCCGCGCCCCGGGGCCTTTCGGTGCGAGCGGTTCAGCCGCCCAGCTGGATGCCGGCCATCCGCTTCCACTCGTACGGACCGGTCCGTACCTTGCCCGCGAGCTCGCCGTCGAAGGACTCGTGGACGGTGATCTTCGACCTCTCGACGGCCTGCTCGGCGACGGCGTACGAGGGGGCGACCAGATCGCCCCAGACGCCGTCCGCGCCGACGAGCACGATGCGGGCGCCGCGCTCGCCGATGTAGGCCACCTGGCCCTCGGCACCGCCGTGCGCCCGGGAGAAGGCGCCGATGTGCTTGGCGAGCCGCGCCGCCGTACGTTCGGCCCGCGGGTCAACCTGTTGCGTGTCTGCCATGGTCAGGATGCTACCGACGGGTACGCCGAACGGCGACGGGCGGGATGCGTGGCCTTGCCCACGCATCCCGCCCGTCGCCGCGAGCCCGCAGCGCACCAGCGCCGGAGGATCAGCGCAGGAAGGGGTCCACCGCGACCGCCACGAACAGCAGCGACACATAGGTGATCGACCAGTGGAACAGGCGCATCTCCTTGAGCTTCGCGCCCGTCTCCTCGGCCTTGGCGCGGTTCTGCAGGGCGTGCGCCTCCCACAGCCACCAGCCGCCCGCGAGAACGGCGACCGCGGTGTAGAACCAGCCCGTGTAGCCGAGCGGCGTCAGCAGCAGCGAGACGCCGACCATCACCCAGCTGTAGAGGACGATCTGCTTGGCGACGACCTTGTTGGTGGCGACCACCGGCAGCATCGGCACGCCCACGCGCGCGTAGTCGTCCTTCACCTTCATGGACAGCGGCCAGTAGTGCGGCGGGGTCCAGAAGAACATCACGAGGAAGAGGATGACCGGCGCCCACGCCATCGAGTCGGTGACGGACGTCCAGCCGATGAGCACCGGCATGCAGCCGGCGATGCCGCCCCACACGATGTTCTGCGACGTACGCCGTTTGAGGATCATCGTGTAGACGACGACGTAGAAGAGGAGCGCTCCGAGTGACAGCCAGGCCGACAGCCAGTTGACGGTCAGGCCGAACAGCAGCGTCGAGGCGACCGCCAGCGTGATGCCGAACGCGAGGCATTCACGGGGGCTCACCATGCCGGTGACCACGGGACGCTGGGAGGTGCGGTCCATCAGGGCGTCGATGTCGCGGTCGATGTACATGTTCAGCGCGTTGGCGCCACCCGCGGAGAGGTAACCGCCCAGACAGGTGAGCAGGACCAGACCGAGGTCCGGCACCCCCTGCTTGGCCAGGAACATCACCGGAACGGTGGTGATCAGCAGCAGTTCGATGATCCGCGGCTTGGTCAGCGCCACGAACGCCTTGACCCGGGCCCCGAACGGCCGGTGGACCGGGCTCTGGTTCGCACCGATTACCCCAGCTGGACGGGATTCGACGGCCGTCACGCACACCCCTGACAGAGACATCCCAGCAAGCCTCCCCGTGTGAAGTCCCGGTAAAGGCTCGCGCGTACCACGCCACTGTAGACGTTGCCCATACCCCGGCTTTCGCGGGGGTCGGGTCGTGTTGGAAAGGGTTGGCCGAGGTGCGCGCGCAGCCTCGGCCGAGCCGTCGCGGGAGCGGGCCGTCATGCGGTTGCCAAAGGTCGTACAACCTGGTCCGGAGGCGGATCCCACAGACTCCCGGCAGTCTGGAATGTGGGGAGAAAACGCACGTACATGCGGGGGTAGGCTCAACAGCGGCCGGTGGGCGCCCAGTGCACCGGTATTCGACATGTGGAGAGGAGCCCTGACTCAGGGTGAGCACCAAGCCGACCACCACAGACCTCGACTGGACCGAATTGGACCAGCGGGCGGTTGACACCGCGCGCGTCCTGGCCGCCGATGCCGTACAGAAGGTCGGCAACGGCCATCCGGGTACGGCGATGAGCCTGGCACCGGTCGCCTACACCCTCTTCCAGAAGGTGATGCGGCACGACCCCGCCGACCCCGAGTGGTCCGGCCGCGACCGCTTCGTGCTGTCCGCCGGTCACTCCTCCCTGACCCTCTACACCCAGCTCTACCTGGCCGGCTTCGGCCTGGAGCTGGCCGACCTGGAAGCCTTCCGGACCTTCGGCTCGAAGACCCCCGGTCACCCCGAGTACGGCCACACCAAGGGTGTCGAGACCACCACGGGACCGCTCGGCCAGGGTGTCGCGAACGCCGTCGGCATGGCCATGGCGGCCCGGTACGAGCGCGGCCTGTTCGACCCGGACGCCCCGCTCGGCGCCTCGCCCTTCGACCACTTCGTCTACTGCATCGCCGGTGACGGCTGCCTCCAGGAAGGCGTCTCCGCCGAGGCGTCCTCGCTCGCGGGCCACCAGCAGCTCGGCAACCTCGTCCTGCTCTGGGACGACAACCACATCTCGATCGAGGGCGACACCGAGACCGCCGTCTCCGAGGACACCGTCAAGCGCTACGAGGCCTACGGCTGGCACGTCCAGCGGGTCGCCCCAAAGCCGGACGGCGACCTCGACCCGCACGCCCTCTACAACGCCATCGAGGCCGCCAAGAAGGTCACGGACAGGCCGTCCTTCATCGCGATGCGCTCCATCATCGCCTGGCCCGCCCCGCACGCCCAGAACACCGAGGCCGCGCACGGCTCGGCGCTCGGCGATGACGAGGTCGCGGCCACCAAGCGCGTCCTCGGCTTCGACCCGGAGCAGCACTTCGCCGTCGCCGACGAGGTGCTCGCCCACACCCGCGAGGCCCTCGAACGCGGCCACCAGGCCCGGGCCGAGTGGGAGAAGTCCTTCCAGGAGTGGCGCAACAACCAGCCGGAGCGGGCCGCCGAGTTCGACCGCATCAGCAGCGGCACCCTGCCGGCCGGCTGGCAGGACGCCCTGCCCGTCTTCGAACCGGGCAAGTCCGTCGCCACCCGAGCCGCCTCCGGCAAGACGCTCCAGACCCTCGGCCCCGTCATCCCCGAGCTGTGGGGCGGCTCCGCCGACCTGGCCGGCTCCAACAACACCACCATCGACAAGGACAGCTCGTTCCTGCCGAAGGACAACCCGCTGCCCGGCGCCGACCCGTACGGCCGCACCATCCACTTCGGCATCCGCGAGTTCGCCATGGCCGCGGAGATGAACGGCATCACCCTGCACGGCAACACCCGCGTCTACGGCGGCACGTTCCTCGTGTTCTCCGACTACATGCGCAACGCGGTGCGGCTGTCGGCGCTGATGCACCTGCCGGTCACCTACGTGTGGACGCACGACTCGATCGGCCTCGGCGAGGACGGCCCCACCCACCAGCCCGTCGAGCACCTCGCCGCGCTGCGGGCGATCCCGGGCCTGAACGTGGTGCGTCCGGCGGACGCCAACGAGACCGTGATCGCCTGGCGCGAGGTCCTCGGCCGCTACACCAAGGAATTCGGCAAGGGCGCCCCGCACGGGCTCGCGCTGACCCGCCAGGGCGTACCGGTCTACGAACCCAACGACGACGCCGCGCGCGGCGGTTACGTCCTGTTCGACGCCGAAGGGCCCGACGGGCAGCGCACCGACCCGCAGGCGATCCTGATCGCCACCGGCTCCGAGGTGCACGTGGCCGTCGAGGCCCGCGAGCAGCTGCAGGCCGAGGGCGTGCCCACCCGGGTGGTGTCCATGCCGTGCGTGGAGTGGTTCGAGGAGCAGGATCAGGGTTACCGGGACAGTGTGCTGCCCCCGGCCGTCAGGGCCCGCGTGGCGGTGGAGGCCGGCATCGGTCTGACCTGGTACCGGTATGTCGGGGACGCCGGACGCATCGTTTCCCTCGAACACTTCGGTGCTTCCGCCGACGGCAAGGTCCTCTTCCGCGAGTTCGGCTTCACTGCGGAGAACGTGGCCGCCAAGGCCCGGGAATCCCTGGCCGACGCCCAGCGCTGACGCTCATATAACGACACGTAGGAGATGCATTTTCCATGACGGACGCACTGAAGCGCCTCTCCGAAGAAGGCGTCGCGATCTGGCTGGACGACCTGTCGCGCAAGCGGATCACGTCCGGCAACCTCGCCGAGCTGATCGACGAGCAGCACGTCGTGGGTGTCACCACCAACCCGACGATCTTCCAGAAGGCGATCAGCAGCGGATGGGGGTCCCCCCGTCCGAGCGGAGCCGAGGACGGGGGAGGGTACGAGCAGCAGCTCGCGGACCTCGCCGCCCGCAAGGTCACCGTCGAGGAAGCGGTGCGCATGATCACCACGGCGGACGTCCGGGACGCCGCCGACATCCTGCGCCCGGTGTTCGACGCGAGTGACGGCCAGGACGGCCGGGTCTCCATCGAGGTGGACCCGCGGCTCGCCCACAACACCCGCGCGACGGTCGCCGAGGCCAAGCAGCTCGCCTGGCTCGTCGACCGCCCCAACACCCTCATCAAGATCCCCGCCACCAAGGCGGGCCTGCCGGCGATCACCGAGGTCATCGGCCTGGGCATCAGCGTCAACGTCACGCTCATCTTCTCCCTTGAGCGCTACCGCGAGGTCATGAACGCCTACCTCGCCGGCCTGGAGAAGGCGAAGGAGCGGGGCCTGGAGCTGTCGCTGATCCGTTCCGTCGCGTCCTTCTTCGTCTCCCGTGTGGACACCGAGATCGACAAGCGGATCGACGCACTGGGCACCCCGGAGGCCAAGGCCGTACGCGGCAAGGCCGCCGTCGCCAACGCCCGCCTCGCCTACCAGGCGTACGAGGAGGTCTTCTCCTCCGCGCGGTGGAACGCGCTGGAGAGCGCGGGCGCGCGCAAGCAGCGTCCGCTGTGGGCGTCGACCGGGGTGAAGGACCCGGCGTACAAGCCCACCCTGTACGTCGACGACCTGGTGGCGCCGAACACGGTGAACACCATGCCGGAGGCGACCCTGCGGGCCACCGAGGAGCACGGCGAGATCACCGGAAACACCATCGCCGGCACCTACGAGCAGGCCCGCGCCGACCTCGACGCCGTCGAGAAGCTCGGGATCTCGTACGACGACGTGGTCCAGGTCCTGGAG
The DNA here is from genome assembly GCF_042871185.1 of Streptomyces sp. NPDC006012. NCBI lineage: Bacteria > Bacillati > Actinomycetota > Actinomycetes > Kitasatosporales > Streptomycetaceae > Streptomyces > Streptomyces sp. NPDC006012. Next base: position 150,549 of record NZ_JBIAIE010000020.1, read on the forward strand.
GACGAGGGCGTCGAGAAGTTCGCGACCTCCTGGAACGATCTACTGAAGTCGACCGGGGCGGTCCTCGATCGCCTCGCCCCCTCGGAAGGCTGACGTCTTGTCTCCCTCTTCAGGGTTTTCCGGGTCCGGAGCGAATCCGCTCCGCGACCCCTCGGACCGGCGGCTCCCGCGCATCGCGGGGCCGTCGGGCCTGGTCATCTTCGGCGTTACGGGCGATTTGTCACGTAAAAAGCTGATGCCCGCCGTGTACGACCTCGCCAACCGGGGCCTGCTGCCGCCGGGCTTCTCCCTCGTCGGCTTCGCCCGCCGCGAGTGGCAGAACGAGGACTTCACGCAGGAGGTCCACGACTCCGTCAAGCAGCACGCGCGGACACCGTTCCGCGAGGAGGTCTGGCAGCAGCTCATCCAGGGGATGCGCTTCGTCCAGGGCACCTTCGACGACGACGACGCGTTCGAGCGGCTGCGGTCCACCATCGAGGAGCTGGACAAGGCACAGGGCACGGGCGGCAACTTCGCCTTCTACCTGTCCGTGCCGCCGCGTTCCTTCCCGGTGGTCATCCAGCAGCTGAAGAAGCACGGTCTGGCCGACCAGACGGGCGGCTCCTGGCGGCGCGCGGTCATCGAGAAGCCCTTCGGCCACGACCTGAAGTCGGCCGAGGAGCTGAACAAGGTCGTGCACGAGGTGTTCGAACCGGACCAGGTGTTCCGGATCGACCACTACCTCGGCAAGGAGACCGTCCAGAACATCCTGGCGCTGCGCTTCGCCAACACGATGTTCGAGCCGGTCTGGAACCGGTCCTTCGTGGACCATGTCCAGATCACCATGGCCGAGGACATCGGCATCGGCGGCCGGGCGGGCTACTACGACGGCATCGGCGCCGCCCGGGACGTCATCCAGAACCACCTGCTCCAGCTGCTGGCGCTGACCGCCATGGAGGAGCCCGCCTCCTTCGGCGCGGACGCGCTGGCCGCCGAGAAGACCAAGGTGCTGGGCGCGGTACGGCTGCCCAAGGACCTGGGCCGCAGCACGGTCCGCGGGCAGTACGCGGCGGGCTGGCAGGGCGGTGAGAAGGTCATCGGCTACCTCCAGGAAGACGGCATCGACGCCAAGTCGAAGACCGACACCTTCGCCGCCATCAAGGTGGGGATCGACAACCGCCGCTGGGCGGGCGTCCCCTTCTACCTGCGCACCGGCAAGCGGCTCGGCCGCCGGGTCACCGAGATCGCGGTGGTCTTCCAGCGGGCCCCGCACTCCCCCTTCGACCACTCCTCGACGGAGGAACTGGGCCAGAACGCGGTCGTCATCCGCGTCCAGCCCGACGAGGGCATCACGGTCCGCTTCGGCTCCAAGGTGCCCGGCACCTCGATGGAGATCCGGGACGTCTCCATGGACTTCGCCTACGGCGAGTCGTTCACGGAGTCCAGCCCCGAGGCGTACGAGCGGCTCATCCTGGACGTACTGCTCGGCGACGCCAACCTCTTCCCGCGCACGGAGGAGGTCGAGCTGTCCTGGAAGATCCTCGACCCGATCGAGGAGTACTGGGACAAACACGGCAAGCCCGCGCAGTACCCGTCGGGCACGTGGGGTCCCGTGGAGGCCGACGAAATGCTCGCACGAGACGGACGGAGCTGGCGCCGGCCATGAAGATAGACCTCACGGACACCACGGCCAGCAAGATCAACAAGGCGCTGGTGCAGGGCCGCCGAGCGATCGGCACGCCCGCCGTGGGCATGGTGCTGACCCTGGTCGTCGTCACCGACGAGGAGAACGCCTACGACGCCCTGAAGGCCGCGGGCGACGCCTCGCGCGAGCACCCCTCGCGCACCCTGGTGGTCGTCAAGCGGGTCTCGCGCTCCCCGCGTGACCGCACCACCTCGCGGCTGGACGCCGAGGTGCGGGTGGGCGCGGACGCCGGCACCGGCGAGACGGTGGTGCTGCGGCTGTACGGCGAGGTCGCCGACCACGCCGACTCCGTGGTGCTGCCGCTGCTGCTGCCGGACGCGCCGGTCGTCGTCTGGTGGCCGGTGAACGCGCCGCTCGATCCGGCCAAGGACCCGCTGGGCGCCCTCGCCCAGCGCCGGGTCACCGACATCTACGCGTCCGAGCAGCCGGTGCGGGAGCTGTCCGCCCGCGCCGCGACCTACACGCCCGGCGACACGGATCTGTCCTGGACCCGCATCACGCCCTGGCGCTCGATGCTGGCCGCGGCCCTGGACCAGGTCACCTGCGAGGTCAGGGGCGTCGAGGTGACGGGCGAGGAGTTCAACCCGAGCTGTGAGCTGCTGGCGATGTGGCTCGCGGACCGGCTGAACGTCCCCGTCACACGGTCGCTGTCGTCCGGACCGGGCCTCACAGCGGTCCGGCTGGACACCGACTGCGGTCCGATCGGCCTGGACCGCTCGGACGGCTCGCTGGCCACGCTGTCCATCCAGGGCCAGCCGGACCGGGCGGTCGCGCTCAAGCGGCGCGAGACGGCCGAGCTGATCGCGGAGGAGCTGCGGCGGCTCGACCCGGACGACACCTACGCGTCGGCGCTGCGCTACGGCGTGGAGCGGCTGGTCGGCGCGCAGCCTGCGGACCAACGGCACGCCGCGGACCCGGAGCCCGCGGCGAATCCGAAGCCCGCCGGCGCGGGTGCCGGGGCGACGACGAAGACCGGTACGGGGTCGGAAACCGCTACGGCGTCGGCGCCCGCGAAGAAGGGCGCCGCTGCCAAGAAGCCCGCGAAGAAGGCATCGGCGAAGAAGGCGGCGTCCAAGTGAGCACCCCGCAGCTGGTCGTGCACCGCGACAAGGAGCTGATGGCCCAGGCCGCGGCGGCCCGCCTGATCACCAAGGTCGTGGACGCCCAGGCGTCCCGGGGATCCGCGTCGGTGGTGCTCACCGGCGGCCGCAACGGCAACGGGCTGCTGTCCGCCCTGGCGGCGGCGCCCGCCCGGGACGCCGTCGACTGGGCCCGGCTCGACCTGTGGTGGGGCGACGAGCGCTTCCTGCCCGAGGGCGACCCGGAACGCAATGTCACCCAGGCCCGCGAGGCCCTGCTGGACGCCGTGCCCCTGGACCCGAAACGCGTGCACCCCATGCCCGCGTCGGACGGTCCGCACGGCGCCGACGTGGACGCGGCGGCGGACGCGTACGCGGCGGAACTGGCCCGTGCCGCGGGCCCGGAGAACCACGGGTCCGTGCCCACCTTCGACGTGCTGATGCTCGGCGTCGGCCCGGACACGCACGTGGCGTCCCTCTTCCCCGAGCTGCCGGGCGTGCGGGAGACCGAGCGCACGGTGGTCGGCGTGCACGGCGCACCCAAGCCGCCGCCGACCCGGGTCTCGCTCACCCTCCCGGCGATCCGGGCGGCCCGCGAGGTCTGGCTGCTCGCGGCCGGTGCCGACAAGGCGGAGGCCGCGCAGATCGCGCTGTCCGGCGCGGGCGAGATCCAGGCCCCGGCGGCGGGCGCATACGGCCGGCAGCGGACGCTGTGGCTGCTGGACGCGGCGGCGGCCTCCGGACTGCCGCGCTCGCTGTATCCGCCTGCTTCACCGTGACGCGTGGCGCGGCGGGGCTCCGGCCCCGCCGCGCCCGGTTTTGTCTTTCCCACTCCCATCAGATCCCATCGGAAGACGGCCGGACACCGGCCCGCTGACGGTGGTGCCTGGCCGCCACTGGTGCTCCTGCCGGAGGGTCCCCGAGCGTCCGCGAACCACGCTCCCTGGCGAAGTCACGCACGGCCCGGAGCGCCGAAGCCACGTACCCGGCCGCCGAAGCCGCGCAAGGGTCACTCACCGTCAGGAGCCTCGCGCGAGGCAGTCGCTCAGTTCCGGATACCTGACCCGCCGGCCGTCGGCCCGCCAGGCGCCGGTCCGGCGCTCAGCTCCGGCCGCGCAGCTCCCGGTAGTGGGCGACCAGGGCACGCGTGGATTCGTCCAGACCCTCGGCCTCGGTGCCTTCGGTGAGTGCGGGTTCGACGCGTTTGGCGAGGACCTTGCCGAGTTCGACACCCCACTGGTCGAAGGAGTCGATGTTCCAGACG